>JAYZAY010000027.1:0-38733 GCA_036339465.1 Myxococcota bacterium | reverse complement strand
ATAAACCGGGTCCAACAACACTCCCTGGGCTCTGGCCACTTCAACCAAGAGAGCACGTTCATCATCCGTAAAGGCTGCATACTCAAATTCTGCCATGCAATCATCGATCCAAAGGTCGGGCAACGTCACGTCACTTAGGTCAGAAAAATATTTCGTGGCATTCAACATACACTGAGTGACCACAGTCCGCAGAGACATTTCATCCATATCAACAGAGACTCCCAGGACTTGGGTCGACCAACCTAGCTTTGCCGTCCCCAATGCCAATCCCGCCTGGGTACCGCCTGAACTTGAGGCCGTTACAATAACGTCGGGCGGCTCGATTTCCAATGCCTCCAATTGGTCTTTAAGCTCCTCCATCGCCTTTACAAAAGCAAAAGTCCCCCAATGATTGCTCCCACCTAGGGGTATCAAATAAGGTCGGCGCCCCTTTTCCCTAAGACGCTCTAGGAGACTTCCCAACATTTCATTACGCGCATGCATGTCACTTGTGGTCCACTCCACTTCAGCACCCATGATGTAGTCGAGTAGGAGATTTCCAGTCACACTTCGTATACCCGGGCCTCCTAAGAGTAAGGTGCAACCAAATCCCAGTTTGGCTGCCGCAGCCGCGGTTTGACGACAATGATTCGACTGGGGAGCCCCCGTTGTCACCAACCAGTCGGCACCCTCCTGCTCCGCTGCGTGGGTCAGATATTCGAGTTTACGGGTCTTGTTACCACCAAAGGCTAAACCAATGAGGTCATCGCGTTTAGCCCAAAGTTCACAGCCAAGGCGGCTTCCTAACTTATCCCATTTTTCTAAGGGGGTTGGATAATGCCCAAGCTTATTCAATCTGTTTTCAAGATTTGACATAACCGCTGACCTAACGAAAGAAGAGGGTTAACGCCACAGTCATGCCTCGGAAAACTTAAAATGAAAACCACTGCCTGAATACAGCTCCCCTAGCGGTCGTCGTCATGATAGGGTAGGAGACAAAACCGAGCATACAAAAAAACCACCCATAAAACTCACACTTCTAGGTTGATTAACTGTCCGGAGCTCTGCGACAAAGGACTTCGAACTTCACCGGCGGCATCATAACCAACAGCCTCCCGAGTCCTTCGCTCACCGGAAGCGTCGGAATCTACCCCTGGCGCCTTTTCTGCCTTCTCCTTAATCAACTGCATATGTAAATCGGGTGCGGCACTCCTTCTAGAATCTTCAGTCACCTTCTTCCGAAGTGTTTCTTGGAGTTCATCTTTCTCCCGAATTTCGATGCGCTGTTTCACGCGCTCCTCGAAGGCCCCCGAACCTGAATTCGACCGAATCATCCGTGGAGATATACCCCCTATCGACGAATCAATTTGTATATATCACCTCCACGTGCGTCCTTTCTTTGGTTATGATACCAAAGATCCCATTATTTTGGAATAAACTTCGGCAGTTGGCATAGTATTTGTTGAATAATACGACACATAACAACACAAGAGACTATTTTGATTGTAGAAATAAAGATATAATTATCTGGTCCTAAGAAAACCTTCGTACCTGCTTGATATGGAGTTAGGGCAGACAAAATAATAAGATATTAGGAAAAACTCGGATCCTCACGGAGGTGTTTGGCACTCAAACCCAGATTCGCTTTCTTGTCTTGCTAAATTGAGTTTCCGGACATAAACTGAACCGTGCTTCATTTTATCTGGGCGTGGCCAATACACACCACATGAGAAAAGGTTGAACCATGCAAATATATAGGGCTCCCACCGATGATATCCGCTTCCTCTTCGAAGCATTCAATTACAATAAGCTAACCGAACTTCCCGGTTACGATAGTTTCGACTTGGACACTGTCACTGCACTTATGGAAGAATGCGGAAAATTCTGTACCAACGAACTTTTACCCCTCAACCGTGTGGGGGATAACCAGGGCGTTACTTGGGATCCAAAGACCAAGGAGGTTAAGACCCCCGAGGGATTCAAAGAAGCCTTCGACAAATTCGTAGAAACGGGATTGGTCGGAATGGCACACTCCGCTGACCATGAAGGAGGCGGCGCCCCCATGTGCATCGGCATGGCCATCAATGAAATGGTTACCGCCACCAATAAGAGCTTTTCCATGGCCCCAGGACTAACCAATGGGCTAGTCGAGAGCTTAATTCACCACGGCACTGCTGAACAACAACATAGGTTCTTGCCTAAACTTATAACCGGACAATGGACCGGTACCATGTGCCTTACCGAGCCCCAATGTGGCACCGATCTAGGACTCATGTCCACAAAGGCAATTCCAGAAGGAGAACACTACCGACTCACAGGCACAAAAATTTGGATTACTTTCGGCGAGCACGACTTGACTGAAAACATCGTCCACCTCGTACTGGCACGTCTGCCTGACGCCCCTGAGGGAATCAAAGGAATTAGCGTTTTCGCGGTCCCTAAAATCATGGATGATGGGAGCCGAAACCCTGTCTACTGTGGTGGCATCGAACACAAAATGGGTATTCACGGTTCCCCTACCTGTGTGATCAATCTCGAAAACGCGGTGGGATACCTCATCGGTGAGCCCCACAAGGGTATGCGCGCAATGTTCACCATGATGAACACCGCCCGGATTGGCGTGGGCCTTGAAGGTATTGCCCTAGGAGAAATCGCCTATCAAACAGCGGTAGCATTCGCGAGGGATAGGCGCCAAAGTCGTTCCTTGGATTCCACCAAGCGAGATCCCACCGCATCAGCCGACAACATCCTCGTTCATCCCGACGTTCGAAGAATGCTCCTCACGGTAAAATCATCGACAGAAGCCATGCGAGCCCTAGCTTACTATGTGGGTATTCACTTAGATATTGCTCAAAAACACCCCTCCGAAGAAAAGCGACAAGAAGCAGATGATATTGTCGCCCTCCTAACCCCGGTGGTTAAAAGTTATTGTACTGAAAAAGGATTCTTAAACACCAGTGATGCCATGCAAGCATGCGGTGGCTCAGGTTACACAACCGACTGGTCCATCGAACAATACCTTCGTGATTTGAGAATCGCGATGATTTACGAGGGGACCAACCACATCCAGGCCCTCGACCTAGTAGGACGAAAACTTCCCATGGGTATGGGGCGACTTTTTCAGTTATACAACGGTCGCGTGACGGAATTTATCCGCCGCAACAAAGAAAACGAAGCCATGGCTGAATTCCTCGAGCCCATTAAGGATGCCTCTAAGAAACTCAATGCTGCAACAATGCAACTTTCAGCTCGAGGAAGCGAAGATCCAGAAGAAGCGGGCGCATGTGCCTCAAGTTATCTCAATCTTTTCGCCATGGCAGCCCTTGCGTTTATGTGGGGACTACAGCTCGAATATGCCTTCACCAAAGAAGGTAAATTCTACCGAACCAAGGTTAAAACAGCTCGATTCTTCTTTCAGCAGGTTTTGCCCGAGATTCATACCTACGTCGGCAGATTAGAAGGCACCAAGAAAGCAATGATGGATTTTGAAATCGACGAATTCTAGTTTCTGGCTTTCTGAATCAGAACGAAAAAAGCCCGCTCGCGAACAAAAATTCACAAGCGGGCTTTTCCAATGCCAGTTTTTCTTATGAACCCTGTCTAGGCACCTACCGGTTCAGGCTTGGTGGCCATACCCTGACTTTTTTCTGTGCCTGGATCGGATTTCTTACCCTGTGGTTTTGCATTCCAAACCTTGGTCGCAAACAACAAACCCACGACAGACACAATAATCATGGCCACGGGCCAAGAGCCCCAATTGGCTGGGTCCTTTGCCAAATCACCCTCTGGTAAGATATTCCCGTAAAGGACCGATTGGAATGCGGTACCCAAATACACCAGACCATCAATAAGACCGACCGCAACACCAACATTCTTTTTCCCTCCAAAATCCATGGAGGCGGTTCCCGAAAGCATCCCGTGAACCCCAATAATACATAGTGACATAAAAATGACGAGTGCACCCACGTAAGGGCTCGTCAAAACACCAACCAAACCCGCAGCCCCAAGTACCATTCCGGCGTAAAGGATCGCAGCGACAGGGCCACGCCGTGACTGGAAGACCCGATCTGAAATAACCCCCGCAAAAACCCCACCCATGATTCCTGCACAGCAGAGCAACATGCCCCAGTTTTGGGGAACAAAGGTATCCATAATCCCAGTTTGCTTCGCAAAAATGATATACCAATGCATAATTGCATTCCGCAAAAACCCACTGCAGAATTCGATACAGCCAATCGTCACAATCACAGGATTGGTCACCATCTTTTTAGCAACCTCAAAGACCGGTAGTTGCTTACTATCCTCACCCGATGAGGCATCGGCCGTATCAAAATCCCGTTGTCCTGCATCCGCCGGGGTATCACGAACCATAAAGTAATCGATCACAAAGAAAATCATGAGCAAAATGGCAGGGACAAAGAAAACCCACCAGATCGGGGCGACCGCTCCCTCCGGTACGCTGCTTCGCGCCGCATCAACAATCATTCGACCCACATCAAAGGCAAAATAGACCCCCAGCGAAATCAGGATCCCGAAAATCCCCCCGAAAACGCCTCGTTCCCGAACATGAAACCAAGCAGCATTCACTTTCACAATAGAAACCGCGCCAAAGCTTTGAAAATACATGTTGAGAGCATAGAGAATGGAAAAGAGCGGCACCAAAGATGTCCCGGCATCAATCGAGCCATTCAAAATGCCCATGGTCACAAATCCCATGGCAGCATTCATGACGGCAGAGCCGACGGCAGCCCACATAATGGTCTTTCGACCCCCAAAACGGTCAGTTAAGGGCCCGTTGATGACAAAGGCGCAGCCATAAGTCAGCGTGCCCCAAAAAAAGATAGTCCCAAAATCGGCATTCGACATTAGATCGCCGAGAGCATTCTTACTCACCGTAAGATTGTAACGCCCCATATAAAGAAACGCATAGGTCAGGCCGAGGGGGAGCCAGTTCATCACTCGGCGTCGCCTAAAGGCGTCCGTATGTCCCAACTCTACCTTTGGTAACCGCCAGAAAACTAACGTCACCACCGCCAGCAAGATGGCAATTGGCGCAAATTCTTTCAACATTGATCCCTCCATTT
Source organism: Myxococcota bacterium (assembly GCA_036339465.1). Lineage (GTDB taxonomy): Bacteria > Myxococcota > XYA12-FULL-58-9 > XYA12-FULL-58-9 > JABJBS01 > JAYZAY01. Next base: position 33,670 of record JAYZAY010000027.1, on the reverse strand, counting down.
TGCAAATCGCCCTCATAAGGTCGTCCATTGGAAAATTGCAAGCCGATAAAGGAAAAATCGAATGACCCCCATGCCCCCCATAACCAGCTCCCCTGATACCCCTCAATAACAAGATAAAATCGAGCCAGTCAGGCAACCATGGTATAGGTTTCATACATGATAAAAGCGCCGCAAATGCTCTGGATGGAGCCCCCCCATGTAAGCCAGCAAGGGGATCATATCTACAGAACTCGTCAGCCGGGAAAAGCCCTGGCCAAGGTGGGAGGATTCAGCATCAGCAATGAGTCCCTGGTACATCCACACGCCCTTGAATCCTTAAGAAATTCCCAACTGCTGCTGCTCTGCGATACCATCGACATCGACATGCTTCCCGCCCTGCAACATCGCATCACCCATCATCTTCCTTTTATTTACGAAATCAACGACAGCTTCACCAACGTTCAGCACTGGAACCCAACCACCACATTTTACCAAAATGAGTTAAATCAGTCTCTCATCCAGTGGGCGGCACACAAAAGTAATCTGCTTCAATTCTCAATGCCCCATTTGCAAGAGCTATACGGGTACCTTAACCCCAATCAGGTGGTGTTCCCCAATCATCTCTTAGAACTACCCAAAACCCAAAGTCCAACCAACTCATCTTGCATCAACATTGGTTGGGGAGGTTCATGGGGACATCGAGACGATTTACTGTCAATACTACCCTGTATTCGGGACCTATTGCTGGAAATACCCGAGCTTACCTTTTCACTGATGGGAGCAGAGGCATTTAAAGCGATATTAAAGAGCGAGCTTCCCGAGGGTCGCTGGAAATACACCCCGCAAAATTCACTCGAAAAATATTACGATTTCTTAAGCACCCTCCATATCGGTATTGCTCCCCTCTTGGACACGGAATTCAATCGATGCCGGTCAGACATTAAATTTCTTGAATATGCAGGCCACGGAGTCGTACCCATTGTCAGTGATCTTGCACCCTATCAAATGGCGGTAGAAAATGGTAAAACCGGATTTGTCTATGGTTCACCCACGGAACTGAGCCAGCAAATTAAGCGACTCATTGAGAATCCGAATTTACGACGCGAAATTCAAACCAACTGTCGGAGCTACGTGGCGAAACATAGAATCGAAAACCTTAACGTTGAACAACGGGCAAACCAATACTGTCAATTACGAGGTAGTCCACCGCCAACAAACCAATCCACCTCCAATGAGTTTGTCTCCCTGCCCTATGGAAACCTCGAAAAATCGGTCATCATGGGATTGAGCCAATCCCCACAAAACATTCCCCCAGCCGCTCTACAACTGATTAGGGAAGGAGCGGGCCATCACTACTGGTGCGACTATCTTGTGGAAATAAAATTTGCCGCCCCCGAGACACTCCAAAATAATGACTTCCAGAGTTTCTTGGAACGGTATCCCCAATCCATTCGAGGTCACTGGGACTATGTCACGCATTTGGATTCCCGCAATGCGTGTCATCTTGACGCCGCTCTCCATCATCTGATGAGACTATTTCCTGCTTTCCCCCTTAGTTTTGAAAAACTCTCAAATTTATACGAAACCAAAAACAACTTAAGTGAAGCCCGTCAACTACGTAAAAACGGGATTAGAGCAAACCCATTTTACCGACCTCTCAGACGGGCTCTCGCAATACAAGAGATGGAGGTACGAGAATTTAGCAATGCTTTAAATACTCTGGGAGATGAAAACCCTACCTTCGATTGGAACGACTTTCTACTTCAAGCCAAGATTCATCGACAAACCGCTGACCTACCCAAACTACAGCAAAGCCTCGAGGCCGCAAAAAAAGCACTCGAAAAAAAACCAAGCCATATAGGCCTCACCGAATTAGCGCGTGAAGCACTTGATTCAAAAGACAAAACCATCGCCAACTGGGCGGTACAAATGCTCAAGTCTTAAGAACCGTGAAATATCGAAAGGGAAAGATTCATGGTGCCGCCTCCCGGAGTCGAACCGGGACGGGAGTTTAAGCCCGACGGATTTTAAGTCCGTTGTGTCTACCAATTCCACCAAGGCGGCAATTTTCGCGATGGGATTATCAAGATCCTTAAAAACCAAAGACTCAATCATGAGGGTCTTAAACAATCCACACGCCGCTTATTAAAGCGGCGGCTAGCTAATGCTTGATGCTTCGCTAAGAGTCAAGAAAAATCGAGGCCCCTAGAGGGTTGATACATCGATCTCTTTTTCTTCTGGTTCGGACTTTGGCTTTGCCCAAAATGGGGGTTGTGCGTAGACTGGTGTTCCATCATCAGTCGACTGTACCGTATCGTCCATCTCCGGAAGTTTCTTCTTCCTGGGAGCCTCGGGTACCTCCAGAACAGGAACAGGCTCCGGCTCTACTGCTTCTTGAGTTTGCGAAGAAATCGCCTCAAGAATCAGGCACCCAACCCAATCACTCATCTTCAATCCTCGCGCCTTGCAAAAAACTTTCGCCTGCGCATGCGCATCATTGGACAAATGTACAACTTTTGACACCCTTTGAGCTCCATTGATTAGATTGGCAGAAAACTAACAGTACGATACCCAGGTATATGTAACTCTGCTTTCACCGATTTTCAACTTAATAATTCCCTATGTTCTTTTTGATTTTCGCTTCCTGACTTAAAAAATATTGGGAATAGGCTAGACTTTGACCACCAGATAAGTATTAGGCCAACATTGTTTGAGCGACATCTACAGCGTAGGTACACGCTTGTCTGAAACTCACGATGAATAACAGACGATTGTAGACTTCTCTTATTCCAGCTCCCTGCCGCAGTATTGTGACAGTGCCCATTGGAACCTTCATAAAAGCGCCGCTCAAACAAGCTTGGCGTAAATGAACGATGGTTCTAAGCTTTCGCTTTTGCCCGGGGGGAGCTAGCGAGTTTATTTCCAGCGCTCACAATATTATGACTAAGCAGGTTCCGTGCCAAAATCCTTTTTGAACTACATGGGTGGAAAAAAATAAGAGAAGCCAAGAAAAGTTAGGAGGTTGGGCACAATGTTACCAAATTCGGACGTTTTTTGCTCAACATCCAACTCGTTCATGATTCCGAACCTTTTTTTTATAAGAGTTCGTGATTACGAACTTGACTCTATAGGCCAAGGTGTGACGAAATCCCTCTCATGGACTCGGGGACTATCACATATAAAGCATCCACGCATGTGGGTGATGTTTGCACGGATCTAGGTATCATCGGCTCGGATATAAAAGAGCATCTGAAGCGCGAAATTCCGTCAAAGATTATCTTCCGTAAGACAAAAGACGTCGTCCTTTTATCGGGGCATACAGGGACGGGTAAGGAAGTCATTGCGTCCGCATGTCACCGTGCAGCTAAAAAGGCCTTAGGACGAGGCGGAGAGCTCGTCGAGGTGAACTGTGCCAATTTAGGAAACGGCATTTTCGAAAGCCAACTCTTTGGTTATAAAAGAGGTGCATTTACCGGAGCAGATCGCGACTATGGCGGTTTGGTCGCCAAGGCAAAGGGTGGCACGCTGGTGCTCGATGAAATCCAATCCTTGGTGGCTCAAGACCAGGCAAGACTTTTACGCTTTCTCGGAGAGCGAGAGTATCGGTCGGTAGGCGATCACACAGTAAAGCAAAGCGATGCATTGATCATTCTGTCCACAAACCGCGATCTACGTGAAATGGTAGAGCTAGGGGAGTTCCGCAGGGATATCGTCGATAGAGCTGCGGCAAAAATTCAACTACCCCCATTATTTGAGCGTCGTAACGATATATCAGAATTATCGCAAGCCTTCGCCAGGGAAGTCGCCGAAGATCTCGGGGCCAAAAATTTCTACGGATTCACTCGACAAGCAAGGGCTGATATTGAAACAGCCATTATTAGATCTAGCGAAGTTAGTATTCGAAAACTCCGTGAAGTCGTCAGAGACATGGTTTTCGCCAGCGCCATCGACGACCTACCGGAAGCACTCGATAGTCATATGGTTCACCCATTCATCCACCGCGAGTTTCAATTTGCCAAGTCCGCTCGAGAAGCGATGGAAGTCGATGAGCTAGAGAGCGAATTCAATCTTCTCGTCGCAAAAACGAAACTCATAGAATTGGCCAAACATCACGATATTTCCATAAACACCCTTAATAAGCTTACACAGTCGGTTCAGGGTATTTTCGACGACCTCGGTCCCGACGAAAAAACGTATCGCCGGGTCAGCGAACGAATGCACCGACTTTCAAAAGTTGCCCTCTGGTTGGTTTCGGGTGCAGAAACCCAGGCCGATTTCCGTAAATACTTTGGCACAACTTCTGCAAGGATGCCTCCAAAAAGCGTTGCTCACCAACTTTACTATGAAGTTTTCCCCGAGGCACGGAAATGATGCCAGCTGAGAGACTCAACATTGAGTCAGAATTTGCATACGACCTTTTACAGGACAATATGGAGCTCATCTTAGCACTCCTTGAAACACCCATGTCCAAGCAAGAGCTCCTAGGAAGGCTGGGCTCCATCGATATGCTCGGGAGGCTCGTTCGGAATGGCCTCATTCAAGAGGGGAAAGACGGAAAAATCTTCGCGGTTGCGGAGACATATCAACAGGTCCGACAAGAGGGGATGATGACCTTTCTCCAGCGGTACATTCTTCCATCTCTGAACGCGGGGCTATCTTCCCTTCATGGGGCTGAAAGCCACGGCCTTTCCAGGGTATGGATCAAGACCTTTCGGTTAAGCCCCACAACCATTCGAGCCTTACGGCCAAACCAATTCCAGAGCCTCTTTGAAGAACTTCTAAAAATTACGAATGTTGCAGCTCAAACTAGGCTTTACCACCAGTCCGTTTTAATAGTAGGAACTTCACGGGATAAAAAAGAGAACCTGAGCGAAAACGATTCTATTCTAGAATTGGTAAAAGAAGCTTCTCTCCAAAAAGTGAGCGGTGACGAAAAAGACATGGCAATTATGTCACAATTCGATTGTCTGGCCGACTCTAATCGATATCGTCTGAGTCTCGATACGCTTGAAAGGGCGCTTGCACTTCTCGAATCAGAAGAGACTTCAGACACGATCCCGTATCATCTAACAGTAGCTATCCACTGGCGTTGTGAGTCGCCCAAAATCAGCGTGGTGGATGAAGTGAGTGAATCATGTTGAGGAAATCCATTATCCTCTTGTTCTGTACATGCTTTGGCCTGTCTTTTACCGCCCCCGCCCTAGCTGGAGGAGGTATCATTACCGATGCGAGGACCGTAGGTCAAAAATCAAAACGCAACTCACAAGTGGAAAGCAACCGAGGACTCTCCATTCCTGCCGAAGGTCTCACGTCCATCGAAAATGAGCTATATCTTCTCGTATCGATGTGGTTCAGTGAAAGTGGCTGGGCTTTGGACTCTGATACCCACATCGACTTCTACCAGCCAAGGGGACAAGCCGAAACAGACGAAGAGAGTGGTTGCCAACAAGCTCCAATATTACCTTGGTTTCTACTCGGGCTCATCCCCTTCGTTACGCGAAGAAAACAGAACTCAATCGAAGCATAGGCCTCCGATTCAGAAGGACTTGCTACGCCAACAGCGAATAGCTCTTTCGTACTCTTCTGGTAATCTTTAAGATTAACCTGTATTCAGAATCATCCCCTTACGTCGGTACTGAAAATCCCGTACATTCAGAATGTCATCAGGGGCTGTCAATCTTAATTGTTCCAGACGTGAGTTCAGTGTCCCGGGTGCTCCGGGAATCGTTAGCCTTGGATTGAGTTCATGCAACGGTTCCAAGACAAACCTTCGCTCGTACATTCGTGGATGAGGAACAACTAAATCCCGATGACACACAGTCCATTGCCCATACAGCACTAAATCCAAATCAAGCGCACGAGGTTCCCATCGATGTAGACGGACACGTCCTTGTTCAGTCTCCAATTTCAAAAGGGACTTCAATAAAACAAGGGGACGTAGGCTCGTTTCGAGCTCAAAAACACAATTCCAGTAATCCGGCACGGGACCACTCACTCCAGGGAGAACATGCGCACGGGTTCGGTAAGCCCTAGAGCACTTAACCAAGGACCTCGTTCGGTTCTCCAATTGAATCCTAACCCAATCAAGAAGCTCTAGAACAGGCCCCAAATTCCCGCCGGCTGCAATATACGCATGTACCGGCTTATGGAGTCGCTCAGAAGGAGAAGAGGTCACGCATACCATATAAGTCCGCCTCTTTGTCCGCCAACCACCCCAACGCACTTAAGGCGCCTTCAGCAAAAATTCTGGGACTTTGTGCTTGGTGGGTGAGCTCCAAGCGTTCATCTTCACCAAATAAATAGACTGTATGGTCACCAGGAACGGAGCCACCCCGTAAAGCAGCATAACCAACTTCTTCTTTTTGGCGACCTTCACTCAAACCCACCCTCCCCCAAGTATGGGCGACCCCTTGTTCTTTACGGCCTTCAACAACTGCTTCTCCTAGATATTTTGCCGTACCACTAGGTGCGTCTCGTTTGTGACGATGATGGATCTCAAATATTTCCATATCAAAATCCGGCAAAGCAGCAGCGGCCTTTGCCACCAACCCATAAAGTAGATTAACACCCAAGCTACAGTTGGCAGCTACCAAGAGGGGAATGGCTTTGGCGGCCATATCAATCGTACCGTAGTGTTCTGGAGCTAAACCCGTGGATGCAAGTAGATAAGGAATACCCCGGTCTACAGCGATAGGAAGGGTCCTACAACAAGCCGCCGGCGCAGAAAAATCGACCACACCATGAATATCTGCAAATGCATCAATAACGTCATCGGTAATTTTGATCCCATTTAACCCTGGCTCGGAAATGTTCCCATCAGTCCTATCTAGAATACTTGCAACTTCAAATCGTTGCTCAAACCGTTCCGAAGTTCTGGTAACCTCCCGAACAAGCGAGCCCATCCGCCCCAAACCACCCACAACACAAATCTTCATACGATCTTTCCTCCAACAAGCGGTACTCCCCCCCATTTAAAGATGGTTTCCCCATTTGGTCTACTTTTCCTAACTCACTATCAATCCAGTCAAAAGATCCGGGTCTCCCTCGATTCACTTAGTAATGCCTTCTGCCGCAAAACGCATGCTAAAATTATCCCCAAAACCACCATCCCAATTTCAAAATAGGCATTAAAACCACCATGAATAAATGGCCGGGATAAACTCAATTCGCTACTCAATTAATTCTGTGTCCCAAGATAATCGGTTTTACAAGAGAAAATCTCAATTCTACCCTTGAAAGGCTATAGCCACACTCCCCACAGCGATTAGTTTCACTCTGGTCACCTTTGTCAGCTTCACCGAAATACCCGAACGTCTAATCTGAAAATGGCCCGAATAAATCAACCCTGGTTGGCATGAATGAGGTGGATAGCTCGAAGCCCATCCAGCGGCTGACCATAACAAATGATCGCTCACCAGGCATACTAGAAGGGGAAGGCTTTTTCTATTAAAACAGTGTTAAGTACTCAGGAGCATTGTTTTTTCCAGCGGAAATCGAACACATCACCGCACCATTTCCATTCCTGCGCTCCAAGTAAATCATAGCGCAATCACACACCGTGTATTGAGCCCATCGATGGCTAGAGATAAAAGGCCCAGCTATGAGTGAATTAAAACATTTCGTAGCGATGGCCGGTAATATCGGCTCAGGCAAAACCACAGCAGCCAAGCTTATCAGTAAACACTTCGGCTATGAACTCTTCGACGAGCCCGTGATCGACAACCGTTTTCTCAAACCCTACTATTCCGATATGGAACGTTGGTCGTTCACGCTGCAACTGGAGTTTCTTATTAAGCGAGTTGCGCATCACGAACTCATCGACACGGTACCCAAGAGCTGTATTCAAGATCGAACCCTGATGGAAGATCCTGAAATATTTGCGAAATATCTCCATGGCCTTGGATACATGAGTGATGATGAACTCGAACTCTATTTCGAATATTTCGAGCGGTTGAACCGGGGTATTCGACAACCAAGTAAGGTCATCTGCTTCGAATGTAATGATGAAAATGTTCTACTATCAAGGATAAGAAAGCGCGGCCGTAAAGAGGAACAGGGTATTCGAGAAGATTTCCTTAAAGGACTCAATGGTTACTATCAAGCGCTACCATCATCTCTTCGGGCCAAACATAAAATCGATGTTATGGTGGTCGATGTGACTGAATTCAATATTCACGATCCTGCTCAGGCTGACTGGTTTATCACGGAATGCGAACGCTTCTTCTGTCGAAAACCACAGATCCAAGCAAGCTAGTCGTCGTTCTATAAAGGCTATACCTCAATTCCATCCATAGCGATGATCGCCTTTTTCGCCAAACCACTTAGAGGTTGTTTAAGGGGTTCTTCGTACCAGCCATGGTTTCGCAAGCCTGCGGGTCGGTCCGTAATATAAACCAAAGCTGTTACCTCCCGGTGCGTGAGTAGGTGCTTCACTTTTACTATCGGTCCCCTCAATGTTGTGTTTAATCTCGATTGTAGAACTTTTAAGGCAGAGCTTTTGTCCTTCTCAACCGCACTCGGTGGTTCCCATAATCCGGCCCAAAGTCCATCCACGGGTCGTTGCTCCAAGAGCAACTTACCGTCTTGCTCACACCAAGCAAATGCCACCGCTAATTTTTTCTTTTTCTTTTTGGGAAGGCTCAGAGGATAACGAGTAGGCTCGCCCTCCAAATAGGCCCCACAAAATTTTTGGATACAGCAGCTACGGCAATCGGGTTTCCCTGGCGTACAAATGGTTGCTCCGTGTTCCATAATCGCTTGATTCACCTGACCTGGAGCCGTGCCTTGAGCAATCTCCTCAGCGATTGCCCAAATTGTTTTTAAGAGCCGAGAGTTTTCTTTCGGCAGATTAAAACGAAAAACCCTCGTAAAAACGCGAATCACATTCCCATCAACAATGGGGGCATTCTGTTCAAAAGCGATCGACGCCACAGCCCCCGCCGTATACCGACCTACGCCATGAAGTTTTTCTAACTCCTTGGCCGTTTGTGGAAACTCACCCTCAAAATCGTCAACAATTTGAGATGCCGCGCGACGTAAATTTCTTGCCCTTCGATAATAGCCCAAACCCGCCCAAGATTCGCACACCACCTCTTCACTTGCCTCCGCAAGACTTTCAACAGTTGGAAACCTTCTCAAGAATTCTGTATACCGTGGTGCCACAGTCTTTACCTGAGTCTGCTGTAGCATGACTTCCGAAACTAGAATTTCATAGGGATCGCGAGTATGGCGCCACGGTAAATCACGATGGTGTTTGAGATAATATTTCAGCAAAGCTTTCCGAACCCGAGGGACCACACCCTCATTCCATTCGAGCAGGTCAGTTGAGCTATGCCGAATCTTTTCCATTATAAATCCATCTGTTAACTGAATTAGCGTAATGTACCCACCAGACGAAAAAGGCCGATATCACTATCTAGCAAGATTTGGCTATTGTGGAAAAGCCTTTCGGGGAGTCATCCGCCAGCCGAACCAATACACCGTAACGGATGCCCTACTCGACTGTTTCCGAAGACTTGGCACGAAAAGAGTAGGAGGACTGCAATTTGCGAGTCGAACAGATGCCGAAGTTCATGCCGATGAAAATTTCGCAAGTTTCTATCTCAGAGAACCACTTTGTTCTTATTTTGAACCTGACCATCCATTGCCAACCGGACTCACATATATCCAACTCCATGAGATCCCGAAAACGGTTCATGCCCGGAATTTGGCGCTGAGCAAGCACTATGAATACCTTATCAAGGATAATCAGGAAAATGACGTGTGGGCATCAGATAACTACTGGCCGATCGCAGTCGCACTGGATCCATACTCACTACAGCAAGCTTCCAAGTTAATTTCTGGGCACCATAACTTCAGAGCCTTCTCCGCTATCAGAGCCCCAGAGATCAACACCCATCGCAAGATCACGGTCACAACTAAAAGCATCACACTTAGCGATGGGACCCAAGAATTCACGATTGCCGTTTCTGGTGAATCTTTTCTCCGAAAACAGGTAAGAATTATAGTAGGTTCTTTAGCAGAGATTGCCTCTGGCTTGATGCCAATACATCATCTCAAACACGTACTCGACTCGGAAGACAGAGCCCTAGCCGGCCCCACCGCTCCTGCAAGAGGCCTACACCTTCGCAGGATTTTCCTACAACCTGGCCTTCATGACACCATGCACTTGGTTGGGCACCTGGGCAAATGCCCAGAGCTCCCTAGCTCATCGTTTCAAGCAAATCAGGATAAAGAGGAAATTGTGCCGCCAACTTCTTCACTTCGCCCTTAACCCTCTCAAGGTGCGAATCGTCAAGCGGCGCTTCAAGTGCTTGGTCAATAAGACCCGCAATCCTTACCATCGCATCTTCATCCATGCCACGAGTCGTCACAGCAGGCGTACCAATTCTAATCCCACTGGTAACCAATGGCTTTTCCGGATCGAATGGAACCTTATTTTTGTTGACGGTAATTCCCGCCTTGTCCAAAGCTTTCTCCGCAACTTTACCCGTCATTGATTTCGGACGAAGATCTACGAGAATTAAATGATTGTCGGTACCGCCAGAAACCAATCGGAATCCCTTCGAACTCATTGCTTCACCCAAAGCAGTCGCATTCTTCCTAATCTGCTTTTGGTAATCCTTGAAACCGGGTTCCAACGCTTCTTTAAATGCAGTCGCTTTTGCTGCGATAACATGCATCAATGGACCACCCTGGATACGAGGACAAACCCCACTGTCCAATCCCTTTTTATACTCACCACGAGCCAAAATAAGACCACCACGAGGACCACGTAAAGTTTTGTGGGTTGTCGTGGTAACATAATCAGCATGGGGCACGGGGTTCGGATGTTCACCAGCAGCCACAAGGCCTGCAATATGCGCCATATCGACCATCAAACGAGCCCCAATATCTCGTGCCACTTTTCCAAAAAATTCAAAGTCAATAATTCTTGGGTAGGCACTTGCGCCAGCGACAATCAATTTGGGACGATTTTCTTCTGCGAGCTTACGAACAAGGTCGTAGTCGATCCGCTCATCTTCTTCGCTCACACCATATTGAATTGCATTGTAAAGTCGCCCCGAAAAATTAACAGGGGAGCCATGGGTCAAATGTCCTCCTGCATCGAGATCCATGGCCAGCATGGTATCACCCACCTCAAGGGCATGCATAAAAACAGCCATATTGGCCTGGGTTCCCGAGTGTGGCTGCACATTCGCGTACTCAGCACCAAACAATTCACAAGCTCGGTCACAAGCAAGATATTCGGCGACATCCACCATCTCACAGCCACCATAATAACGACGACCAGCAGGCCCCTCCGCATACTTATTGGTCAAAACTGTGCCCGCCACCTCTAAGACCGCACGGCTTACAAAGTTTTCACTCGCAATCAGCTCAAGCCCGGATGACTGACGCTCCAGCTCACCTCGAATGGCATTATAAATATCTGGGTCCTTTTGCTTTACATGAGAATACGGATTCATGGCTGCTCCAATTGGCTAATTTTATCTATACGTAGTTGATGTCGACCACCCTCGAATTGAGTTTCAATAAAGGCATTAACAATATCAACCGCTATTCCAGATCCCACGACTCTTTCACCTAAACAAAGGATATTTGAGTTGTTGTGAGCCCTTGCCATACGAGCCATGTATTCACTCGTACAGACAGTCGCTCTGATGCCATCCACCTTGTTCGCGGCAATAGACATACCGAGTCCCGTACCACAAACAAGAATACCGATATCGGCATCGTGTTTCAAAATGGTATGGGCACATTCGCTAGCATAATCAGGGTAATGGACTGACTCTTCACTCCGACAACCCAGGTCCAGAACTTCGACCGCAATGGAATTCAGATGTTCCATTAAGACATGGCGTAAAGTAAAGCCACCATGATCAGAAGCAATCGCGACCTTCATCTAGGTTTCTCCTAGGGGTGATTGCCGGTGATATATTCAACGGCGTTGGCCACCGTTTGAATGTTTTCCGCTTCCTCATCGGGAATCTCAAAACCAAACTCTTCTTCCATGGCCATCACCAATTCAACGATATCTAAAGAATCGGCACCAAGATCGTCAACAAATGACTTTTCTGGAGCGATTTCTGTCACCGCGACACCCAATTGTTTGACGATAATATCACAGACCCTGGTTTCGATTTCTTTCTTATCTGCCATCTCTATCTCGCTTGTAGGCCTGGTGTAGGCGCCCTAATCTTTTTGAGAAACTGCCTGAGAACCCGTAGGATTACAAGCGTTAAACGTGACCCCTTAGAACGACAAAAAAAAAGGGCCCCGCAAGCGGGACCCTTTTCAATAAAACCTAGGAAAGGACTAATTTAGAAGTCCATTCCACCCATACCGCCCATGCCACCAGGAGCCGGAGGCATTCCAGGTCCATCCTTCTTAGGCTTTTCAGCAACCATGCAATTGGTGGTTAGCATGAGAGAAGCCACAGAAGCTGCATTTTGGAGCGAAGTACGAACGACTTTAGCAGGATCGATAACCCCTGCCTTAATCAAGTCGGTATACTCTTCGCTACGTGCGTCAAATCCAAAAGCACCTTTTCCAGATACAACCCTATCGAGAACGATAGAGGCATCAAGACCAGCGTTAGAAACAATCTGACGCAATGGCTCTTCAATAGCACGCTTGATGAGATTCACACCAAATTGCATATCTCCACCGAGTTCTAGTTTATCAAGAACAGGCAAAGAACGAAGTAAAGCGACGCCACCACCAGGAACGATTCCTTCCTCAATGGCTGCTCGGGTAGCGTGAAGTGCATCTTCAACCCGTGCTTTCTTCTCTTTCATTTCAGCTTCAGTTGCTGCACCAACGCGCACAACAGCAACACCACCAACGAGCTTAGCAAGTCGTTCTTGGAGTTTTTCGCGGTCGTAATCGCTGCTGGTTTCTTCAACCTGAGCACGTAGTTGAGCAACGCGTGCTTGAATCTCTTTCTTCTTACCTGCACCATCAACAATCGTTGTGTTATCCTTGTCGATAGTGATGCGCTTACAAGTACCGAGGTCTTTCAAGTTAACCGTGTCAAGCTTGATGCCAAGGTCTTCGCTAACCATCTGGCCGCCCGTTAGGATAGCGATATCTTCCAACATAGCCTTACGTCGGTCACCAAAACCAGGTGCCTTAACCGCTGCAACTTGAAGCGTTCCACGAAGCTTGTTCACAACCAAAGTTGCCAAAGCTTCACCTTCAACGTCCTCAGCGATGATCATCAAAGGACGTCCCGCACGAGAAGCACCTTCCAAAATAGGAAGCATGTCTTTCATATTCGAAATTTTCTTTTCGAAAATGAGGATATATGGATTTTCAATAACTGTTTCCATTCTTTCAGGATCAGTTACGAAATATGGAGAAAGATATCCGCGGTCGAATTGCATTCCTTCAACCACTTCAAGCTCAGTATCCATTCCGCGCGCTTCTTCCACAGTGATAACGCCTTCTTTACCAACCTTCTCCATTGCTTCAGCTAGGATTTGACCGATAGTTTCATCGCCATTTGCAGAGATAGTACCAACCTGAGCAATCTCATTTGCATCTTTGGTCGCTTTGGAAAGTTTCTCAAGACTCTTGAGCATTTCCTGAACGGAGTGATCAATACCGCGCTTGATATCCATCGCATTGGCACCAGCTGCTAGAAGCTTAACGCCTTCACGGTAGATAGCTTGAGCCAAAACAGTTGCGGTTGTGGTTCCATCACCAGCAACGTCAGACGTCTTGGAAGCAACTTCCTTAACCATCTGAGCACCCATATTTTGGAATCGATCTTCTAATTCGATTTCTTTAGCAACAGTCACACCGTCCTTGGTTACGCTTGGTGAACCAAAGCTCTTTTCGATGATAACGTTACGACCCTTGGGGCCAAGAGTAACTCTAACCGCATCGGCCAAAGTATTAATGCCCGTTAGAATTTGCTCACGAGCTTTTTGATCAAAAATAATTTCTTTAGCTGCCATCAATGTTCTCCAATATGTTCAGCCAATTAATAGATAAATTTTAGTACGTCACTCCACTAAGAGCTCTGTACTATTCCATAACACCTAGGATCTCATCTTCACGAAGGATCAGATGCTCGTCCCCATCGATCGTCACTTCAGAACCTGAGTACTTACCGAAAAGGATACGATCACCCTTTTTAAGATCCAAAGTAAGTAGGGTACCGTCGTCGAGACGCTTTCCATTACCTAGCGCAACAACCAATCCTTCTTGTGGCTTTTCTTTAGCCGAATCAGGAATAATGATTCCACCAGCTGTTTTCTCTTCATTCTCAATACGCTTGACCAAAATACGGTCTTGGAGCGGACGAAATTTCATCTCGCTAGCCTCCTTATAATTAATTTTAAATACACGTGCACACGGCACCCAAACCTATTCGCGGTGACTGCAGCCGACTCCCACAGGAGTGACACTGCTCCCAAGTCAACTTACATGCGCGCGAATATAGGCATCTCCGAATTTTTGTCAAGGCAGAGAATAAACTTTTATCGTCACATAAGTATTCGTTATTATTCAGACAAATAAAGGCCACTGGCACTCACCCTCATAGACTGCCACCCTGAAGTACAAAATGATCACCCTTTCCATACCTTGAATCCCATAAATAGCCGCCAAAGGACCTAAGCTCTTGGCGAGTGCCATGGTTCCGTACTAGAGGGTTTTTTAATGATGCTATCAATAGACTTAGGAGCAAGTGTTCATGGGTAAACTCAATCTATTTTTGGTTCTCATGGGCAGCCTCCACTTAATCGGCTGTGCTGAAGCTGACCCTATTACCGAATGCACGAAAGCTGAAGACTGCTTTGACGGTTATCGCTGCGATACAAAAACCGCCAGCTGCCTGAGAAGCTGCACATTCCCCAATGATGGGTTCACGGGGCCAAGCCGCCATTGTGTTAGCGACGCAGATTGTCCCACTCTGGGTACCATAGAATTTGCATGTGTAGCCACGACCGGGCCGACAATGTGTATGCGTAAGTGTGACACCAGCAGCGACTGCACCGAACTCGCAACCGGTATTCTGAGCTCAAGCTTCACATGCTCTTCCGTGAATGCCGATGGAGCTCTTACAAAGGTATGCACGGATTGCACAACCGACAGCCAGTGCTCAGCCATCTACGGTAACCTGAGTTGGTGCCGAAAAATGGGTTCCCGAAACACTGCCGGCATTTGTGACCAATGTATTGCCTCCCAAATATGCCAAACCACTGATAATAAGACAGAAGGTGTTTGCCAATTCCCTTGAAAAGTCCGAAAGTTCAAGAAAGATCTGAAATCCCTCGCCCCCATACCTCCCATAAACTTGAGGTCGACTCTCGAATCGTGTTTTCATAAGAAAGTGCCTGCGGAAAAGACATCGACACGTAGACGAGAGTTCCGATACAAGCCCTTGTCACCGTAGTTACCGTAATAAAAGTGAGGAAATCGTGAAAATTCTTGTGGTAGACGACAGCGGCGGAATGCGTGATCTCGTTAGGCGGGTAGTGTCAAGTTCAGGATCCGGCGATCATGAATTCATAGAAGCCGCCAATGGTGTTGAGGCCCTTAAGAAAGTTCTAACCGAGCACCCTAACTTGGTCATTAGTGATTGGTACATGCCAGAAATGAGTGGGCTCGCTCTCTTAAGGGCCATTCGAGCCAACGGGGCCCAGGTACACTTTGGCATAGTTACTGCCGACAGCTCCGTCGAAATCGAAAACACAGCCGCCAGTGCAGGAGCTGACTTCGTCATTAGAAAACCATTCACGGCCGACAAATTCGCCGAAGCCCTATCCAAGATCAACGGGTAAAACCAACGTCCAATCTTTTGCGTTTTACTGTTTTGATTTCCTCTGTTTTCGTTCATTCATGTCAACCAAATTATGGTTAAACAATCCCTAAGGCAGCTTCCCTCGGTTCATCAACTTATCGAAGAACTAAAGCCACAACCAATCACCAAGGACATCCCACCGGAAACTTTGACGGAAGCAGCAAGGCTTATCCTGGGTTCCATTCGCAAGGATTTTACAACAAAACGAATTCATGCGATCCCCACAAAAGAGCAAATTCACACTCAAATACTTCAGCAATTGTCTTCCCGGTTCAAGCCATACCATCGAGTCATCAACGCAACCGGTGTACTACTCCACACCAACTTGGGCCGATCCCCCTTACCTGAAAATGTCTCAATTGCCATGAACGAAGCCCACACTTATTGTGATCTAGAATTCGACTTGGTTACCGGAAAAAGAACCTCTCGTCTCCGAGGAGTCTCTGAGTTACTGACAAAAACCACTGGTTCCGACAGTGGACTCGTGGTGAATAACTGCGCAGCGGCATTAATTCTCTCTCTTTCCTGCCTTCACCAAAATAAACCAGTCGCAATTTCCCGCGGGCAGCTCATAGAAATTGGTGGTGGATTTAGGCTGCCCTCCATGATTTCCGCTGCGGGCGTGGAGCTCATGGAGGTAGGTACCACCAACCGAACCCGCCTTTCGGATTTCCAAGAAGCTGCGGAAGCGGGCGCAAAGTTGTTCGTCGTGGTACATCGCTCAAATTTTTCACAGGTAGGCTACGTCGAAGAACCGACACTGGGCGAACTCGTCAAACTCGCCAAACCATATGGTGCGAAAGTTATTTATGATCAGGGAACAGGTTGCATCGTCGATACAGAAAAGTGGAACTTACCGAAGGCGCCCACCGTTCAGGAGGGCATCGCCCAAAACGTTGATCTAACGATATTTTCCACCGACAAACTCCTGGGCGGACCACAGGGTGGCGCAATTGTGGGTAGCGAAGAACTCATTGCCCAATTGAAAAAACATCCCCTTGCCAGAGCCTTTCGGTGCGACAAAATTCAATTGGCTGGAATCATGGCTACCTTGGATATTTACCGCAAAAAAAGAGAACATATCGATATTCCTCTTTTCAGACAACTAAACACCTCCCTAGAGAAACTCCAAGCACGCGTAGAATACTGGCGCTCGCAGGCCGGTTATGGAGAAGTTATCACCGCCATCGATACCGTGGGTGGCGGTACCATGCCCACCAGTGAAATCCAGAGCGTCGCATTGGCCATCTCATCGTCATACCCCCAAGAGCTCGCAAATGCCTTGCGACACCACGATCTGCCGATCATTGGGCATATCTCAGAAAACCAACTCAAGTTGCATCCCCGGGCTATCTCAGAAAACGACGATCAAGAAGTCATATCAGCACTCATCGAACTACGACCTCTGTGCAAGACCCTGGAAAACAAAAGATGAAAACCCTCAATATTGGAACTGCTGGCCACATTGACCACGGTAAAAGCAGCCTTGTGCAAGCCCTCTCAGGCCTTCATCCAGACCAGCTCCCGGAAGAAAAGAAGAGAGGTATCACTATCGATTTAGGCTTCGTTCCTTGGCAAATAAGCCCTGAACAAACCATCCACTTCATCGATGTCCCCGGACACGAAAAATTCGTTCGCACAATGATCGCCGGTGCCAGCGGCATTCACATGGCCCTGCTTGTTGTTGCCGCAGATGACGGAGTCATGCCGCAAACTCGTGAACACTTTGACATTCTTCGACTCTTGAACGTCGAAATTGGTCGCGTCATCATCACAAAATCCGACCTCAGCGACCCCGAACTCCTAGAACTTCTAGAAGAAGAAATTTCGGAACTTGTAGCGGGAACTATTTTTGAGAAACATTCTCCAATTCGAGTTTCGTCAAAAACAGGAGAAGGACTCACAACCCTCAAACAAGAACTCACCCGTGAAGTCACCATGTCTCTGAATCCGAATACCGAGGGACCGACCTATATTCCAATCGATCGTTCATTTTCATCTTCCGGTCGAGGACTCATTGCCACTGGAACCATTAATAGAGGGCACATCTCGCAGGGTGATGTCCTAGCAGCTTTCTCCCCCAATCACGGTTATTTTGGAAAGATTAAGATACGGGAAATTCAAAATGCTCGAAAATCCATTGAATCCTCCCATCGGGGTATGCGCACAGCTCTTAACCTCTCAGGACGGCTGCCTCGAACCCTAGAACGCGGAAGCCTATTGGTCAGCCCCGAAAGCTTCCAGCCCACCCAGAGAATCGTGGTCCAATTAAGCCCTTTGGTCACCCTAACCGATGCCAAAAATATCGAAGCAATGGTTCATATTGGAACCTTCGAAATATTGGGAACAATCATCTTTGAATCAGGAATCGAAACTGGACAAAAAGTTTCAGCAATCATTAAACTCAAAAAACCAATTCTAACGTTCGCTGGGCAAAAATTTATCGTTCGTCAACCAGGACTCCGCCCCATTGCAACCATAGGGGGTGGCACCATCATCGATCCCTTCGCCCCCACCGGCAAAGGAAGCGTCACCCGCTCTTTCCAACTCTGCTCCAAATACCACCCCGAAACCCAACTAAACTGGCTAGAAAGCTTGGTCGCCAACTGCCATCACCACGGACTTTCCGAAGCAGAGTTAACTCAACGCCTACCTGAAAATTGGGAACCCAAAGCACTGCTAAACGAGCTCGTTCTCAATCAAAAAATCGTATCGGCACAAGAGGGAAAATACTGGTTCCATCGAGCTCTGGTGTGCGAAAGAGCAAAAGAGTTGAAGGACATTGTGTCAGATGTACTAAAGACCGATACCGTGGCGGAGGGCGTCGCAGAGATAGAGCTGCAATCAAGGCTACCCTATTTATCACCTGCCCTCTTTAGAGCGACACTTACACTTGGCCAAGAGCTCGGCTGGCTCGTCCGCGCTGAGCAGGTGATCACGCTACCCGGTCGCCGGCCCACACTCACCCCCTCTCAGGAGCCCCTTGCAACCCAAATTTTCGAACTTTTTGAAGACTCCGAATTCACGCCTCCCACAGATAAAGAATTGGCAACCTCCCTTAAAATCGCCCCAAAAGAACTCGGTACTATCCTCGCTTACCTTCGATACAAAAACAAAATTGTTCGTCTAAAGGACAATCAACACCTCGGCAGTAACGCCACAGAACAAGCTCTTCAAGCAATCATACACGCATTCCAAACCGACCAAGAAAACCTCGGTGCATCGACCTTCAAAGAAGCCTTAGGTGGAATTTCTCGAAAATGGCTAATCCCAATTCTCGAATACGCAGATAAACAACAGGTCACCATTCGCCACGGAAATGAAAGACGCCTGCACTCTAAAATCATGCGATCAAATTAAACGACGACTTGCATTACAAGTCGGAACTTACAACCCCATCTTCACGTCTCGTCGAACAAACCGAAAAACAACAAAACCCAATCCCACCAAAATCAACAATCCCACCAAACTACCGTACTCGACTAAGAAATCCAAAACATGCTGGATCTGATTTCGCATCAGATACCCCAAACTCAATTGCAAAGGCAGTGTAATCGCTGCTCCTGCACACACACCGAGAAAGAATTTGGGCGCCGAAATACCGCAATACCCCGAAAAAAATGAAATCGGTAAACGGGCTCCTAGTGAAAACCTCTGAACAAATCCCGCCATATCCCCGTGCTTTCGAATGGAAATCATGGCCTTTTCCACCACCGCTGGATCACGAAAAAGAAACTTTCTAATGGACTTTCCAAAAGCTCGATTCGCACAGCGACCCAAGAAAAATGTCAGCATATCGCTGCAGGCGACGCCGGCATATAGGGCAATAACATAGCTTAGGGTGCCGTATGGAGCCTGCTCCCGCCCCAATAGCCCACCCGTCCAAACGTTTAACCCATCCTCGCTCACGGGTATGCCAAGCCCCGCGAGCATCAAAAGCCCAAAATAATAAATAGGATGGGCGTCCTGTACGTATTCTATTATCTTCTCAAACATATTGGGTGAACCACGAGCTAACTGAGCTTGAATTAAAAAACAAGGCCAGGATGAGCGGAAGCGCCCAAGAGAAGCTAAGAAGCACTTTAAACAGAACGAAGAGGGTAATCACCGCTTGAAAATTTCGAGCTAAGGGTTTAAAAACCTATTCCATGAGAGGCAAAAGTCCCAGCTTTCTTGCCGGCATAGAATATCTTGTCATTATATGGCCCCACCAAACCGAGAGGGAGAGCAGAGAGAATGAAAAGATTTAAATTATCACTGATCATAAATGCTTGGATAATGACCGCCATGACTATTGCTTGTCAACCAGATACAAATATCTGCGAGAGTGATAACGAATGTCAGCGACCTGATGCCCTAGGAGATGTATGCGTTCAGGGGACTTGTCAAGAATGCATCGAAGATGCTCAATGCGTCGAAGCCCGGGGCGATGGCTACTTTTGTAACAGTGGTCGTTGCGATGAAAAGCACAAGCTCTCTCAACTCGGTGAGCCTTGCACTGAAGCCGATGAGTGTACAACCAGCTTGGGTTGCATCAACGGTGTGTGTCAAGACCCGACCACGATCTCCGCAACCATCACCTGCCACTCCACAATGGATTGCGCCACTGGCTTTCTTTGCCTCAACAATATCTGCGCTGAAGAAACCCCGGAACAAAAAGAGAGACGGAAAAGTTGTAATACACTTTTCTCCAAACAGGACAATCTTGCCCGCGAAGCAATCTTATTTGAATTCAATGATTATGCACTAACCACCAACAGCCAACAACAGCTTCAAATGGCCGCTGAATGCATCAGTGAATTTGACACCCTAGGTATTGTCCTGGAAGGGCACAGTGATGATCGGGGTACCCAAGAATACAATCTTGCTCTTGGTGAAAAACGTGCCACCACCGTTCGTAATTACCTAAAAACCCTCGGCGCCGATCCCGAAAAATTCGTCGTCCGTTCTAAGGGTGAGAACGAGCCAGTCTGTGAACGAGCAGATGAAACATGCTGGGCTCGTAACCGACGCGTCGAATTCATTGGCCCATGAACATGAAAATGAACCCCCTTTCCGCAGTAGAAACATTGTTGTTACACCGCTTTGCCGATTTCTTATCCCCCCGCCAAAAATAAGATATCCTATCGATGACTTCGCCTTGAATTCAAAGGCCTAGAAGGTAAAGGAGACCCACATGCGGCTATCCAAAAAGCTTCAAATCCCATTGTTCCTGGGAGTATCAATTCTTTCATTTGGAAGCTCTGCCTGTTGGGTTCCTGCTCAAACCGGCGAGCGAATGCTCCGAGACATCAATCACCTGCAAGAAGAAATGCGAAATGCCAATCGCACGTTAGAGAAACAAACCGCCACCCACGAAGAACGTGGCATTGAAATCGCTGAGAAAATTAAGGAAGTTTCGCTAACCCTCGACAAACTCAATAAAGCCGCCCGAATGACCGATGCCGACCTGGGCATCAAGATCGAAAGGCTGATCCAAGAAGCACAAGCTCTTAGGGGAAGTTTTGAAATCGTTGAACATCGGACCCAAGAAATTGAAAAGCACTTCGGTGAAGAAAACAGTCTAGTCAAACGCCTAGAGAATATAGAACAGAGACTGGACGATCCCGTCATAAGGGTATCCCACGAGGTCCCAAAACCTCACAAGACAATCACCAAAAAGCTGCCCCCACCTTCCAAAAAATTGACTAAGAATGTAGAAAATAAAAAGTACACCGGCACGAGCACTCCAAAAACAAAAACAAAAACAAAAACAAAAACGACTATCACCAAGGACTCTCTGCTCAAAGAAGCCCGGACACTCCAAAAATCGGGAAAGCATCAAGCCGCCACTCTCACATACAAAAAATTAATTAGAAAATACCCTTCCAAACAAGGCTATACGGACGAAGCCTATTTCCAGCTTGGTGAGCTCCATTTCACGAAGAAAAGCTACCGATTGGCGTTGCAGCAGTACATTAAAGTTGTTGACCAATTCGCCAACGGTAAGCGGGTCGATGACGCATATTTTCGTATCGGTACCTGCTCTGTGGAAATCGGAAACCTCCAAGACGCAGCCATCTTTTTCGAAGAGATTGTCAACAATCATAAGAAATCGCCCCTTATCAAAGATGCTCGGAAAAAGCTCAAAGAGGTCAAAGCAAAACTGGTCAAAGAGAAGAAGAACAAAAAAAAAGCATGACCAAATAGAGCAGGTACTTCTAAACACCATCTACACCGCCCAAAGAACGCTCAGCGCATATTCACCCCACACACGCTTGTAACCATTGAATCCTCTCCCTCTTTTAGAACCATAACGGAAAACAAATTCGACTCTTCCAAAGCCCACCCCACCAGCGACGTAAGAGCAAAGTAGCGAGCAATAAAAAGCCATAGGCCTGGTGTGGTACCGAAGGCTATTTCTAAAAGCCAGCGACAAACTCGGACAACAGCTTTAAGCATCCAATTCTAGACAGTCGTTTTTACGAAACAACCCACAGTTCCCGAAAAATCCGCCGTGATTTCTTAATCATCACTCAAATTCAAGTCATCTGTTATCGACTCTTCATCATCTAAGGACGGAAACAATCGTTTTTTGGGTTTCGTGCTCTTCCGCGGGAAGACGGGAAAACGCTTCTTTTTCTGAGGAACGACCTCAATATTTAATTCTAGCTCCTTCTTCTTTGGAGTTAAGGCTGGATTCGGAACAGCCCTTTTTGGCAAAACCGGCAAGGCTACTTCTTCTTCATCTTCGTGATCATCTCCACCCCAATAATAACGCATTCCCACCCATACCAATGGGGCCTTGGCAGTTTCGCTCCCCGAAGCATTTCCGTTGGCACTCTCACCGAAAAGAAAATACAGTCCTTTAAAAAGCGTATCTGTATTCAAATGCGTCATGATGGAGAAATCACCAAACTTAAATTTCAGTCCCAACGTAAGATCTGTGTTCGTAAACGTTTCGGTAGACTCTGTTATCTTTTCCTGCCGATTTTTGTTCATATTCTCAGCCGGAGGTGTGACACCCTGCGTTCCTCCAGCGGCACTCGCTCCACTGCTTGTATTATCATCGACCACACCACCAGAAGCCGTTTGATACTGATCGTCTTTTGGAATTCTATCATCGAAAGCACGGTTCTTCAGCTGCCACGAATAAACCCCGTGCCTCAAACCAATCATCAGATCCAGCCAATCAGTAATTGCGCCATTCAAACCAATCCGGACGTGGGGGAACGCCGTCAGCCCCCCACTGGATGAAGCCTCCCATTTGCCACCAACTCCTGAGACAACCTGTCCATTCACCAAAGACATACCGACTCCCGCCAAAAGCTCCAGTCGTGAATTGGGATTAAACCCCACCAAAATAGACCAATTCAATTTTGACAGATCTTCCTGATAAACAGTTCCCTTGACAGGTCTTATTTCATTCACATCACCGCTTATTGCGCCACTGGGCCCTGACGAACCTGCTAGGGTATTGTTACCTGAATTTGGGTCATCCAAACTCGATCCATCAATGGCCCCAAAATCATACACCGGGAGTATGCCACCATCCCGCTGTCGAAGAGGCTCAAAAGACAATCCTAATTTTTCAAACGTAAGGCTCGAACCCACAGAAAAACGTCGGTTCACTTCATAATGAGCCCGCAAAGAGAACTCGAGACCCTGGCCACCGGCATCAACTAATTCCCCAATATTATTCACGTTATACTCGAAACCAATGAACTCGGCCCCAACACTAAAATCCAATGATAGCCCAGGTACCCCATCAAAACCGGCGCCCAAAACAAAACCAAAGTCAGAGGCTCCATAACGACTGGTTGCAACGTCAAAAACAGTAAATTGGTTTGAAGTCGTCGGATTTGATTGAGATCCGGAGAGCACCACAACAGGGCCTGTGGAATCATCGGGGCTCTGGCTCCGGGAAGAACCCCCACCATAAACCCGAAAGCCAAGGTCGAGATCCATTTCCGACCACCGATAGGCTAAAGAGCTATCAAATTGCCGATAACCTGCTTCTGCGGTACGGTATTGGTCGATTTTGGAAAAGTCGGTTGCGCCCCCACCGCCTACATAGTTGATCCAGCCAACTCCAATCAATCCACGATCCACAAAACCACCCCATGCAGGCGCATAATCTGAGAACCACAAGCCAACATAGACATTATCCATTGGAGAAAAAACCAATCCCAGGCCATTGGCCATCGCTTCATTTTCACTATGTAGAAGCAAACTACCACTCTGTAGACTCGATGGATTCTGGGTCGCGGGATTTAACAGATCGTTTAAACTGATGGTCTTATACGGATGAAAAGATTGCCCATTCATACCCTTTGTCCATTGAACATAAATGGACTGGTTTGAGCTTCGTAATTGATGGGGATAGCGCAACAATTGTTGAGGGGTGCCAAAATCCTCCCCTAAATCCCCCATGGCCACACCCTCGTCGGCCACATAGCCCCAAGCCAAACCGGGTAAAAGCCAGATACAGCCCAAAAGAAGAGCCCTTACCATCGTTCTAATATCCTGAACCATTGTAAAATCCTCCAAATGATACACGCTATTGAATTCTTCCCCCAGCGGCGTTTAACATCACAACCTAAGGTAGGCAATCCCGAAGTCGGAGTCTTGACACACGGACAACCTCAGCTCATACGGACACATAAGTAACCATGAAAAAACTTTCTAAACCCGAAAAATCCAACCTGCTCCTCTGGGATCCAGACCAACAGCGAAGGCGCTGCCTCGAAGTCCTTCTCAGGCTGAACAACTTCTGTGTCTTTCCCGCAAATACCCTCTCACAATCCGTGGAACTCGCCTTTATGGCCTGTCCCAACATATTCCTTTTGCATGTCAACGCCCTGGAGAACCACCACCACCACGAAGTCCAATCCTTCCTAAATACAATCAAAGCCCCAACCATTCTCATGGGACCTGAATCATCTTCATCTCTTGTCAAAAAGTTAACGCATCCTCACCTAAGCAAAGTGCAACTGCCGGCAACAATAACCGAAATAATCATCGCAATTCAGGATACCGAACCATCAAATCACCCCGGACAAAAACCAAACATTCAAGAAATCGCACAGACCATCTCCACTGAGAACATTAGAGATGATCCATGGGAATGGGGAAATCGATGGCCAACTTTATCAGAGCTTGACAACATCAACCCACGAAAAATGGGCGAAAAAATCGAAAAGAAAGACCCACCCATTAAGAATTCGAGTGGCTGGGCAGACAAAATTCTAAGTCGATTTCAAAAATCCCGTCCTGAAATCAAACCCATAGGAAGCAGGCAATCTCTCAACTCCCAAGAGCGAACGCCGTAATGCCCATTCCTAAGCAAACCTACGACTGCATTGTTATCACCGACCAAACAACCGGACTTTTGGCGGCCAGCTTGTTGTCACGCCGTGGCTACCGCACTGCCGTTTTCACCTCACAAGACACCACGTTCTCCAAGGCGAAAAATGATTGGTATGCCCCTAATGAGCCCACCTGCATCCCCTTCATCGCCAATGCAACCCGAGCACACGCCGTGCTTAAACGTCTGGAACTCGCCCCCCCCATCCTCCGGGAATCTTCCTCAAGAGTGCAACTGTTATGGCCCAAAAAAAGGTTGGATTTCCACCACCAGCAAAACGAAGAAAGTCGCCGCGAATTCAAACGAGTCTTTGGCACCGGCGCACCTCGCCTTGAAAAAACAGTCCACGCAATCAAGCAGTTAGATCTTGAAATCGACCATTTCCTCAATAGGACAGACTCGGTACACCCAAGAAACTATTGGCAGCACTGGGGCCTTAAAAGAAAAACCAACAAGGATTTTCAATCCATTCAGTCCTCCGCAGAAGCGCTATGCAAGTCCCTCGACAATCAGTCGCCCAATATCCATCGAGCCTTGAAAGAACTGGTCAGAAACAACATCAATCCTAACACCCCCGACGGTGCCGTGGCCTTGATCCGAGGGCTGTCGACCCTTCTGCAATTAGGGGGCAACGTACCATTACTGCAGCAAGAGACTCTGATATCCCAACTGCTTGTACGCGCTCGAGAAGTGGGCATCCCGATCAGCCCCTTGAGCGAAGTAAGCCTTATCGAAGGAAGCTTCGGTCGGGTGAAGCATCTTCGACTCAAGGATGACACATACCTCAAAGCACGCGTCGTGGTTCTCGACAGTCGCGACCCTCAAGATTTACTTCCACATGAAAATGCAAAGAGGCTAAACATCGCTCAGAGCCAAAAACACCAAAATCAACCATTCGGACATTTACACTTAATCGTAAAGAACTTCGTCATACCCGTGGGACTAAGCAACCATTTCTTCATTCCGAGTAACAATGACCTCAAAGCTCCGATCCTGGGCTTTAAAACCCAAGCCGAAAAAGTCTCTGATACACCTAATTCGTTGAATCAAATCGACGGATACTCACGTCTGACCCTGATCCGACAACTCAAAAATGGTGACGAAAAATCCGATAAAGCCAAAGCAAAATGGACCGAACAAATCATCACAGACCTAAAGACATTGATTCCATTCTTGGATGATGGGCTCGAAGCAGTGTTGGCCGACAAAATCACTTTCAAAAACAAACCCAACTACCACTTTAGAAGCACAGACCCTTTAGAAACCTTATTGGGACACCCCTGCCAGAGTTTCAAAACGCGATGGAGAAATCTCTGGACAACCTACAGGCGAGATCTCTTCTCTTTGGGACTAGAAGGACAAGTTCTAACCGCAGAGGCCTTGGCCCATCAAATAAGTATACAATACCCCCTCAAAGTCCGGGCACGAAAAGCACTCAAATCATGATGCCCCTCAAATCATGATGCCCTGGCCATACCACCAACCGGCATATCACCAACCAGACCCCTCCCCTGGAAACACCTGCTCCTGCGCCACTGCCTTCTTAACCGCAATCGCCTCAACCTCCACGTTCACATCCTTAGGCAACCCAGCTACCGCAACCACAACCCTAGCCGGAAGAGAGCCACCCGTGAAGAAGGTCTGATAAACGGCATCCACAGTTTCAAGATGTTTCATATCGGTCAGAAAAATCGAGCATTTAACAATTTCATCCATAGAAAAGCCCGCATCTTCCACGATACTCTTCACATGGCTCAGAGCTATCTCGGCCTGCTTTTTGACATTTCCCGTATAAATCTTGCCGCTGGGTAACTCCATAGGAATTTGCCCGGACACAAAAAGCTGTGCCCCTGGCTCGTTAACACGAAGAGCTTGTGAGTAGGCACCAACAGGCTTCGGAGCCTTGCGAGATTGGATGAGATCATGCACAGAACTTCTTCGAGCCATAAACGCCTCCTGACACACTATACTTAGTATCCTAGATCTTCCAACCAAGTCACGTATCCAAGAGAAATCCACTTGTCTCCTACAACCACATGGGATACCCCAAGCGTTGAGGAAGCTACATGAAAACGATTATCGCCCCATCCATTCTCGCATCGGATTTCGCCAACCTAGGCACTGAGCTCAAAGCCATCGAAAAAGGGGGGGCCGATTGGGTTCACGTCGATATTATGGACGGACATTTCGTCCCGAATCTAACCCTCGGGCCACCGGTCATCAGCAAAATCCGCCCACACACCTCTTTGCCATTTGACGTTCACCTCATGATTGAAAAGCCCGAACACAGTATCGAAGACTACGTCAAAGCAGGGGCCGATCGACTAACCGTCCACGCCGAGACATGCCCCCATCTCCACAGCACGCTTTCCCAAATTACAAACCTAGGTGCAAAACCCGCAGTCGCTTTGAATCCATCAACTCCAATTCGTTCTATTGAACACGTTCTTGATATGCTCGACATGGTCTTGATCATGACCGTTAATCCAGGATTTGGTGGTCAAAAATTCATTGATACCATGCTGCCAAAAATCAACAACCTCCGAAAACTCGTAATCGAACGGGGCTATCCCAATTTGAATATTCAAGTCGACGGCGGCATCAACGGGGAAAACATTAAACGAACGGCTGAAGCTGGTGCGAATGTCTTCGTGGCGGGCTCAGCGATATTCAAGTCGGAGAACTACGAACAAACAATCCAATCTCTTAGGGGCAGTGCAAATCAATCCCTCAGCTCATGAATACCGATAAACCCTGCGCACTGGTAACCGGCGCTAGCCGAGGGCTCGGCCTTGGACTCTGCCAAAGCCTACTCGAGGAAGGGTACTCCGTTGGTGCTTGCTCACATTCAAGACCCATTCCCATAAAGCACCCCCAGTGCATAGAGACCCAATTCGACATCACCGACGAATCATCCTTGACTCGCTTTACCAACCACACAATTGAAACTTTCGGAAAAATAAGCCTTTGGATTAACAATGCTGGGATTCTAGACCCCATTTGTCCTGTCCGAGAAATGACCCACGCTGCCTTTGAGCAAGCAATCAACGTCAACCTTAAAGCAGTCTTCCTAGCCAGTAAGCTATTTATCAACCACGTTCGCAATCAAAGACATAAAGGCTTACTCATCAATATCTCATCGGGTGCTGCCCAAAAGCCCTACGCCCATTGGGGAGCCTACTGTGCGACCAAAGCCGCTATGGAGCGACTTACCACTTGCATTGCCGAAGAAGAATTGGAAAGCGGACTACGCGCCATTTCGCTCTCACCGGGTGTTATAAATACAGATATGCAGACTCAAATCAGGAAATGCAGCGAAGAACAATTTCCGATGGTTCAGAAATTCCATGACATTAAAGCGAAAAATGCATTCAATACACCGGCGCAGGTTGCCCGATACATTATAAAAATCCACCAAGATGTCGAAAATTCAGATATAATCCCGCCCGTTGTGGCGCGGATCTAAACGACTAAAATCAACGAACCATCAATACTTCCCGCAAACCTCCCCTCCATTGCTTGACACTTTTGCTCCATCCCTTTACCTTCCAATCGGCAGGTAGGCTTCGAGCTATAACACCAAAAAAAGAGGTCATACGTGAAAGTTTTGACAGTCATTAAACGGGTGGAAGACCCCGAGATTAAAGTAAAGATTAAAGGCGATGGTTCAGGAATTGAAACGGACCAAATGAAGTATGTGGTAAACCCCTTCGATGAAATCGCCGTCGAAGAAGCACTTCGAGTTCGTGATGCCCATAGTGGTGAACTCATTGTAGCATGTGTGGGACCAAAAGACGCCACACAGCAAATCCGCACCGCCTTAGCCATGGGCGCCAACCGGGGCGTGCATGTGGTGGCGGACAAGAATTTAGACCCCCACAATGAAGTTAAGGCTCTTCAGAAAGTGGTGGAAAAGGAGTCACCGGATCTTATCATCCTTGGTAAGCAATCAGTAGATGACGATCTAGGACAAGTGGGTGCGCTCTTAGCACAGCAATTGGGATGGAGCCAAATCAGCTTCACCTCGAAAGAAGAATCATTGGAAGGCCCAGAGGAAAAAGGCAAACAAACGGCGCTCAGTATTGCCGACGGTTCGCTCCAAGCGCTTCGCGAAGTCGACGGTGGCGTTGAAGTTCTCAAGGCTAAACTACCTGCTGTTGTTACCACCGAACTTCGGCTCAATGTACCTCGTTACGCGTCGCTACCTGGAATCATGAAAGCCAAGAAAAAGCCCATCGAAGAGCTGGCAGCCAAAGACCTGCTCGGAGACACCTCTTCAATCATCAAGGTCATTGGTATGGAAGCGCCTCCTTCTCGAGCCGCAGGAATTAAGGTGGAAAATATTGGAGAGCTTGTCGAGAAACTCAAAAACGAAGCAAAAGTAATTTAAGAGAGGTGCACAATGAGTAACGTTCTTATTTTCGTGGAGCACGCAGAGGGCGAGGTTAAGAAATCTTCTCTTGCTGCTGTGACCTTCGGGCAAGAATTGGCAAAAGTAAAAGGTGGAGAACTCCACCTCGCATTAATTGGCTCAAACCTTGGCGAAGTCGTTGACCAAGCCAGGAAATACGGTGCCGCGAAAGTCCACACTTTCGACAATGCCTGTTTCGAGAATTACCAAGCTGAGAGTTACACTCAAGCACTGGTAGCGGGAGCGAAGGCCTCCTCAGCCACGATGGTGGCGGGAGCCACAACTTCTAGCACCAAAGATCTGATGCCGCGCGTTGCCGGTGAACTCGAAGCAGCCATGGCCAGTGATGTCATGGCGGTGGTAGGCGCAAACCAGTTCAAACGCCCAATGTGGGCGGGTGATGTTATTGCCACCGTAGAACTGGCCACAGACACACATATAGCGACTGTTCGAGCCACCGAGTTCGACGATCCAGCAGAAGGCGGAGAATCTCCCGTTGAAGCGCACGACTTAAACGTCGATTTAAGTAGCCTCAAAACTGAATTCATCTCTATTAAACAAGTCAAAAGTGAGCGACCTGACGCAACCAGTGCCGATGTGGTGGTAGCGGGAGGCCGAGGACTCAAAGCTCAAGAAAACTTCAAGCTCATTGAAGATTTAGCAGACTGCCTCAACGGCGGCGTGGGTGCGAGTCGGGCCATTTGTGATGCTGGATGGGTTCCCAATGACCTTCAAATCGGCCAAACCGGTAAGGTCGTAGCGCCAAACCTTTACTTCGCGATTGGTATCAGCGGCGCCATTCAACACTTGGCAGGAATGAAAGGTTCTAAGGTGATTGTGGCAATCAATAAAGACCCCGACGCTCCAATTTTTCAAGTGTCCGATTACGGCCTAGTGGCTGACCTCTTCGACGTCGTCCCCGAACTCATTTCTTCACTAAAATAATTACCAGGTAGCCTGGTATCCCATAAAGACTAGGTCACTCTCTTCGAATGGCTTCAGGGTGCCCCCTAGAGCCCCTGTCAAGAACATGCAGCCGACAAAAAATTCGTGGGGTTCTAAATCACGGTAGGTGAATTTACCCAAAACTACGGATTCAAAAGGCTTGAGTTTCATCAACGTCGCAAGCTCGAAGTCCCCCCCAAAATCCACCATTGAATACCGCAAGGAACTAAAAGCCCCGCCCAACCAACTCAATTTAGAGTTTCGATTCGAGTTAGTGCGACTCAGATCGTCAAATAATTGTAGCCATATACCTTCGGGAATATTGAAAACCACCTGACTAAATCCCGTAACTTGTATGTAGAACTCTTCTCCGAAATTGTATTCGAGCCCCAAGGTTAATTGTGCGCTCGGCAACCGAATAGAATCAAAACTATCGCGATAAAAGGTACGGTTTGGCGCCCCACCAAAATCGAATTTGACAATAACCTCTCCCAGAACCCACTGAACGTCGATGGCACCAATCAATATTCGTTCGTAATCAACCTCCAAAAGGGTTTGTCCCAAAGTCAACTTCTGCTGAACCCGGGCATTCACAGGATCCGTGGGATCAATCAACGTGGCCCCAACACCCACTCCCGGGATCCGAGCTGCGCCTGTCTTCAATAACATTCTCAAATCATCATCGAGCCAAACACTGGGATTCGAGTCCCACCCCCAATATAGGCTCAACCCCACATCAATCGTTGGCCAAGAATAATCTCCCCGTAATGCCAACGAAAAATTTTCCATTGAAGCCCAAGGTTTTTCTGTGCCTACCAATGCGCGTTGCAAATCATCCTCAATGGATGGATGGACTGGGGCCACTGCTCTAATCTGCGCCTCTAAATCACTGCCGCTCCCGAAAAGAGAAAAATCTCTCCCAAACACAAAGGCTTCTGCGCGTCGAAAGAAGGGTATAACCACCATCTCTACAGACCACGTATCTCCGGCATAAGCACCACCCAAAACTGCTACCGCAACCTTAGAATCCCGCGTAGACGTCAATGCGCCCAATACATCGTATTGCAGACTTGCGGGATTGATAACATCGCCAGCCGCAAGAAATTCATTCCTCCCCCATGAAAAAATTCTCGTTCCGCCATACACTTCCAACCCATCCCATGCATATCTGACATAGGCTTCTCGGAGCGAACTCTGAGAACTCCATTTTAAGTCACGACTATTCAATAAGTAGTAGCTGGTACCCTCTTCTGATTTTTCACCCGTAACCCCCCACCGTAAGAGCACATCCGTGACAGCTGACCAGCCATCATTACTCCGAGCCTCTAATCTCAAACCAGCCAAATTCCACCACTCAACAGCATCTTCGTCTGTGTTTTCGAAAGCAGTGTCAACAAGCAGCTGAGTGCGGATTTTTCGTTTCCATCTCAAAGTAAACGTTCTTGAGGGCAACTCCAAAACGGAAGAAAGTTTTTCTTCAACCTCCTCAGGATCTTCCATAACAATGACCACTGATTCGGCCAGAGATTCAGATGATTCTGATTGAGCTTCCTCTACAATAACAATGCCTTTATCTTCAGAGGAGGGAGCGTCTTTCGTTTCTTCACTTCCTTGTTCGACAACATCCTCTTCCACAATGAAGACATCGTCAGAAATCACTTTCAATGGGATAGGTTCTTTGGCCTCGAAACCACTTTTCGGATCAGAAACAACCACCTTTCCAAATGACTTTTCAGAAGCTTCTGCAATATTCGCGAGAACAATCGGTCCGGAGAAAACTGCAAGGATCAGACAAAACCAAAAGTAACAAGACAAAGAGATGAATAACTTAATCATGTAAAACCCGAAAGGGACAGGTTAACCTTCTTTGAGAGCACGTTGTGTAAAATCTTTTTTCTTAAATTGAATATCAAAGCGAATATCCTGAACCTTCATTTCCGTCTTTGTCTTCTTTTGAACATTCTTGATCAAAGTATCACGAGAGAGCCAGCGACCATCCTTTCTCTCCAATCTTCGAACCAAAAGCGTTTTTAATGCTTTGCCGCGCTTGTCGAAGAATTCGACCTTCAACGGCACAAATGATGTTTTATGAATCCACGATTTAGTCTTACTATACTGGCTTTCTTTCATATTTGTGGGAACTGCTTCGATCACATAGGTGGGATTACCACTTAAAGCTTGATCGGAAAGCCTCGTTAAGGTTGCATCTTCTAAGTCACGACTCTCCATATCGGCATAGGTGAGATCCGTACCCATAAAACGTTGGTTTCGTTGTCGACCAGAAATTCTCTTAACCTTCCCAAGTGCTGGTAGAAATAGATATTGTTCATCATCGGCCCCCCGATTTTCCAATAAAAGAAATCCTGTTCCAGCAACGTCTGCGGGAGCGAGAAAACGGATCAAAGTTTTGGTTAACTCATTCTCTTCCTGAGACTTAATCTTGATAGAACGAATTCGTTTCGAGCCTCGCTTACTAAAAATAGCCAATTCAATCTGAGCCTCTGCATTATTAAAACCAAAAGCATTGTTTTTCAGGCAACGATCTACAATTTGTCTGGCACTTAAATCCTCCGCAAAAGCAACATTCTCAGAGATGAACAGGAGAGAACTGAGCGCCGAAAAGGAAATCAACAACCATCGATTTTTCATGCAATACTTCCTCTTTCTAGAAATCCCATCGACTCATTCATATGGTTCCTCCTCCCCCCTATCAAGGCCCGTTTCCAACGGAAGACCACGATTGAGATGTAAGATAGAGGTTTCACCAATATATTCCTTGGTTTTTCGAGTTGTGAGCTTACCCAAACGCTTTACAATCTCAGCCATTCGAGTCGACTCCTGAACAATAATATTAACAGCACGATGAAGTCGTTCGTCTTCTGGTAGGCGCCGCGACAAGATATCAGAATAACCCACAATCGAAGTAAGAGGCTGATTAAGCTCATGAGCCGCAGCCCCCGCCAATTCGATGGTGAGCTTATGACGTTCCCGCTCCCTCAGTTCTTCTTCAGCTGCCCTTAATTTCTCTGCAACTTTCAAACGCTCTCTTAAATCCGTAAAAATCCCCACCGTGCCTATTTCAATACCATCATCGTACAAGATCGCCGCAGACAAGTTGACGGGAATCGACTCTCCAGACTTGGACAATATTCGCTGCCGAGTTGTCTCCAATCTT
>JAYZAY010000026.1:0-83788 GCA_036339465.1 Myxococcota bacterium | reverse complement strand
AAGCTCAAAGTTTACCAGGTTGCGCGTGGGTTCGGCGGCGAGGGAGGCGCTTCGAGCTTGCCCAATCTGTGGGTTTAGCTCTGTCATCAGGGTTTGATTTCGGTAACCTGTGGTCGCCAAGTGGGCCCTTGAGAAGGGGGAGATCCCATTGTTTTGCCGAAAGAGTCTTTCCAGGGTGCTTTGGTTGTAGGTGCGACCGTCCGAGGCCACCACGGGGTGGGTCATGGTGTCGTCGGTGATGGGGTCGTTTAGGTGTTCGCGGTTGTCGCCTAGGGGGCCCGTAGAGAGGCGGTCGCGCATGTTTTGGTCGGGCCAGATTTTACTTGGGGTTATGGGTTGGTTGTCTGTGGGAGGTGACCGTGGTTGATGATGTAGGGGTGGATTGCGTCGGCGTT
Organism: Myxococcota bacterium; assembly: GCA_036339465.1. Classification (GTDB taxonomy): domain Bacteria; phylum Myxococcota; class XYA12-FULL-58-9; order XYA12-FULL-58-9; family JABJBS01; genus JAYZAY01. Next base: position 83,393 of record JAYZAY010000026.1, on the reverse strand, counting down.
GTAGGTGACGCCGTTTGGGGCGATGACCGGATCGGTGAAAGGCTTCCAAGATAAGGGGCAGATCAGGCCGTTTGCTACAGCCGGCGAGGGTGAAAGCTCTGACTCATGCCTCGGCTCAACGTAGATGCGGCGGCTAGGGTTTGGTTTTAATAAATGATTCATGGTTGCGTCTCTCCTTGGTGTTGTACGCTTATTGTCGGCGCGGGGGTTCAAGAGTTTCGGATTGGTTTCCTACGTTCAGGTCCGGGACTTGTGGTGGGGGAGCCGTGGTTTTGGGAATTGTAGTGTTATTTCTAGGACTTAGAGTCGGATGTGATGGGGGAGAACGGGATTTTTTGGGCATGTTAGATTTATCGTTTTTCGCTTCTTATTGCGTAGATTGAGTAGATACTTGGATTCTATCCTCGATTTTTTGTGCTCCGGCGGCTATGGGTGGTCAAAATGCACAGGAAATTAATTCTATTTTTTTCGAGCGCCGGTGGCTTAGGTTATGTGCCTAAGGCGCCTGGAACGTTTGGCACTTTAGCGGCTCTACCAATTTGGTGGCTTTGTGCTGACCTCTCGCTCCCTATTTATGCCTCTATTTGCGTTGTTTCGACCCTTTTTGCTGTTTGGATTTCTCATCGTGCTGATGAGATTTATGGTTCACATGATTGCGGTAAGATTGTCATTGACGAAGTTGTGGGCTGCATGGTTGCAGCCGTGGGCATTCCTTGGGAGTGGCGTTGGGTTTTGGCGACTTTTATTCTTTTTCGTGTTTTGGATATTCTAAAGCCTCCACCTATTCGGTGGTTTGACCGTAATCTCGATGGTGGGTTAGGGGTTGTGCTCGACGATATTGTGGCGGGGGTCATTGCGAGCGGAATCTTAAATCTCGCCTATCACACTCAAACACTATGGTTGCCGTGGATACAATGATGCGAATTGAGATTTTGGTCATTGGTAACGAACTTTTGGATGGGCGGGTTACCGACAGTAATAGCGTCTATTTTGGGAAAGGCTTGAATGAATTAGGGCTCGAATTGGCCCATCGAACCACGATTCCTGATGATTTGCGGCTGATTGTAGCGACTTGTCGCCGTATTATTGAACGTGGTACTAAGGTTTGTGTGGTTAGCGGGGGACTGGGACCCACTTCCGATGACCGCACGGCCGCAGCTTTTGCCGATTTGGTAGGGGTTGAATTGATTCGTGAGGAGAAGGCAGCAGCAAAAATTCGACAACGTCTTGCTAAGGGGCATCGACCAATCTCTGAGAACCAACTAAAACAAGCAGATAGACCATTGGGATCGAAAATGCTCGATAACCCGATTGGTACCGCACCCGCATTTGAAATTGAAGTTGATGGATGTCGGTTCATTGCCTTACCAGGTGTGCCGGGAGAGTATCGGGCACTCTTAAGGCGGGATGTTCTTCAGCCCCTCAGTGAAAACTGCGGAGAAATAGACAAGGAAATCCTACGGACTTTTGGTTTATATGAGGCCCAGGCTGAGAACCTGTTGGAGGGTATTGACCGATGGTCGGAAGTCGTTGTGGGATACCGAGCTCACTTTCCAGAGATAGAAATTTCTCTTCGAGCGCCAAAGAACTTTCGAAGACAATTAGATGAGGCCATGGTTTTTGCCAATGAGGCTTTAGGGAAACACGTCTTTTCTAGAAAAAGGGAACCGTTTGGAGCGGGCCTGGTGGAGACGCTGAGAAAGAGGGGGCAAACCTTGGCTCTGGCTGAGTCATGCTCGGGTGGTAGAATGGCGGCGTTGATTACGGAGGTTGATGGCGCGAGTTCGGTTTTTCTGGGGGGCATGATTGCCTATGCAAATGACCTCAAGCTTTCTAAGCTTGGGGTGCAGCCTACAACCATCGAAAATTACGGCGTGGTGAGTGAGATGTGTGTGTCTGAAATGGCTGCGGGAATTAGAAGGGAATTTGGAAGCGATTATGGGCTTGCAATAAGTGGGATTACAGGGCCGAGCGGTGGAACAGCGGAGAAGCCCGTTGGTACAATTTGGCTTGGTTTGGCTACCTGCACCGGTGCCACTACCCGAAAATTAAGCATTTCTTTCGGTAGGGAGCGTAACCAAACTCTAAGTGCCCATGCTGCTTTAGATTTATTGAGACTCTGGTTGATGGATAACCTCGCGTAAAATGAGATGACCACGAGTCGGATGGGTTCCATCTCGGACAATACCTCTGGAAGTGGTTATTACTATCGGATGTCCAAGGCGGCATTGAAGATGGCAGGTGTTTGTCTGTCGCACGATCTTGTTGACCGTGGGATCTCTGTGGCAATTTTACATCCAGAATATGTGAGAACCGGTATGGCCGCCACCTGGGACTGATCGATCCAGATGCAGCGGGTGCAGGGCTCATTCAGCGTATTGAAGCTTTATCATTGAGTAATTCTGGTACCTTTGGGCATTCCAATGGTGAGGTCCTGCCCAGGTAAGGGGCCGACCGGCTTCGATGGTGTTGCCATCACTTTTACGTCGTCTTTACCAAGCATTGGCCTTATTTTAAAAAACGCTGTATTGTTAAATGGTTAGCTTGACGACCGAGAGGCTGCCGGGTAAGGGGGCGTCATGAGTTTGGAGTCAGTTCAGAACGCAATTTCTCGGATTCGTGAAGGTGGCATGGTCATCTTGGTTGACGATGAAGATAGGGAAAACGAGGGCGATCTCTGCTTTGCCGCAGAAAAAGTGACCCCCGAATTAATTAATTTTATGGCCACCTACGGTCGAGGCTTGATTTGTTTAACCATGACGGAGGACTATCTCGAAAGACTCGGGATCCCGATGATGGTCACTCAAAATAACAGTCCTTACGAGACTGCGTTCACGGTGTCCATCGAAGCTAGGGAAGGCGTTACCACCGGAATCAGCGCTTCGGACCGGGCCACAACGATCCAAGCAGCAGTTGCCGACGGTGCAACGCCTTCTGATCTCGTCAGCCCCGGACACATTTTTCCACTGCGGGCTCGTAATGGGGGTGTTTTGGTGAGGACAGGCCAGACCGAGGGCAGTGTTGATTTAGCTCGTCTAGCTGGGCTTAAGTCTTGTGGGGTTATTTGTGAGATTATGAATCCCGATGGTTCTATGGCGCGCATGCCAGATTTAGAGAAGTTCTCCCTCGAGCATAATTTACCGATCATTACCATTGCAGATATGGTTCAATACCGTTTAACCCAAGAGACTTTGGTGCAACCGGTCCTACACCGTGAAGTACATCATGAGGTTTGGGGGGACGTTACTCTGTGGGCTTTTGGTACGAGTCTTGATGATCGCCAGCATTTGGCTGTTGTCAAAGGAGATATATTGGGTGCTCCTCCATTGGCGCGGGTTCATTCCGGTTATCCCTTGAGTAATGTTTTTGGTGATCTTTTTTCCAGTGATCGTGCTGTTCTGAATGCAGCGCTCACTTTGATGGGACGGGAAGATCGAGGTGTTTTGGTTTGTATTGATCGGGGTGCACCTGCCACATCGTTGTCAGACCGGATTCAGGGTTTGGGTGGGCCTCCTCAAGAAACACACGGAGAGAGCAGTGGTGTTCTTAGGGAATATGGAATTGGCGCTCAAATCTTACGGCATTTAGGACTACGTCATATCCGTCTCTTGACCAACAACCCACGGCGCTTGGCTGCACTCGATGGTTTTGGACTGACGGTGGATGAAATGGTTCCCTTGGAAATCGACCGTCGTTTCCAGCCGCAGCCCCGGCTAGAGAGTGCCTGATTTTTGTATCAGACTGGAGGAGCATTATGAGAGATAAGAATTGGAAACAACCTATGGTTCACGAAGGTGATATGGTGGCAACTGGGCTTCGTTTTGCCTTTGTGGTCGGACGCTTCAATGATTTTATCAGCGAAAGACTTCTCCAAGGTGGTTTAGATACGTGTCGACGCCACGGTATGGACATGGGTGAGTGCGAGATTGCTTGGGTGCCTGGTATGTTCGAAGCTCCCTTGGTGGCCAAGAAACTCGCTGCCACAGGGCGCTTTGATGCGGTCATTTGTCTTGGGGCTGTTATTCGAGGAGGGACTGCGCACTTCGATTTTGTGGCTGGACAGGCGGCCAATGGTTTGACACGGGCGGCCCTAGATACGGAAGTGCCTGTTATCTTTGGTGTTTTGACCACGGATACCATCGAGCAATGTATTGAGCGTTCAGGTACTAAAATGGGTAATAAGGGAGCTGAAGCGGTACTGGCGGCCATTGAAACCGCGAATTTACTTAAAGTTTTGGCCGATGGGCGAGGTCAGTGATGCGACGCAAGGGTCGAGAGTGTGCATTGCAGGCACTTTACCAGTTGGATATTCAAGGTGGACTTGGCGCAGAAGATTCCGCTGAGAATGATTTGCAAGGATCTATGCAGGCATTTTGGGGGAGTTTCGAATCGGTTTCACTCGACGTTCAACGTTTTGCCGAGCGCCTGGTGGTCGGGGTCCACGAACATATCAATGAGCTTGATACTCTCCTAAACAACGTTGCTGACAATTGGTGTGTTGACCGCATGAGTCACATTGACCGCAATCTGTTGCGGTTAGCCACCTACGAAATTCTTCATTGTGTGGATGTTCCACGGGCGGCCAGTATTAATGAAGCCATCGAAATAGGTAAGAGATTTGGAAACGAGAATTCAGCGCGTTTTGTTAATGGAATTCTTGATAAGATTGGTTTAGATAGGGAAGAAGAATAGATTCTCGAGGCTATATTTGATGTCGCGGATAAAATTCTTGTCGGGTGATCTTACCGGATTGGATGGCCTTTCAAAGGCAGACCTGGTTGTTTTTGGCGCCAATGATAGTCGTCCATTTGAGGGTGTGGCGGGCTATGTTGATTGGCGCCTCTGTGGTCGTTTGGCCGACCTCCGGCTAAAAAATTCTTTTTATGGTAATCAGGGAGAACAGGTATTGTTACCATGTACGACTCTATCGAGTCTCTTTCGTGTTTTTGTGTTTGGGGTCGGTGCTAGCCGGGGCCTCCGGAAGTCGAGAGTTGTTCATGTGGTAGAAAAAGCACTGAGGGTTTTAGAGCAGGCTTCCGCTCAGCAGTGTTATTGGGCCGCTCCGAGTATATTTGATGCGCCAAAATTGACGGATATGTTTATTGAATCCATTGGCTCAGCGAGTCATTGCTCGTCTCCCCGCTTGTTGATTGATCCGAGCACCCATGGGCATTTGTTGACCGACTAACCCATCGTCGCTTTGGTTTTATCCATCTAGAAACAAGTTTTCATCAGGGTATGGACGTTACCTACCGTTTTCCAGCATACTGGGTAGATGAGAATGACAATTCTTATTCGAGAGTGAACCGGAGCCTTATTGGATTAAGTAGGCGAACGGATAAGGACGCATAAAATTGTGAGCTTGGGTGATGAGTCGTAAACTGAATTTGATGGGGCGTTAAATGATTGGGGAAAGTTAGATGCGTAAAGTATTGGTTGTTGAAGATTCACCAGCGATGAGGGAGTTGATAGGTTCGTTGGTTGACGAGCTGGGGGATATTCAAGTAACGGAGGCTGAAAATGGATTGGATGCGCTCCATCTTCTTCCCAACGAAAATTTTGATCTGATCCTTACCGATATCAATATGCCTAATCTTAATGGTTTGGAGCTAATTGCCTTCATTCGAAAGAACCAAAACCATTCTGAAACCCCTATCCTGGTGGTGACCACCGAAGCAGCCGTGGCGGATAGAGACAAAGCATCGGCTTTGGGAGCCACTGCCTATTTGATTAAACCGTTTGAACATTCTGAGCTTATTGAAAAAGTGAAGAGATTACTCGGATAGCGACGATGTCAAAAGTGTCGGTGAGTCCAGAATTTATTGCCGAAGCGCAAGAAATTGTTGATGCCTTGAATCGAGATCTCATTGCGGTCGATCAAGAGACCCGCGATGGAAACCAGGATGTTGACCCAGATCGGATCAATAATCTTTTTAGAAGCGCGCATTCTCTTAAGGGGATCTCGGGAATGTTTGGCCTGGAAGCGGTTTCGAGCCTTTCCCACGACATGGAGAACCTCCTAGACGGAATGCGTCTCGGTAAGGTTTCCATGGATGCCAAGGTTTTGGATGTCCTATTTTCATGCGTCGATCGATTTGGTGTCTTAATTGACGAAGCGGCCCATGGGATTGTGAGCGATCCCAGTGGCTCTGAAACACTCCACAAGCAATTAGAGGAAGCTGCTACCGGAACTTCCGATGAAGAAAAGGTTGACCTACTCGATACGATTGATTTGGATAAGGACATTCTCAGCGTTTTTACGGAATACGAGGAACATCGTTTACGGGAAAATATCAAACGAAATAAAAACCTGTTTACCCTACGGGCGAGTCTCGACCTGGCGACTTTCGACGAAGCCTTGGCCGCTCTCGATGAAATACTTCAGGGCAAGGCGGAGGTTATTAGTAAGTTACCCAGTGCTGATGAAGTCGAGCCAGGTAACCTTGGTTTTGACATTATTGTGGGCTCGCCCCTAAACGAAGACGAAATGGAGAAGCTTACAAAAGGTCATGTTCTTTTGGTGGTCCCGATTGGATGTACCCACGAGGTTATTCCTCCGCCCCCAGACGTACCTACAGCCAATACAGCCAATACAGCCAATACAGCCAATACGGAATCGGTTGCTCCACAGAGTGGGCAGGATACGGGAGAGAGCCCAGCAGCGACCGATGGAAAGGATGGTGGCAAACAGGAGCCTCCGAAGTCTGGCGGTGGCGGTGGTGGCGGTGGCGGTGAACGACCTAGGGCGGTGCAGACCGTGCGCGTCGATATTCGACGCTTAGACCGTCTCATGAATCTCGTTGGTGAGTTGACGCTCACGAAAATGAGTGTTCAGGGAATTAGTGAACGCTTGAAACAAGACTTTGGTTTCACCGGATTGGCAGTGGATTTGCACAAGGAAAGCCGGATTTTTGAGCGTCGCCTGGCGGAATTGCAAGCAGGGATTATGGAAGTGCGGATGGTGCCGTTGGATAACCTCTTTGAGCGGATGGTTCGAATTGGTCGTCATATTGGTCGCGATTTGGGAAAAGTAGTACGTATTGAAGTAAGCGGAGCGCATACTGAGTTAGATAAACTCATCGTCGAAGATTTGGCGGATCCATTAATGCACTTAATTCGGAATGCAGTTGATCATGGTTTAGAGATGCCTGAACAAAGGCTTGCTGAGGGAAAGCCAGAGGAAGGAACCATTAAGCTCAGCGCTATGGCCCAAGGAAACCACGTTATCGTAGCGATCGCCGATGATGGAAATGGGATCAATACAGAGCGTGTTTTGGAGCGGGCGATTAATCGGAATTTGGTTTCAGAGGAACGTGCTGAGGAGATGTCCAAGCGCGACATCTATAACTTACTTTTTACGCCAGGTTTTTCGACTGTTGAGCAAGTGACGGAGTACAGTGGCCGGGGCGTGGGCATGGATGTAGTTAAAACGAACATCGCAGAGTTATCCGGCATTATCGATGTAGATTCAGCGATTGGTAAAGGAACGACTTTTACTGTCACGTTGCCTATCACTTTGGCGATTATTCCGGCCTTGGTTGTGAGTATTTCGGGTCAGGTTTACGCTCTTCCATTGAACAATGTACTCGAAACAATCTCATTGGTGGATATCGTGATTAAAACCATTGAAGGACGAGAGGTTATTTCGGTTCGGGGTACGACAGTACCATTGGTGGATTTGCGGGAGATTTTTTATTTGGAGGGTACGCGGCCAGAAGGGGCTTTTTGTGTCGTTGCGGGTGTTGGGGAAAACCGAATGGCTTTGGTGGTTGATGAATTAATCGGTCAGCAAGATATTGTGATTAAATCACTTGGTCGTAGGCTAAGAAACATTCCAGGCATTGCTGGGGCGACGGAGCTCGGCGATCAAAAGACAATCTTGGTTATTGATATGGTTGGCTTGTTGACGGAATTAACAAAACTCGACGATGGTGGCGATAGGACGAAGGTGGCGGTTTAGAACACGTTTTTTTTGGGGGAATACCGAGAAATGAGCGCCGAACAAGATCATGAAAACTTAACGTTAGATGATGGCCTCACTGATTTTTTTGTTACGGCAGATGAGAGGCAGACAAGTCGTGCTAGCTATCTTGCTGACCCTGCTTTTTCTTCTGTAGCACTCACGTCCTCGACAGTGGTTGGCGAAGGCACCGTGGAGTTGTTGGCATTTTGGGTGTCAAACGAGGAGTACGCTGTCGATATCCGGGAAATTCACGAAATTATGAAAGTTCCCGAGCTCACTGAAGTTCCGAGGGCGCCGGCGTTTTTAATTGGGCTCATTTCTCTTCGAGGAACCGTCGTTCCTATTCTTGATTTAAGATTGATTCTAGGACTTTCTGTTACCGATGTGAGTCGTTCCAGTCGTGTCTTGGTTCTAAGGGCAGGAGGGGAACCTGTTGGAATTTTGGTTGACCGTGTAACGAGTGTGGTGCGTTTGGAACAAGGAGCAATCTCAAATCGACCAAAAGCCATGAGGTTGGGAGCTGCTGAGGTAATCGATGGGGTCGGGAGGATCGATGATCGGGTTCTGATTATTTTGGATACGAAAGCAGTTGTTGGTGTTTTGGAGAAGTAGCAAATGAGGAATGTTGACATTCAAGATGATGATATTGTACAGCTAACTGCTTTTAAGGTTGGGAGCGAGGAATATGTTGTTGATATCCTTCGTGTTCGCGAAATAATCCGACCTTTGAAGATCACGCCCGTTAGACGCGGTCCGGTATACGTAGAAGGGGTCATTAGTCTACGAGGTTCGGTGATTCCTGTGGTGGACATGCGTAGGCGCTTTGGTCTTGTTGGGGAATCGGAGACACCGACCCAGCAGCGGGTGATTATTCTCGTGATCGAAGGAAGGGTTTTGGGTCTTGTTGTTGATTCGGTGACTGATGTTGTCCGGCTTCCAAGAGGCTCCATTCGACCTGCCCCCGGCTTGTTGACTTCCGGTAGAGCGCCCTATTTTATGGGTGTGTGTCATTATAGAGGGAGAATACTCATTCTCTTGAATGTCAAGACTATTGTACAATCAGAAGAGGACATTGAACCTCTCACTGTCGAGGAATTTGCCGCTGTTTAGGAGCAAGCGGAACAATAATTATTTCAATTCGGGTTGAGGAATTTAGATGGTTTGTGTTGTCCTCCCAAGAATCGTGAGGGTTCATTCGAATAACAGTCAAGCCGCAAGTGTGAGGGACGCGGGTTTTCAGTTCCAATCGAGCTTTTCTTATATTGTAGAGAGCGTGCTATCCGATTTCCTGAAAATTGTTTCCAACTGGGACCCACTGGTGATGGCTGATGCTCACTGTGATCCACCGAGTTTTACGATTGTGGGGCGCTTGGGGCGAGACGATGAACCAGAAGTTTTTCCCATTTGTCTTCTACAAGATGAAAAGCCTAGAAATCCGCCTGATTTATTTGGGGCAAATCCTCTTGTTACTTTGAAAGATTTCGCCAACCTGGTGGCTTCCATCATCAACGAGCTGAGACAGGTTTGGCTAGAGGCATCTCATCACTCACCCGTAGTTGAAGCTTTCGCGACTGAGGAGATCTTGCGAAGTTTACCGACCTGGGATGAATGCGCCTTTGGAATATTGACGGGTGGCAGGGAGAAACTTAGGCAAGTCCTGAAGATCTTAGAGCTTGCTAACATGAGCTCTAAGCTATTGGAGAGGGCTTTTCGGAGGCTTTGGCGGGAGGCAGAGAGAAATGGAGGGTCCTGATAGCGAAGACACAAACGGACAGACAAAGCCAAAAAAGGAATCTGAATCTCAGAAGTATGCTAAACTACGCTCTTTGAAACCAGAACAAGCTGATGCCATGGAGCGATATATTGTTTTTTTGGGAGATGAAAGTTGGCGTATTCGGCAATTAGCCCTTGAGCAGTTGGCTCGTTTTCGGAATGTTCCTAAGTTAATTCCGGGGTTGGTGGAATCTCTCCGCTCCGATATGCCAGTGTCTCTTCGAAATGCCGCAGCAGAAGCTCTTTTTTTCTTGGGTAGCGACTGTGTGGAAGGATTGACTATTGGCTTGGCTTCCTCTGACAGCAGTCGTCGAAAATTTATTGTTGAGATTTTGGGGCGAATTGGGACTGAAGAGGCGCGAGCATGTTTGTTCGCCTCTATCAATGACTGTGACCTTAATGTACGTTCGGCAGTGATTGAGAGCTTGGGGCGCATTGGTGGCGATAGTGTTATTCGGGAACTTACTCAGCGGATCAATGCTAGCAGTGGGGACTTGCAACTTGTGAGTTATCTATTGCAAGCGTTGGCGACTGCCGGAGCTAAGCTAGAATACGAGATATTGGAACAATGGTTTAGTGTTCGTCCCGTTTTAAGACTTGTTGGCCCACTCTTGGGCTTGAATGCTGAACAACGATCTCTTGATAAATTGATCGATTTTTTGGAAGACCATTCCAGAAGTGTGCGGATTGGGGCTATTGACGGGTTATTTAGTGCAGTAAGTCGTGGCGATGAAAAAACGAAGACATACGCGTTTGATCGTATAGGAACTCGGGAAGAATCTGTGCAGAGTCTTATTGCGGCGATGGTTGATCGAGATGCGAGAATCTCTGAACGTTCGGCGCGAATACTCATGACCATGGGTCGGGCAGATATTATGCCAGAAATACTTAGGGCGTCGAGTGGCAGCACTTGGGAATCGGAAGCAGTCAGTTCTGCGGTTAAAATTGGGCGGGACGTCGTTCCACATATCCTGCCGCTGGTAGAGGATATTAATGATGAAGTAAAACGGGTTATTGTTGAAGTGATGGAGCACTTACGCGATCCTCGTTGTGCAGCGGTTTTTGTGCGCCTCGCTCTAGATGGAGAAGAGAGACTTGCGGAAAGTGCTATTGGCGCGTTGGCACGGGTGGGAGAAAAATCCGACTTTGTGAATCTTACTAAACTTGTTGAGCAATCTGAAACGAGGCTTTTTCCGGCTATTTCGCGGGCTCTTTGTATCTTAGGGCGAAGGGATCCACGGATTGCAGCCGAAATAACGAGAGGTCTCATTGGTGTAGGGGGGCCGCACGTTCTTTGGTTCCAGGTTTTCGCAGAGGCCCGTCGGATTGAGGATGTTCCAATTCTCATTGAGGGAATAGAGTCTTCCGATCCCGAGCTTCGGAAAGCTGCGATAAATGCAGCGGGGAGCTTTGGTGCGAGTTTCGATGAATTGTCTTTGACCGATGCCTGCGAGGACTCAGTTGGATCAGTTCGAGCATCGGCGGTCCGAGCACTTGGGGCCTTTTCGTCGGAATCGGCTTTAAGGCAAGTTGAAAAGTGTTTGGATGACAATGACCCATGGGTGGCTTCTGAGGCAATTAAATCATTAACTACTATGGGAAGTGTTTCTTGCGAAAGTAAATTTCTCGCTTTGGTAAACCACTCAGAGGCTTTGATTAGTATCGCGGCCATTAGAAGTTTGGATAAAATGGGCAGTGCTCGACTCCTGAATGAGCTGAATGGATGCCTTGAGCATGTTGAACCTGATGTTATTTGTGAGGCACTGAATGCGGTATTTCGGTACGGCCCCGATACTTCTAAGGTATATATTGAAAAAGCGCTTGATTCTCGGTTTTGGCAAGTTCGGCTTTGTGCCATAGAGCTTTGTGAAAGTATGGACCTTCAACTTTCCTTAGAGACGTACAGGAATGTTCGGGGGCGGGAGAGTGAACTGCCTATTCAGATAATTTTGGACCGTCTTATTGAAGGGGTTACCTGTTTACATGGTTGATTTTGAACCGACAGGCCCTCGGCTTTCTGCCCTAGATTTCCGATTACTACGAGATCTGATCTTTGATTATTCGGGGGTGTATTTACCTGATTCGGTTTCTTATATTTTAGAGCGTCGACTACGGCCTCGATTGAACGTTCTTGGTTTGGAGAGCTTTACTGACTATTATCGTTATACAAAATATGGTCGAGAAGGGACGGCGGAACTTTTTGAGATTCTTGAACGAGTTACCACAAATGAGACATATTTTTTCAGAGAAGAGTATCAACTCCGAGATTTGCTCAATGATGTTATTCCTAGACTCATTTTACAAAGTGGAAAGACTCAGGATTCCATAAAAATATGGTCGGCGGGGTGTTCTTCGGGGGAAGAGCCTTACACCATCTCGATCATGCTCACAGATGCTGGATTCGTTAATTCTAAGAATTTTGATATCATAGCGAATGACATCTCGCGTACGGTTCTCGATAAGGCAAATCGCGGACTCTACCGGCGTTCTTCTTTTAGAGAGGCAGATGAAGATGTGATTAGGCGCTATTTTAGAGAAGAAGGTAATCGCTACAAGATATCTTCCCGAATTCAAGAGCAAGTGAAGTTTTTCCGCGGTAATTTGGTGAATTCCGAAGATTTCACGTGGTTTGAGGATGTGGACATTGTTTTTTGCCGAAATGTGATGATTTATTTTTCGAAGGAAAGCCGGGAGAAGATTCTGAATTTATTCATGGCTAAAATGAGGCCAGGAGGTCTCCTTTTTCTCGGGCATTCCGAGACGCTTATAAATATGACAACAAATTTTGAGTTTGTTCCCCTAGATAACTGCATTGCCTATAGAAAACCGGAAAAATAGGATGTCGTCGGAGAAATGAAGGGCTCTAATTATTTATGATTGGACCTACAACCGACGGGCCATTGGCGAGATCCTACAATCCAGTGAAAGCCTCGCAGTTGTGGGTGTTACCGTAGATGGTGGTGAAGGGATTAAGCGGGTTTTAGAGCTTGGCCCCCAAGCAATTCGTTCTGTTTTGGCGAACCTCCCTTACCCCGCGGATACTGCTCTACTCGTTGTTCAGCAGATGCCTGCTGGTTTTACGCTAGCTTTTGCCGACAGATTGTATCGATATCTCGATTTTCGTGTTTTGGAGGGTAAAGGGTGTAACACAGTTAGGCCTGGGCACATCGATGTTGCGCGTGGAGGTTTGGATATGGTTGTAGAGGTGGTTGGCAAAACAGGACAACCGAAGATTGTGCTTGAAACTCCAGTTGAGAGTGAGGCTCACTGTCTCTCGGTAGATCGTCTTTTCGTATCGGTAGCAACACCACCATTCAATGCGCTTGGGGGGGGGAATAGGAATCGGATGGGCGGACAATTTGGGGCGGGAGCCAGCTATGATTGTGGTGGTACTGTTGTTGCCGAATCTGTGGAAAGTGCGATTGTTTTTGGGATGCCGAGTGGGGTCATCGGTAGCCTGGAAAGTTACGGAGGTTTTACATTCGGGCGACATGCCTGCCTAAGCTTTTGACTTTCTGCTTCATTAAATCTAGAGCTAAACTTTGTGTCAGTGTCGAATTGGCGTATGGTATCAGCGTGTTTGAAGGCTATATTCGTTGGACAAAACGAGCCAATGTTCAGCGACTAAGGAGTTGTCATGAGTGTTCGTGTTTTGGTGGTGGAAGACTCTCCAAGTATGAGACATATTCTGGTTTCCGGAGTTAAAGAGGTCTTTCCAGAGTTTGTTGTGCATGAAGCAGAGGATGGGGCTTTTGCCCTCAAAATGATGAGAAATTCGAGTATTGATATCCTCCTAACCGATATTAATATGCCGGTGATGGATGGTTTGAAATTGGTGGGGATGGTGCGGAAAGATCCCAAGCACAAAAATATTCCCATTGTTATCATTAGCACCGAGAGCGCCCGAAAAGATCGTAAGGGATGTTTGGATTTAGGCGCCGATGCCTATTTCGTAAAGCCAGTTAAGATGCGAGAATTGGTGACCGAGGTTGAGCGTCTTTTGGTTGCGGCTGGGTTTACCAACATTCCTAAAGTTTCGGTTTAGGGTTTAGACTTTGCCAATGTTCTCAACGTTTTCAACGTTTCAGATATTGGATTCCCTTTCTAATTTCTTCCCGCCAATCCACACGGATGAAATTGGGGGGGTCCCTGGTTGGTAGAACACAGACCTCCAATCATGGTGATCAATGACGACAAAATCAGCCAATAGACCAGAGGCGATGGTACCCCGATCCGATAGTCGCAGTGCTTTTGCACCACCCATGGTGATTCCCCAGAGAGCTTCTTCAAAGGAAAGGCCACACTGCGTGATTGCCATGTGCGCACAAAGTGTTAGGTCCAAAATCATGGATGAGCCGGGATTTGCGTCAGTGGCAATGGCAACCTCACAGCCAGCATCTCTAAAAGCGCGTCCATCTGGCCAGGGACCATGCCCAAGGAAAAGTCGACAGCCCGGTAGGATGGTGGCAATTGTTCCTGCATTGGCTAAGGCTTTGCGGCCAGGGAGTGAGGTGTGTTCGAGATGATCTGCAGATAGCGCATTGAGTGAGGCCGCTAGGTTCGCTCCGCCACCATCACTGAGTTGATCGACATGGAGTTTAATACCCAATCCCAATGCAGATGCCTTCTGGCATATTTCTTGAGTCTCTTTTTGTGAGAACGCTGTTTGTTCGACAAAGACATCACAAAAGGAAATGAGGTTCTGCTTTTGCGCGGCTACAAGGACGTCTTCGATAAACGCCTTGATATAGCTTGGCCGGTCCTCAAGCTTATCTTTGGGGATGACATGGGCTAGGGCGGTTGCGAAAATCCTTTGGGGAACCTTGTGCTTTAGGCTGTTGATGACCCTTAACATTTTGAGTTCAAGCTCAGGTGATAATCCATAACCGCTTTTTATTTCCACGGTGGTGACACCGCGTGAAGAGAGTTGGTTGAGGCGGCCGATGGTCGCCTCGACCAGGTCTTGTTCCGAACTCTTTTCTACAGATCGCACGGTGGTTCGAATACCACCACCCGATTTGGCGATGGTTTCGTAGGTTTCGCCTTGAGCTCGGAGAGCCATGTCGTTGATTCTATTTTCAGCAAAAACCAGGTGGGTGTGTGAATCGATGAGTCCGGGAATGACACAGCGTCCCCCTAGGTTATGGGTTTTGTCGATGGTGATGCCTGAGGGGCGGTCTTTGTGTTGACCAAACCACAGTATTTTACCTTCCTGGAAGAGTATTTCTCCATGTTTTAGCACGGATATGGGATCGCGAGTGGCTCCTTGGCTCCGGTTTGGGTAAGCCAACTGTCCGATATTGGTAAGGAGAGTCGTTGATTCAGACATGTGAACCTCAAATCGTTAGGCCGGGGACTTTAACGCCCCGTTCTTTAGCGACTTCTTTCGCTTTTTCATAGCCGGCGTCAACGTGCCGAATGACCCCCATTCCAGGGTCTCCTTCTAAGACTCGCTTGAGTCGTTGTTCAGCTTCATCTGTTCCGTCTGCGACAATAACCATACCCGCATGGAGTGAATAACCTATTCCAACACCGCCGCCGTGATGGAAACTGACCCAACTCGCCCCGTTCACTGCATTGAGCAGAGCGTTTAGAATGGGCCAGTCTGCGATGGCGTCGGAACCATCGAGCATACCTTCGGTTTCTCGGTTGGGACTCGCCACGGAACCACAGTCGAGGTGGTCTCGGCCGATGACAATGGGGGCCTTTACTTTTCCGGTTTTCACGAGTTGATTGAAAGCAACGCCGACCTTTTCTCGCTCACCGTAGCTTAGCCAGCAGATCCTCGATGGGAGTCCTTGAAATTGAATTCGCTCGCTAGCCATATCGATCCACCGGTGTAATTCAGGTCTTGGGATCAAGCTTTTGACGCACTCATCGGTGACTTTAATATCCTCCGGATCTCCTGAAAGGGCGACCCAACGAAAGGGTCCCGAACCTTCGCAGAAGAGTGGTCTGATATATGCTGGCACAAAGCCCTCGAAATCAAATGCATTTTCGCAACCGCCGATTTGGGCTTGAGCACGAAGGTTGTTACCATAATCGAACACATGCGAACCAGCTGCTTTCAGATCCAGCATGGCTTGACAGTGCTTGGCCATGGAGCTTTGAGCGCGTTTTATATATTCTCCAGGATTTTGTTTTCGCAACTCATCTGCTTCGCTGAGGGTTAAGTTTAGTGGGATATAACCCGCGAGTGGGTCGTGCGCCGATGTTTGGTCGGTGACGAGGTCAAAATGAAATCCACGCTCTGCTATTTCAGCGAAAAGAGCGGCGGCGTTACCGCAAAGCCCAACGGAAACGGCCTCCTTATTTGCGCGTGCTTTTTCGAGTCGAGTCAAGGCAGTGTCAAGGTCGGTGGCGACTTCATCCAAATATTTTGTTTCCAAGCGTCTCTGAATTCGGTGGGGGTCAATTTCTATGGCGAGCATTGCGCCGCCGGCCATGGTTGCAGCTAAGGGCTGTGCGCCTCCCATTCCGCCGAGGCCTCCGGTTAGGATGAGGCGTCCTCCCAAATCCGTGTTTCCGAAATGGGTGCGCCCAGCGGCACAAAAGGTTTCGTAGGTGCCTTGAAGAATGCCTTGGGTGCCGATGTATATCCAGCTCCCGGCGGTCATTTGGCCGTACATGATAAGGCCCTTTTGTTCCAGGTCTCGGAAATGTTCCCAAGATGCCCAGTTGGGGACTAGATTACTATTGGCGATAATGACTCGAGGAGCATCCTTGTGGGTCTTCATGACGCCTACAGGTTTGCCAGATTGAACCAATAGGGTTTGGTCGTTATCTAAGGTTTTCAGGGATTCGGTGATTTGGTCAAAAGCTTCCCAGTTTCGGGCGGCTTTACCCGTGCCCCCGTAGACGACCAGATCACTGGGACGTTCCGCAACCTCGGGGTCTAGGTTATTTTGAATCATTCGATAAGCGGCTTCCTGAACCCAGCCCTTACAAGTTAATTCCAGCCCCCTAGGGGCACGAATGGTGCGCTCAGTCATCGTCACCCTCCAACGTATTGCTTTTCAAGGTTACAGGGCAGCCTATACTGGCAATTTGGAGATGAAGAAAGGGGGAGAGCTTTGGGATCTCCCTAGGGGCTTAGAGATTTTAGGCCTACCGAATCCAGAGGATCGAGCTAAGGTGGGCGAGGTGGTCCTTGGTTCCTTGTTTTTACTAATATTAGGTTCGTTGTCGATAAAGTAAAACATGGGCGTTGTCCCCCAGAGGCATGTTTCGGGCTAGGAAGTTTCTTGGCATCGTGGGGGGAGTGGTATATTCCAGCGTACAGGTTTGGGCGTTGTTCCCTTCGGTTTTTTGGGTGTTATCCTGAAGGATTCGTTGAAGTGGTCATTTAGAGATGGGGCGGGAGTTTTAGCTGATGAAAAGAATGTGCGATCTGGCTTTATTGATATCCTTGGTTAGTTTGTTTGGGGCTTGCACGGGTGAACGTTTTCAGGGACGAACCCTCTCATCGTGGGCCGCTGATCTGAGTTCAGACAAAGATTATTCCCGTCGGCAAGCGCTTGAAGTGATCGCGGAAATTGGACCGAAAGCGGCTTCGACGATTCCTCATATTTTGCCTCTTTTGGACGATGTGAATGAAGGGGTCCAAGCCTATGCAGTCATAGCTTTGGTGGGAATTGGTGATGCCTCTGTGCCTGACTTGGAAGGCATCCTGAATCAAGGGGAGCCAAAGGTGAGGCTCAATGCGGCCACCGCATTGGCGAAAATAGATCCAACCAATGGGAAGGGGACGAAGGTTCTCTATGATTGTTTTAGCGGTCTTGGAAATATTGAACTTGCAAAAGAAGCGGGTCGGGTTATCGAAAAAGAAAAGCTGCTTTTCTTGGTTGAAAAGGCTGTGGGTGATCCATCGATCGAATTGCGATTAGAAGGCTTGAGAGTGGCTTCAAGAATTGGCAAGCATGCCAAGGCCATGGTGCCGGTGGTTCTGAAATTGGCCGAAAGCGAGGGACCAAGTAAGCTTCGGGCCACAGCCATTTCAACGGCAGCAAATATAGGCACCCGCTTAGAATTGGAAGAAGTCTTTAAGAAGCTCACCGAAGATTCCGATGAGGAAGTCGCCGCGACGGCAGGGGTGATGCTGCGCTATATTGGTGCTAGGTCTTCGGTGAGCGGAAATGAAGGACACGTGGAGGAGAAGGAGGCGGTCCAGTGAATTGTCGGCGATGGATTTTCTGGGTAAGTCTTTTTGGTTTCTTTTTGGTTTCAACGCCTCCTGCTTTTGCCATTGTAAATGTGTTGCCCAAGCTTGAGCAGCAAAAGGATAGTTGGGGTATTGATTGGACCTCATCTTTAACGCATCTAGATGGTAATGTCCCATTTTTTCAGGTTACCTCTCAATTTGATGGCTACCTGAGCTCAGGTAAGCATATGTGGATTTTTTCGGCGAAAGGGGCCTATGCGACCACCTTCGGAGATGTTTATCTTCACCGCTATTTTGAGCATTTGAGATACCGTTGGTTCTACGATTCCGGGTTTGGGTATGAGGGATTCATTCAGCATGAGTATACGAAAGCCAAAGAACTGAAATTTCGAGGTCTTGTAGGAGGTGGATGTTTCTGGCGTTGGAGTGGAGATAATGTTTCTGGATCTTGGGGCATCGATTATTTCACGGAGCTAGAAATCAAAGAAGGGGATGATTTTGCGATTGTTGCTGAGGATGCTGTGGCAAATCCGGACCGCTCGGGAAATTTGAATCACCGTTTGTCGAGTTATTTAAAACTGAGGTTTGTGTTGGCTGAGAACGTGACTGTGAATGGCGCGATTTATGTGCAACCTCGAATACGTGATTTTTCGGATACAAGAATTCTCAATGAGAACGGCTTTAGCATCGCATTTACTCGTTGGTTTTCCATTAAGAACAGTTTGGTTATGGCCTATGACTTCAGGCCTTTTGAGGGCCGTGAAAAATTAGATACGACTTTGAACATGTCTTTTGTCTTCTCATTTGGCTCTCAACCTTCTTAGATTTTCTCACCGTAATTTTTTTGCCAGGTTTTTGATTAATGATGGGCGGCAAACCGGTGGCATCGAATATTTTTTTGTGTATATGGGAATAATTTTCAGGCCATGCGCATTGTGAAGGGGCGTTCCGTGTTGAGATTGCTCGGCGCCCTTGCAGGGGGCACTCAGAATGGGTCGGCGATGGAGAGATTCCGTTTTGTGCCGGTCCAGGTTTCAATGCTCGTGATTCTAGGTTAGTGATTGTGGCCAATGAGTGGTTTTCCAAGAGGGGAATTTAAATTACTGATTTGGTTTTAAGGAGGAAGTAATTATGTCAGAGGCGACCATTCCAAACGAAGTTATGATTTCCGCAGAGAAGCTCCGTAAGTCTTTTGGGGAATTCGAGGCGGTCAAAGGAATCGATTTTAATATATCTCGTGGCGAAGTGGTTGGATTTCTTGGGCCCAATGGGGCGGGGAAATCGACCACCATGAAGATGTTGACCGGTTTTTTGAACCCCGATGGCGGTAGAGCCACCATCGGAGGCGTGGCGGTGGCCAAATCTCCAAAGGTGGCCCAAGCCAATTTGGGTTACTTACCTGAAAATGCGCCCATGTATGAGGATATGATGGTCGTGGATTTTCTCCATTTCATCGCAGATGTCCGAGGTGTTTCTGAGGATATTCGCAAGAAGAGAATGCGGGAGATAGGTGAACGTTGTGGTGTTATGGATGTTTTGGGGAAAGACCTAGGGCAATTGTCCAAGGGATATCGTCAGAGAGTCGGTCTGGCTCAGGCCATGATTCATGATCCGGACCTCTTAATTTTGGATGAACCGACCTCCGGACTTGACCCCAACCAGATTATTGAGATCCGCGAGTTGAT
Source organism: Myxococcota bacterium (assembly GCA_036339465.1). Lineage (GTDB taxonomy): Bacteria > Myxococcota > XYA12-FULL-58-9 > XYA12-FULL-58-9 > JABJBS01 > JAYZAY01. Next base: position 63,811 of record JAYZAY010000026.1, on the reverse strand, counting down.
CAAAGAATTGGGGCGGGAAAAGACCATCTTGCTATCGACCCACATTCTTCCCGAAGTGGAAGCTACTTGTGGTCGAATTATTATCATTAATGAAGGCAAACTGGTGGCGGATGAAGCCACTGAGGCTTTGATGGCCAGGCAGTCGGGTACAATATTGAGGGTGACTATGTGCCCCAAAAATGGCACGCCCTTGGATGGTGAACGAATGCAGGGCCTCCTGGTTCAGTTGCCTGGGGTCTTGAAGGTTTTGGAAGTCGAATCGAACGATTTGGCCGAGCATGAACGCGGCTACACAGTGTCGGTCGAGGGGAGAGAAGACCCTCGAGCCGATATATTCAACACTGTGGTGGATGAAAATGCGATTATTTTGGATATGTATCGGGAGCGGATCTCCCTTGAGGATACCTTTAGACAACTGACTCGAGCCGAGGAGGTATAAGATGCGGAATGTGCGTGCAATCGCCAAGAAAGAGTTGGCGAGCTATTTTGATTCACCGGTCGCTTATATTGTGATTGGTTCTTTCCTCCTGGTGGCAGGCTGGATGTTTTTTAGTTCTTTCTTCCTCATGGAACGCGCAGACATGCGGACGTTTTTTGCGCCGTCACCGTTTTCGCCGTCCATGTTGTTGGTGGTGATTGTCCCTGCGGTGACCATGCGATTAATTTCTGAAGAGAAAAAGAGTGGCACCCTTGAGCTACTGACCACCATGCCTCTGACGGATACAGAGGTTGTATTGGGAAAATTCTTGGCCGCCATGGGGCTTTTGTCTGTGGGATTATTTTCTACGTTGGTTTATGCGCTTTGTATTTCGGCTATAGGGCCCTTGGATTGGGGACCGATCCTAAGTGGTTATTTCGGGCTCTTTCTCTTTGTGGCCGCCATGGTCTCCATTGGCTTGTGGTGTTCATCCCTAACAGACAATCAAATTGTCGCGTTTATTTTGAGCTTTATGATTTGTAGCGGCTTGTATTTTGTCTACTGGCTTCAGTTTTTCATGCCCCAGGGAATGGCTGGGATTGTGGAATATCTGTCCACCAGCTTTCATTTGGATAATCTTTCGCGAGGTGTGATCGATACTCGGGACGTTCTTTATTATCTTTCGTTAATTATCGGGGGGCTCTTTTTGACGATCCGATCTTTAGGCAGTGAACAGGCATAGGGAGAACTGAATTATGGCAAAACGAAACTTGGGCACAAATGCATATGTGATTGCGGTCTTAGGTATTCTCATCCTGGTAAATATCTTGGGGCTTGAGGTTTTTGGGCGCCTTGACATGACCAAGGATGGGCAATTTACCCTCAGTGAAGCAACACTTTCAACCTTGGCGGTTTTAGAAGATCCGGTCACGATTCAGGCGTATTTTACGAAGGATGTTCCCCCTCCCTACTCAAACAACGCCCGATACGTGAAAGACCTTCTGGATGAATACTACAATCGGGGCTTCGGCAATTTACGCTACGAATTCATTGACCCCTTGGAAGCCGAAAGCCAGGAGGATAAAGACAAGAAAAAGAATGTACAACAGGATATTTTTGGTCGGGCGGTTCGGGAGGCCACTGAGGTAGAGAAGCAATTGCAGACCTTGGGGATTCCTCCGGTGCAACTTCGTGTGAACCAGGACGATAAATTGGAGGTGAAGCGGGTCTATATGGGGTTGGCGATTCGTCATGGGGATCAAACAGAAGTGATTCCCGTGGTGCAGCAGACCGAGTCTTTGGAGTATGACCTCACCACGCTCATTAAGAAAATGACCCGCTCGAGAATTCCGAAAATTGTCTTTTTAGAAGGACACGATACGCCCAAGCCTCAGGAAGAGATGGCTCGTTTGTGGGGCCTTTTAGGACAGAATTATGATTTGGAGACGCGAGATATCACGACTCAAGACTTGGGCGATGAAGTAGATGCGCTGGTGGTGGCGGGGCCAAAAACCGCGCTTACTGCTCCAGAAATTGCGAAGATCGATGACTTTGTGATGCGTGGGAAAGCGGTGGCCTTTCTCTTGGATTCAGTGGGTGTTGATTTTCAGACTCTTCAAGCCACACCCCTCGTTCATGGACTTTCTGATTTACTTCAAGGGTATGGAGTGGCTCTCGGCCAAGATCTTGTTTTGGATGAAAATTGCGCCACGATTAATGTGAGTCAACAACGTGGTTTTATGCGCATCGCGCAACCCGTCCCCTATCCTTTTTTGCCCACCACGGAGAACTACAAGGCGGGGCACCCCTTAACTCGAGGGCTCCCAGCGGTGGCTTTTCCATTCTCGACGGTGGTTTCTGTGGCGGATTCAAAGGGAAGTGAAGTGGTGATCCAGTCTTCTAATAAGGGGTGGCTCCAAGGACTTCCACCCAATCTGGACCCATTTCAGGAGTGGACTTATGATGGCGTGGGTCAACAGTCGCAACATGGGATTTTAGCGACGGTCACCGGCCCTTTGCAAAGTGCACTCGGGCAGGCAGAAGGGTCAGTTGGCACAGAAAGCAGTAGGCTTGTGGTGGTTGGTTCAAGTGGTTTCATTCGAGACCAATTTATGGGGAAAGCCAATGAGGCACTTGCACTTAACTTAATGGATTGGTTGCTCCTCGATGAACAATTGTTGGCGGTGAGGTCTCGTGGTTTAGGGGCTGCTCCTTTGGATGAGTTGACAGGTGCCACGCGGGCTTCGATCAAGTACGGGAATATTGCGGGTCTGCCGGCGCTTTTCATCTTGTTGGGTTTGCTACGTTGGCGTCGTCGTGAGAATCGCCGAAAGAATGCGAGTTTCTAAGGTATGATTGAGATGGTTTTAGGGAGGGAGAATCAATGATGAATCGGAAGTTGATAGTTGGAGTGCTTTTTATCGGGCTCATTGCGGTTTGGGTTATCAAAGGTAATGCTCCAGCGGAGCGCGGTATTGCGCGTTTGTCTTTCTCTGGTCTGGCGTCGGAGAAAGTTACGGGCATTGAGATAGCGGGTAAGAATCCCATTGCGCTCGAAAAACGCGAGGGGCTTTGGATTGTGGGCAAACGGGAAGCCAATGATGCTGCGGTGCAGGGACTTTTGGCAGCGCTTGGGAATCTGAAGTCCAGTAATTTGGTCACAGAACGAAGCTCAAAGTTTCCAGATTTCGAATTGGATGACGCACAGGCTTTACGGGTTAATATATCCCAGGATGGTACGGTGGTGGCGGATTTTTGGCTGGGGAAAGCGGCCAAGGGTGGTAGCTACTTGAGATCTGAAGGCCGCGTGTTTCATGTGAAGGGCGTGTTTCCCCATCAATTTAGTAAACCTCTCTCATCTTGGGTGGAGCGAAAGCTCTTTAAATTCAGTGGGGCCGATATCGAAAAAGTGTCGGCGACACTCAAAGGGCAAGCTTTGTGGACCTTGGTTCGGGACCAAGCCGGGATTCTCGCTTTTGCCGAAGCGATGAAGTTGCCGGCGGATTTTCGGGTGGACCAAAAGGTCCAGGTGGGATTGGTGGATGCAATTGCAGGTTTGCGGGTCAAGGAGTTCATTGAGGAGCCAGCGGTGCAAGGGAAACGCGACGAGAGCTTTCTTCTTGAAGTTCAGCTGAAAGGACACTCGGAGAAGCTTAGTATACGATTGAATACGAATTCCGAGGGTGATGTTTTCATGGGGGTTTCGGAGCGGAGTATCCAAGCCTTGTTGCCTTTAAGCATTGCCAAGAGTCTACGCAAATCCCTCGAAGATTTCAGAAATCTACATCCTATGGATTTCATTGAAGGAGAAATCAAGCAGCTGACGTTGCAGGATGGCAAGAAATTCGTTCGGTTTAAGAGGTCCGCTGAGGGGCAATGGCAGCTGGAAAGTTCTCGCCCTAAAGCCAAAGCTGATTTTGTTTTCGACCCATCCATGGTTGATCGCCGATTGGGATTCATGAAGGCTTTGAGGGCTGGAAGGCTAGGGGGAAGCAAACGAGATTTCCGCGTTCTTTCCAAACACCGTAGGTTTATTGACTTGATTCAAGCCGATGGTAGCAAATTGCGCCTAAGGGTCGGAGCTGTCCGAAAATTCGGTGACAAAAAGGAGGCCTTGGTCCGAGGCAATGTGGATGGCCTCGGATATTGGGTGGATAAAGGATCGGTTGACCGGCTTCTCGGAGGCATCGAGACGTTTAAGAAAATGGCGCCTCCCTTAGGTTTAGGCAATCTTGACCCATCGGTCCTCAAGAGCCTACCGCCCCAGTTACAAGAACAACTCAGACAGCATATTCATGCGGAAAAACGAAAGCAAGAAATGATGAAGCAGATAACGAAGAAATAAGGGATTGAATTAAGGTCGGCATGACGGTAGATCAATGATTCTTGTAGCTAGGCCTTTAAGACGTGGAGATAATTAATTATGAGCCGAGAATTTTTGTTTACTTCTGAGTCCGTGACCGAAGGACATCCCGACAAGGTGTCTGATCAAATATCCGACGCTATTTTGGATGAAATTTTGCGACAAGACCCGAAGGGTCGAGTGGCTTGTGAAACGTTGGTGAAAACAGGGATGGCCGTGATTGCCGGTGAAATTACCACCTCATGTTACGTGGATATGCCCAAGGTCGTTCGGGATACTATTCGTGAAATTGGTTACAATTCCAGCGATATGGGCTTTGATTGGGAAACCTGTGCGGTCCTGACTTCTATCGACAAGCAATCGGCGGATATTGCCATGGGGGTTGATGATGACCAACATGAGCAAGGTGCTGGCGATCAAGGTATGATGTTTGGTTATGCTTGTGATGATACGGCGGAATTAATGCCCGCGCCCATCATGTATGCGCATAAGTTAACCAAGCAGTTGGCCAAGGTCCGCCATAATAATACGTTGGATTTCCTCCGGCCCGATGGAAAAAGCCAAGTGACTTTCCGTTATGCGAATGGCAAGCCCGTAGAAGTGACCAACGTTGTTATTTCAACGCAGCATTCTCCCGACGTGAAACAAGAGGATCTCCGTGACGCTGTCCTTGCTGAGGTGGTCTATCCTATTATTCCCGAAAATCTTCGTTCCGATAAAATTGAGTTTTTTATCAATCCAACGGGCCAATTTATTGTGGGTGGTCCCATGGGCGATGCGGGCTTGACGGGCCGAAAAATCATCGTTGATACCTACGGTGGTATGGGACGGCATGGGGGTGGAGCGTTCAGCGGAAAGGATCCAAGTAAGGTCGACCGCAGCGCCGCTTACTACGCACGTTATGTGGCCAAGAACATCGTCGCGGCGAAATTGGCCAGTCGATGTGAGGTGCAGTTGGCTTATGCCATTGGTGTGGCTGAGCCAGTATCGATTTTGGTCGATACCTTTGGAACCGGAACGGCAGAAGAAACCAAAATTGAAGCTGCGGTTCGGGAACTTTTCCCCGCGAAACCTGCTCAGGTTATTGCACAACTTGAGCTTCTTCGGCCAATTTACCGAGGAACTGCGGCCTATGGTCATTTTGGCCGTGAAGAAAAGGATTTTCTTTGGGAAAAGACGGATCGGGCTGAATCTTTGGCTGCGTTTGTTCACGGCTAGAATTCTCAACTTGGGAGGTTTGCCCTGCATTGGTGGGAGGCGATTATTCTGGGCCTGATTCAAGGTCTGACAGAGTTCCTTCCCGTTTCCAGTTCCGGGCACCTTACCTTGGGAGGGGCGGTACTAGGCCTCTCTGAATCTCACCTCGTTTTCGATATTGCGGTTCACGTGGCCACCCTTTTGGTGGTGTTGGTTTATTACCGATCTGACATCATCCTCATTGTTCGGAGCTGCGTGGCTCGAATTCTGACTCGAATTGGGCCACCCAGTTTGGTGGTCGAGCCGGCTCAAATTCAGAAAGGGTCTCATCTTTTTGTGGCCATGGTTATCGGTTCGCTGCCCACGGCAGTGTTGGGATTGGGGATCAAGAAATTAGGTTGGGATGATGTGAGTACGCCGGGTTTCGCTTCTGCGATGCTACTGGTAACCGGCGGGTTGCTCTTTAGTCTTCGCTATGTGGGTGAAGGGGGTCTTGAGACTCTTAGTTATAGGAATGCCTTTTTGATTGGTTGTATTCAGGGCTGTGCGGTTCTGCCCGGTATCAGTCGAAGTGGGGCGACCATTACATTGGCTCTCTGGTTGGGCATTGAAAGGGCCGAAGCGGCGAAATTTTCATTTCTTTTATCCATTCCAGCTATTCTGGGGGCGGCGCTACTCCAAATCCTCGATGTCTTAGAGGTTGGGCACGGTGTTGATTGGTCACATCTTCTGGTGGGAGGCCTGGCGGCCGCACTATCCGGTGGAATCGCCATTCGTCTGCTCATTCCCATGATTCGAAAGGGCTATTTTACGCATTTTTGTTGGTATGTAATCCCAGTGGGCCTAATGGGACTTCTATGGCTATCTTGAGTTTTGAGGACCTGTCTGCCCGTTTAAACGCGCTTAAAGTCAGAGAAATGTCGACCCATGACCTGCGGCGGGCAGCGGTGTTTATACCTTTTCATATTTCTCCGGACGGAGTCTCGGTTCTTCTGACCCGTCGTTCCACCGCCCTAGCCAAGCATGCAGGTGAGGTTTCATTTCCTGGAGGTGGGATGCATGAGGAAGATAAGAGTCTTGCGTCGGCTGCCCTCCGTGAGACCTGTGAAGAACTTGGTACATCACCCGACAACCTAGACCTTATTGGTAAATTCCATGAAATGCATACCATCACCGGATTTCACATAACCCCCTATGTTGGCCGGATTAGAAGTGTAGAGAATCTCGAACCTAATCCCATGGAAGTGGAACGAGCATTCCTGGTTCCCTACGCTGTTGTTTCCGATTTTAGTCGGTGGGAGCGCCAAACCTACCAACACCGTGGCGCTATGATTCAACTTTGGAGTCTTACCTATGATGATGAATTCATATGGGGAGCCACCGCTTTCATCTTGAGAGAACTCCTAGAATTTCTAGCCGATTGACACTCTACGGCAATTGTGACCGCTTCAGCTTTTATCCGTGATTGGCCCGTGCTATCAGGAGTTGATGGAAGACAACTCACTCTATGCGGTCATTATGGCTGGCGGTTCAGGCACGCGCTTCTGGCCTATGTCTCTTTGTGAGCGCCCGAAGCAATTGGTTACTTGGGAAGCCGGGAGCCCAACTTTTCTTCAGGCCACGGTTCAACGCCTCTCTGGCTTTGTTAAAGATTCCAACAGTTGGTTGGTTGTGCATGAGTCTCAGGTAGAAGGTTCTCGGGCGGTTTTACCCAGTATTCCCGCAGCACAATTTCTTGCTGAGCCAATTCAGAGGAATACCGCTGCCGCCATCGGATTGGCTGCCCTCCATCTACAAGTCAAAGATCCAGATTCGGTGATGATTGTCTTGCCTGCGGATCACCATGTAGGTGCGCCACAGGCCTTATGTGATGCGTTGGCTGAGGCAGCACGTATCGCTCGGGACAATTATATTGTCACTTTAGGAATCGAAGCGAATAAACCGGAAACGGGATATGGCTACATCCGTAGGGGTGATGCTTTGGGAGCGTGTGCGTTTGAGGTGGCGGAGTTTTTAGAAAAACCGAACCTGGAATTGGCGAAGGAGTTTGTTGCCTCTGGAAAGCACTCTTGGAATGCGGGTATGTTTGTTTGTCGCCCGAAGATTATTTTGGATGAAATTCAACGGCAATTGCCGGACCTGTCTTCTGGTTTAGGTGTTTTGGAGGAAGCCCTACGGGAAGCAGGCCGGATTTCTGATGAATTACTTCGAGAAATCTACGCCTCTTTACCGTCGGTCTCCATCGATTATGGGGTCATGGAAGGAGCGGAAAAAGTTGCGGTGATTCCCGTGGATTGTGGCTGGTCTGACGTTGGAAGTTTTGATGCCCTTCCCGATGTTTTTGAGGCTGATCTAGAGGGGAATGTGCGGCGAGGAAGAACCATTTCCATGGACAATAAGAACTGCACGCTCATTGCCACCGATGGTGGGGTGGTCTCAGCCCTTGGTTGTGAGAATTTAATCGTTGTGCATACTCAGAAGGCAACCTTGGTTTTACCCCGTGAAATGGGACAACGCGTTCGCGATGTTGTTAAGGTGATAGAGGAAAATAAATGGCAAGATTTATTGTGATTACTTTGGGATTTATGGTGATTTGTTTCGTTCCCGGGTTGTCTTCTGGGCAGCAGGGGGAGGGAAAGAATGAGCCGTCTGTGAAGGAATTGTTGACTCGAAAACCGAAGATTCGGCGGGGTTCGTATTTGGCCCGTAATTTGGGAATCAATGAAGCTCCCGATTTGCGGAGCGGGCCAGAACGGGCGCGTGATAGCGAAATCATCAAGCACTATTCGCGGCGGGGACGCCTGGATGCGCTTGCCAAATATGTAAGCAGCCAAAAGATGTCTGATCGCATAATCCGGGTTGATCATATTCGTCGCTTGGAGAAAAAACGGCATTACCGGAAATTGTCTGAGTTGTCGCGACTTGGGAACGTGGCTCGGGTTTATGGGTATCCTTCTCGGATAGGTGAACCGCCGGCTTCAATGGGTGATGCTTATTCGAATACCCGGGCTTTGAGTGATTTGGTGCGGATCGGAGCGGCGGATGAATTAGGGGATGTTTACGATGAGGCCTACAAGCGCGCCCTTGGTCGTATTTCTATTAATAATGCTCAAAACCTCCTTGAGCTGCTGGAAAAAGAGATTATGAGGGAATTGGGAGTTTAGTTGTGGATGTGACAAAGGAAATTTTTCGGGCGTACGATATTCGCGGGATTGTAGAAACGGAACTCACCTCCGATTTCGCTTACCACTTGGGGAGAGCTGTTGGTTCTCGTTTAATTAGGGATGGTGGTAAGACCATTGTGGTTGGCCGGGATTGTCGACCTTCTGGCATCCAATTGGCTTTGAGGATGCGCGATGGCCTAACCGATTCTGGTTGTTTTGTCTTTGATATTGGGATGGTGCCTAGCCCATCGGTCTATTGGGCCATTCACCATTTAAAAGCCGATGGTGGCGTTGCTATTACCGGTAGTCATAATCCACCCGAATACAACGGTTTCAAATTGACCATGCTTGGGGATTCTCTCCACGGAGAAGCGATTCAAGGACTCCACCGGATGATTGAAACGGAAGATTATATCCATGGTGAGGGAAGCTCCGAACCCAGGGATATTTTACCTGCTTATATTTTAGAGGTCACAGACAATATCCATAAGCCAAGCCGAAATCTGAAGGTGGTTGTAGATGCGGGCAATGGTGTGGGTGGGTTAACAGCGGTGCCGGTTCTCGAAAATCTAGGTTGCAAAGTTACGGGGATTTTTTGTGAGCCAGATGGTTCGTTCCCGAATCATCACGCGGATCCAACCGTTGAGGAGAATCTTGAGGACCTCAAAAAAGCAGTCTTAGAATATGGTGCGGATATTGGATTGGCTTTTGATGGTGATGCGGACCGGATAGGTGTGGTGTCAGCTTCGGGGGCGGTGATTTGGGGTGATAAGCTTATGATTCTATTGAGCCGTGCTTTACTTAAGGAAGAGCCCGGTGCTGTGATTATCGGTGAGGTGAAATGCTCCAAGCTCATGTACGACGACATCAAGAAAAACGGTGGCCGGCCCATTATGTGGAAGACGGGCCATTCCTTTATTAAGGCGAAAATCAAAGAGGAATCCGCCGCCCTTGCCGGAGAGATGTCGGGGCATATTTTCTACAAACATCGATACTATGGATTCGATGATGCTACGTATACCGCGGCTCGTCTGGTCGAGATATTAGGGGAAACAGACCAGGGGATCGATGCGCTTTTAAGTGATTTACCGGAAACCGTTTCGACGCCAGAGCTGCGAATGGATTGCCCAGAATCCCTTAAGTTTGATCTGGTGGCGCGTTTGACCGATGGCTATAAAGAACGGGCCAAGATCGAAGCTTTTAAGGTGATCGATCTCGATGGTGCTCGTGTGGAATGGGAAGATGGGTGGGGTCTGGTTCGTTGCAGCAATACTCAGCCAATTCTTGTTTTACGATTTGAGGCTGAAACTGAAATACGCCTGAAGGAAATTCAAAAAGATATGGAAGCGGCTGTTGAAGAGCACCGTTTAGCTTTGAGCGAAGCTTCTTAATTTTCCCTTCCACTTCTACACGTCTTTTCTTCCTTCCACCATTGTCTTAAGCTCACCGAATTTTAGGGGCTGGTGGTTCTTTGCCTCTGCAGGTACCTTTTTAGAGACGATCCGCTCCTCGGGCCATGGTTGCTCCGGGAATTCGCCTTAAACAGCCCGGCATTCTTCAAAAGATCACTTCAATTGGCCCTGACAAGTACGAATCTTTGTGATTGGAAGCGTTTATGGACCAACTTAAGTATGTTGCAGGTTATTCCGAGAAAACCATCGAGTCGGTACGGCGTTTGATCGACACCAACCGCTTGGGAGACCATCTGTTTGAAAAATATCCGACGACCCATGACATACGAACCAACAAAGCTCTCCATAGCTACGCGACGGAGTTGAAACGACATTATCTCCGGAAGGCCTCACCTGTTAGTAAGATCTGTTACGATGACCGGATCCACACGGTCAATCAGGCTTTGGGTTTACATACCTTTGTCTCAAGGGTCCAGGGCGCGAAACTCAAAACGAAAAATGAAATTAAAGTGGCATCCCTCTTCAAGTTGGCCCCAGAGGATTTTTTGAGGATGATTGTGGTGCATGAACTGGCGCATTTACGTGAGAAAGACCACAACAAAGCCTTCTACAAACTTTGTGTGCATATGGAACCCGACTACCATCAGCTGGAGTTTGATACCCGTCTTTACATGATTCACCTGGATTTATTTGGAGCATTGTACCGTGGCAAACCCGAAGAAGTTTCTTTTTGGCGAGCAAGCGTGGGCTGATCCTTTTAAGAGAGGAAATATTATCGCATCAAAACCCTCAAATATTTTTCTTTGGGGGCTAATGCTGAAGTCTTCGTGGTCACAATTATCGTCATCTTCGTTTCTTATGGAAAAGATTCTATCCCCGGTTTTAAGAGTTGTTTGATCTCCGTAGGGGGTTTGGTGAAATTCTTATAATGAGTAGATTTTCTCACTTTGGTGATTTGGCACCGGGCTTTGTTAATATTCACAGTCGTTTTCTGATGGGGCTATGTTTTATGGATATGCAGGCAGAGTGTAGTGCTCTTTGACAAGAGTGGTTGGATGCACAAGGCGACTGATAGCTTAAGGGGATAAGAAATTTGCGGTTTAGAGGGCGCGGGCCAAGTGTTGGAATCGATGAAGCTCACGGGGAAGAGGCCTACGGGATGAATCAAATCCAGTCGGGCGCTTGGTTAATTTTCGGATGCCGGTTGTTGAGGGGGGGGAGTGTTTGTGATGCCCACGATTCGCAATAATTTTAAGGCATTAACGGTGGTTGAGACGCCTTCTCTGATGATATAGTCGAATTCCATTTTGGGATTGCTTGTGTCCTCGTGAATGATTTCTCGGAAATGCACGGTATGTGTCACGGGATTTAATTCCGGAACGCTCGGGAGCGCTAGGTCGTGGGTGGAGATGGAGCCAGTGGCTTCAGAAGATAAAAGTTCTTGAATAACATGGACTACCGCGATGTGACGCTCAGTGGCATTTGTTCCCCTCAGTATTTCATCTAAGAGACAAACCACTATTGCATCGCTTTGGTGTTCTCTTTTTGCTATTTCAATGACTTCCTTAAGCCGCAAGAGCTCGGCCATAAAAAGTGACACTCCGTCAGCTAGGGAGTCTTTGACGCGAATACTGGTGGCCAAAATAGGGGCGGGCATGGTGAATCCCCGGGCACAAACAGGTGAACCAATTCTTCCTAAAATGAGGTTTAATCCGATCGAGCGGAGGAGTGTGCTTTTACCCGACATATTTGAACCGGTGACAATCAAGAATTGTCCTTTTATGAGACGGGGTAGGTCGTTGGCAACGCGCTCTTCGTGCGGAAGCAATGGATGTCCAACTGCTTCTCCGTAGATTTCAGGGGTCTTGTCAATCTTTGGGAAGCACCACTGTGGGTGGTCATGGCTGAGACCAGCTATGGAGCACAGTGCTTCGAAATCTCCCGCCGCACCAAACCAGCGCCGGATTTTGGACTTAAATTGGCGTCTCCATCGGATGAGACTTCCGAAGATATAAAAGGCCCACATGGTTAGGCCTTGAAGCATCAAATACCAAAAGCTTCCGTATCGCAGCTCTGAGAAGTCCATGATGAGTTGGAGTTTTCGGAGGCTATGGCCCGCTGAGTTTTCGTCGGTGCCCAGCGCTTGTTGCAATTCTAGATTAAGGTCTGACGCAAAATCCTGCTCTTGCAGGTGTTGGAAAAGCTCGCTGTAGTTTGAAAACTCGCCCTTGGTACACGAGACTCTACCATAGGAGGCGTGAATGCGTTCGACATAAGCAAAGCTTACGAGAGTATTGAGGGCGACACTCAGAAGAATCCACATGGGATTGAGGAGGCCCAAAAAATAGAGAATGACGCCCAACCATAAGAGCCAAGAGAGTCCGTAGCAAAACCATAAGATTTGAGGTGAGAAGGTGTCGTCTTCCTCGACCCAATTGAGAAATCGTTGTGGATCGGTGGTTACCGAGAGTAGAGAGTCTGCTCGGTGAATGAATTCCTGACGCATTTCCAATTGAGGGGTGAGTTCTTTCACGGCTTTCTGACGGCGCGAAATTTCCTTGGGGCATGCGAAATCGAGGAACCATCGTCCCAGTGCCTGTCGGCCATGGGGCGTTCTCACCGTTCCCAGTAGGGAAAAGAGGGATGCTCTTCCAAAGAGGTCCAGATCTTCGGCGGTGGGATCTTCTTGTAATTGATCGGAGATGGGGATTTTGGGGAGTTTTTCCCATCGTCGGGCCATGCGGTCGAGTGCTTCCTGATTGATTTTGCGTAGGGAGAGAAGTTTTTTGAGGGAGTGGCGTATGCGTTGATGCCACAGCACCAGTGCGAAAAAAAGCGCGGTTCCAACTGTGGTCAAGCCTGCCCATCGTGCGCTTGTGAGTGTTTCGGTGTAAGTGAAATAGCCGGCCAGACAGGTGAGTAAAAAACAGCCGAGTCTTGCGTGGATGACCCTACGCGACGTTTTCTCAGTGGTGTCGATTTTTTCTTGGAGGACGCGTATTTTTTCGCGGTAGCGCTTTTTAGGTTCGGCGTTATTAGAATGATTGTCCACAATATTCCCAAGTTTCAGTAGTGTGTGCTCCCTGACGATGAATCTCTGGATCTGTACCGGGGGACATGCCAGTCTACAAAGGATTAATGACGTAATAAATATGCGATTTCCAGTTTTTGAGCGTGGTTTCTTATGAATACGTTCATGGACTTGTGGGGTATGGGACCTGTGTTTCCAAAGGTGGCCTTATTGAGGATTTTTGTAAACCCTAATAGGGCTTGGTCCCCATTTACTGTCTTTATGTTGCGGTAGGACAACCCTATAAACTTGGATATGAAACTGGTATGAAAACTCTCTCAGATAAGCTCCTTCATTGAGAGCAGTGCCAGTGGTTCTAGATGTGATGGTCATTGGTTTCCCCATGAAGGTAGGTGAAGTCGGTTATCGGTGATGGAGGCTCAAGCAGTGGAGAAAGTACGGGATTCGGTGAAAGGTCCCATTGTCATGGTGACGATTTTGTTGGGCGTGATGTGGGGGTTGGAATTGGTCGATTTTGTGGTCATGGGACACCTCGACCGCTACGGAATTGTGCCTCGAAGCTGGGATGGCCTATGGGGTATTTTGTGGTCTCCTTGGCTGCATGGAAACTTTGCCCACCTTGCCGCCAACACCGGGCCCTTTTTTGTTTTGGGTATTTTGGTGGCCTTACGTGGTCGTCGTGATTTTGTTTTAGCCACGGCAAGCATCATGTTTTTAGGTGGGATGGGGGTGTGGCTTACCGGGGCGACCCATTCGGTTCATATTGGTGCCAGCGGTCTCATATTCGGATATTTTGGCTACCTCCTAACCATTGGGTTGGTTGAGAAGTCATTCACGGGGCTCTTGGTGACTGGGCTGGTTATTGTTCTCTATGGCGGTATTATTTGGGGGGTGCTCCCAACCCGTATTGGGGTTTCGTGGCAAGGGCACCTTTTTGGGCTTTTGGCGGGTATATGGGCGGGCCGCCAATTTGGTCGCAAGGGTGGGTGATGGAGAGATGTTGCTGTTGCCAAGATGATTGTCGTTGCTACGATACTTTTAGTCGTATTCTTTTTTTATCGATTTTTGAATGCCAGAAAATCTAGGGTGGATGCTGAATGTTTGTGGGCGCTGTTGGGGGCACCATTGGGGTGAACTGAAATCACCCAAAAACAAAGTGGGGAAGTAGGGATGTTGAGATTGTTGTCAAATAGATACGCATTGTCGTGCTTATCAATTTTTACCAATCGGTGACGGATATTTCGACAGGGTAATAAGCGGGGCCTGTTTAATGAAAATTGCGTGGGGCTGTCATCTGGAATGGCCCTAAGAAATGCGTCGTTCTAAGACCTTCTTAAGGCGATTCAGGTCATCCTCTGTGAGCCACCAGTGACTCAAATGGATTTTTCGGCCGTTTTTTAGGGAAATGACCAGCGGTCGTTTTTGGTGGAAGATAGAGTTTCGCCGTCGAACTTCTCTAAAATCAGAGATGTCATAAATATCGGGACTCCAAAGGATCGACCGATAAACAAGCATGGAATTAGAATGAATTTGGATATAGTGCTGTTGACTTCGTTTGGAGAGGCGTATGAACACCATGGTTGAGAGAAGTAATATCCCCACAAAGAGCGGGGGTAGCAGACTATCGTGGCGACTCTGATTGATAAAGAAGAGGCTTATCAACGCGAGTATGATCATGGTGGTGGTTAACCGGGATTTGGTGGTTGGGTCTCGCTTGAACAATATGGGTTGAGAGTGGGTCATGCTCTAGGGGTACCGCAGGATCGGAGATAGGAGGAAGGGGGGGGAGTCCTGCTCTTTTTGGGGCTGGGTGGGAAGCCGCCGCCCAGCACGAGGTTATTTCCACGGCGCTTGATGGAACCCGATTTCTTGTTAATCAGGCTCGTATTCACTTTATTGAAATCAAACACGCTCTTGGTTCCTACGTTGGTGACCTGGTGGCTTGATCTCCCGATACAGCAACATCGCAGGGCTGGCCAGTGAAATCCGCTTGGTGAAATAAAGGAGAGGTCTGATAATTTGACGCTATTTCCTTCTTTGGAGGCCACTCATTTTAATCCCCCTCCAGCCAACCTATTTCGTTTCTTTTGTACCGGTCGGCGGTCATCTGGATTTTGATGGTTGAGCATTGGGCCCTAAGCCGCCGAGACTGCCATAGATTGTGGATAGAACGCGTCTGGATACTCGGATTTTTGTTTTTCATATGGGAACCCTGCTAGAGTTTGGGCGTGACGATTCGCTGGTTGTCTTGTGGATCTTTATGGAGCCTAGAGCCACCTTTGGTGGACCTCAAAAGATTGGTCATCTTGATGGGAGCACTGCATCATGGGTTCGATGTCATGACGATTGATTTCCCGGGGCATTCTAAATGATGGGGGGACACGGTTCGACTTTGATGGCGCCCGATTGGGTCGATGGGGGGGAGCATCGTCGCTATCACCGCGTAGAACTGAACCAGCCCATTCGTCTTTGCCATAAGAACGGTGGTTTTGAGGAGTTTTTAGGCGAT
Source organism: Myxococcota bacterium (assembly GCA_036339465.1). Lineage (GTDB taxonomy): Bacteria > Myxococcota > XYA12-FULL-58-9 > XYA12-FULL-58-9 > JABJBS01 > JAYZAY01. Next base: position 48,218 of record JAYZAY010000026.1, on the reverse strand, counting down.
TTGTCCATGGGTGGCTGCCGAGTTTTTTCCTCTATTCCCTACGCTGTGGGGGATGTTGTTTGTGCGGAGCTTTGCCAGGAGGGACGTGAAACCTTGCGACTCTCGGCCTTTGTAATTCGCCGAAATACCACGGATGGGACGTTGGTTGAGGGTGCGAAGCTTGAATTTTTGGCGTGCTCCGATTGCGCAGCCACGGGGTATTGGACGGGGGAGGATTGTACCACCTTGGTTCTCGCCGATACCGGGTATCGAAAGCTCATACGACAAACCGTGGATCGCCACGCACCGACATGCTCCCACTGTGGTGGACCCATTTCATCGATCTTAGGAGGGCAACTCCAGGAACTGGGGCTTTTCTTTGCGGGTATTTCCATCGAGCAGGCCAAAGCCATCAGTGCGTTGATGCGTTCGGAACTCGCAGTTACAAAAAGCTGCGTCAAAAACGAGAAATTACGGAGAGGTACCTGTCTAAGTGGCTTTAACATTCACGAGATCGTACAATGTTATATCGAAGATTCCAGCTCCATTCACGACGTTTATGTGTACAATCTATCCGCAGAAGGTATCTCTATTCACCACAATGAGGTGTTTGAACTTGGGCAAAAGATAAAATTAGTCATGGGTTTGAAGTCAATTTCACAGACCTTTCGAATCGAATCCGTGATTACCCAACGGGAGGGATTGAGCGGGGGGCGCGCCTACAAATACGGCTTAGAATTTTCGGAACAAGCCCCTATATTATCGGACACGATTCATAGCTTTTTGGCTCAGGTGATACGACTTGATTACGACCGGTTCATTCAAAACCACCGCCTGGGAATGGTGCATCGTCTCTTGGATCTGGGGTTATTTGCGTGGTCTCTGATTCTCGGTATGATTGGATTGGGAACAGTTTTGATTCTTGACTATCTATTTTGATGAAGTGAGCACGTGATGTCGTTATTCACAGGCCAAGGACTGTCGTGGGCCCTGTCTATGACTTTGCTTTTCCTTTTGACACTCCCCTCTGGATGTTCTGAGTTGAATCTTAGGGGGTTTGAACCTTCTTTTTGTTTTGCTTTGCAGAAAGAAGAGTTTGGTCGATTTCTCGATGCTCTTGAAACGACCAAGATCCATGCCCAATTACCAGGGGATGAGGGTGATGCAGGGCAAACCGTAGAGATTCGTCGGGTACTCAGCCTCGCAGGGGATTTACAGATTTCCAATGATGCAACAAACAAGCACCAGCATCTCTTTTTGCCAGCGGATCACGAATGTCAGGCGGTAAGTTATTCTGTGTTGGTTGAAATTACTCAATCGATGCAACCGTGTATTCTCGAAGTGACGCAGACATCGACGTCCAACGCATTACACATGCCCATATGCAAAAATTCCAATAATCGGGCCTTTCGCGGTGACTTGGTTAGTTGCTGGAAAATTCAGGCTTGTGGTGTTGATTTTGAATCTCTTCAACTGGCAAGCTTGGTCACGCAATTTCCTCAGGTCCGACTCTCCGAATCAATTTCCTCTGCTGCGCTATTAGAAGAGGTTCCACCTGCTCCCGTTGAACCTCTGGCTTCTGTGGAAGTGAAAAAAGCGCCAAAAAATAAGGCCGACATTGCCCTGGAAGGTGGGGCGGAGGGTTCTTTCGGGAAAATGTCAGACGACGTTTCTCCGGCTGATTTACCGAAGATTTACAGAGACGGTTTGCCTGGGTTGTTGGACAAAAGCGCTACCCGGTTGTTGTTGGCGTATCAGTATAGTGAACACGACAACTCCGCGAACCTTTTTCGAAAGCTCTATCCCAGTGCCGCAGCTGATTTCGGACCCAAGGCAACGATTCGAATGCACGAGTTGGTGACTTGGCTTGAAAACAACGCATTAAGACGGATCGTCTCTTCGCGGGATCTTCGTTTTGGCGATTTGGTGGTTCGAATGCGTTATGATGAACGTAATATGCGTTCTGGAGGGCAACCCAATTTAATTCGAGACAATCCCTATTTAAGGGAAAAGACAACCGCTGATTACATTGGGCTCTATGTGGGGCGCGGCTTGGTCGCGGTTCCTTTTATAAGACGTGGTGCAGATTGTGATATTACGATGGTTCCCTTGGTTGAAGGATACGTGGGGGCCTATCGATTGGTTTCTGGATTTGCGATGGCCGAATATCGATTGCCTACCGATATTCTAGAAAAATTCGGTGGCAGTTGCCTTTACCGCACTCATAAAATTTCTCAGGAGTCCTAACGATGACTGATAAGAAATTAACGAGGAATAAAGAGGAGACTGATCGAAGAAGTGAACAAGAGCGGCGCAAAGAAGAGGTCGCAGTAGAAACTGAACGGCGGAGCGGTACCGACCGTCGTTCGGGCAAGGACCGCCGTGCAAAGTCCTTTGATTATCGCTGGATCCGGAGACGCCAAAGTCCCATCAAAACATTTTTGACCAAGTATGGGACCTACGCCAGTATGGCTGTTTCTATTTTGGCCTGTCTTTTATTTATGGGTATTCCCGGCCCACCCCAAATGAATCGTATCCAGCTCTCGGTTTCAACCGAAGATGTTTTAATTTGTGTTTGCGACACTTGCTTAGATGACATGACAGACACCGATGAACCCGATGAACCCGATGAAGAACCAGAGGACACCACCGAAGAACAAGGAGAGGGGGAAGAGGAATTTAAGAAGAAAAAGAAACCACCCATGTTGGACCTAAGTCGATTACTTACCTCCCAGGCAAAGCCAATTGGTGTTCAGGGGAAAGCCAAATTTGCGCCACCTCCCCCGACTCCCTCAGGGCCAGTGGTGAAGACGCGGGTTAGGGCAACGGGGTTCTAATATGAGATCGCAAGTGCCAAGAGACCGAAGCTCCCACAGAGCCTGGGTGATGACACTGATGCTTGCGGTGTTTTTTGTTGATAATACACCAGTTTGGGCCGGAGAAAAATGCGCTGTGTTTGAACGCACAGAGGATCTTGATTTTGACCTGGATATGAATTCCGGAGCACCTTTGGATGAATTCTTTGAGCCAGCTCAACGGCTTTACGACGAACTCTTGAGGTATGACCCCTACCGTCTGGGATGTGGAAAGCTTCAATTGGTCGATGCCCAGAGGAATATCGAATATATCTTAGGTAAACTCTATTTGTGGCGTTTTGAGAAGACTGGAGCACAGGCTGATCTGATGAAGTCTTTGTCGCTTTTAAAAAGAGCAGTTAGGAGCCGTCGTGGAGGCGAAGCGCGGTATCTCTTGGGGCGAGCAAAAGTAGCTTATGGTTGGCAAAAAACGCCCAGTTCACGTGCTTGGGCTCTGGAAATAGAGGGCTGCAGGGACATGTTCGAAGCACTGTCCGGAAAGTTTGGTGACAATCGTCGAACTGTCTTAGCTAAGCTAAAGGACCCTCTGAATATAGAGGGCACAACCTATCCGACCCACTACTTAGGGCAAATGAAGAAGCAAGTTCGCGACACTTGGAAAGGGGTTCGGGTCGACTACCGCGACTTTGAACGGGAATCCAAGAAATTGGGTCCCAAGGTTCAGGTTTGTTTGGACGAAAAAAAAGCATTGATGGCCTGGGGCGCTCAATTGAATGCGGTTATGCGAGCGCAGGGGGGGATGTCTAGGAAACTACAGGGTGAAGTCATTAAGTTTCAAACCCAACAGGCAGCCTTACGCCGGAAATGCGGCGATGTTGAGGCGGCATTCAGCAAAGGGGGTGCCTTAACTCAATCACGGAATTGGGTCAAAGCCACGGTGAAAGACCTTCAGAGGTATGAAGAACCACTTCGATATTTGGTGTGGCACGGAAAGCTCTTGCAGATGATGATTGTGACTGCGGCGAGATATTCTACGGAGAGAAATTCTAGATTTGTGAAGCCTTTGGATGAGTTGATTCCCTTAGTTCGAATTGTTGCGGATCATCTCGCACTACTGGGTATAAAGCCCCGGGAGTCCTTTGGGGGCCAAGAGCGTCAGGGAGTGTCGGAAGAAGTGCGGCAAATGATGGCGAAGGGGTGTGACTCTGAAGCCCCCATGGACGAACGCATTCGATTGTGTCGCCTCGCAGGCGAGCAGGCCAGAAATGCACTGGTTGCCACTTTCTATGATGATTCGAATCTTGCTTCAGGCGCGCATCGCTTAATGGGATTATCCATGCGGGAGCGCTGGGAGAATCAACTCATGGCCGCCGAAAACAAGCCAATCACCGAAATTGCTTACGAGGGTGTCCGGAAGCATTTAGAGAAGGCGATTCAAATGTTGGGGGTTACCGACTATAGGTCTCCGCGCTCCAGTCAAGGTAATGAACCTGAGGATTCTAGTTTGAGACGAGAGCAGTTGCAAGATTTACTGGACAAGAACAATATCCGAAAAAGCGAAATACGGTTGAATTTAGCTGAGTTCGAGGTGAAATACTCGCTTGGATTTGTTTTTGAGACCGACGTGGATGGTGAGGTTTCAGTTGAGGTGGAGAAGTCGCCGGGGGATCCGCAACGATATGAGTCGGTTGCAGAAACAGCGTTTGGCCAATTGCGTTCCATCATCAAGGAACTAAATCAGACCAAGCCTGAGTTTTTGAAAGACCGCAGTGATGGGGAGTGTGTGGAGGACCCTACGGGGGTGCAGGGATTGGAGGTCCAGCGTCTAATTGCCAGATCGCAAGCTCGCTATGGATTGCTTTATGCCAACTTGATCCGAAAGAGACTAGAGTCTGGCGATAAAGAGAGAATTTTGTCTATGGTAAACTTGATTCGTATACCCTTTGACTTTCTGGAAAGGATGGAACTCTACCTCTCTTTTTCCCGGGCCGCACGAATGGATGGTCTATACGCGGGGGAACAAGTCGATAAATTTCTGACTGCAGCGGTGAACTCTTTTCTGGAACAAGCGAAGAAACCAATTCCTATTTGGAGACCGCGTCGCGAGGAGATGAAAGAGGATGGAGATGACTCTTGCCGGGTGGTCGCTTATGATGTTGGTAAACATCTGCCTTCTACCGAGGTGGTGGGTGGGACTGGGGAATTGATGCGTTCTCATTGTGCGGTGTTGTTGGACGTATTTAAAGCTCTGAAAAAACACTCGAGCAATTCTCTTTTTGAACAGAGCCGCAGTGCTATTCTTCGGGTGAACTCTATCCCATGGGCGAGTAGACCATGGACTGAGGAGTTACAATGTAAAGACCAAGACGAATATTCGTGTAATGAGGAGCGCAAACATTGCGACGAACTCTACGAGGAATATCTAGAGAAATGATGAATTATGCGCTTACATCAATGGTCGCGATCGTGTTGGTATTGCCACCCTCACAGCCCGTTGAGGTTTCTGAATTAGAAAATTCGAAAATCCAAGAAGAAGAGGTTACGGACTTAGAAGCGCCGCAACCTGCTACAACCTCTTTGAGTGATGAGCCAAACAAAGAAACTCCAGAGGAGCTGAAACGGTGCTCTTGTCTTGAGACTCCCCCTCTTTTACCGAAGGATATTGAGAATGTACGTTGTTGTAATCAGGTGGTTCTCTCGGAATTGGTGAAGGCCGGATTTCAAGCAGATAAACCAGCTTTTTTAATGGCCCTGGTTCGCGCAGATACCCTGATTACGGGGGCTGAAGACCTCCTCGTGATGGACCCCATAGAAGACCCAGAAGGAGTTTCGCCGACGGTGGAGGAACTCGTGTCCCTGATTCGAATCAATCTAGATCGGATTTTATGGATGACTTCGCCGATGATGATAATGCTCTATAAAAAGCTCGGCGACAAATTCAAGCAGGAAGATGGAGATGATGCGAATGTTCTAGAAATGGGTCGTATTGTGAGACGTGCCAAGGAGAGACTCGAAATAAGTTACGCAGATGAGGGGAACTTGCGGTTGGGTGTTTTTTGGGACCGTGCCAACGAGTTGGTGATTAGATACCGGTCTCGACTGAAAGGTAAAGAAACCCTTGGTGTGTCTAAGGTCAATGATGAGGTGACGGAAGATTCAAGTAGGAAACCTGATTCTGAAACAGCGAAGTATGATATTTGTGGTCTTGAGAGCGGTGCTGCAGATTCAGACGAGTATCATTTTGAGTTGGAAAAAGCGGTTAGGTATTATTCTTCGGCACTTGAACTTTTGGGTAAGAATGAGTCGGTGGCCGACCATCTCAAGGAGAGGCTTTTGGTGTCAAGGGCGAGAACTCGGGGATTGGTGGCTCCTGGTAGTTCGGAAGAACTCGATTTTTTAAAAGAGTCACTGAATGATGCTGAATATGTTTTGAACCGAAAATCGCAATTTATCGATATCTACGAAGAGGCCTTGTTGGTTTACGGTCAGGCCATTACGCGACTCGTTTGTCGAGAGGGACAACGGGGTGACTCAGATACCATGTTGTTGGTAAAAAAACTAATAACGCCCTTTGATTGGAATGGGAAAGAACGATTATTATTGAAAATGGTTCATCATCTCAGCGCCTCAAAAAAACATCGCAGTGTGGTGCTTAGATTACTCGAGGAGGGATACCGTTTAATCATGAAACGCATGAAAGTGTTGTATGTGGATTTAATTGAGGGTTGGCCGGAGGAATATGTTTCGGGGCTTTTTCACCTAAATCGGCAGTCACTTCGGGTTACAGAGCGGGCAACTGCGAGTGGCTTGTACCTGCGGGAGAGAGTTCGTTCGGCACAGCGCTTCAGTGCTTCGGATTGCGTGATGGTTCAGGAATACATCGACTTCTTGATGACGATGGGAACCACAGAGAGTGTCACTCATGCTAGGTCACTCGATGGCCGTGTTAAACCCCAATTATGTGGTGGCCAATTGGCTTCAACCGATAACGCTGATGCAGGACAGGTAAAATGAGATCTATTCTACGCAAAAACTTGGTGGTGACCCTTGTGGTAGGTTTTTCGGTGGCACTCGTTTTCAAACCATCGGCGGCTCTTGCCCAGGAAAAGGATGTGCGAGAGGAGGGAGAAAAAGGGGCAGAAGAAAAACCAGAGTTGGGGCAAGATTTCAGCTCCATCGTTGCTGTGCAATTGGCTGTGGCGGAAATGCAGCGATACTATGAAGTGCTGAGAATTACCGCAGATCTTGGAACTCGGACCCGATTGGTAGACAATATGCGCAATATTCTGGAATCCCGGGTGATTCCTCTACAGAAGCAGAGTTCAGAGTTGGAGCAAACGCCGATTACCTGTTCGCCTCGCAACAATTCTGGGAGTTCGGGTTGTTTTCCTCGAGAAGTGGCCCTGGCATATCTCTATTTTGGTTTGGGGCGCGCGGCCCAAGGTATTGCAGCTGAAATTGAGCCATATCGTCGTTGTGCCGAAAAGGTTTTTCCGAGTGCATCGGAAGAGCCGATTTATTTGACGCGGCCTCCGAATTTTGAAGATTCGTTTGGTAGTAATATCAGTGGGGTTTTGGAAGAACGGTATCCATTTCATTTGGTGGTTGAAAAAGAAAAATCTAGATGGGCTCGAGGCATCCGGTCGGTGCATTTTGATATTGTTCCAACCCCGGAATTATTACCAGCGGAACTCAAACTTAGGGCTGTTGATGCGGAAAAAGGAGCCGTGGCGCAAGACGACGATATATATGCGATGCCGCAGGGAAAGACGAGCTACGTCCACCCTATATTGGGTTTGGATAATTTGGTTATCGAGCCAGTGACGGTTAAGGATTCAACTGCTTCCTATTTTGCGAAGATTGCCACCGAGGACCTCCGCCGAGTTATCTCTCGGGTGTATCTCTACGATTGGGAGAAGCTTGGAAGAGATGACTCTCCTATCTGTCCAGATCCGCGAAAAATTCATTTGCCAGATGGCCGGTATGTGATGTTCATGAAAGGGACGAAGGGCTATTACCAATACTTCACGGTGGATGCAGACAAGAACGATTTCCTTTTTGAATATTACTATGTTGGCGATTTTAAGTCAGGAAAGATGAAACCCCATGTCGCTTGGTACAATCGGGCGGGCTTGTGTGGGGAAAAAGACTGTGAGTAAGATTATTCCTAGCTCGGTCAGGGGGAGTTGATAATGGGAGATGATAGCAAAAAGAAGCAGGCGGGAGTTTATGAATCCCGTCGACGTGATGTTCTCAAGCAACAAGGCCTGATTCAATGGTATTGGGTTGCCATTCTAACCGTGGCTCTACTCATGGCGACATCGGTTTTGGGAAAATTCGTGACGGGATCTTTTGTGAATCCTCTGAAGGCCAAACAGCTCGCAACCATGATTGCCAATCCCAAGCAAGGGGAGATTGATGAAGCCGATGCCCGGGGACATGTTTCCAAGAAAACTGCTCAGAACCAATTTCTTCAAATGGATTGGATTTTTAGTAGCGTTGCTTTTGCTGCGGAGGAGGACGGAGAAAAAACGGCGAAAGAAGAGCCGGCGGTGCCTGAAACGGTTCCGGAAGAGGCCGCCGGCGATAGTGGCGACCCCATGTCTAGCCAAACCATTCTTGGAGACGTCTTAGAATATATTATGATGTCGGGACTCTATATCCTTTTCGCAATGGCGTTGTCGGGGATTTACATCCTTTGGACAGTTCGACAAGAGAATTTCTACATGCATGATGACCATGTCGAATATGTTGAGAACAAGCTTCTTTTAGCCTTTAAAGCCCAGGGGAAAGAACGGGCGACGCTTTGGGAGGATGCCAAATTTCGTGATGAAGACATGGGTGTTCTTTTGGGGTTGGATAACCACTTGGCCGAAGTGGTAAAGCAAATTGGTGGATCTGTTCTTGCTTCGGAGACGGCCCTTGATCGGTACTTCATTGCTCAGACCAAGGATATTCGAGAAGAAGAGTTTCAAAAGATGCATCTGATCAATACGGCCTTGAATGTTGCGCCGGCGGTGGGTTTTGCAGGAACGGTTCAGGGGATGATTGTGGCTTTTAGTTTATTGGGGGAGAATGCCTCGCCGGAGATGATCAATATGATGTCCCAGGGTATTTTTGTGGCCCTCGTAACCACTTTTATGGCCTTGATTATCAAATCCGTGGGATTGGCATTAAAATCGGGGATTTCCCAGCGGATCAATTTTTTCACGACCCAACTTCAACTGATTTCCAGTGAGGTGTCGGCACACATGCGTCAAGGCGGGGCGTGAGGGGGATAAGGGGTGCCAATCGAGGTAGATGAAGAAACGTCTTTTGACGACGTTGCTATGAGTCTATTGCTCTTTTTCTTGGTGCTGACGGTGGTGTCGTCGTCGGCGTCTATTTTTCTGTTGAAACAACGTACCGCAGTGCCACCACCCAATTCTAAGAAAACCAAGAAAATATATGGTGACTATGATTTGGCTATTCATGTTGATGCCGAAGCGAATATCCAGGTTTTAGCCATTGGGGGCAAAAAGAAATACGAGGAGGGTAGCGAGGGAAACTTTCGTATTTTGGCCAGCGAGCCTGTGGATGAAGAAGAAATTGGCTACCTCTATACGGAAACAACGAGTTCGTCGATCGATTTAAAAGAGAAGCTTGAGGTGTACCTTGGGAATGTTTCTGACCGTCTTGAGAAGGTGGGTAAACCAGCCAAACTGTATCTAAGCGCGGCGCCTACAGCACCCTTTGGTGTGGTTTATGCGATTCGCTATGGTGTGTACATGCTCAACAAGAATGTTCCGCGGTGGTTGGGCATGCGCTTGGTACCGTGCCCACCTCTCACCAAGCCAGATACCTTGAAAAAGGTGTTGCAGTTTAATCAATGTATCGAAGGGCGCAGGAGAGTTAAGTCCTGTGAGAGTAAAATAGAAATGAAAAAACCAAAACTGAAGAAACGATTCTGTAATCTTAGCAAGCTAATCAAAGGGTAGTTATTTTGATGGGTGAAGGTGAAGCTACAGAGGAAGAGACAAATCCCTGGGAAGAGGACCTTGAGGAAGATCTTAGTCTTTACGAAGATGATGATGTCTTGCAAGAGGAAGAGGCGGCAACCAGTTTTGATGATGTTGCTTTGAGTCTTTTGCTCTTTTTTATGGTGACGTCTCTTTTTGCGAGTTTTCAAGAAGCGAAAGAAAATTCCAGTGGTAAAGGTGTTGAAAATTTACCGGTAGCCGGCGGTGTTTTGGACATGGGAGATTCACAACAGCGACACCGAGTGCTTGTGGATGTGGTTGAGGGAAGTGTGATTTTGGCACATGCCGACAGTGCAGGTGGTGAAGGGGCGACGGTTGAGATCGCGCTGGAGGATGCGAAGGGGGCGAAATTTTCGCGGAAACTACTGGGGTTGGTCAAGGAGATTGAACCGACCGAACTCAAGAATCCGGGACGGGATGGGATCTTGGTGGTGGCGAGGTTGCCTCGGAACCTGACCTACGATTACGCGGTGGGGATATGGCATGTTTTGGCCCGACTTTATCGAACGAATCGAGCCTTTAAGTCGAGGGTGTCCATGGTAACGTGGGGTTCGGGGACGGAGGCGGATATCGCCCATGAGTAAAGTCCCCAGAAAAGATAAGGCCCCCCTTGGTTTGTTTAAGAGGTTGGGGGGCGTTTCGGCCATGGTGGTCATTTTGGCGGGATGCCCTCAGGAAGTTGAACATTACTTTTTGGCCGATAATGTGCCGGTGGGCAAAACGCTTCACATCACAGCGGGTGGTAAAGTCCGTTTTCACTGGAACATGGAATGGCGCCTCTTTCAACCGAAACTAAAATTCCATTTAACGGCCATTGAGCAAGAGGGGGAAAGACTACCCTGCGATATGTTCCCGATCCGTGGAAAGGGCGCCCAGGGTGAGGCGTGGATCGGGCTTCAAGTCGCTGATGATTGTCCCACCACCGAAGTACCCATGAAAGCTTGGGTGAGCACGGTCTATTCGGATAAGCCATTGAATGAGCAGGTTTTCAATGTGTCTATTACGGAGAATGCGAGTGTCCGTGGGGTGGTTGATAGGTTTAGCCCACCGGACGGGGAACCTAATTCCAACCGGAAAGGTTGGCGCTTGGTCAACAATTTTACACTGACTGAGTCCTTATCCCTAGGAGAGGAAAGCCTTTTGAAGCGCGGTCGTTGGCGGCCACGATGTAGGGCCACGCCGCCTGCTCCGCCGCCCACACGGGGTTCGATTTTTGTGGATGCGATTTATGGCAACTGCGCTGGCGGCCAGTCCAACCTTATTGGCCCTGTGGTGATACCCATTTCGGAGAAACCTAAAGATGGCGAAGCAACCGACGATGAGGCACAATCATCATTAGAACCCAAATGTAAAGCGGATTTTGGAGGCCCGGCTTCCACAGACTTACTGGGTTATGCACCGCGAACCGGCAAGATGCTCCTCAGTTTTGATTTCAGCGAGGTGGAAGAGCTTGAAAAAGACCATCTCTTGGGTTGTCGTTACACGGAACTCATGAGGGGAGCCATGCCGGAAAATGGTGAGGCGCGAAAAATAGGAAAGAAGCGAACTGTGCCCATGGAACTCGACATGAAAAAGTATGACCGTCTAACTTTTATGGCGCGAACACCACGCCGCGATGAAGTTTGGGTCGCTTTATCTATGTCTTATTGGACGCATCTGGCTCCGAAGCCCAAGGAGTCTCTTGCCAAGGATTTCAAGATATCGGGCGATTGGCGGCGTTATGAAGTTGGTTTAGATTTTGGTTTATGGGTGGATGCCAGTCAGCGGAAGCGGTCCATGTCGGTTCAATTCGATTTGTTCAAAAGTCGTGCAAGTTGTGACGGGCGTCAGTTGGACAACCCAGAAAGTGGTGTCGTGGAAATAGCAAACATCTATTTTATTGAGCGGGGAGTAAATCTTCAATAATATTTTATAGTTGACATAAACCAAAAGGGATGGGGGTTCATGTACAGGCGAATTATTATCGCTCTATTTTTAGTGAGCTTTGTGGGGGTAGTTTCGTCACTTTGGGCGAGTTCGGGTGGTTATTTCCCCATGCCGGCAGGCATCTCTATGTTTAATGCCGATTTTCCCAATCAATTGAAAGTAGAAGAGATACGATTATCGGAATCTTCAGTTTCGGATTCCTTAGCCCAAGTTTCACTCGCTCCTGAAACTGATGTCATCGTGATACACGCGCTCCGTGATTCAGGAGTTTTGTGCGAAGGTGTGTTGATGTCGGAGGTTTGTGGCGGTGAGTTGCTCCCATTGACCAATCTCTGCGGACGAGAATCAGCTGATTGCTTGGAGCAATCCGGTGTTCGTGAGGCTTCGAAATTGGTTTTGGACGAATACGGCGACAATTTTGATTTCTTAGTGATGTTCACCAACTTTCCTCAGCGCAGTGAGTGCGGAGGGAATGGTTATTATTGCGGGGTACAAAATGACACATTCGGAATAGGCAAACGCCAATTCAATATTCAGGACCTCTACGGGAGCGAGGGAAGACTACAAGGTGTGATCAATCTGTTTGACGTGGAGGCATGGGAAACCTTTGATCTCAAGCTCCACGAAAATCCCGATATATACCCCCTAATGGGCCGGTTATTGGGAGAGCGCTGGTTGGGAAGCTTCACCACCGATCCCAACGATTCTCAGAGTTTGCTTTGTCGTTCGTCTGCGGGCTGGAGTGGCCGACTTCACTCGGGTGGTTCGCTCATGGGTGGACGAAATTGGGTGCTAACCTATGGGCAGCAAGAGAGGGTCTCGAGTGAGGAACTCTGGGGTGAATGGCATTATAGCGACTTAGACCTTTACGCTATGGGGCTGAAGGAGAGCTTTGAGATTGGGCCGATTCAATATCTCTCAGATGCGGGTTTCGCCGAGTTGAGCGCCGATGAACAGCGAGAATTGAATCAGTGCCATATGAGTTTGGCCACTGAAATTAGCATTTCAGATGATAGGTTTGAAGAAATAGAACTCGGGGATTTTGTGGCGCAGTTGGGTGAACGATTGCCTAGGGCAGGTTCTATTGCCAACCGAACCATTAAAATTGGATTTGTCTTAATTTCAGATGGGCGCTTTTCGGATGCATACGACCACGAGGTAGCCACTCGAGTTCAAAGCTTTGGCATAGAGTGGAAAAAGAAGTTTTCGGAATACACCTCGGGTTTGGGGGCGATTCAAACCCATGTTGATCCTGTGGGGGTCTTGTTAACCCACGCAGGGACACACCAACCACAAAGCAAGGAAACTGCTTCTGCACAACCCGCCAATAACGCGGCTGCTGCTTCTGGGCCTGGGGTGTGTGACCCACAGAATCCAACCGATTTTGATAATGATACTTTTGATTGCCGAACCGATTGTGACGACAGTGATCTTACCATCTATCCAGGTGCGCCTGAGGTTTGCAATGGAAAGGACGACAACTGTGATGGTGCGAAGGATAACGGACTCAATGTGGCACAAAACAGACCCTTAGCGGATAAGCAACAAGGTGAGTGCAACGGTGTGTACAAGGTTTGCGATGGGGTTAATGGATGGGCCAATCCCGACTATACCTTACTGGGGGGGATCTCTTATGCAGTCGATGAAATTGGCGACATGCCCTGCGATGGTAAAGATAATGATTGTGATGGCTTAACCGATGAGCACTATCCTGAATTGGGAACAAGATGTGATTCCGAGGATTCCGACCACTGCGAGAATGGCATTTGGGCATGTACCGAGCAGCTGGGGAAATACTGCGATGAGAACGAAAATTTCGAAGAGCTCTGTGACGGGATAGATAATGATTGCAACGTATCGACCCGAGAAGAGGTTATTTTTGATTTGAACCAGGTTTGCTCGGTGTATCCTAATTCACCGTGTGTGGCGACGGGTATTACGGTTTGCCACAGTGATAAGACAAAGTCTGTTTGTAATGCCCTATCGGTGGCGGAAGAAAAACTTGCTTTGTATGGCGCCAACCCGGAGGAATGTAACAACCTAGATGACAATTGCAATGGCATTATTGATGAAGACCCGCTCGATGACAATCCCACCTTGGGACTTGCGTATGAGTTTACGAAAGACGCCAAGAGCTACGGGCTTTGTTCGTTGGAGGTCACCGGAGAAGATTCGGGAGTTTGTAAAGGCGTGTATAAATATTGCGTCAATGGAGAACTCCTTCAATGCGACGAATCGCTCCTAAGGGGCTCTCCGAATCATCCAAAATTTGTGCCTGGTAAAGAGCTCCTTTGTGACACCCTTGACGAAGACTGCGACGGCGATGTCGACGAGATGGACGATTTGGCCCTGACCCCTGAGTTTTCGACCGCCTGTGATTCCGGCGCTGACCTAGACAGTTGCGCTCGTGGAAATTATGATTGTCAGAGTGGTGAACCAGTATGTATTAACGATATTGCGGCTACGGCTGAAATTTGTAACAGCCTCGATGACGATTGTGATGGATTGACCGACACCGATGACCCAGACATTGTTATCGTCGATGCCGATAAGCAGGATGGGGTATGCGCCAATCAGAAAAAAGTTTGCGATAACGGTGCCTTGGTTGAACCGAATTACACATTGGTTGCCGGATATAATATCGATGAGATTTGTGACGGTCTAGACAATGACTGTGATGGTTTGGTTGATGAGTGCTTAAATGAATCCGGAGAGGAAAAGGACTACAGTGTTGAAGGTGCTTTGGTTGCCTGCTCTGAAATACGTAAACCTTTTCCGGCGACGAAATCCCAGGGCGTATGCTCGGAACAAAAGCAAATTTGCCAAGGGGCGTTTGGCTGGATTGACCCTAGCACGGCGCTGGTAGAAAACTATCAAGCACAAGAAACACTTTGTGACGGTCTCGATAATGATTGTGATGGTGATGTGGACAATATTGCCACGAGCAATAGGCCCTTTGTTACCAATAATACGGGTGCGTGTTTAGGCCAACGCAAATCTTGTGTAAACCTAGGAGGAGGCGTCTACAATTGGGAAAATGTATATAGCTCCATCCCTGCCTATTCATTGAATGAATCCTGTAATGGCATCGACGATAATTGCGATGGTTTGGTGGATAATCAGATCCCTGAAGCCAGCACACCTTTTGCAGCCATGCAGGACGGTGTATGTGCCACCGTGCGACAAACTTGTGACGGAAGCAATGGATGGAAAGACCCCACCAACTATGGCGTCGATTATGAAGAGATCGAGGTTTCTTGTGATGGTTTAGACAATGACTGCGATGGTGTTGTTGATGACCCCTTCGTGTTTCCTTCCGGCGCTCCTATGACCGATGCTCTTAACGGCACCACGGATTTGTACAAAGAGATGGGTTGTGGGTCCGGATTATGTGCTGGAGGGTCGGTCGTTTGTGCAGCCAATAAAATTAGTTTGGAGTGTGACTCTCACGGCCTTATCCGGAGTGAGAAAATCCCGAAGAGCTGCGATGGCGTGGACGATTGTGATATTTGCGATTCTGTGGATGATGATTGTGATGGTGCTGTAAGTGATGGTCTCTACGAACCTCTTACGGATGATGAAAAGGCGGCGATTCCGGCGGAAATGAGAAATGGTGTTTGTTTAACCGTCCAAAACACATGTGACGGTGGTGCTTGGGTGCAGCTGCCCTTTTCTTCGGTGTTGCAATATGAGGATAAGGAGCAAGGTTGCGATGGCTTAGACAACGACTGTGACGGTAAAACCGATGAATGTTTGGTGGAGGATGTTACCACCGAAGGAGATGGGAGTGCGTGTCCAGCGCCAGGTACCGCTCAATATTTTGAGAGGCCGTCCTCTTCCAAATCAGTGGGCGTTTGCACTGGCCTAAAGAAATTGTGTCGGAGTGCACTCGGGTGGCAGGACCCAACTTTTACCAATACGGAAAATTACGAGTTGGAAGAAATTACTTGTGACGGTAAAGACAATGACTGCAACGGTGCCGTCGACGATATTGCCAATGTGTCCAAGCCCCAAGTGACCTTGGGAAACAGTGGGGTTTGTGCCAATGAAAAGCAGCTTTGCCGGTCAAGCGATGATGGCTTTGGGAATATTACCTTCGATTGGGTCGATTCGGAGGTGGTGGGTTATGAAGCGATTGAAAAGACGTGCGATGGTTTGGATAACGACTGTAACGGGTTAATCGATGAAATTGCAGAAGCGGACAGACCCTTAGTGTCGACGCCTTTCGGGGTATGTCTAACCAACAGTTATCGACAGGAATGTGCCAATGGACAGTGGCGTGATCCGGCTTGGATAGGAACCGCGAAACACACCGGTGGTTACGAACATCAAGAAGAGACCTGTGACAACCTAGACAATGATTGTGATGGCAGTGTGGATGTGATTGCCGAAGGGTTTAGACCCCATGCAGACAAGAGCGCAGGGGTGTGTTCTGTTTTGCGTAAATCATGTGTTGATGCTGAGGGTGGAGCAGTGTGGGTCAACCCAAATTACACGGATATACCAACCTATGAGGTCGAAGAAACGCTCTGTGATGGCTTGGATAATGATTGTGATGGCCTCGTCGACAATCTAACCCAAGACAGTACAACCTTTCCAGATGCCGACAAAAAGGTGGGGGTTTGTCTCAATGTGAAGAAGGATTGTGGGTCCCTTCCAAATGGAGACAAGGCTTGGGTTGAACCGGATTATGTGGTTACGGTGCCAAATTACGAATCGCCTGAGGTTAGCTGTGATGAGTTGGATAATGATTGTGATGGTATCGTAGATAATATTGTCAAGGTCAATCGCCCGGACGCAGCGACCAGTGGTGTGTGTGTGGGCCAGAAAATGATTTGTAATACAGCCCTTAAGGCTTGGGAGGAACCGGACTATCCTTTGTCTATTGCCACCTATCAGGCATCTGAAACTCTCTGTGATGGTTTGGACAATAACTGTGATGGGGTGGTGGATAACTTATCCCAACCCACAAGCGAGCATCCCCTAGCCACCAAAAATATTGGGGTCTGTGCTGATGTTCGAAAAATTTGTGGAACCAACGCATTGGGTCAGAAGGATTGGGTGGACCCAGACTATGGCGTCACGGTTCAGACTTATGAAGCGTCGGAGAAGAGCTGTGACAATGTGGACAACGATTGTGATGGGGTCGTCGATAATATTATCACTGGAAACCGTCCCGATGCTGTCACCAGTGGTGTGTGTGTGGGACAAAAAATGGAATGCAATAGCGGCGCTTCTCGTTGGGACGAACCCAATTATTCATTGGCGATACCAACCTATCAGGCCGCTGAGACCCTCTGTGATGGATTGGATAACAACTGCGATGGGGTGGTCGACAATTTATCCCAAACTGTGGATCAACATCCTTTGGCAACGCGCAATATCGGTGTTTGTGCCGGTGTTCGAAAAATTTGTGGCACCGACGAGCATGGCGACAAAAATTGGATCGATCCTGATTATGGCGTAACCGTCCCAAATTACGAATCGTCAGAAAAAAGCTGTGATAATTTAGACAATGATTGTGATGGGGTGGTGGACAATATCATCACAGGGAATCGTCCCAGTGCGGTTACAAGTGGGGTATGTGCGGGGCAGAAAATGGAGTGTAATAGTGATGAATCCCGTTGGGATGAACCCAATTATGCCCTAGCAATCACCTCCTATCAGGCCGCCGAGACCCTGTGCGATGGGCTAGATAACAACTGCGATGGGGTTATCGATAATCTGTCGCAAGACGTTGGCCTTTATCCAGCAGCAACCAAGTCCAGTGGTGTTTGCGCGGGCGTTAAAAAAATCTGTGGTTTAGACAGTGGTACCAAGGCTTGGATCGACCCCGACTATGGCGTGACGGTTGTAAATTTCGAGCTGGAGGAAAAAAGTTGCGATGGTTTGGACAACGACTGTGATGGGGTGGTGGACAATATTGTTCATGACAACCGGCCTGACGCTGCCACCAGTGGTGTTTGTAATGGCCAGAAAATGGTTTGTAATACGGCCGGCAAAGTTTGGGAAGAACCCAACTACGCATTGACTGTCGTGAGCTATCAGGCGGCGGAAACTCTTTGTGATGGTTTGGATAACAATTGCGATGGGATGATCGATAATCTTTCCCAAGTCGCCGATCTATATCCAACGGCAGCGAAAAATATCGGTGTTTGTGTGGGGACGAAAAAAGCTTGTGGGACCAATGCCAGTGGTAACAAGGCCTGGATTGAACCGGACTATGGTACGAATGTCGCAAACTTTGAAGCATCGGAGATGAGTTGTGATGGTTTAGACAATGATTGCGATGGCGTGGTGGACAATATCGTTTCGCAGAACCGTCCCGATGCGGCAAATAGCGGGGTTTGTACCGGCCAGAAAATGGTTTGTAATAGCGGCGAAACCCGTTGGGAAGAACCAAACTATGCTTTGGCCATTGCTACCTATGAAGCATCAGAAACCCTTTGTGACGGTTTGGACAACAATTGCGATGGAATGATCGACAATTTATCCCAAGTTGTGGACCTCTATCCTGTGGCGACCAAGAGTGTCGGTGTGTGCGTGGGGGCAAAGAAGGTATGTGGTACCAACGATGCTGGTGTTAAAACTTGGGTTGATCCAGACTTTGGGACGTTCGTCGAAAAATTCGAGGAATCAGAGATGAGCTGTGATGGTTTGGACAATGATTGCGACGGTGCGATCGATAACATTATTGCAGCCAATCGTCCCCTTGCAGCCAACAGTGGTGTATGTGCGGGGCAGAAATTGGTTTGTAATAGCGCGGAAACCAAATGGATTGAACCGGACTATTCCATATCTGTTGCGAGTTACCAGGTTTCAGAAACCCTTTGTGATGATTTGGATAACGACTGTGATGGGGTGGTGGACAATCTCTCTCAAGCGGTGGAGCTCTACCCAGCGGCTACTAAAAACGTTGGTGTTTGTGCGGATGCAAAGAAAGTTTGCGGCACCGACGAGAATGGCAAAAAGACTTGGGTCAATCCGGACTACGGGGTGACAGTGATTAATTTTGAGTCACCGGAATTAAGCTGTGATGGTTTGGACAATGATTGTGACGGCGTTATCGACAATATTATGACGCAGAATCGTCCCGACGTGGCGGCGAGTGGAGTGTGTGTGGGCCAGAAAATGGTTTGTAATACGGCTCTGAAAACCTGGGAAGAACCCAACTATGGCTTGATTATTTCTTCTTATGAATCATCAGAAACCCTCTGTGACGGCTTAGACAATAATTGTGATGGTGTGGTCGATAATTTATCTCAGTCCAAAGAACTCTACCCACTCGCAACAAAAATTTCTGGCCTCTGTGCCAATGTGAGAAAAATATGCGCTACAGATGAGAATGGTATTAAAACCTGGGTGGATCCGGATTACTCTGAGTCTGTCGCTAATTACGAAGTGTCGGAAACCTATTGCGATGGTATGGATAATGATTGTGATGGTGTTGTTGATAATCTATTGCAGTTGCCGAATCAATATCCTCTGGCAAGTAAGACGTCTGGTGTTTGTGGCGATATAAGAAAGTTATGTGGAACCAATGAGAATGGGGATAAAACCTGGATTGAGCCGGACTATGCTTTGGAAGTGGCAACCTATGAGGAATCGGATCTGAGCTGTGATGGTTTGGATAATGATTGCGATGGGGTGGTCGACAATATCGCTTTACAAAATCGCCCACAGGTATCGAGCAGTGGTGTGTGTGTGGGCCAGAAAATGGTTTGCAACAGCGGCCTAACGGCCTGGGTGGAACCTGATTATAGTGTTTTGATTGGGGACTATGAGGATTCGGAAACTCTTTGTGACGGCTTGGACAACAACTGTGACGGGGTGGTGGACAACTTGTCTCAGACTCCGGACTCATATCCCCAGGCAACAAAGAAGGTGGGTGTTTGTGCGGATGTAAGGAAGGTTTGTGGCACGGATGTCCATGGTTCAAAAACCTGGATTGACCCAGACTATGGTGATTCCGTTTTTAATTACGAAGTAGCGGAAACCATCTGTGATGGTTTGGATAATGACTGCAATGGTATTGTGGACGATATTGGGAAGGATAACCGCCCCACCGTTGCCAGTGGTGGTGTTTGTGTGGGCAAGAAAATGATTTGCAATAGTCTCCTTAAAACGTGGGAAGAACCTGACTACGCTTTGGCGATTGCCACCTATGAGGCCTCTGAGACTCTTTGTGACGGGTTGGATAACAACTGTGATGGAGTGGTGGACAATTTATCCCAGTCCACCGATGATTATCCCCAAGGCACGAAAAAGGTGGGCGTTTGTGCTGATGTTAAGAGAGTGTGCAGCACGGATGAAAACGGTACGAAAACATGGGTTGACCCCGATTATGGCGATGTTGTCCTAAATTACGAAATAGAAGAAACAATCTGCGACGGCTTAGACAATAATTGTGATGGTCTGGTTGACAATATCGCCAAGGCGAATCGCCCGGAGGTAAGCGCGGGTGGTGTTTGTGTGGGTCAGAAAATGGTCTGCAATTCAGTGGCAAAAGCATGGGAAGAACCGGACTATGGTTTGGCGATTCTCACCTATGAGGCATCAGAAACCCTTTGTGATGGCTTGGACAACAATTGTGATGGGCTCGTGGACAACTTATCTCAGGCAGCTGATGCCTATCCCGCGGCCACGAAAAAGGTCGGTGTTTGTTCGGTCGTTAAGAGAATTTGCGGGACGGATGAGACTGGTAAGAAGGCCTGGCTTGATCCCGACTATGGTGATGCGGTGGTCAATTATGAAGTGGTCGAAAGCATTTGTGATGGTTTAGACAATGACTGCGATGGACTCGTTGACAATATCATCAAGGCCAATCGTCCGGATGTTGTTGGGGGTGGGGTGTGTGTGGGTCAGAAAATGGTTTGCAACAGTGAGAACAAAGCTTGGGAAGAGCCGGATTATAGCTTGGCCATTCCCTCCTATGAAGCGGCTGAAACCCTCTGCGATGGCTTGGACAACAACTGCGATGGGGTGGTGGACAATTTATCCCAGGAAGCGGGGGCTTATCCTGCGGCCACCAAAAAGGTGGGAGTTTGTGCCGATGTTAAGAGAATTTGTGGGGAGGCCGAGAATGGAACCAAGGTCTGGCTTGATCCGGTTTATGGGGATGTCATCTCAAATTACGAAGAGGTCGAAAGTATCTGTGATGGTTTAGACAATGACTGCGATGGTGTGGCCGACAACATGATTCAGGCAAACCGTCCCCTCGTCACCGCTGGTGGTGTTTGTGTGGGTCAGAGAATGGTTTGCAACAGTGCTAGTAAAGCCTGGGAAGAGCCTGACTATAGTTTGTCGATTTCAACTTACGAAGAGTCAGAAACCCTCTGTGATGGTTTGGATAACAACTGTGATGGGGTGGTGGACAATTTGTCCCAAGCTGGAGATGCTTATCCCCAGGCCACAAAAAGGGTTGGGGTTTGTGCCACTGTTAGGAGAGTGTGTGGCACCGACGAGAGTGGAGAGAAGGACTGGCTTGATCCGGTCTATGGTGATGTTGTTGTAGGTTACCAAGAGGAAGAAACCCTCTGTGATGGTTTGGACAATGATTGCGACGGCACCGTGGATGATATTATTAAAGCCGATCGACCCGATGTGACCGCCGGTGGTGTTTGCACCGGTCAGAAGATGGCCTGCAATAGCGTGACCAAGGCTTGGGAGGAGCCCGACTATAGTTTGGCAATTGGCACCTATGAGGCGGCCGAAACGCTTTGCGACGGGCTCGATAACAACTGCGATGGGGTGGTGGATAATTTATCCCAGGACCAGGACGCTTATCCTGCGGCCACGAAAAAGGTAGGGGTTTGTGCGGGTGTTAAGAGGCTATGTGGCACCGACGACAATGGTTTGAAGGCTTGGCTTGACCCCGTTTATGGTGATGTTGTCTTGAATTATGAAGAGGTCGAAACCCTCTGTGATGGCTTGGACAATGATTGCGACGGTATTGTCGACAACATTGCGAATAACAATCGTCCGGTGGTGTCTGCCGGAGGCGTGTGTGTGGGGCAGAGAATGGTTTGCGATAGTGATAGCAAATCTTGGGAAGAACCCGACTATAGTTTGAGTATTGGTTCCTATGAGGCATCAGAAACCCTTTGTGACGGTTTAGACAACAACTGCGATGGTGTGGTAGACAATTTGTCTCAGGCTGTGGATGGGTATCCCCAGGCCACAAAAAGGGTCGGGGTTTGTGCCGACGTGAAGAAAATCTGTGGCACGGGCGACAATGGTTTGAAGGCTTGGCTTGACCCTGTTTATGGTGATGTGGTTGTTGGCTACGAAGAGGTCGAAACCATCTGTGACGGTTTGGACAATGACTGCGATGGTGCAGTTGATACCATCCTTAAGGCCAATCGACCGGTGGTTTCTGCTGGAGGCGTGTGTGCGGGGCAGAGAATGGTTTGCGATAGTGATAGCAAATCTTGGGAAGAACCCGACTATAGTTTGAGTATTGGTTCCTATGAGGCATCAGAAACCCTTTGTGACGGTTTAGACAACAACTGCGATGGCGTGGTGGATAATTTATCCCAGACGGTGGATACCTATCCTCTGGCCACAAAAAAAGTTGGGGTCTGTGCTGGTGTTAAAAGAGTATGTGGCACGGGCGACACTGGTTTGAAGGTCTGGCTCGATCCCAACTACGAAGATGCTGTCCCAAATTACGAACCCATAGAGACGATCTGCGATGGTTTGGACAATGACTGTGATGGAACGGCAGACAATATCCTTAGGGGCAACCGCCCGGATGTGTCTGTGGGTGGTGTGTGTGTGGGCCAGAAAATGGTCTGCAACAGTGCCCTAAAAACTTGGGAAGAACCAGACTATGCCGTGGCTATCCCCAGCTACGAGACGGATGAGACCTTGTGCGATGGTCTCGATAACAACTGTGATGGGTTGGTTGATAATTTGTCTCAGGATGCCGACTCTTATCCCCAGGCCATTAAGAATGCGGGGGTCTGCTCTGAGGTAAGAAAGGTTTGTGGCGAGGACGGTGAGGGTAATAAGACTTGGGTTGAACCCGACTATGCTGATGTCATTTTGGATTTCGAATCTTCAGAAACTGTTTGTGATGGCTTGGATAATGACTGTGATGGGGGAGTCGATAACATAATCAAGGCCAATCGCCCGGTGGTTGCTGTGGGTGGCGTGTGTGTGGGGCAAAAAATGGTCTGTAATCTGAACCAAAAAACCTGGGAAGAGCCCAACTATGCGGTGGCCATCACCACCTACCAGGGGACTGAAACCCTCTGTGATGGTTTGGACAATGATTGTGATGGCTTAGTCGATAATATCCTAAAGGCCGATCGTCCGGATGCAGTGAGCACTGGTGTGTGTGTGGGCCAGAAGATGGTTTGCGACAGTGAGCAAAAAGCTTGGGTAGAGCCGGATTATTCCTTGACGATTGCGAGCTACCAGTCAGCGGAAACCAAATGTGATGGTCTCGATAACAATTGTGATGGATTGGTTGACAACCTATCACAGCCCACGGATGAACATCCCCAGGCCATACGAGCTTCTGGGGTTTGTAGCGGTTTGAAAAAGGTATGTGGCTTCGGCGAGGATGGTTTGAAGACCTGGATCGAGCCTGACTATGCACTTACAGTTATCAACTACGAAGCCACTGAGACCAGTTGCGATGGTTTGGACAACGACTGTGATGGGGTGGTGGATAATATTATCAATGAGAATCGCCCTGAGACCATTACCAGCGGCGTATGTGCTGGTCGCAAAATGTCATGCAATAGTGGCTTAAAGGCTTGGGAAGAACCCGATTACGCCGCGGCAGTTTCTACCTATGAAGCCGCAGAAACCCTTTGTGACGGTTTGGACAATGATTGTGATGGGGTGGTGGATAATTTGTCGCAGGTTGCTTCTCTCTATCCATCGGCCACCAAAAAAATTGGTGTCTGCATGGATGCCAAGAAAGTTTGTGCTGCCAACGAAAATGGCGAGAAGGTTTGGTCGGAACCCGATTACAGCGTGACGGTGGTTAATTTCGAAGCTTCGGAAATGAGTTGTGACGGCTTAGACAATGATTGCGATGGCGTGGTGGACAATATTGTTAGTGTCAACCGCCCGGATGCGGTCACCAGTGGTGTGTGTGTGGGGCAGAAAATGGACTGCAACACCCAAGAGACCCGTTGGGAAGAGCCTAACTATGCTTTGGCCATCGCAACCTATCAGGCATCCGAAACCCTTTGCGATGGTTTGGATAACGATTGTGATGGGGTGGTGGACAATTTACAGCAAGCTCCAACGCTCTATCCTTCGGCGAAAATGGTGGTTGGGGTTTGCGCCGACGTTAAGAAGGTTTGTGGCACCAACTTGGATGGTGTCAAGACCTGGGTGGAGCCTGATTACGGGGTGACGGTGGTGGATTACGAAGTGTCTGAATCCAGTTGTGATGGTTTGGACAATGATTGTGATGGGGTGGTGGATAATATCTTGAGTGAGAGCCGTCCCGATGCTGCGACCAGTGGTGTGTGTGGGGGGCAGAAAATGGTGTGTAATTCGGAAGAGAAGGCTTGGGAAGAGCCTGATTACGCCTTGGCCATTGCGAGTTATCAGGCGTCTGAAACCCTGTGTGACGGTCTCGACAATAACTGTGATGGGGTGATTGATAACTTGTCACAGGGCGTAGAGCAGCACCCTATGGCCACCAAAGCCACGGGGGTATGCGCCAGTGCCAAAAAGATCTGCGGTACCGACAGCGATGGTATTAAGACTTGGATTGACCCAACCTATAACGTCACCGTCGACGGCTACGAAATGCCTGAGACAAGCTGTGATGGCTTGGACAATGACTGCGATGGTATGATCGACAATATTCTCGTAGAGCATCGCCCCAATGCTGCGGCCAGTGGGGTCTGTTCTGGGCAGAAAATGGAATGCGATTCGGCACTTAAGAAATGGAATGAGCCAGACTATACCCTGGCCATTCAAACCTATGAGCCCCAAGAGACTCTCTGTGACGGTTTGGACAACAACTGTGATGGGCTGATTGATAATTTGAGTCAGGACAAGCTGCTCTATCCCAACGCCATTAAAAATGTGGGTGTTTGTGCAGGTGCCAAGCGGGTATGTGGCCTAGACGACGACGGCACCAAGACTTGGATTGAGCCTGATTATCTCGCTTCTTTGGCAAACTACGAAGTGGTGGAAGTTTCCTGTGATGGCTTGGACAACGATTGTGATGGGGATATCGACGAGATTGCTTTGGATTCTAGGCCCGATGCCTTGGGGGTAGGGGTTTGTGCGGGGCAAAAGAGAGTATGTGATTCCGTTTCTAAGACTTGGATTACACCAAATTACGTCGCTTTGGTGGCAGGTTATGAAGAAATAGAAATTTCCTGTGACGGCCTCGACAATGATTGTGACGGTATTGTGGATAACCTGGCCTTAAACAGTGAGCAACGTCCGTTGGCGGCGATGCAATATGGGGTCTGTCATGACCAGAGGAAGTATTGTGACAATGTATCGGGTACCTGGAAAGAGCCGGATTATACAGTGCTCCCCGATTATGAAGAAACGGAAACCCTTTGTGATGAGCTCGATAACGATTGTAATGGGGTGGTCGATGATCCCTATATCTCCGCGGCGGAATTTGGCACCGAGACTTGCCTGACCGAAGACTGTGTGGGGACTTTTACAGACTCCAATGGTGACAGTGGCCTAACAAAGGGTATGTCGTGTGGGGTTGGGTTGTGTGGGGGCGGCCGCGTTATTTGTGGGGAGGATCAGCGGACTCTTTTGTGTGACAGTCATAAAAACGCGCTGCCTGAATTGGAACCGAAGTCATGTGATGGGGTCGCAGACTGCGACAAATGCGATGGGGTAGATGATGATTGCGATGGGGTGTATGACGAAGGGTTGGTACAGCAAAAACCCGAGCCTGGTTTGAGAAGTGGGGTGTGCAAGAATCAATTGCAGAGTTGTAATGCCGGAACATGGGAAGATCTCCCGGTGGATAATATTTCCGGTTATGAAGTGTCAGAACGTACATGCGATGGTGAGGATAATGACTGCGACGGCGAGATTGATGAATCCAGTGTGGCGGTGACTGCGGCGGCAGGAGACAGAGCTGCTGGTGTGTGTATCACTGCGAAGCAGGTTTGTGAAAACGGAAATTGGTTGGAGCCCGACTACACGGCCTTTCCTAATTATGAGCCCAATGAGTCTTTGTGTGATGGCTTGGACAATGATTGTGATGGAGATACGGATGAAGATCTGATTGGACCTGAAGCAGACAATTCGAAGGGGGTCTGTAATGGTGCTAAGAAGGTTTGTGAGACCCGAGACGGTATCACCATGTGGCGCGAACCCACCTATTTGAACCACACCGTGAGCTTTGAGGTGTTGGAGATTTCTTGTGATGGTGTCGACAATGATTGTGATGGGGTGATTGACAACATCGATGAGTATTTACTGGTTTTAGGCACGAACCAAAAAGGTACTTGTTTGAATTCGAAAAAGGTGTGTCGCAATGGTGTTTATCAAGAGCCCACCCTGGCTACCATCGCCGATTATGAATTCGCTGAAGTTTCCTGCGATGGTTTAGACAATGACTGTGATGGTGTGGTGGACAATATCACAGACTTGCCTTTATCCACCCAACAGTTGGGGGTGTGTAAGGGAGTTCGGAAAGAATGTGGGAGTGATGGGGGCAGTGGTTGGCAATGGAATGAGCCTGTCTATGCGCCAGCTGTCTACAATATGTTCGATTTGGTTTACCAGGAAACCGAGACGCTTTGTGATGGCTTGGACAATGATTGTAATGGAACGGTGGATGATCCGCCTAAACTTGCTCCCTATCGACCATTGTCTTCCAAGCAAGACGGGGTTTGTGAAGGACAGCGTCAATACTGTGGATTGGATGAGGTCGGAAACTATACTTGGGTAGAACCGGATTATTTCATTACGGTTTCTGATAATGTATTCGAAATCACAGAAACCCGATGTGATGGCCTCGACAACGATTGTGATGGCACAGCCGACAACCTTGCATCCACTGAAGACGCTCCGGCTGGAAGTAAGACTTTGGGTGTATGTGCGGCGAGGGCGACCAAGATTTGTGCGGGCATTAATCAGTGGCAAGATCCCAACTACCTTGAAATTGACAACTATGAGATACGCGAGACCCTCTGCGATGGCGTGGATAATGATTGCGATGGTTTGGTCGATGAATGTTTAGCAGGAAGTGGGACTTTTCACGACCGGCCCCCCGGCGATTCCGTATCCACGATCGATTGCCCGATTTCCGGAGAGGCAGGTTATGTGGATACTCCATTTGCGACCAAACAATCAGGGCAGTGTTTGGGGCAGCGCCAAGTTTGCCGAGGTGTTAGTGGTTGGATGGATCCCGACTATTTGGCGACTGTGGTTGCTTATGAAGCCGATGAAACAACTTGTGATGGTCTCGACAACGACTGTGATGATGTTGTGGATGAAGATTTGGACAAACCTCTGGCCCAAAATCAAAAAGGTGTGTGCCAAAATTCGAGAAAATATTGTGCAGGGGACAATCGGTGGCAAGAACCCAATCTTTTGAGCATTGAGCTCTACGAGCCCGTGGAGACCCTATGCGACGGTTTGGACAACGACTGCGACGGACAAGTGGATGAGGATTTGGAAGATTTTCGTCCCAATGCGTCCTTCCAGGATGGTATTTGTGTGGGGCAAAAGAAACTCTGTGGGGCCCTTGGCAATGGTCAAGGAACGGGTTGGATCGACCCAGACTACAATTTTATTCGCGATGAAGACGGCGAAATGATTTACGAGTCGGTGGAGACCATATGCGACGGTCTCGACAATGATTGTGATGGGAGCACCGATGAAGGTATCGACCTTTCTGCACCCAAGGCAGAAAAAACTGTGGGGGTGTGCTCTGTCATGTCGAAGAAGCGATGCGGTGATTCGGGGGATGGGGTCAAGAATTGGATCGAACCTAATTATTATACGCTGCCCGATTATGAGGATTCTGAAACCCTCTGTGATGGCTTGGACAATGATTGCGATGGTAGTGCAGATGAGGCAAGTGACCTCGTCAATCACAGCCCCATGAATGACTTAAACGTGGGGGTTTGTGCGGGCCATAGGAAAGTCTGTGGTGTGGATGAGGAGGGAAATCCCATTTGGGTGAATCCGAATTATAAGTTGATCAAGGATGTCAATGGCAACTTTCTTTATGAAGAGGAAGAAATAAGTTGTGACGGTTTAGACAATGACTGTGATGGCACCACCGACAATATCGCCCTTGATAAACGCCCCGACGCCAATACGGTGGGCGTGTGTAAAACTCAAAAAATGGAGTGTGACAGTATTCAGAAGATCTGGATAGCGCCAGATTTCGAAGATATTGCCAACTATGAGCCTCAGGAAGTGACTTGTGACGGCCTCGATAACGATTGTGATGGTCGAGTGGATGAATCCGAGCATCTGCTCGCACCACGGGCAAGTCTTCAGGAGGGGGTCTGTTCGGGGGCAAGGAAGGTGTGTATAGAGAATTCGTTTGGTCAGATAACTTGGATGGAACCTCCCTACGCGGTTCTTTTTGCGACTTATGAATTGAATGAACAATCCTGCGATGGCCTCGATAATGATTGTGATGGTGCTCCCGACCACAATTTAGTGGCGCCCATGGTGACGAAAAATTTTGGTGTGTGTTTTGGAGAGAGGCAGATCTGCAATGGCCAAGAGGGTTGGGTGGACCCATCCTACAGCGGACTCTATAAGTACGAAGTGGAGGAATTGTCCTGTGATGGTTTGGACAATGATTGTGATGGGCAGATCGACGAGGAGTTGCCCCGCCCACCTGCGGAGAATCAGGTTGGTGTTTGTCGGGGCGCTTTTAAAGTTTGTGGGAGAGGTCCTGATTCCGATGAGGTGGCTTGGAGAGAACCCACTTTTCTCGACGTCAATGGTTATCAAGTCAATGAGTTAACTTGCGACAATCTCGACAATGATTGTGATGGATCGGTGGATGAAGGCTTTTCTGATATTTCCTGTGGTTTTGGAAGGTGTAGGGTGACCATTGATAGTTGTGTGAATGGCCGGGAAACTCCGCAGGAGGCGTGTGCTCCGAAGGAAGGTAGTGTTGAAGTTTGTGATGGTATCGACAATGACTGTGATGAGTCCATCGATGAAGATCCTGATAATTCAACCGTCGCGCTCTCGGAACAATGTTACACTGGTCCCGAAGGGACCAAGGGCCAAGGTATTTGCCGTGGTGGTTCGAGGATCTGTGTTCGTGCGGGAGAGGTTGACGAGGTGGTTGTTGGCGGTGTTTCTAATGTAGGGGCCTGGGGTGTTTGTGTGGGTGAAGTTTTGCCTGGTATTGAGGTTTGTGATGGCATTGACAATAACTGCGATGGTCTGGTGGACGAATACTGTGGGGGCGTCTCAGGGGGTGGTTTTGGCTGTCAGTCCATTGGAGATTCTGAGTCCCTATTGCCTCTGTGGATCCTTCTTCTTTTAGGAGGTCTGGTGCGGATGCGGGTCGTTTTTCTCAAGGGTCGTCATTGGCTGAGCATTGTTTTAGTGGCGACGATGGTGGCAACGTTCAATCCCAATGTGGTCCAAGCGAGTGCACCATCGATGGATATCGAGCTAGCGCCCATCTCTCCACATGCATACGACAATATGGCGATTATGCGTCCCATGGTTTTGACCCACCTGAATTACCAATTGGGCATTCATAGTACCATGACTTGGAACAATCTCCGGTTTAGGACCGGTCAAAACAACACCACTGATTCTGTTTTGAAGCGGAGAAACCGTTCTGACCTCCAATTTAGTCTTGGTCTATATGACATGTTCGAAGTTGCTATAGGGTTACCGGTGATTCTTCACAACTATGGAAACACGGAGTCCACTTCTGGGCTGGTTATGAACGAGTTGGGTCTCGGAGATTTGACCCTGAGTGCTAAGGGGCACCTCGCGAATGTTTGTTATTGGCCATTTGATTTTGCTGTTTCGGCGGGACTGAGCCTTCCCACGGGGAAATCCGAGGGTTTATATGGGTCTTCCCACGCTACATTTTTTATGCGGGCTGTGGCAGAAAAGGAGCTCTACGTTCGCTCGAAGGCTTTTTTACACAGCGTTTCGGTGTTGGGTGAGGTTGGGTTTTTATTTAGGGCTTCGGAGGAAGTCCTCTACGAACTACGAGTGAATCACGATATCACTTATAACACTGCTCTTCTGTTTCGGTTCAACCGGCCCAATTTCGATCTAGGACTCGGTTGGGTGGGGATGTCTCCATTGGATAATATCGACCAATCGGGTTCTCGTAATCAGGCCGAACTTTTGTCTTTTATTCGCTGGGAGCTTAATAAAGAGACTTTTCTCTCTTTTGGATTGGGCTCTGGGATTATGACAGGTTACGAGACGAGCGAATTTCGGGCTTCCATTGGTTTGCGTTTCGTTCCGGGTTACAAGCCATCAGACCATGACGATGATGGCGTGCCCGATAAATATGATTCATGCCCCTGTGACTGGAATCTACAATAAGGTGAGGTTAGGGGTGATACGTACCAGATTCATGATTGGTCTTCTCATGGTGAATCTTGGTAGCAGTGGTTGTGTGCTTCTGGTTCCGCCCTTATCGTCATCGTTGAACACCATCACCGAAGAGCTTGAGGACACTGTCTGGGTGAATGCATCGGCCTCTCTTGGCGATGGTGATTTATCTGTTGTTACTTCCGAACCAGTGGGTCTTAAGGAGGTTCCTACAGTGCTCAATATTGAGCCGGATGCGCCGAAAGAACCATCCGACCTCCCCGCTACTGAGGCTACGGAGAAATCTGAAAGTGAATTGGAAAATGAGTTGGATCCTATTGCAGAAGGGGACTCTGCACTAGTCACCTCGTTGAGTGGTTTATCGACGATTGGAGCAGAAGAGAATGTTTCTGAGGATGTCCTCACGAATTTGAATGATCTCCGCAAGCGTGTTGACGGAAAGGTTTATGAGCTTGTTCGTCTATTGGATTTACGGGCCATTACAAAAGAGACAAGGGATGTGGTTGAATCCACCGAGCCAAGCCAAGATCAGGGCGGGACGGTTGTATCAAATGAGCCAGCGGCCGATAAAAGCGAAGTTCAAGAGGAATCTGTGGGTTTTCCTACTTATATTTTTGCGCCCGGCAAACAGACGCCCGAAAGTTTTTCATTCTATAGTATGGGTTATGTATTGAAGCATGGGCGAATGTCTTTTTGCCTTTTGAAGATGGAGCGATATATTCACTCTTCAAGGACTCTCTTTGGTGAGACGGATAATCCCCTGGCCTGGTTTTATCGGCATCGATTGGTAACCTGTACCGATGAGGTTATTTCTTTTGATGAAGGAGGTCCTCTTTGGGTGGGTTGTGGCAAGATTGAATCGGTCCTTTCAGAGGTGGAGCAAGAACAAAAAAACCGAATAGACACCTTTCGTGGTGGCAATATCTTACACTTTCTTAGGCACTTGTATCCCCTTTATTTTTCGGATTTTCATCCCAATGGCACGATTAAAATGAGGCATGAACGTATTCTTAAACATATTCAATCAACGGCTTATCAGAAGATCGAAGATGCGAGTAGTTTGATCTACGGAGATTTATTGGTTCGGAAAGATTCTGGGTTTCTGGTGGTGGGAATTTATTTAGGGCATGGGGTGGTGGGTTCATTCAATGCCCAAGGCGTGCAGTATGCCAGCTTAAAGTCGGGTTATGAGGGCGCCTATCGTTTGATACCTGCATTTGGCATGTGTTCTTATCAACCCCGCGAGGGAGAATTTCTCCAATCCATGGAATCATGGAACTAACTGTGTTGTGTTTTCCTAAAACGCTTCATTGTTTTTTTTCTTAGGGATTGGGGCCGATGGGTCGCCGGTCGCGTTTTAATATCCCCTCGATAAATGTTGCGAAGAAAAGACCCACGCTGGCGAATATCAGGGTGAGAATGGGGTAGAATGAAAATGGGCTGTTGGGATAGGGGGTAATTTGATAGAGAATGAAAGAGTCGTGGCCACTGACCTCGATGAGAGGTGAAAAGAAAAAGCCTAGAATGAGCGCAATGAGCACTGATTGTGAGAATATCATGGAGAAAATATCGATGGAAATCCTGGTATGATTGCGTGGAGCTGAATCGGCGACGTGTTTGTGGAGTCCCACGTATGAGAGTGCAAGCAATCCGGGAATCACGAAGAGTTGCATGTAGTTAAGTCGGCTCCACGGCGAATAATCGAGTTCGGTGATACATGCGGCGGTTACGCCGAAGCAGATTGAAATGAGATAACGCGGCAGAAGAAGTTCGTGCATGAAGCTGCGTCGATATTTTGATATGCTGGGGTGGTTATCGAAACCGGTGTAGGAGAAAGTAGATCGCCTGATGGTTTTTAAGACAGAACCAAAGACCAAAAGAGAGATAAAGCCAAGTGGGACCCAACAGAGAAGTACTTGAGTGATGAATGGTAAGACCTTTACTCGCACGGATTCGCTATGAAGAAAGTTGTCAGCGCAGAAATAGCAAAGGAATAACCCAAAGAAGTAGATGGGAAAAGTTAAACTGCTCTTGAAGGTGAGTAGGCGGACGAACCAGGAAGGGCTATTGTGTGTGGTGCTATGGGCGACCATATAGCGTTCGGCGGCAGGGAGATCGAATTGTTCGATGAGCTCTTTTGGGATCCGACTGGTAAGGTCTTCGCGCGTTTCATAGCTTAAGTGATTGAAGCTGGCGATTTCGGTGCCATCATTTCCGAATTCAAATTGACCTCGCGGATCGTTCTTTGTTTTCCGTTGATGGGAAGTGACTTCCTTTTGTGCTATTTGTTGGAGCTTGTTTAATGTATCTGGTCTTTTTCCACTAAAAAGAAGGGAGCGGCTTTCGGAAAGGTATTCCATTTCGGGCGGTCCTAGTTCGGTCCACTGCCCTAGGGACGAAATCATAGATGCCTTTTTCCACAAAACACATTTTTCCTGGGCGGCTTGAACTTGCGTGTTGATGGCATCGGCTGGATTTTTTTCTTCTTCTTTGGATGTGGCCTTAGAGGAGATTAAAGATGATTCGGTGATGGTGACATAGGATTCGGTGAGTCGCTCGACCAACTGGTGTTCGATTTGGGCCCGAAGTAATTTGGTAAACCAAAGGTCTAAAACAATGCTAGTATCCTCTTGAAGCGCTGAAAAGAGCTGGCTTGAGATATCGGAAAAAGCTTTCGCCCAACCGTGAATAGAGGCAAGGATTTCGCGGACGAAGATAAAATGTTCGGTGGGTTGCAGTGAGTCGCGCAAGGAGACGCACGCTTCAATCAGTTTGCTTGCCCGGGTGACGGGTTCACCCAAGGGAACGTCGTATCTGATTCTGGCGATTTGGTAGGCATGATCAACCAGGTTTTTTAATTCGATGAGAACGGTCCGCTGGTCCGAATAAATCGAAGTTTCATCTTGGATGATGCGGCTTAATTTATGAGACCACTCTTGTGCCCGTTGGCGTGTACTTGGGTTACGCGCGTAGAGAAACCAGAGTCGTTCCTGGATAAGAAAGAGGGCGCGGCAGAAGGGTGTTTCTTTGGACAGTTCGTAGAGTAGTGAAAAGGTTTGGAGTCGCCTGGCGATGAATGTAAACCTTGCCGAGATGGGGGGCGAAAAGTTGGTTTCGATGGCCAACGATTTGTAGAGTTGAAGAGTCGAGGCCATACTTTGTTGATTTAGATCTATTTTGCTCGAGAGAAAACTGAGGCATTGGGAGAGAAGTGGAGGCGAGATTTTATCGTGTGTGATTAGTATTTCTTGGATGATGGTTCGAGTGAGCGGTAATGGTAGAGCGAGAAGATCATCATATGAGTAAGCCCCATTGACCGACAAGGAATGCAGATAGTTGAGAATCCGGCTTAGGGCATGATTGGCAGCTCCCTTTCGGAGTCGGGCAATGATTGAATGGTGGCTGGTATTTCTTAAAAGGACCTTCAGGTTTTCAAGCTGACTTGTGGGGTCCTGGATCGATATGAGCGCAACGGCTAGATGCTTTGTGACCAGTACTTCAAGTTCTTGGGTCATTCCCGCTTTAGGAAGGAGTCCATAAATTTTCTGCCCAAAGGACAATTTTGGGGGTATTATTTGCAGGAGATGACTGAAAAGTCGTTGAACCGTTGCTGTTTGTTGGGTTGTAGGGGGTATGAGTTTCAAAAATATTTCGATTATGTCTTGGGTAAGAACCAGGTGATATTCGCTCTCTGAGTGGATTCGGACCAGCTGTAGCAATGAAGATGCGAAATCTAGCCGGTCAGCCGAATTGGTCTTACCCACCATAGGAAGGAGGGTATTCATAATATCGTGTATTTCCGAATGCACTTCACCGGAATCGACTGCAGATGTACTTAAAAGCGACAACAACCGACACCATTCAGTTAGGGCGGAGCTCTGGGGGGGACTGTGTTTGGATTTAATGGGCGCGTCGATGGTTGCCATATGGAGGGGCCATGGCAGGCTGCCTGAGTTCGATAGTTTAGTAAGGAGTCTTTCTTTTGTTGCTTCTGGGAGTGCTTCCTCAAATTGCAGCAATGAGGAGCAGAGCAGTTCTTGAGCCATTGCAGATAGGGTTGGACTGTCTTCGAGGGCGAGGCCCGTTAATCTTTTCGCATAAGTGCGACTCTCCATAAGGGCACCCACCAACATGGAAAGAAGATGAAAGTTTTCAAGTTTAAAGTGGTTTTCTTCTTCCATCTCTAGATAGCGGATTATTTTTTCCCAGGCCGAATTTTGAATAAAGGCTCTAAGAGCGTTGAAAGCAGGCCATTTGGAAAGCTCAGAGTCTTCTCTAAGTAAGTTTGTGAGGACTTGGCAAGCTTCTATGTTTGTGGGGCCAAAGTCTGTGATTTGTTCGATGAGCTCCCCGCACCGTTCACTTTTACCTGCTTTTACGTAGTGAATCAATTCGAGAAAGAGATCTCGGGGTTTGTTATAGTCGAGTTTCCCTTCTTTCGTCAGGGCTGTGAGGGCAGTGGTGGCTGAGAGCCAGGTGCGATCCAACGCATTTTCTCGGATGAATTCCAGAGTGGTAGGATGCATAAGCTCGGAGTGGTTGTTGAGTAACCTCTGAACCAGTAAGTTGTGTGGAGTGCAAATGGCGAAGAGTCGCATTTGGTCTTGTGGCTCGCCTTTAAGGGCATCGGCCATGAGGTTGTCCCAGAGCTTGAGGGGGATTGGTTCAATTGCGGAAGCGTCTAAGAGTTCTGATATTTGTTCGAGAGCATTACGGGGTGATACTTTGAGCCAATTTTGAGTCGCGACAAGCGTGTTTTCAAAATCCTCCGAGCTTAAAACCGAACCGCCATCGGGGGAATTTAAGGTTCGGAATGAGTTTTCTGGAGCTGCCCACCAACATCGCTCTCGGCTCTGACTCATTTCTTGTTCGACGTGCAGCAGGACCCGCTTGGAGCGCTCCAATTTGTTGAGTGCGTTTCTTAAGCCAATGAGGCTACCTTGGATATGAGGGGAAAGATTGATGACCACGGGGAGTTTTACGTCGCCGGGATCTTGCTTATCACGGATGATGGTCAGATCGATGCCTGCGGCGCCTGCGAGTTCGTGAAAGATTTCCCTTGGAAAAGGTGGGGGCGGTGTAATTGTGCAGTTGATGACTTCAGTGTCATCGGGGCCCGGAAGCTGGTAACGCTTATTGGCTTCCAAAACCGTTTCCAACTGGTTTCGGCAGGAGTAGAAATAGTCCTCTGCAGCTTTCAAGAATGGATGCGATTGTATTTGCGAATTTTCGGTTTGGAGGATTTCGGCGATGGGCGTGGGTTGATTATTCTGAATTAGGGTTTGTATTTCATCAAAGAGCGCCCAGGTGGTCCGAACCAAGTTTTCGCGGGTGTGGCTGCGTTCCTTATCGAGCAGTTCTAGATTTTCAAGAATCTTGTATTTGAGTGCCAAAAAGAGTGTTTGGGGCGTGAGCCCACTCTGGGGGGCCAATTCAAATGCCCGGATTTTCTGGATGTGATCTGCGAATGCGTGGAGCCATGCTGCCGTTTTATCGGTTTTCTGATGAATCCTGTCTAATAAAATGTATGCGGCAAAACAGGAATCCATATCTGGGCTATGGGGGAATAGGAGAATAATGTGCTTGGCGTTTCTCAGCTTCATGATGACTTGGGATTCGAGTCCCAATATTTTTTCGCTGAGGGTGGGGGTTCGCTCTGGATTTCCTCCCCACTTTGTAATGGTGAGATTCGCTTGGGTTTCTACACCCAAACCGATGATGAGCCGTTCCTCGCCGCCTTCTCTTTGGGGAGGGGGTTCGCCAAACACCAGGTCCAGGACGAGTCTTGGGGGTATTTGGGTTGGGAAGGCCATTGAATCTCCTTGGATGGCTTTGATATCAGGCCTGAGTCCTCCCTACTGATGTTAGCCCATGCCCTGGTTCGCTTCAATCCTTGTACTTCTTTAGCCTACATACCTAGGGAGATGATTTCGCACCAAGACTTTCGCGATCCACTGCAGGGTGCCGCTAATTAGCCAACCAATCCAAAAACGCCAAAACATGTTCCTCCGATGCCTAAGACCGAGTTAAGTTTCGTCATTTTCCACCATGACTGCAGTCTCCCTGAATGCCTTTGGGCGTTTTTACCCGGTTGGGGTATGGGTATCGTGGACTTGGTCTCCCAGAAGTTGTTGGTGTGTTTCAGAAAGTGGTGTCCCCTCGATATTCCGTGTGCGCGAAACCGGAGGGGCGCTACAATGCTTAGGAGCGTCCTATTGAGGGATGTTTGTCCTTATACCACTGACGGGAATGGTGGCCATGGTGTGGAGTCCTGGGGCTGCAACCAATAGCGGATGGATAGAGTTGAGCACGACCGCACTGGTGGCAACATCGCCGTGAACGCCGCCGGTCCAGGTGACTTCCAAGGGCGGGTCACTCTGGATTCGCACCCGGTCATGGGGATTGTTTTGTCCCATGGTCGCCTGAAAAATGAGCTTGATGACGCATACGCCCCCTTGTGTGCCAACTGCCACTTGTCGGATTCCGGTGGCTTTTCCATCTTCGCCCACCACTGGTTCAGTGGTTTCATCCCAATGGTCGAAGGGAAGAAGTTGAAGATAGTCCCCTAGGAAATGCAGAGATTCTGCCAGGCCAACGTGACGCAATGTTCCATCCTGGATTCGTTTTTGGAAGGTTTGCACCTCTAGGCCTGCGCCGATTTTATTTTGAAAAGGCAATCGGCGGGAAGCTGCGTCTTGGAACCTGGCGACTTCGACATACTCCACCTGCCGCGCGACGCGGGTCACCATCAGTGGAAAGAGATCCATGAGAAAACCTGGGTTAACCCCGGCTCCTAAGATCCGAGCCTTGTGTTTTACGGCCAGACCGTGGAGGGTATTGGCCAGTTGTGGATGCCTTAGCCAAGGCCAGGAAAGTTCTTCACAAGTACTGATGATATTTTGTCCTCGCTTGAGGAGGTTTTCGAAAGTTGGAAAACAATCTATGAGACTGGATTCGGTGGTGACCACGGCGCAATCAATGCAGGACCAATTTTGGAAATCCTCGATATGGCTGAGGGCGTGATCGACGCTGGGGTCGATAATGGTGGTCACTTCTGCATCGGCGCGGGTTTCGATATCTTTGGTGATGGCCTTACCCAGGGCACCGTGGCCAATCTGTGCGAGTTGAAGCATGGTTTGTCTCTCAATGAGAAAGGTGTTGGTGTTTGTTGACTTGAAAGTCCGAGTTTATGCTAGCTTATGGCTTGAATTCAATGAGGTCTTATGGGTCCTATTCCGATGGTGTTTTGAGCAATCACCTTCTTTTGGTGTTGTGTTATGATGTAGAAGGGTAGACGCAGGTGAGTATCTCGCCAGTTTTCTCTGGGGGGGGGATTGTCCTCGAATTTTTTCTCTGCATTTTTTTTGAAGGCTAGTCGTCTTGGCGGAAAAGACCTAAAAGGGTGCCTTTGAAAACTGTTTTTAGTATGGAACTATGTTGATTGTGTCCTGATGCTACGCCGTAGGTCTTGCGCTTCACACCATCCTGTATTGGCACAATTGCCGGTATTGAGTGGAGATAATCCGTTTGAGATTCTGGCTGACCTTAAGTTTAGGGATAAGTCCCTACCAGCTTAGGATTCTAAAGAAGGTGGACGATAGTTACATCTTCCGTGTCGGGTAGTTTACCCTGTGGCACATTAAAGCTCTATGCTTGGATGAAGTCTTTAAGGTTTTCTTGTCTCCATGAATGCGGGATTGGAAATATGTCCGTGGGGGATGGTCTTCTGGTTTCGCACAGGAATAGTTAGGATGACGTTAAATCCGGTCTCTTCGGACGATTCAATAAAACAATCACCTTTGAGGTATCGTAATCGTTCTCGGAGCTGCAGCAGTCCCAATCCTGTTGGGGTGGATAGGCTATCTCCTCGGTGGACCGTGTCATGTAGGTTGTATTTTTGCGTGGCTTCAGTCCAATCTATTTCACCATTCATGATTTTGAGAATGGCTTCTTGAGTCTCTGTTTGTTGGTTGTGCTCCATTCTATTTCCGTTGTCGGCGACCACCAAGTAGACATGTGTATCATTTGCAGATAGCGATACCGTAACTGTATTGGGATTTCCATGTTTGGCGGCATTTAGAACCAACTCGGAGGTAGCTCGATATAGAATGGCTTCTACTTCTGGGTCTAGGGCTATTTCTCTTTCGGTAATCGTGAGAACAATTGGAAATCCGTATTGCCTTGATTTTTCTGAAGTCAGGGTTTCAAGGGCTGCCGCCAATCCAAGTTCATAAAGTACAGGAGACCCTAAATCGAAGGTCAGTGTTCGAATCGACCGAATCGCACCATCGAGAAGCCTGAGGGAATCACTAAAATCACTTGAGGTATCGCCTTGAATAGAACCCTCTAAGTGACCCTCTTGGAGCCTTGAGATGACCATTTTTGCTGAGGCGAGAAGCTGCCCCACGTCATCATGTAGAACCATTGAAATCTTTCGACGTTCTTTTTCTTCCGCCTCTGCAAGTTGATAGCTGAGTTTTCTAAGGTGCTCTTGAAATTTCGTGTGTTGACGCATATGTTTTTTGAGTACGATGGTGGTATGGTACGTCCGGCGGAGCGTTATGGCGAGCCAGACGACGAGGATTCCAACGACGGCAACGAAACCAATGAATAATTCCTCGAAAACGGCAGGGCTGCCAGTGCTTTTAGTCGCTGTGGTTATGGAAGTCGCTGTGACACAAAATGCGGCGGCGCCTATCAGGCCAGCGAGCAAGAGGGACAGTAACACCAGATTTTGGAGAAATAGTTTCTTCAATTCTCAATCCTGTGCAGGCGCACCGATAAAATAACAGAAAACGAATCAACGAAGGAAGCTTAATTGTTGAGCCAGTGATATAAACGGAGTTTTTTGATTTAGGGGTGGTGTTCGCCGGTGCTCTTAATCCGTTAGCTGCAGGGGGCAGTAAGAGTACGCTTGCTTTTTTCTCTGTTGCGCATGGGGCTGTGTGTGTGGGCGTTTTGGAGGCGTGTAACTGATTAGGGCATTGGCAGGCTTAATATCT
The DNA here is from genome assembly GCA_036339465.1 of Myxococcota bacterium. Lineage (GTDB taxonomy): Bacteria > Myxococcota > XYA12-FULL-58-9 > XYA12-FULL-58-9 > JABJBS01 > JAYZAY01. Next base: position 8,954 of record JAYZAY010000026.1, on the reverse strand, counting down.
CGCTCTATGAATGATTTTTCTCTTCTTCGAGGTTTTTAAGGTGGGTTAGGCCTTGTTATGGGGGGCTTGTGGGTCATTGCAGTGCCTTTGGGATGATGGGAATTAGTCAGCTTTAGGGGTGTTCTCCAGCAATTACCGGCCCGGCCTCTGGCCACAGCAGTTGCTTCAATGGGCGCGGGTTGTGGAAGTTGTGTAAAAATTCAAGAGGATTGGCTAATTTCTTCCCAGAATGCGTTGGGGTTTTTTTCCAGGCGTTGCGCCAACTCCAGAAACGACTCCCCAAAATGACGGAGGACCTGAGGAATAAATTGATTGTGGCCGGCAATGCTGGCCATGACCTTGGGGTCAAAGAGGGCATAGCGGGTTTGGCGCTGAAAGCCTGGGCCGATGAGTTGTTCGAATTCGGAATGTTTTTGCACGTACTCCTGCAGTAACACCGAAGAAACATAGGGAAAGTGAGAGGTGGCCGCCACCAAGTGGTCGTGTTCCTCGGGGGCTAGGCTCACCAATTCGGCGCCTAAGTGCTTCCATAGGGCCGAGACTTTCTTGGCCGCTTCTTCCACGTGGGGTTCTGCACAAATGGCCACCGTCGCCTTTTCAAAGAGATCCAGTCGGTGATTTTTAAAGCCCCCCACCACGCCGCCTGCCATGGGGTGCCCGCCCACGAAGGCGTGGTGGGGGCAGAGCCGCTTTGCCATGTCTCGGATGGGGCCCTTAATGCCACAAACATCTGTGAGGATGGTGTTTTGGGCAATGGTGTCGTGAATGGCTTGAAAGCAGGTTTCGAGAGCGGGGAAGGGGGCGCAGACCACGAGAATATCGCATCCTGAAAGTACGCTGTAATCGCCGGAACTTAAGACTTCGAACAATCCCGAGGTTTCGGCGTGCTTGAGGGTGGAGGCATCAACATCCAAGCCCAACACCGAGGTATTAGGCTGTTTTGCCTTAATGGCGGCAGCCATTGAAGCACCGATAAGTCCCAATCCTACAATGCCAACGTTCAGAGTATTCTCCTGTTATGCAAGCGTTTCTTTCACCAACTTAACAATATTTTCAGAGGTAAAGCCAAATTGCTTGTAGAGTTCGGGGCCGGGAGCGGAGCCACCAAACCGGTTGAGGCCCAGCACCTTACCTTCGAATCCTGTGTAGCGTTCCCAGCCCAGGGTGGCGCCTGCTTCCACGGCCACGCGGGCGCGGATGGTCTTTGGTAGGACCTGTTCCTTATAGCTATGGGATTGTTGTTCGAAGAGTTCCCAAGAAGGCATGGAAACCACGCGGGTTGAAATGCCGTCGGTCGCCAGTTGGCTTTGGGCTTCCATGGCCAGACTTACTTCGGAACCACTGGCCATGATGATGGCTTGGGGCCTGCCTTCACCGTCATTGAGCACATAGGCGCCCCGGTGCAAACCGTCGGCGGGGGCCAATTTGGTGCGGTCCTGATTTGGGACACCCTGTCGGGTCAACACCAAGGCGGTAGGGCCCTTTTCGTTGGCCATGGCTGCTTTCCAGGCTTCCCGGGTTTCGTTACTGTCGCAGGGGCGAATGGTGAGCACGTTGGGAATGGCCCGTAAAGAGGCAAGGTGCTCGGTGGGTTGGTGGGTGGGTCCGTCTTCTCCCAAGGCGATGGAGTCGTGGGTGAAGACATGGATGGCGGGGAGCTGGCTGATGGCCGCCAAGCGGATGGCAGGTTTTAAGTAATCCAAGAAGCAAAAGAATGTGGAAACGAAGGGCCGAACGCCTCCGTGGTAGCACATGCCGTTGGCGATAGAGCTCATGGCATGCTCCCGAACGCCGAAATGGATATTGCGTCCCGCACCGTTTTCCTTGGTGAAGGAGGCGTTTTCTTTGAGCCCGGTTTTGGTGGAGCAGGAAAGGTCTGCATCGCCGCCGATGAGCCAGGGTACATTTTTGGCCAGGGCATTCAAAACCTGACCGGCGCTGGCTCGGGTGGCGAGGGCCTGGTCTTCGGTGGACCACCTGGGGAGGTCTGCATCCCAGGTGGCGGGGAGTTGGTGATTGTGGGCTTGTTGCCATTGTTCCGCGAGTTTTGGGTGTTGTTTTTGATAGCTTTCAAAGGTCGCATTCCAAGACGTTTCGAGTTCCATTCCTCGCGCGCGTTGTTGTAAAAACTTGGTGGCCACGTCCTCAGGGACGGTGAATGCGGCGTGGTGCCATCCGAGGGTTTGTTTGCTGAGACTCAATTCTTCCTCGCCCAAGGGTGAACCATGGATACCCGATGTTCCCGCCTTATTGGGAGAGCCGAAGCCGATGGTGGTCTTGACTTCGATAAGGGTAGGACGATTGGTGTCTGCTTTGGCATCGCTGATGGCTTGATGAAGTGCTTCTAAGTCCGTGTCGCCGTTTTCTACCCGGATGACTTGCCAGCCGTAGCTTTTGTAGCGCTGGGCGACATTTTCCGTGAAGGCCATGGCGGTGGGACCATCCAGAGAGATATCATTGGAGTCGTAGAGGTAGATGAGTTTGCCGAGGCCCAAGTGACCAGCGAGAGAGGCGGCTTCGGCGCTGAGGCCTTCCATGAGATCGCCGTCGCCGCAGAGGACGTAGGTGAAATGGTCTACGAGGGTGTGATCGGGTTGGTTGAAGGTGGCGGCGAGAAATTTCTCAGCCATGGCCATCCCCACGCCGTTGGCGGTGCCTTGCCCAAGGGGGCCGGTGGTGGCCTCGACGCCCACAGTATGGCCGAATTCGGGGTGGCCGGGGGTTTTGCTTCCCCACTGTCGAAAGGACTTAATCTCATCCATACTGAGATCGTAGCCAGATAAATGCAGCAACGAATAGAGGAGCATACTTCCATGGCCGGCGGAGAGCACAAAGCGGTCTCGGTTGGGCCAGTTTGGATTCGCAGGAGAGTGATTCAGAAAGTCTTGCCAGAGTACATAGGCCATGGGGGCGGCGCCCATGGGGAGCCCGGGGTGGCCGGAATTGGCTTTCTGAATAGCATCTACGGATAGAGCGCGAATACAATTGATGCAACGTTGATCAAGATCGGTGTAAGGCACTGGATAGTTCTCCTAGTAGAAGCTTTGTTGGTTGAATTGGCCTTATCCAAGGCCATGTGGATGGGCAACCGATTTTTGAGTAAAACCCAAGTGTTGAGATCCCTAAGTTAAAGTTTCTCCCGGATTTGAGGGTATTTAACTGCTTGCCTATCAATGCTATTTTTGTTGTAAGCCCAAGCTTAAGCAATCGCTCAGGCGAGGATTAAGGGTTCGGATTTCGATATAAGTGAGGAAGATTCTATGCGTATTTATGCTCCATCCACCATCCATTTTTCCCGTGAGCAAGTGTTTGGGACCTACCGAGACCATATTTTAGATTTGGTTCAGTATCTCCCCAATGTAGACCATATCGATGTGGTCAAGCGAGATGAGCCAGAAGAGGGCGTGGTAACCTTTGAAAACCATTGGTATGCCAAAACATCCATTCCGAAAGTTGCCCAGGCATTTATTAAGCCTGAAAATCTTAAATGGAGAGATTATGCCCGTTGGAATGAGAACAACTGGACCTGCGATTGGAAGGTGGAGACCTTTTTCATGAGCGATGCGGTGATTTGCTCAGGCACCAACACCTTTGAGGAATTGGACAATGGCCATTGTAATCTTACCATCGAGGGTGACCTCACCTTCAACACCAAGGCGGTGCCCGGAGTGCCCAAGCTTTTGGCGGGGACTATCAAACCCCAGCTGGAAAAATTTGTTGTGGCCTTGATTACGCCCAACTTCGAGACCATCAATCGAGGTATTACCCAATACCTAGAAGCTCAAGCTTAAGATCCCCCATGTTTCAGTCTTTGGCTGGGGATCCTCAATCTCCAAGAGGGTTGAGTTTTTCTCCTGCAACCATGTTGGCTCCCATGGAGGGCGTGACTTCCCCCGTTCTTCGTCACGCCATCGCCAAGATCTCTGGGCGAGGGCTCGGCATGATGTGTACGGAATTTATCCGAGTTTCCAATGAGCCGGTGAAACCCCGTCAATTGGTGGAACATGTGATCAAATCCCCGGGTTTGCCCCTAAGTGTTCAACTCATGGGGCGGGAGCCGGCGTGGATGGCGAGGGCTTCGGGTATTTTGGGGGAAGCGGGGGCGGATGTCATCGATATTAATTTGGGATGTCCCACCAAACGAGCCGTGAAGGGTGGGGTGGGCGCGGCCATGCTCAAGGATATGAACCTCCTCTTTGAGGTGCTTTCTTCCATGCGTGCGTCGGTGAAGGGGCTGCTTTCGGCGAAGATCCGGGCCGGCTTTGACCAACCCGACAAAGTTTTGGAAATCGTGAGCACCGTTGAGAGGGCAGGGGTGGACTTTTTGGTCATCCATCCCAGGTTGAGACGGGATCAATACAGGGGGACAGCAGATTGGCGCATCGTGAAAAGAGTGAAGCAAGAAACTTCGCTTCCGGTGATCGGCAATGGGGATTGTTGGTATGCCGATGATGCTTTGAATCTCATGGCGGAAACCGGTTGTGATGGCATTATGATAGGGCGTCCGGCCCTACGTAATCCCTGGATTTTTTCTCAGCTTCAAGCCTTGCGCGAAGGAAAACCCTTTTGCTGCCCATCACCCGAAGAGATCATGGCCTTTTGGTGGGAAGTACGCCGAGGCTACGAGGCCGAAAACTTTCGAGGTGGAGTTTTGACGGGGCGTTTGAAGGAGCTTTGGGGGTATATGTCTCGGATTTCCACCCATTTGGCAGAAAATCGCAAATTGCTTCTTCGGACCCAGGACCCAGAGACATTTTTTGAACACTTAGAGCCTTTAATATTTTCCGTTCCGTCGGATGATTGGGATTGGGGTCAAAAACCTGCAGCCCTTAGGGGGGAAAAAAACCCCATGGTTTCATTTCGTTCAATGGAAGAGAGCGAGGAGTTCTTGTCGGTCCAGTCGTAGTTGGTGGGTACCTTCAAGGGAGGCTTCTGCGAGTTCTCGCTTTTTGTTCTGTAGGGCCATGATTTTTTCTTCCACTGAGTTTTCCGCGATGATGCGATGGATAAAAACTGGTTTGGTTTGGCCGATTCGGTGGGCTCGGTTGGCGGCTTGTTCTTCCACCGCAGGATTCCACCATGGGTCTAGGATATACACGTGATCTGCTTCGGTGAGGTTGAGTCCGGTTCCTCCTGCCTTCAGGGAGATAAGCATGATATTGGTGCCCGTGGCGGATTGAAATGTATCCACTACCCCTTGTCGGTCTCGGGTGGAACCGTCCAAGCGACAATATTTGAGTTTCAGCTCCTTGAGCAAGGGTTCCACCAGGTCTAAGAGGGAGGTCCATTGGGAGAAAACGAGGGCCTTATGCCCTTGGAGAATGACCCGTTGAAGTTGTTCGGCCAAGAGTTGGGTTTTGGAGGATGTCTCAAAATGTACGCCGGGTAAGAGGGTGGCGTGGCAGCATGCCTGCCGGAGTCGCAATAAAGCCTCCAGGATTTTCATGGGTGGGGCTGAGGCGCCCAGTTTTTCAATCACCTCTTTTTGGGTGGTGCTGAGAACGGTGTCGTAAACTTCCCGCTCATCTTCGGTGAGCTGGCACCTGAGGATAACGTCGGTACGTGAGGGTAACTCCAGGGCGACTTGGGATTTAAGGCGCCGAAGAATGAAAGGGCTGATTCGGTTGCGTAAATGAGGACTTTTTCCTTCTTGAATGTTTTGGATACCGTAGGTGGTGGAGAAATCATTGAGGTCACCCAATAATCCCGGGTTGACGAAATTCATTTGACTCCAAAGTTCGGTCAAATCGTTTTCGATAGGGGTACCACTCAGTGCCAATCTGAAATCCGCCCGTCTGGCGAGTTTAAAGGCCGCTTTTGCCACCTGACTTTTGGCGTTCTTGATGGCTTGGGACTCGTCCAAGATGAGATTGTCCCATGGATGTTCACTTAGCACCTCCACGTCTCGGCGGAGAAGGCCATAGGTGGTGAGGATAACGTCGGCTTCTTGGTCGAGCTGACGGGCGCTGCCGTAATAGGCCGATACCTTGAGTTCGGGGCGAAAGCGCTCAAGCTCCGCCCGCCAATTGGTGAATACACTGGTGGGCGCGACGATCAGGGTTCGTTTTTCGATGATGGCCAAGGTTTGGATGGTTTTACCCAAGCCCATATCGTCGGCTAGGATCCCGCCCAATTGGAGATTACGAAGATTCGCTGCCCATTGAGCTCCTTCCTCTTGATAGTGACGGAGACAGGCTTTGAAGTCTGGGGGCAATTTCAGTGGTTTGAGTTTAAAGTTTTCAATGCGGTTTCTCGCTTCGTGGAGAGCAGGAGGCAGGGGTTGCCCGGAATTTTCCAGGATCCGGGCCAATTCCGGAATATGAAAGGGGGCCAGTTTACCAGACTCGGATTTGGCATGGAGCATATTGGCGAGGATTTTACCGTTTACTTGAAGCCATTCGGTGGGAACTTCCAGGTAGCCTCCGCCTTCGCTTTCAATAAATTTGTGCCCATTTTCCCAGGCGCCGATGACTTTGTCGGCACCGAGATGGGTGGTTTTTCCCGATTGGCTGTCGATGGCCTCAAAGTTGGTCAGGAACTCTTCGTGGGTGAATTGTATTTGAGGTTCTAGCTTGCCCTTGTAGGTGAGTTGTTCCTGGGCCTTTACGGGAACCTGCCCAATGCGTTTCATGTCGGACATGATGTCTAGGGCTTCATCGATGGGGAGTCTATTTTGTTGGCTGGGCTGGAGTCCCAATTCTTGTTGGAGTGTCTTTTTCAGCTCCTCCTCTTTTGGGATATTTCTGCGGGGGACTTGATTGCCCAGGGTGATGAGTTGACCATTTTCCACCCGGGCCAGTGGGGGATTGCCATAAACGATTTGAGGCACGATGTCGTAGGAGTAGGTTCCTTTCTCAATGTGAAACGAGACCTCCGCAGAGGTGGTGACCAGGCTCGGGAGTTTAAATTTGGAGTGATTGCATATCTCTGTGTTTCCCTGGAGTTGCGGGATGACTTCGGCCACCAATTTGGCGGTTCGGGTTGGATGCACCACACAACCGTGACGGTAGGCTTGAACGTTTGGCGACATCAGTAATTCACTCTCTAGGAGATAGGCTTTGTCTTTTTTAAGAAGCACCGCTTTGCCGATGAGTTTGTGAAAGCTTTTATCTTGCTTGAGTTCCACCCAATAGCCTTGGGGGTGGTCTGAGATGTCTAGGATGACGCCTGTGGTGGTGCCCACCAACGCGACTTTTTTCCCATCATAATAAATTTGGTCGCAGTCTTTGAGGTATTTGAAAAAGCGTTGGAGTTGACTGCGGGAGGCGGTGACCACGGTGCGCATGCCGATGTATCGCTCGAATGCGTGGTCCATGTGGCGGATGAGCACCGGGCGGGTGTGGGTTTCCCCTTTCACCAAGAGGCCGATGCTGCCTTCGATATTGCAGAGCTCATTGCCGACTTTAAATTTACGTCGAATATTGAGCCCGAATTTTCCGTCTTCAAGATGGTATTGAATGGGCTGGGGGTGAGGAGCAGCGCTTTTACCTTCGGATTTCGATTCGTCGTCTTGGGCTCTGAATTTGTTTTGTTTGAGGGCGATGGTGGCGGCGGCCACATGGGCGCAGCAGTCACCGTTGCAGGAGCAACTCCAGTCTTCGTCTTCGAGGTAAAGCACCACTTCAAAGGTGTTGAGGCCATTTTGGGTGATGACCAGACACTCCACTTCCGCAGGGCTCTTGTTTTGGAGCATCACGGCTTTGTCTCGGGCCAGGGTGACTCCCTTCGACCACTGGGGGGCGCCACATTCTTCGCGAATTACCTCTAGGAATTCCTGCATGAAAGTCGCCTTAATGGATTTGACGTGATTTCGCCAGTGCTTGGGCCAGTCTCTTGTTTGCCTGTATCTCGAGAATTTCTGAAATGGTTTTTGGCTCGGTGAATTGTATTTGTTCGGGTTTGGGTATGTTCACAGAAGGCGAGCGGGGCGGCGCATCTATGGGAGAGCGTATCTCGAATGCTTTTTTTGAGGACTCAGCGCGGATTGGAAGGGATAAACCGGGGGGGAGGCGGAATCTTAGGAGGCACACCCAATCACATTAGGCCGTTGGCTTGTTGCACTTCTTGCAATCTTTACCGTCAGCTCTGGCTTTGGCGCAGCAATTGGCCATAGGTTTTGCGCACTTTGCGCATGCTTTGCCGTCGGTCTTTGCTTTGGCGCAGCAATTGGCCATAGGCTTTGTGCACTTCGCGCATGCCTTGCCGGCAGCTTTGGCTTTGGCACAGCAGCGGTGGGCTTGTTGAGTGAGGGCTTCGTCGGTTGTGGTGGGTGGCGTTGTTTCTACGGCGGTGGGTTTTTGGCAGTTTTCGCATGCATTACCTTCAGCCTTTGCTTTGTCGCAGCAACTTTGGCTTTCGGCGGGTGCGGCTGTAGGCGCTTGCTCGGTGGCTGTGGTGGAGGCACATCCCATGGTATGAGATGCAAAGGTGAAGATTCCTAAAAGGATAAAGTGACGCATGTTATTTTCCTTGAGTTGAGTGGCTTCCTATAGATATCGCGGGTTGCGGAATCCGCCAGAAGTTTGATCGGAAGGCTTACTTCATCAAATGATGAAGTGTCAAGATTTTCTCTCTCTTGAAAAAAAAGAAAAATAAGCAGGATTGTTAGTAAGCCCAGCGCTTTTGCTTCGACTTTTCCGGGCATTATATTGAGTTTTAGGACAAATTCAGGCCAAATCACCGAATTTCGGAAAAGAAAAAAGAAAGAGAAGAAAAAGAAAAAAATAAGCAGGATGGTTAGTAAGAAAAAAAGAAAAAAATAAGCAGGATGGTTAGTAAGCCCAGCTCTCTTGCTTCGACTTTTCCGCCCGTTGTCGTGAGTTTCAGGCCAAATTCAGGCCAAATCACCGAATTTCGGCAGTAGAATGGGATTTTTTATGGCGTGAGAACAAACGAATGCATGTCTCTTAGCGCATAGAAGAGAGAGTCGTATTTTTTTCTTATTTCAAACTATT
>JAYZAY010000025.1:0-29123 GCA_036339465.1 Myxococcota bacterium | reverse complement strand
CCCCAATGCTGCCACCACAATATTGGTTGCCGTCGCAGTTTGGCCAGAGGTGCTGCCATCATCCCCCGGAGCCGTCCAAGCCACGGTGGCCTTGCCCTGAAGTCGACAGCAACTATCGGTGCACTTGTCCTCGTCGGTGGTGGCGCAAAGAGCCGCACAGGCCGCCGGCTCATAGGTGGGCAAATCAGTTTCCGCCGTCACACCCGTGGGCGTGGTGGAATCACCAATGCAGAGGGTGGGGGTAATCGCCGCCGGCGGTGTCACATCCACCCGGGCATAAATTGCCTCTTTCTCACCAGCTCCGCTCGCTCGTGCTGTGACGGCCACAGCACTATTCCCCACCGCATCCGCAAAGCTTGGGTAAATTTCGTAGTATTCCGTATTACCGAGGCCGGCAACATCGACGCCACTAAACCATACGACACAGGTTTCAGTATCACCACTTCCTGAGCAGGCCTGGGTATTGGCCGTGGCCAAGGAGGTGGCTGAGCCCCCCGCGCTGGATTGCCCATTGAGCGTCACTTCCGTGCCCACGGGTACCCCCGTCGTGAAAACAACCAGGCCATTGGGCTGAAGACTGCCGGCACCAATTCGGAATGTATTCGCCGCGGCACCACTGGCGGATTTAGCCACCACCGTGGAAACCGAAGTTTCCATCGCCCACTTGGCCGCGCCCGTGGCCGCCTCACCGGTGGTGGTCACTTGGGTAAGGTCACCTCCAGCGCCCCGGGAATTGCAAGTGGGGCTGGCACAAAAGGAGGTTGAATTGGCAAAAGGCACAGCCAAATCACAAAGTGAACAACGTTCAAATTCGAATGTAGGCACCGAGGAATCCACCTGCAAATCAGACAAGGTCGTCGAACCAATGGCCGCCGAATCCGTGTTGGTAGTGGTCACCTGCAAGGTGTTGGCAGTGCCATCTGTGAGGGCCACGCAGTTGAAATCACGAACCATTTTCGAGGGGGCCTCTTCGATAGTTTCGGGGGCAGTGTGGTTGATACTATTGGCCGCCAATTGCACCGAGCCAATATCATGCTCACCGCGAGCTTGGGCGGTGATCCTCAGATTCACCTTCATGCCCCCAGCCTCACAGTCTCCCACGCCGGCTTTGTTGTGGGTCGCTAAAACTTGAAAACCGTTGGAAACCGCTGTGAAGTTACCGATATCATCCTTGACCTCAACAGTCATAATAACTCCAGTGGCATTCAAAACCACCACCACCGGACCTGAATAGTTCGTGTTTCCATTTTGGTCCTCCACCACCACCCGAACATCCCGCGCCAATCCTGGGGAAAACCTGAAATCCTGGGTCAACAGCGACGTGGCCAGAGTCTGATCGGCTGTGAGATCGAGTTTCCCATCGCTAACGCCTGTGAGAGACACGGTAGTATAGCCGCTTGCTGAGCCATTGAGGCGCGCTTGCAAATAAACTTGGGCGTTGCAACTTGCCTCCAGGCCATTGGAATTCACACACTCGCCCAGGGTATAAGCAATATCACTGCCGTCCTTATTACAGTAAGGAGAAGAGCTGAGATTCTTGTGGGCAGAGGCGCAGTCGCTTAAAGCCGCCGTGGATATCCCCACCAACCCTGTGTCATCCTGAAATGAACCTTCCCCGTTTAAACCCTCCTTCAGGGTTACCACACAGGCGCAGGGAGCCGCACTGGTATCCGAACAGATGCCGTCCCCCGTCACGCTGGCTTCGACGACCGTGCCCACCGTAGCCGCGGCACAAGCGGTGGTTTTATCGGCGCTAAAGTTTGTGAAGGTCAAGCTTGTGGTGGGCGGTTTGAAATCCACTTTCACCAATTGCCGGCTTCCCAGGGAACTCGTGTTACCGAAAGCGTCCCCATAGGAAACATCCACATAGTTGTTTCCGGGTTGGAACTTGATGCCATCAACTTCCTGAAAATCTAGATACTGCTGGCCAATGACCACCGTTTTTTCCGAAGTGGTACTCACCACCGTGCCATCGGTTAAAGCGTCATAAACAGTCACCGTAACCTTAGAATCCGCCAGGGGTGCATCCCCAAAACCAAACCGGACAGCCCCTTGCATGGCTTGGTTCTCCGAAGACGTTTTGGCGGCATCCGCAAACTCCGCATCCCCGTCGCCCTCAGCCCCCGCCGTGCAAACACCATTGCTCACCAAGCAAGCATTGGCCTGAACCGAAGGGTCAAAGGAAACTGAAACCGCCGAGCTCGCCAACTTCACACGCATGTTGCCGCCTTCATCCCCTTGATTGCCAAACGCATCACTGGCCGAAGCGGTCAACACATAGTCACCGTCACCTTGATTTAAATTGAGGGACACCTCAGCGCCGCAGGCCATGCCCGAACAACTCCCCAAAGTGCCCGCGGCGGTCACAACCTGCCCGGTTTCACTGTGCGTGGCCGTCACCGTCACCGTGCGCCCATCAATGTCGGGGCCACCGTCAAAATCCGCATCCCCAGACATTTCCACCACCACTGTTTGGGTGGTGCCTTCGGCGGCTCCAATTCTCACAAACCCGCTGGCGCCTTCGTCGTTGCTCCCAACACCTGCGTGGTTGCAATGCTCGGTGACACTTTCAGAACATTGCTTCAACGACAGGCTCTCAACTGCAGGCCCCCTAAAGTCGACCCGGTAACGGCGAAAGGAGGAAGATTCATCGGGATCGGCATCAGACTGGGTCGATTCCGCATGAATCCATTGCACACCGTCCTCAAGCGTTAGGTTAGAAAGATACGCATCGCTTGGATTACCAACCACAAACCGAGCCACCACAAAACTTGCCAGCTGAGTGTAACTCTCGGATACCGTCTCAAATTGACCGGTGTCAACATTCAGCTGCGAATTCCGACCCAAAGGCTCATCGGTTCCCACCCCCATCGCCACTTCACTCCCAGAAATATTATGGGAAGCATTCACGCCCCAACGACAGGGCATATCTTTAGTGAGGAGGGTGGCATCATTGGAAGTGCGCTTGATGGAAGGCGTATAACCTGTCTTCACCGTGGAGCAGATATCGATGGTATCGCCGGCCACGAAAGAAACCATTTCCCACCGCATAATACTCTGAAAACCAGCGGTGGTCGATTGGCTGTCGCTCTTAAATACCTGATCCGCCGGTATCACTGACTGAATTCCCGGTTCAAAATAACGTGTCTCAAACAGTGAGGTGATCGTATGGGTATTTCCCGCCGCATCCGAAATGGTCGCGATGACCTGGTAGCCCGGTTTATCCAGTAAAAAGCTGATTTCATCGGTTTGGATGGAAGTCCCACTGCCCGTTTTATCTTGGGTTAAGGACCCTAGCCCGGTTTGGGGGGTTCCATTCACCTCAAGCTGAGTCAAATCAAACGCATTACCATCCACGGTATTGGAAAGAACCCAGCTCAGGTTGATGGCCGACTCACTCGTGGTCGTCACATAGCTGAAACGCGTCGAGAGAATCCCATCCCCCGCAATGTTTTGGTCGAAGGGTTTGTCGAGAACAATAGAACTCCCCTCCACCCAACCCGCATTGGGTGTGGCAATGGTAAAGTCGGGGGCCACTCTATCCTTTTGGATGGTCGCGGTTTTAGCCGCTGATTGAAGTCCGGCCCTATCCTCTAGCACCAGGGAAAATTGGAACGTCCCGTCGGTGTTTCCCCAATCCACCTTGTTGATTTGAACGGTGTAGGGAGAGCCGGCGTTCGTCACCGTCACCGCGTGACTACCACTTGCAGCCCCCCCTGCGGCGGCTGTTAGGGTTTCATCACCGGGCTTTAAATAATCCGTGGTGTAGGTATCCACCCCTCCACTGGGCCGAGTCACGGTCAAAATAGCCTTCATGTCCCCAGGGTTTTCGGTGATATTGAACTTCACCTCGTGTTTTAAAGAAACCCCATCACCACCGGTGCCGCGGTCCACGACATAGCTGTTTGCGTAGGTCGCCGCTGCCCCAAAATCCACCAGATAATTGTCATCGCCATTCACACCGCTCAGATTCACATAGGAAAGATGACTCTCGTCAGGTGCGTCGTTGTCGATGGTCATACGGAGAGTCGCCCCACCTACTTCACTGCTAGATTGGCAGAGAATTTCAAGATCGTAGCTTCCCGAATCCGGCAGAGTAAGAGTATAGGTCGCAGTGGTAGCACTTTCCACCCAAGCCACATCGTCCAATGCGAGCACCTTGGAACCACCATCTTTGGTATGGGAGATATCACAGGTGGTCGGTTCCAAGTCCCCTGATAAGCCCACCACAAGTTCTAACTGGTTGGAATTGTTTATGGTGCTAACGACGGCCTCGGCACCGGGTGAGGTAAATTCCAAATCGGGACCAGCCGAGGCAGGCGCGGTCAGTTTGACTGAGTCCTCACTCTTGCCACCACCAATTACCGTGGTATTTCCATAGCTGTCTTTATAGGTCACGGTGATGGTATTTTCCACCTCCCCTGAATTACTTTGCTCAAGGTTCCTATCTGCGAATTCGTAGAATTTCGTCCCGGCTACCGCAGGCACCTCGTAGGTGTTTGTTTTGCCATTTCCTGCGATGGTTAAAAACAAAGTTCCGTCCACATCGTCACCATTACCACCGGCATCACCAACCATCACATAAAAGGTGTACTGATACTTAACCTTATCTGGGTCACTGTCTACGAGGCCCGAGCTAATATCGGCCAACCCCACCGTTGAAGCATCCCCATCCACCAAGGTGACCGGCGCTGCGCTCGAGGTTTGAATCATGGCGGTTGCCACGGAGCTGGAATTACCAAAGGCATCGGTAACCAGCACTTGAATACAGTTTTTTGCATCGGGAGCCAAAGGCAACGCTTCAAAAGTATGGCTGGTTACATCGGTCACCACCTTTGGATTGTTTGCATACCCCGTTAGGTCCACGTCAATCCCACCACTACACCCACCCGAACTCGCATCCACGCCGGTTTGGGCCGTTAGGGTTAAGGTTCGAGCTTCACCGGTAAAACCAGATCCCATATTAACCACGACGTCGAGATTGCTGTAGGCCTTGGTTTCACCCGATAGTTCGGTCGTCGTATCGCCGGGTTCATAAAGAGAAACCGTTGCAGGGGGAATATCGCTAAAGACCTTGGCTTTGACCGGTACCGCTTTAATTTCCTTGCCACACACATCATCCACAGATGCGAAAAGGGTGCTCTCAATACCGTGGTCCAAAGTAACAATGCCATCGTAAGTACTCGAACCTTTAGTCAAATCGAAATTTCGGAAAGAAAGCCCATAAATAGACAGCGTCACGGGATCCCTTAAATTCGCGAGACCGGCAGCACCCACCTTCACGCTCCCTTGAAAACCGGTTTTACCATCGGAATCTGCCCCAAGGTAAATAGGCGTGGCTCCAAAGGGTTTTTCCACCCCACCTTCCAAAATACTCGTCACGGTTAGGGTGGGCTCTTCTAGATAGGCATACAAACTATAGCTCAACGATCCCACACCCCCATTGGGTTCTACCACCGTGATTTCGACCTCTTTCAATCCATCCCTACCGCTGGTGGACCGAACGGTAATATTGGAAAAGACATAACCTGCAGCCACCTTTTCTGCCGTATCGAGGGTATACACCTCGCGACACTTACTTTCGTAGCAAACCCGACCGCCGCCGCATTGATCCGTGCACGCCCCATGGCTGGCATTTCCTTCTACCGCCAAATAAACCTTGCTACCCACCGCGGGCTCTAAGTCCTTCGTAAAACCTCCCGTAAAATCCGCCTGGATACCGGAAATGGAATTATTGGAGTCGTCGGTATTCTTCAAACAAGCAATTGGGCTACCTGTCTGAGGATAGGTAACATCCTTAGAAGGACTGATGCTCGCCTCATCGATTTCCACCGCCTTCATATCCACACTCAGGCTTATCAGAGATTCCGCAGGATCTGGGGTCTGCCCACTACAACGCTGAGTCACTTGTGCTTTAACGGTCTTTTCGAATTCAAGAGACGCCTCTGAACTCGTTTTAAGCGTGAGTCGCTGCTCAAAGGTCGCTTTCCCATAGCTGTTGGCACTGCCATCCGGGGCCGAAACAGGAACAGTTGCCGTGATCGCATTGGAGACGTCCCCCCCAACAATCATCGTAATCATGGTCCCCACCGCCACATTGGTGGTCTGTAGCGTAACGTTATAGTCAAAAGCTGCGTCCTCTTCGCCGTTTAGGTTGTCATCGGCTTTCAATTTGGCATTGTCCACAGGCGCAGTGATAGCGATAGACGACGTATTGCTCGTAGCCACAAAGATATCCTTGGTGACCGCAGGGGATTGATTGCCCACTTGGTCAAGGGCAATCACTTCGAGAATAAGCGCCCCGCTGCCACCCTCCTCAATGGGCATCACCACGTTGTCGAGTGAAAAACCGCCCCCAATCTGGACGGCGGTGGTATACCGACAGTGGGCATCGTTTCCAGTGCCCAAACATGCCTGGCTCAACCCACAACTCGTTTCCGCAGAACAATTCGCAGGGCTTGTGCCCGCCTCATAAACCCGAATCCAAAGGGTCGAATCCACATCCCTGGGATCTAAGGTTCCCGAGATAGTTTCCTGGTAACCCGCTGCGGTCTGATCCTTATCTGAGAAACAAGTGGTCAGACCCTGGGCAATACTCTCAGCAGTAATGCCGGGTGCCGAAGAATCGACCGTATAGTAGTTGGGAGTCGATGCCCCGTTTCTGGAACCATTGGTTTCTTCAACAGTCACAACAACCTCAAGGCTTTTGCTTCCAGAACTTTCGGGTAGAGTAAGACTCACCGCGCGGTAACTCACCCCATCAACATCCTTGCTGACCCCAGCTCCACCGCTCACCTTTGTGTAAGTGCCATCACCGGAAACTTTGTCCCGGTAGCTTACGTTGATATTGGCACTGTCTGAACAAGTTGTGGTAACCAAAAGCTCCGCTTGCAAACCCTCGAGTTCGGGATCCTGGTCCGACACACCGATCAAAGAAGATCCCGAAGCAGGTAAAAAGTGAACCTCACACCGACCGGTATTCACCGTCAAAGTGGTCTCGAAGGTCCCCTTCGACGCATTGGCGCCCTCGGCATCGGTGCCCGCAATGATTTCAATCCTATTCGCACCTTCACCCAGGGCCACTCGGGGAAAACTCACCTGCTTACTGGCAACCTGCTTAACCTGGGTAATGAATCCATTAATTTTCAGAGCGACATTGGCCCCTTCATCCACTCCTTCGCAATTTGCGAACATATCCTTTTCAACCGGGTCCTCTAAGTTATCCCCATCATCATAATCATCACTGGTCTGGGTGGAACCGGGCTCGGGCGTTTTTAGATAACAGATCCCCGAGGAGACGTAGAAGCTCACGTCCGTGCAATTCTCACCACTTCCCGTGGTGGTGCACTTACTAACGTCGACATCCTCTTCATCAAACTGCGCCCGTAGCTGAACGCTGCCGCTCTTGGCCGTATAGCCAGGAAATCGAGCATAACCGAGACTCACCTCTGCACTTTTGACCTCAGCCGTAGTGTCCGAGAGGTTTGTCAATTTGACATTCCCGGAAAACCCAGAAACTCTGAGCGCCACGTCAAAGGTGGCCGATTGTCCGTCGGAATTTAAGACAGAAATCAATTCATCAGCGGCGGGTTTCTCAAACTCGATCAAGCGGGTGTCTGTCACAACATTCCCAGAACAAGTGCAACCCTCAACAATGGCAAACGCCCCCATCATGGCGTAGCCCATCCATACCTTTAGCCGTCCCATAGTAACCCCCCTTAGGAGTTTTTATTCGTTCACAAGGATTAATAACGATTTTTTCAGAAGTGCGTTGGTAAACTCAAGTGTATCCTGACGAGCTTGTTCAGAAGTTGTCTCAAACTCGCCAACGACCCCGCCGGTAACCTCGGTCGTTGTATGTGGGTGCTTGTATGTTTCCCATATATAGGTACCCACCTCATTCAAACTCACCATGCGGCTATCAAATAGAACAAAAGCCGTATCGTCCAGGGTTCTGCTGGCAACCCTAGGGTTCCACTGAAACTTGGCATCTTCTCGAATCTGCATATCCGCCCTCCATGGAGGCCACATACCCCAAGGTCAGGATCAACTCAAACTAAACGATCTCACTTTGGCTCTTTTAGCTTGGTTTCCGAAAAGTCTTGACCGTCAAATCTGACCAGAACCCCCCGGTCCCCAAATTTCGTTGCCAAAACTACAGGACGACTCCAAAGCCCCACTAAATTCACTAGGGTATCGCGCATATAGTCGTTTCTTAAATCCGTGCCTTCATGGCGGTGTACAACGAGGAGCTCGCCCCGATTCTCATAATTACCATCCACCACTGAAATATGGGGCTGGCCAAAATTCGTTAGCTGTGTCAATAGCTTAGATTTAATGGCCTTATATTCTCGCTCTAGGATTTCCCAATTCCCGGTCTTTTTATTGAAGCCATAGTTGAACATTTTTTGTTCAAAAACGAATTCAGGCGTTAGGAACTCATCGATGAAAGTTACGTCATTGTAATGCTGCCGAACCTCAAAGATCTTTTGCCGGCCCAAACCTACCTGGGTATCCCAGTCTTTCTTGAGTTTCAGATCATCACATTCAACCCATTCGCGCCCAAAGCGACCTTTATTCCAGCGCTGTTCAATATCGCGAAATAATTCCAAGCCTAGTTTGTAGGGATTGATGGAGCCTGGCTGGACCCCCATGGTACCCGCATGTGTATCGGCGTAATCCACCACTTCGCTTGGCTCCAGAGCCTTTTGAGTCATAATCGTGGTGTGCCAGTAACTCGCCCACCCTTCATTCATAATTTTCGTTTGGGCTTGGGGAAGAAAATAATACGCTTCCGACCGTAAGAGGGCCAAAATATCCAACTCCCAATTCTCCAAGGGTGCGTGCTCCAAAAGAAAGAGCAGAATATCATTTTCGGGATGCTCCGGAAAACGGGGCTCCTTCTCCTTTTGCGCCTCTAGCTTTTTTCGTTGCTCTTCCAAATATCCCTTGGGGTTGACATAACCGCGCATGTACTCACGCTCCACATCGATTTGCGGGACCTCGTCAAGGGCTGCATCGCGGTCTGGTTTCGCCTGAACCTTACGGCGACGTTGAATATAAGGACTCTGGCGGTCGATGAGGTTTTCCAAACTCAAACAGCGATCGACAAAACCTTCGACTTTCTCCACCCCATAGCGATCCATATAACGCCGGATCCGCGTGCCATGATTGGCCATGGCATCCATCATCTTTCGGTTGGTATGGGCAAAAGAAAAATTGTTTTTGAAAAAATCAACGTGGCCGTAAACATGGGCCATCACCAATTTTTGGTCCGTATCCGTATTCGATTTCAGTAGATATGCATAAGATGGATCATTGTTGATGACCAACTCGTAGATCCGAGACAAACCATACTTGTAGCTCTTGGCAAGTTGCTCATATTCCATCCCGAACTTCCAATGGGGATAGCGTGTTGGAAAGCCCCCATAGGAAGCAATCATACTCATTTCCTCAAAATTCACATACTCGAAAATGGTATCGTAAAAATCGAGACCAAAATCCTGCGCATACGCGTGAATCTTAAGCCGTTGCTCCTCGAGTCGGGCAGGTAGTACCATGCTTTGCCATATCCTTTAGTGAAAAGGTGCCTTGGTGAAAGCATATCCTCCATACTATGGGGGTTCAAATCAAGGTGGAGCGTGAAAAAGAAAGAGCAGACCGTAAAGTCCCCATGGGTCACATAAAAATCGACAGACACCTAAATATCGTAGTGCCCACTCACCCCCGCCATCATCACGATTTGCGAACCCGTATACGTTCCATCGGCGATGCCAAGTTCGCCCTTCTTCGTATTCAGTGGGTCGACAAGTCGCACCTCGGAGGTCGTAACCTTACGCTCGAACCATTGAATATACCCCCCCGTGAGATACGCCGAGAGTCCTGCCCCTAATTTTAACTTGCCCCCCAAACCAACCCCGAGTTTATCGAGATCATGGGCCAAAGCATTAAGATAGGTGTCCAAAACCGCGCCAGTCTCATAAAAAACACCCGCCGAAAGCGCGAGGAGGTCTTCAGAAACCTCGTAGGTTCCGCCCAAGCGGATGCTATAAGCATCTCGAAAGTGGTTGGGAATTTCGATGGGGGCCAAAGGTTCCTTATCCTGGAGACCTGGTATTTCCGTGGTTATCCCCTGGGGAAAAATATTCGCAACTCGATTTCTGGACCAATTTTCGTAAACAAAAGCCACTTCCAGTTCCAAGGGAAGTTTGTGGGCCGCAAAGTCATAGGCCGATGCCACTCGAAGAATGCCCGGCATCTTTGCCAACAAACGAATGTCTTTGCCATTGATTTGAGCCGTGCCTTCGATTCCTGGTCCCAGCTTCAATTCCAAGGTGCCCGCTGCCTCAATATCGAAGGCAAATTGTCCAGACACCGCTAGGGTCCACCCGCTTAAGGGTTCAATAGAAGCACCGAAGCCACCACTGGGTATCCAATAATGACTTGCCTGAACCAATCCATAAACATCATAATCCGAATCACCTTCGGAACCGAGGCTATGGACATTCTGACTCAGGCTGATGTCCAAAGTCATATGGACAAATCCGCCGGTCAAACCGACGCGCAACTTCTTCCAAGGTGCCTCCCAAGCCAGAGACAGGGCCGTGTGAACCTCCAGATTACGGCTGGTCACGGCACTATAGCGTTGGTCCCCTTCCGGAAGGAACTCCGCCCCCGTGGCATCCTCGTAAACCTGATCCGTGCGGGGTGGGCCCCAGAGCCCCAGCCCCAAAACCAGACCAGGTGTATCCAGACGATAACTGAAAAACATGTTGGGGGTTGGTAGTCTGGCCAAAGAATATTGATTTGCAGCCTTGCCCTTATCATGGCCCCCCTCATCGGCCCAAGTCGCATCAAAGGCCCGCATATCGTGATTCAAATCGGCACCCACGATAAATTGAAATCCATCTAGGCCCGCCAAGGCCGCCGGATTGAGAAAAACCGCCGAGGGATCGCCCGTGGCGGCAATATGGGCACCACCGCGGGCGTAGTTACTCACGGGTTGTCCCGGATTCCAGTATCCAGCG
Organism: Myxococcota bacterium; assembly: GCA_036339465.1. Classification (GTDB taxonomy): domain Bacteria; phylum Myxococcota; class XYA12-FULL-58-9; order XYA12-FULL-58-9; family JABJBS01; genus JAYZAY01. The sequence goes on along the minus strand of JAYZAY010000025.1, from coordinate 18,096 downwards.
CCAAGTGCAGTGCCAATGGTCGAGATGTAGCCAAGCACCACTCCTACGGAGAGTTTTAGTAGCCAATTCATAAGTTCTTCCCTTCTCATTCGTCTACCTGACTGGTAGGCGCGCTGGCGGGATCTACTATGGAAAAACAAATGCAGCAAATCAAAGAGCGGGCCCTGGTGGTTCAAACCATCCGAAACTTTTTCGACCAAATGGATTTCGTCGAGGTGGATACCCCCGTGGCAATACCCGCGCCAATCCCTGAGGCTCATATCGATGCGCCCTTATGCATCCTTCACTGCAATGGCCTCCCTCATCGCATCTTCTTACAGCCCTCCCCTGAATCCTCCATGAAGAAATTGCTTGCCCTCGATGGCCTGGAAAGAATTTATCAGATCGCGCCGGTCTTTAGGGAGCACGACCACAGCAACACCCACTTACCTGAATTTCGAATGCTTGAGTGGTATCGTAAGGGCGAGACCTGGGAAAAGTTATTGGAGGACACCGAAAGTCTTATCCGAAAATGCGCAGAGGTTCTCAATCTGGGCGAGAAACTCAGCTTTGGGGCTCGCACCATCGACCTTAGTCGACCATTTCGGCAAATAACCGTCGATGAAGCTTTTCAGACGTATCTGGGATTCGCCGTCTCCGATTATTTGGAGCCCGAGCCGCTAAGGGCGCAACTCACACGGCAAGGAATTGCCTTCGACGACAAAGATGATTTCGAAACACTTTTCCATCGAGCGTTCCTCAGCCGGGTAGAACCCAAACTGGTGGAATCGGACCAGCCCTTTTTTTTAACCCACTACCCCGCGCCCCTAGCGGCACTGGCACGGTTGGCACCAGCCAATCTTCGTGTCTCCGAGCGTTTCGAGCTGTACGTGGGTGGCTTGGAATTGGCCAATGGGTTTGGAGAATTGACCGATGTCCAGGAGCAGGCCAAACGCTTCGCAAAAGAGAAACGCGAACGTCAGGCTCTCGGAAAGACTTGCTATCCCGACGACCCTGCCTTTCTGCGTGCCCTCGATCGGATTCAGAGCGCAGCCGGAAACGCACTGGGACTCGATCGGCTATTGATGGTTCTTTCCAATACGACCCACATTCAGGATACCTGGGCCATCCCGCCGCAATATCCGACCACGTAAGCCAAAAAGGGTTGACCACTTTTAAATCATGGTCTTATAGGCGCTAGATGAGTTCGACCACGGTCCATAGTTCTAAGAAAAGAAAACGCCATCGCATCCACGGCAATCCCTTCAGCGTTCCACAGCCGGAGGGTATCCTGCCACTTCGAGCGCTATTTAGCCGACCGGCCCCCTTGGCCATTGATATCGGGTTTGGGGCGGGACAATTTCTAGTGGAATTGGCCCGCCAAAAATCCGAAATGAACATCCTCGGCATCGAGATTCGTCCACACTTTGTGGAAAAAATCCTCGAGATCGCAGAAGACGAAGGGCTCCCCAATCTATCTGCTGTCTTGGCCAATGTGAACCGGGATATTGAAGCTTTAATCCCCGATGATTCGGTTGCCTTCGTGTCGGTTAATTTTCCAGATCCCTGGTTTAAAAAGCGGCATCAAAAGCGACGGGTTATCAATCAGGAATTCCTAGATATCATGTTCCGAAAATTCCGAATGGGCGGCCAATTGCACCTCATGACAGACTTTGAGCCCATCGGTCAGGAGGCGCTAGAACTCCTCAGTGTGCATCCCGGCTACCAAAGCCCCTTTAGTGGGTTTCTGAAGCAAAGCTCTACAACCATCCGGTCTGAGCGAGAAATCACCCATGTAGGTCGGGGTGATCCGATCTATCGACTTTTTTACGAAAAGGTACGCGGGGGAGCTAACTGCTAGGCCAGTTAGCCCTATAATTTGCTTGTATCGGGATATCCGCGGTGCTATGTGGGGCGCATAATTAGTTTCTCGCAGGTTTTTTCACCTGCGCTTCTACACTCGTCAACTTTAAATTGTGAATGGTGATGCAAGATAGTCAGTCAGGTGCTTCTGAGCACCTACAAAAATTAGAAGCCTTATTTTCCGGCAGCGGTAGCGCTGCTCCCACAACAACAACCAGAAAAACCGTCGCTCGAATGCAAGACGAGCGTCCAGTGTTCGCCAATCCTCGCAAGTCCCTTGGACGAGCGCCTTCTGAATTCAGGCTCCGACTTGAAAGATTACGAATTGCGCGAGAACCACAAGAGATTGAACAGGCAACGGACCAATTTCTTCAATTTCACCAGTTGCCCGATGATGCTGAAATCCTTGTAAAAGTATTACAGCATCCCGCCGAAAAGGTCTTACGGGAGGCAATGGGTCAGATTTCTTCTCTCTTAATGCAGGGCAGAATGCAATCCACGATACTCGTTGAAGACCGGCTCCGCCAGCTCAATGAGCGGGAGCTCGAGTCCGGAACGCAGTCTTATGTTGAAGGTCTGCTTCAACAAATCGCAAGTCAATCCAACTAGCAACGCGCTTGTCCCCATCGCTCTAGAATCTAAAACTCGATTCCATCGCGACCATGCAAGCATAGATAGCGAAAGCGGTGGAGAGCACTGCCAAGCTGAACTGGGTTTGAGGTCGTCTTAGAAAAGAGAACTGGTGGTACGCCAACAGACAGAGCGTACCTCCAATGAATCCACCGACATGGGCATGGATGTTGCTACTTGGCTCGAAGGCCATCAATAAGAGTAGCGTTAATGTTGCGCCGATGTATCGGTGACGTTGAAAGATGCTCGGAAAACCTCGCCCCCGGTCTAGGGCGAGAAGTAAGGGTAACACCGCGAAGACACCCGACGAGGCTCCCAAAGATGCGACATGGGGCTGCATCTCGTAGCTGACATAGTATCCGAAGGTTCCGCCTGCCCAGAACGTGAATACACAGAAGGTCGCACCGATTCTCTCGCTTGCGCCCCAACTAAAGACAAAAAGATACACAGCGTTACTTAGGACATGCTTCCAATCTGCATGCAGGAGTTCAGCGGTGAGCATACGCCACCACTCTCCTCCGGCCACAAGATGCGGCACCATGGTCGCGGCATCGTAGATTTGGCTTTTCCAGTCGGGTTGATTGGCCAACATGTGGAGCCAAATCAAAATCGCCCCCATGGAGAGACCAAAAGTAAATTCGGGTTGCCTATGAAGGTCGAGTTCCACCCTGAGTGGGGCGACCTCCGAACAAAGGCGCGCTTCTACGAGTGCGTCAGAAACCAACTCACTGGCCAGGTTTTTCATTTCAGGCTCGACGAAGAGTCTCGCCCAGCGAGCGTAGCCATTGACGGTGATTTTCCAAGAATGGTCCACATCCATGGCAATGAGCCAGAGTGCCAGGAGGCGTTGAGTGCCTAAATCGTTGACCGCTATGATTTCATCGTGAAACTCCAAAGCTAAAATGCCTTTCTAAATTTCGAGGGTTAAGTCCTGAGAAAACCGTGATTTTGTTCTGTACAACTGCGTGCTAACTCCCTATTTTACGCAACCTTAAGCTGGTGAGAAATTAGGAGAATGGAATGTCGACAACGGCCTCAAAACAATTGGAAACATTTGAAAATCCCGCACCTGATCGAAACTATGAGATATATTTTGAATGTCCTGAGTTCACCTGTCTCTGCCCCAAGACCGGCCAACCGGATTTTGCCACCATACGAATAACTTATACCCCAGACAAGCTTTGTGTCGAACTCAAGAGTTTAAAGCTTTATTTGTGGTCGTTCAGAGGCGAGGGGCATTTTCACGAGAAGGTCACCAACGACATTTTAAACGATTTGGTCGGTCTCACTTCACCGCGCTGGTTGAAAGTTGAGGGGGATTTTTACGTTCGGGGTGGTATCAAGACCATCGTTAGAGTGGAACATGGTACCACCGGATGTGGAGCATGACCACCGGGTCGGCTCGTAGCTTGGTGATTGGGTCTCGGGGATCGGACTTGGCATTGTGGCAGGCCAAGTTTGTGCAACAAATGCTTGGGATCCCCACCACTATTAAGGTTATCAAGACCAGTGGCGATACAATTCAACATTTAAGTCTCGATAAAGTTGAAGGGAAAGGCTTTTTTACCAAAGAAATAGAGCTCGCCCTCTTAAGTCGCCAAATTGATATCGCGGTTCATTCCTTGAAGGACTTACCCACTGAAGATGTAGACGGGCTTCGCATCGGGGCGATTCCCCCGCGAGCATCGGCGCTCGATGTTTTGATTGTTCGTAAAGATGCACAGCTTCAAGACACGGGTAAACAGCCCCTTAGACGCAATGCTAGAATAGGAACTTCCTCCCTAAGGCGGCAGGCCCACCTGAAGACCATTCGCCCAGACATTGAATTGGTCGGTATCCGGGGTAATGTACCCACCCGAATCGAAAAAATACAGGGAATGGCCTTGGATGGTATCATACTCGCTCAAGCAGGTGTGGAAAGGCTGGGAGAACATCTTTCCGGGGTGCTCTCCGCTTACGATGTGGTGCCGTTAGCACCCGAGCTCATTTGTCCGGCGCCGGGCCAGGGAGCCCTAGGCATCCAAATCCGCACTGAGGATCAACACGCTCTCCGGTATGTTAAGCCTCTCCACTGTGAAAACACTTCCATGAGCGTCTCGGCAGAGAGGGGATTACTCGCCAAGTTCGGTGGTGGCTGTCACCTCCCGCTTGGTTGCCTCTGTAGACCCCAAAAACAAGGCTACAGCTTTCACGCGGTTATCGCTTCTATAGAGCCGCTGCAAAGACTCACAGCCTCGGCGGCCTCCGATTCAATCACGGCTCTGATCGAGGAGACACATCATAAGCTTGTAGAGCAAGGAGCGGCTGAGCTTTTGGGGTAGTCACCCCTACGGCATCTACCCTCCCCTCAAGGTTACATCTAGCCTAGAGCTTCTCAGTCAATCTTCGATTAACTTCACGTAGCCGGGTACTAAGAACCCTCGCAATATTCACCACCACCCAGGTAAAACCATTTCGATAATTTCGAGCGAAAATGTGGAGATTCTCGTTGGAGAGCTGGAGCAGTTTTGCTCCTTGCTTGGCGCGGACGGTGGCACTTCGATATTCCTTATCAATTAAGGACATTTCACCAAAAAACTGCCGCTCCCCGAGTTCGGCAATGGCCTGGAATTCGCCGTCGGGGTTTCGTCGAAGCACTTCGACTATCCCTTCGGCGATGACATACATTGAGTCCCCAACATTACCTTCATCGAAAACAAGCTCGCCTGTCTTGTACTCTTTGACCGTAAAGAGGTCCGCCAACATCGTCAGTTCCGTCGTTAGCAAATTATCGAAAAGTGGAGAATCAGCGAGAATCCCTCGTTTATCCTGCGTGTCCATGACAAAATCCCTTGAACTCATTTTAAAGCTATAGGTTACTAATTCAATTTACGATGATGGTCGGAGGTCGCTAAAAAATGACTCCAACCTCGGATCCAGCTCACCTGAGCCACCATCTTCAGCCACCGGTTCCATAAAATCGAGACCCTTTTCCTTATCCAACTGGTACACTTTCCGCGATTTAATCTGGATATTAAAATGCGAATTGTCATTCAACACCGGCACACAAAACACGGATTGAACATCTTCTTCGTTCGGCCAAAATAGGAAGTCATCGACCACGGTACAGCTGAAATTCCCAGCGCCTGTGGTTAGTAAAGAGTCCTGTGCTGCAACGGCCTCCGTAACGGACTGGACAACCGTCTCAAGTCGATCACGCAGGGACTTCAGATTCACCCGTTCCTCTTCGGCTAAGGCAAACAACTTTTCGGCCTTACTGTGGCACTTTCTCGATTGATACAAATACTCTGAGCGCGCCATGTTGGCCCGAAAAGCCTGTTGCCAGCTTTCCTCAATGCTCCCCCATAGGCTATCTCGGTCGTGCTGCTCGTGCTCGAGTGCAACCCTGGCTGCGCCTGCACTTTCGCCAAGCGCCTTGATTTTACGTTCCAATTCCTGAAGCCGAATATCCTCCTCGGTGGCACCATTGCTGCCCTGAGCTTGAAGTTCGCGCCGCCGCTCGGAGGCCGTAATTCGAATATCTTCCAATTCTTTGTCAACCTGGTCGAAATCGATCGATCGGGTGTTAACACGCGCATTTGCCTCTTGGAATTGGCTGAGAATCTCAAAGGAGTCATTGTCGAGGCTCTCATGTTCCGCCAGGTATTCGTGGGAGCGATTCTCCATGTCACCAGCGGCAAAGAGTGAACTATCCCCGGCTCGCTGAAAATATTCCGCCCTAAAACTCACCGTGGCGACCTTTAATTCGAGCTCTTGGCACTCCGTCCGTAGGTCGGATTCTCGCTGTTGGAGATTCTCCAACTTTCCTTGCCACGCCTGGAACTGGTCACTCTTGATCAAATTGTAAAGTTCTGGAAGCTTTTGCGCTTTCACCCCGTTACCCCTTCTGCACGCGAGCTATATCAGCCCGAAGAACTGAAAATGAACGGGAAGCTAAAGGTAACTTCACCGCCATCCGGTTTTGGAAATCGCCACCGACGGACCCTTGATCGCACACACGTTTGCAACGACCGGGATCCAAGCCCATCCTCGAGGATTGCGACCTCAATGACCTTGCCATCTTCGCCGATGGTAATTTCCACCTCTAATTTGCCACTAAGATTTGAGTCTCGTTTAAGAGCCTTTTCGTAACAAGCTTGTACACCCTTCTGATATTTGCGAACAACCCGTGCGATCTTGTCCGAATCAAGCGAGCCATCGGCCTCAATGGTACCAACCGCAGAACTTGCAACGCGCCGTGTTTTCTTCTTTTGTCTACCAATTTTTACACCACCCATAGTAGCGAGCCCTCCGATACTCGCTGCCTCGCCTGCGGACCCACCCCGCTTCGTGGGTGAACCGGCCGCGGCCACTCCAACCCCGGCAACGCCATCAAATGCCGAGTCCAGGTCCCCCCCTATACCACCGGCGCTTAGAACGTCGGCAACTGCCGCTCCTGCACCACTTTTCGACCCCAGCAGGGCGAGCATTCCCCTATTCGAGATAGTTTTGCGCGCTGCTTGCTTTTTCTCTGCGCGTACCTTCGCTTCTTTCTCTGTTTTTGGTTCCTGTTTCGGAGCCTTTTTCTCTGCTGGGGCTTTGGCAACCTTTTTCTCAGACTTAGGCTGCTCCTTCTTTTTCTTCTTCTTTGGTTTTGGTTTCGGTTTATCCTTAGGCTTTTCTGGGACGATGAGTTCAGCCCAGCGATTGTCCATGGTATCTATACTCACGGCCTCGGGCATGGGCGTGTTCTCGAAAACCATCACAGTCGCAAAATGCAAAATCGCTGATAGGCTGAGGATTGTCGCATAAGGCCAATCAATTTGTTGACCAATGCTGCCTTGGGCACTGGCTGGCAACTTAGGCTGAGGCGGGTCGGGTGGTGGCGAAATGAATTGGAAAATAACCGTAATGGCGCCAAGCTGAACTTTTCCACGGTGCCTCGGACTCACCGACAGGGTATAACCGGTTGCGGTTTTTTGAGCGATTCCTTCAGCGACAAGGCTCTTCAGAGTCAGGGTCGACGCGGCATCATCCATACTTAGTTTGGCGTCCATTCCCTCAAGCAGATTGACCTCATAGGCCCCTGCTTTACTTTCGAATAGAACATGCCGACCTGGTAGATTTGTACTTGGAAGTGCGAATGTATTTTTGGGATTGGTTCCGATGCTTACGGACTCGGATGCGGAAACACGCCGTTCGTCTACAACTTTACCATTATGAATGACGCAAGCCCTGAGCACCTTGGCTTTGCCGCCAGGAGCGCCTGCTAACCGTCCCGAGGCTGCCTCTTGTTTTGAAGATGCCATCCGAGTCCCCCTCATATCCCCCAAGGAGTTAATCACTCATTTCTAACGCATATTACAGAGCGATGCCAGATTTTTTGCCGATATTAAGCACCACCCTTGACCACAAGGAACTTGAATTTGCTGAATTCAACCTGGCCGGCCGTATACATGACCTGGCTGAGTAAGCTGAAAGGTACGTGCCTATCGCAGATGATGGTTAAAAGACCGGTGAATTCCGAGTTCGCATTAAACTTGGCCACGGCCCGTTGATTTTCTACATCACCTTCTAAGACGCTGCCCAGTGGATCGATGAAGTAATTGCCACCGCCGCTGGTGTCGGCCTCACTAACTTTCCCATCGACAATACTAAGAACGTTCTGGTCGTTGACAAGGATGTTGTTCATGGTCAGAGTGACAGTTGAGGATTGTTCCGGTTTTAGCTGGGCCGAGGAAAATGGTGGTTTCAGGTCAGGGGCCTGCTTTAATTTCACGGGGTCAGAGCCGTAGGATTTGAGGAGGAAGACGAGAAGAATGGTCATAATGTCCATCAAAGAGTTGATGTTCAAACCTTCCCCTTCATCGAAAGTTCGGCGCGACAGTCTCTTCTCTCTCACAAGTCCCGCCTCGCCGGTGTGGAGGTCTGCCGGATCCGGTAAGGAGTTGATGTCCTCGGGTATTTGGTCGTTGTTGTCACTCATGGGTGGGTCCTCGATAAGGTATTTCGGTTCTGGTGATTAGCTGATTCCTGGACTTAGTACGACCTCAGGAAAGAGGGGCCGGCGCTCATCGCCCTCCAATTTGACGTCTCTGGTGCTGTCCATGACATCCGTAAGGGCCTCGAATTCGATGTCGGGTTCTGCGGCGATGATAACCTTATTTTCCTCGGGAAACTGGTCTTTAATGGTAATGAGCATGATGCTTAACCGTTCGAGGTCATACACCTTAAATGCCCGGATAGCGTCTGGATCGGTACATTTTGACATGGACTTGTTGACTGATCTCGGCGGCGGCCAGGTATCAAGATAGCGTGTACAGCTAATCTCTTTATCGATTAGTGGTATCGTTGGACCACCGGACTCACCTGCTGCTGCGGGCTTAATCCCGGGGAGCACGCCTCCGGAACCGGCCAGCGTGTAGCCTTGGTCCGTGATGGTGACCGTAAGATTGAGCGGTGGTTTTTCCGGCTTCTCTTTCTCCGGTTCCGATTCAGCTGCTGTGCCGATTGCAGGTGCTGATACGTTGATCACCGCAATGGACACAAATACGGTAGATACGAGCAAACATGGAATGAGAAGAGACACGAGGTTCATAAACGGAATAAGGTTTAGGTCCTGATCGTCTTGCTCAAAGTTTCGTCTTTGCGAAGGCTTACGCGCCATTTTCGGCCCCTCAACTATTGTGTTGGTTACTTCGTTCTCAGTTTCTTGTTGGAGAATAGCCCGGCGCCACCGGCACCCGGAGGACCGGGTGCCGGTGGCGCTTTGAGCTACTTATCGGTCTAATGGACTCTGAGCCCCCTTACCCCTGGAAACCAGTAGGTTTTGGAGCTTCACTGAGTATTGGTCGATTTCATCGATCAATCGTTTCACGGTATTGTTCAAGAAGATGTACACACACAGGATCGGAATAGCCACCATCAACCCAAAGGCTGTGGTGTTCATCGCGATGGCGATCGCAGCGGTTAGCATTTCCGTTTTCTTGTCTGGCGGAGCTTTCGCAACGGCGTCAAAGGCTTCAATCAAACCCATGATGGTTCCGAGAAGTCCGAGCAGAGTTGCGATATTGGCCACACTTTGCAACGAAGGGGTTCGCTTGGTGATGTTTGGAAGCACCTCTAGAGAGGCTTCTTCAATTGCGTTCGCAATTTCAAGTTCTCCCTTGTTGGCCCGAGTCAACCCGGCTTTTATCACTCTTGGAAGGGCCGCCGAAGGCGCGGCATTACAGAGTTTAATCGCTCTGTCGATGTTATTGGCCATGACCAATTTTTGTACCTGGGCCATAAATTGGTTGGCGTTTATGTTGTATTTGAAAAATAGGAATATAATTCGCTCAACGATGATACCAACACCAAAGACCGATACGAATGCGATCGGCCACATGAATGGCCCACCGTCGACGAAAAATTTAGCAGCACCTGCCAACATATTAGAATCCTCCTTGCTTTCCTGCTGGTTTCGTCCAGCAGTGGTTTAAATTAAAATGGATCTTGCTTCAGCGTCTTTCGAATTTCTTTCACAAAGCGTCTTGTTAAACGAGAGTGACTCCCTAAATCCAAGCGACTCCTTTGCAGGATGTAAAACGCTTGTGGTTTTTGGATTCGTCCCTCCACTTTGATCGCCTCAAGTCGGATGACTTTTCTACCCTGGGCTAGGGCAGTCGTTCCCGACATTATTATTCCAACTAGGCAGGCGACATTAACCGCAGCATGCAATGCACTTGCAAGTGTTTTCCACCATTTTAGTATTAAATACGCGATCACCTTCTCCTTAAGCCCTTAAGTTGATGCGTTCCGCGCCAGGCCCGTTATTCTGCCTGGGAATCATTGGTAACGTCAATGAGATTTCCCTATTTTTGTGAGGATTTTGGGGAAAATAATAATCAACGCAGGGGAATGCACCAATTTTAGCCATCTGTAGTCTCCGCAGATTCCAATTCATGTTCAGTCTCACCTCCAGACGAACCGTTTGGTTTGCTTGGGGAATCCGAATCGGTTTTTTCTTCTTCATCCATTGGTTGATCTTCAGCCCCGCCCTTTTCCTCGCTTTGATCCTCCACAGCGCGAGGAGTGTCCGTATCGGTGTCGTTTCGGTGGGTGGTTTCGTCGTTTTCAGCACCTTCGGTTGGTTGGCTATTTTGGGAAGTGTTCTCTGCTCCAGCTTCATTGGCTTGGGCCTCATTTTCCGGTCCAGGAGGTGCCTCTTCTCCTTCAGGAGACTTGGGTGAAAGCCCCTCAGGTACATCGCCCGATTCGGTTCCAATGCTTTCGCCTTCCTCGCCGTGCTCAGGCCCGGGGGGCTGTGCGTCTGGTGGCGGTGAGTCATCTGCGGGTAGCGGATCGGGCGGTGAGGCACGGGGATCAGGCGGGGTGCTGGCCGGTTCGGTTCCGTCCATGGATGCAGGTGTCCCCGTCGTCGCCCCATCTGGAGCAGTGGGGACTGCACCGTCGACGGTATCTTCACCCGCAGCCGCTCCGTCACCTTCCGATTTGCCCGTTGCCGCTTCTTCCTCGGCTCTTCGGGCATCCTCTTCCGCTTTCTTCGCTGCTTTCTTCGCTGCGCGTTTCTTTTTACGTTCTTCCCTTTTACGCTTCCGCTCCTGCCGCTTTTCTTCTTTCTCAATTTCCGATGACGTGAAGGCGGCGTACTCGTCAAGTTTTGCCTGCTGACTCTTAGATATATCTCCTACTTTCTCTTGATAGGTCGCGAGAAATTCCTGTGCCTTTTGAAAACGCGGTATCGGCTCAAAGCCGGGCATTTGGTTGTCGATATAGAGGATACCTAAATTATAGTACGCCTCACTCGTGTCGGGATCGAGCTCCAACGCTTTCTCATAGGCTTTTTGCGCATCCTCAAATCGAAGTTCCCCCCGTAGGGCAATACCGAGATTAAGGTGGTAAGGAGCGTAGGTGGGCACCAATTTGACTGAGCGCTCTAGAGCCTCAATGGCACCACGAAATCCTCCTAAATTGGTACGTAGTAAACCCAGGTTATTGAGGATATCGGGATCGGCAGGATTTGCCCTAGCAGCATTTTCAAAGGCATTGCTAGCTTGCGCCAAATATTGTTGGCCGAGCATTACCAAACCTAGTTCATTCCAAGCGACACCCAAATATTCATCAATCTCCACAGCCTGACGGAGGGCCGTTTCGCTCAATTCGTATCTGTTTTCCCTCCGATACACCATGCCCAGGGCCGCCATTGCCTTGGCATTGCGCTCATTGAGCCTCAAGGTCCTCAGCGCGATTTTTTCGGCCCGCGCCAATTTACCTTGTCGCGCTAGAAGCATTGCCAACTCGCTTCCGATCAAGGCACGTTCTTCCGTGTTGTCCCAATTTGCTTCCAAAAACGCCGTGGCCTCTGCAACTTTCCCTTCCCGTTGGAGAACACTCCCAATACGACTGAGGGAGGGTAGATGATTGTTCTCCAGGGCAATTGCCTTGTGGTACCACTCGCGGCATTTCTCGAATTGCCCCAGGCGTTCGTAGGCTGCGCCCACGTTATAGGCCCTCAAGGCGGTGTTGTTCTGATTAAAATCCGCTTCCAAGAGGACAACCGCTTGAGAATCATCGCGCATGGAGGCGTAAAGCTTTTCATTGTAAGCCTTCTCCTCTGGACTTAATTGCTTTTCTTGTTCATCGTCAGGCGGCGGTGCCACAGCGGGGTCAGCTTTCTCCTCCGTAGTCAGAGGTGTACCATCCTCGACTTTCGGGGATTCGTCGCCGGCTGAAACTTGGTCCAAAGCTTCGGTCTGGGCATCGGTTGACTCCGCGTCCTTAGAAGGTAGGACAGGGGAGGGGGCATACTGGCTTAGCACCTTACTTTTGAGTGGGTTACCCCGTTTAACCTTGACTTTAGTGCGCGCTGTTGACGACGCGTTTGGTCCGGCCACAGGATCTGAAGCGGTTCCCACCGAGCAGGCCGTGAAAGCCACCATGGCGAAACTAAAACCCAGAGAGACGAAATTGGGAAACTTAATCTTCATTGGAATCCCCTGCCGACTCAGCATCGGTGCCATCGGTGTCAGCGCCAGGTTCAGTTTCCCCGGGCTCCAATTCGGGACTTTCCTCGGTCTTGCCCTCGGGGAGGGGGTCTGCGGTCCCTGTGCCACCTCCCGCCTCAGCTTGCCCCTCAGGGGTTTGTTCGTCCGAAGTCTCTTTCGTGTCGGTGGTACTGACGCTTTTGGTAGAGCCTGCTTCGGAATTTACCACGGGTGGCTCGCCCTCGCCCCGACCGACTTGCCCGGAATTCAGTTCTCCCCCCGGGTTTTGCGCGTTCGATGGCGGGCCTTGGGTTGCACCGGGGACAACGCCTGTGGCTGCGTCCTTTTCTGGTCCATCCAAAGCCTTGGGTTGGCTCGACTGATTGCCTGCTCCGGGAGGTGCACCATCGCTGCCAGCCGGTGGTGCTTGACCTGTGGCGTTGGGCACAATCAAATCCCCTTCTGGGATTACATCGGCGACACCCTCGCCTTCCAGATCCGCCGCCGCCGACTCGTTGATACTCTCGGGTTTCTCGGACTCCAGAGAGGGCGCGTCAACCACGCCTTTACCGTCCAACCCAAGATAGAGACCACCACCATAGGATGCCAGACTTTCAACCTTCTGAGCATCCTTTTGGAGAGGCCACTCTTCCCTTCGAAGCTTATTAAGGGCAATCAAAGTTTCTTTGGTCCACTTATTGGCAATCTGGTATTCCCGCCCCCGAAAGATGACTTGTTCATAGGCTTGGACCGCAGCGTCCTCAAATTGAATCGCTTTTTCCTCTAATAGGATACGCCGTTCGTCGCAGAGATCTTCAAGAAAAATATCCATTTCGATAGCGAGTTTTTTGTATTCAGGAGGACACTCCGAAGCGAACATTTGTTCGGTTAAACGATGGTAAAGACTGGCGGCACGGTAGAGCGAGGCCAACATCCACTCTACTTGCTTGTATTTCAAAATAGACGTGTAGTCTTTGCTAAGGGTCTTCAAATTCTCCAATTGACTCATTAAGGCCTTCTGCTGCGCCTCATCGCTTCCGGTAAAATCGAAGCCGAAATAAGCGACGTAGCGTGGCTCCAACAATTTGAAGGCCGCCTCGGCCGCATACGCCGCAGCTTTTGGATCGGGCTTCGCTTTAAATTTACCCAAAAGGGTTTCGTAGCGTTCTTTGGCGTTGTTGCGGGCTTTTTTCTTCGCTTTGCGACGGGCCTTGGGCTCATCCATAAGGTGCTCATAGGATTGGGCTATTTTTAGATGAGCTTCTAGAACCCGAGTATTGAAGCGTTCATCTTTCTGGTATTTAAGGATGAAATTCTTGTAGGTGGAAATCACACGTGAGGGTTGTTTCATCTTTTCGTAGATAATTCCGGCCCGAAAACAGACATCGGCAGCGTCATCCCGTTCGGGGAAAACATCGCAATAGCGTAGGTACTGCTTGGCGGCCTTTTCATATTGCTGGGTTTGCTCTAGAGCAAAGGCCACATTGTAAAACGCATCCGCTCGGCGCTCACTTTTGGGGTAATCCTTGATGAGCTTTTTATAGGTTTGGAGCGCTGAATCGAAGTCGAAGAAGCTGGTCGCATTGACCCCCACCCTAAAGAGGGCCGCATCCGCACGTGCGGAGTTGGGATAGTCATCGACGATTCGCTGATACATATTCATGGCCGATTCGAAACGCTTACCCTTTTCAAAGGAGACGGCTGCGTTATTTAAAGCAGAATCAGCTTCGGGAAACTTGCCGTTTTCGTCGACTAATTTAACGTAGAGCTCGGCGGCTTCGTCGTGTTTGTCGTCTTTAGCATAATTGGATGCGACCATGAATTGGGAGGTCGTACGGTAACTTTTTAGGCGCTCTAGAAGGGCCGGAGTTTGGGCCACCTCAGGTACCGTCATCATCTCGGTCGTAAAATCAACCAGTCCCTCGTAATTCTTGTTCACCTGCAAGAGGTCGACAATATTTTCGACCGAAAATTCATAGGTAGCCTGGTGACCTGGATAGCTTTCGATGATTTCGCGGTACCGTCCGAGGGCTTCGTTAATATGGTCATAGGCGTGGAAGATTCGCGCCAACTTGTACTGAAAACCTGGGGAATTATCGTCCTTCACACCAGCCGCCCTCAAATAGTCGACGGCCTCAATAAAGCTGCTATAGGCATGGGGAATTTCTTTGGCAACGGGTTCTATATTGGCATCGCGTTCTGCACTCGTAACAATTTCAAGCTCCCCGAGCTCCCCATCCATGATGGCCTTTTTATAGACTTTCTCATACCCAAAGACGGTGCCAGCGGCCGAGTCCAGAAAAAACTCTCCGTTGGGGTCGGCGTTGCGGACCACTTTAAAGACCCTAGCGGCCTTTTCCACTTGTCCCGAATAATAAAGCGCATCGGCGTAGTAATACTGCAGGTCGTAAAGCTGCTTGTCTCGAGGAAAACGTTTTAGGTAGCTCCCATAGCCGGCAGCGGCTTTTTCGTAGTTGGCTATGGCCAGCTCAATTTCGCCAGCATCGTCATACTCCTGTGCTTGGTTGTGGAAAAATTGGGTGGCATCAAAAATGGATTTACGCACCAAACCTCCGGCATAGGCGATCACCTTTTCGTCAGTGGCGTTGGCCGCGTACCAATCTGAACCCTCCGAATAACGCACCTGCAAGGCCTGACGGCTATCGGCTGCATTCTTAAAGTCACGAAGGCGTTCGTAGGCAGCAATGATTTTTTCCTGAACCTCAGGAGCCTGGGGATGCAAGTCATATCTTTGCTGAAGAAGCTCGTAAACCTTAATGGCTTCAAGAAAGCGCGTTTGGTCAAAATAGATATCGCCAAGGGCCTGAACCGTCGGACGAACAAAAGGTTTGTCCCCTTCTGCTTCTAGCCGCGCTATGAGTTTATCGGTGCCACCCCAGTTTTCCTCGGCATAAATGATCCCGATATATTGCCGCGCCTCGTTAAGTAAATCACCTCCACGCTCCTTGCCCGCCAGCTTCGTCTGGTAATTGAAATTCAGGAGCTTCAAAAATATTTCCACGGAATTGGTAAACTCATGGGGAGCAGTTTCCGGATCGCCCATCCGGTAATGGGTCCAGGCGAGCTTATACAGAGCTTTACCAAAAAGTGCGGAACCCTCCTGCGCTACCACCATGCCATAGGCGTCGCGGGCTTTTTGCAGTTTGCTGCCGTTGAAGTAATACTCACCGATTCGCATCCAAGCCTCAGCGCTAAAACGACTGTCGGGGCTAGTACTTACGAGGAGCTGAAAGGACTCTAAGGCACTCTCTTCAACACCCTGCTCACTCAAACAATAGCCCAAGAGGTAGTAGGCCCCGTCGAGCAGACGGTAGGTGGGATATTCTGTGATCAACCGTTGCATCATGGCAATGGTCGGCTCATAGCGTACCGTCGGTACTTCGGGCTCGGGGGTCCCGTCCGAAGGAGTCCACGTGTTTAAGACCTCATCAAAGGATTCCTGCTGGAGTAGATAGTTATCGTAGGAGCGCTCGAAATAGAGCTCACTCAAACGGAACATCACATCGGGCGTATAGAGGCTGCTATCGGGGTAGGTATCGATGAAATTCTCGAAACTTTGGATGGCCGCTTCCCGGTCTTGGCGTTGTGTTTCTTCCAGATCTCGAATGCTGTTGTTGAAGCGCTGCCGTACCTCAGATTTTTCGGAATCGTACTTAAACGTAATTCGCTCGTCGATGGCTCGCTGAAAGGACTCGGTCATCCCTTGGTAACGATGAACAGTGGACTCCAAACCGCCCAATTGGGCTTCGGTCGCGGCCTCACTAGACCCGGAATCTCCAGTTTGAGATGAGGGGGCCAAAGCAAGGCGAGGAGCAGCCTGCGAAACAAAACCAGTCTCTTTGCCCGCCTCCCCTGCTTGGTTGGCGTCACCCGGCTTACCCTCGCCCACGGCCGGCGGGATCGCGCCTTCCAAAACCTGCACTCCCTCACCGGGCTCTGCTGCATGGGCCGGTCCCATCTCAACTTCCTCGGCCCCATCTCTCGGTTCAGCCGCCACACCAAACGACCATCCCAGCAAGAAACAAAATAGAATCCCTAGGAATGCTTGATCCAGCACGGCGGGTCGGCTTAATGCGATGTTTTTGCTTATCATTTTGGAACAACACCTTGAAAATGACGCTCCACGCGTTCTAATTCACTTTTCTGGAGCTCTAAAGCTTCATTGATGTTCACGGTCTGGCGTTCTTTCTGTAGCCAAATGAGGTCTAGCAACCCAACATCACCACGCATCACCAAATCCGAAAATAGAGAGTGAGCATCCCCCATCACTTGTTTCGCTGCGAATCCGGCCACCCGTCGTATGGATACGTCCTGGTACTCCGCAGCCTGTGCGTGGGCCTTGAAAGCGCTCTCCATAAGTTTAAGCTGACTTCTCCATTTTTCAATGCGACGCCGTGCGCCGCTACGCAGGTGGATGACGTATTTTTTCAGTCCCACACTGCATTTACTCACACGGGTTCTTTGTTTCTGCAAAATAGAAACCATTTCCAAAGCCTCATCGACACCGTCAACATTCAACACTTTATCCCACAACTCGGACACAACGCTCATGGCTTTAGACTCATCGCCAAACAGCGCTAATTTGGCGGTTTCAACCTCAAGGTCCATAGCTGCGAAATGCTTTTGGATAAAGAGTCGACTCGTGGTCATGACTTCCTCGGTACGGTAATCACCTGCCTTAAGATTGGACCGCAAAGACCTCAGATAACTCAGGGCTCTTTCGTTGCTGAAAAGCTCGTCATATCCTAACTTCATCCAATCACGATGGATGTTCACCATATTTTCCAGGTAATTGGCCAGATCCGAAGCCGACAGGTTGATCAATCGAACGTAGCGCAATTTAGATAACGACGCGGCAATCTCGTTGAGGCGAATCCGGTTTTGAGCCATGCCACCGAGGTCACCCACCATCTCCTTATAGGAATCGTTGGCTTTCATGCGCGCTAATGCTTGGGCACGAAGCTTCGCAACCAAACCCTCTTCCCTCAGCACCAAGGTTCGATACTTCTCTTTAAGAATCTCCTCATCGGCTGTCGCCGAAGTTGATACCGCCAAAAGCTTGGCCTCCACTTCGATAAGTTTTTCCAGAGCGCCCTGGTCTAGTTCCATCTGGCCTACAATCTGTTGCTCCTGCTGAAGAAGACCGTGGGCCTCTGCCTCGAGTTCCGGACTTACCCCCTCGGGAGTTTCATTCAGGAATCTCAAGAGGGCTGCGACTTGTCTTTTTTGCTGCTCGATTTCCCAACGAAAACGGTAAACCTCCTGCTGATAGGCCATCAGTCCGTTACGCATATTATCGAGACGCGTTTCATAGGCCCCTGCACTTTGGGGTAATTTACCAAAGCGTGAGTCTAATTTCTGGCGCTCAACCCGTAGCTCCTTGAGTTTATCAAGGGTTTCTTTCTTAACGAATGGCTCCAAGGTCGAAAACTCCAGTTCATTGATTTTATTGAGAATCACCACCAATTTGTTTTGTAGATCCAGGGTCGCTGCCAAGGGTCGTTTAATGGTGGGTAAAAAATCCCCCAGCTCTCGGTGCCCCAAAAGTTCATTTAAATGCGCTAACTGGGCGCTGGTTTCAACCACGAGCGTAAACGTGAGTTCCATAAGAGAACTTAACCCTCGGGTTTGCTTAAGC
>JAYZAY010000024.1:0-85800 GCA_036339465.1 Myxococcota bacterium | reverse complement strand
TCGAGCAATATCTGCGTTCCATGTGCTAACGGCTATTCCCGCCCCCCAGGAGATAATCCAACCTCAGTCAATACTGAGTGTGGGGCTATTACTTGCTCGGCAAACCAACGTGTTGAAAACAATGCCTGCGTAGCCTGCGATGCAGGCACCACCAACGCTGCAGACGATGATGCTTCTGGAGCCAATACTGCGTGCGAGGTAACCCTTTGCGCCGAGAATCAATATGTATCGAGTAATGCCTGCGTTGCCTGCGCTTCGGGCACCATCAACGCTGCAAATGATGATGCTTCCTCAAGCAATACTGCGTGCGATTCGACAGCCATATGCCGCTATAAATATCCTAACTCAAACGAAAATTATGGAGGCATCGACTGTAGTGTGGGTTGTCCGGACAACAGCGTACATTATCATAGGTCTGTGAATTCAGAACAAGCGCCCACAGAGGACAATGTCCATTTTATTTGTGCCCAAACCTCGGCGTCGGTGAATAATTACTTTTGGGAGGGGTCGGGTGGTGATGGGACAGACTGGGACCCGCCCCATGCTAGCGGGGTCATAGGGTATACGGTGACAGCTGAGGTCCCAGTGAATCCTGTTTTGGGAGGAGGTGTGAACAATGGGGGCTACACCATTCGTCAGGGAACGACCATCGCGCCTTATCTGAAGCCCTAAGGAACGACCATCGCGCCTTATATGCCGCACCTTTCGCGACAATGCCGACGGTACCTAGACCGACCTCAATTCGGGTCTTAGCTGAATGAAGTTCCCCCTAGGCATGACCTACAATGACACCACCAATAAGTGTGATGATAGCGATACCAAATATCGATATAGGACCCAAAACGACAAAAACGACAAAAACGACAATGGTGGGGTTCTCCAGTTAGGACCCATTTTTGATGCCTGCGACTCTTCAAGCATTGCCGTCCACCCCGGCTGGCCGCTCCCCACCATCAATGAGCTCCGCGTCCTGGAGTTTATGAACATTTTGATTCTTTGAAACTTTGGCCCTTTCTTAGAAATCCCCGAACCTTGAGTTAATCAACCGGGCGTAAAGACTAAATCAACCGAGAACATTACTGGGAACTTTGGCTACCTGGGATCTCAAAGTAAGTATTTCGTGGCTTCGTTGATTTCGGTGGACCCGGCAATTCCAGGATGCAACATTCCCTGATGATTTTCCGACTAATTTAGAGAGCTCAGGATAGAGCGGCGGGCGGCAAAAAGGCCTCGGCAACAGCGCCCAAAGTGGTGGTTATAAGATGTACCACGACAGGTTTCAACTTTGCCTCAATCGGAGATTCCCACCCCAATTTGTACTGCCCCTTCTCAAATGTTCTAACCACCAGTTTTTCAACAACGGCAAACACAAAGAATAAGCTGGGTGGTTATTGGGACTTTGTCTTAGTTTTCCTTTTTTGATACAAATCCCCGCTAAGGTCCTTTGATTGACCGCAATTCATCGGAATAAGAAGAGGGAAGAATGGCGTTTTTAGACGCCCAGGAAGGCAAAATAACAAAGCCCTGCGCATCCACCACTCAATTGGGGCGATGATTTCCGGTTGTGGATACTTCCTAGATCTACACCAGAGATGCACGCTAGCTGCAGTGGATTGGGCACCAGGCCCCCAGTGAGAAGCCCGACTCGGTGAAACCACCCTTAAAGGCCTCGGCAGAACCTCGGTAAGGGATTTAAAACTCCTAATACCGGCTTGTGTATTCTTGGGCCGCCCAATACCTTAAATTGGCCCAGGCAGTGCTCACCCGTTTTCTCTCCTTCCAAATTGGGCTTGATACCTAAACCATTTGCCTGGGCTACTAGAAAACGGCCTCCAAAACCATTCAATAGATATTGCCATGACTCTCGTAAGCATTCAGCCTCTTTCTCCCTAGCTTCGAAAAGTGCCGAATAACCCCGCTACACAAGAGAAACTCGTGCTTTGGCCGGTAACTACGTAGGTTTAATGATGTTAGATTCCAAAAACACGCTATGGGTACCCCCCCCTTAAGGACGGAATTTCCAACCAAACCGCAGGCCAATGGACACACTACAACAAGGACAATAGCGGTTTACTCGACAACCATGTTTCGACCGCCGCAGAAGCTCAAAACGGTATCCTCTCAAACCTTTCTCGGCGCCTAAACTTTTCAAGTTCTTTTTGATTCGAGAAAAGAGATACTTCATTTGATTTCCCCTCTCGCTCATGGGAGAAATCAGGTGTTTTGTTTGGTTGTGTCTTGAAGGGAACTTGGGCTACCAAATCCCTACGCAACTCGATACAAAAACACTCGGAGCAAAAAATACGAATGCGGACCTTAGGAAAAAGAAGTCCCCAGTCAAGAGAGGGGCGCTGGGCAGTCTCTTTTTGTTGTCTGGTGCTCTTCAGCACATCCCTAGCACAGGCCGAACCATCACTGGCCGTCCATTTGCCCTTAGATATTCGTCCCAGGGCACTCCGAGAAATCCTACGTAAAGCCATGCCTGAGGTCGATGTCAAGGTCTATGGTCGTGTCAACGACTTCAGACACGCTCTTAAACAGTCACCTCCTGACGCTATTTTCGCCTTTCGCGCCGCCATCGAGTCCACAAAAGAGAGCATGAACGGGGAGCTTAAAATACGACTTCAAGGACAAATCCGAGGTATGGAATCGGAGCCCTATGTTCTGCTGTCTCGAGTTCCACTCTTAGTCGGCCCAGATCTTAAGCTCGGGTCCATCGACTTAATGGGGCGCAACAAAATGATTAAGTTCATCGAGAAACTCCTTGGATTTAGCAAAAAGCCAAAAGTAACATTGGTGGCCAAAACAGAAGACCTTTTGACGCTGCTGCAATTTAAATTGGTTGATGGTATCCTCATCCCCAAATCAGCGGTCGGCCGCTACCGAGATAAAACTCAATTGGAACTTACAATAACCAAACTTCCAAAAGTCAATTTTGGGTTACCGGCGGTCGGGATCATCAATCAGAAAGCAAAATCAGTCTTGGTCAAGGCATTTATGAGTTTGGATAATGCAACAAAAAAAACACTGGGGGTAGAGCAATGGAAAAAATTCTAAGCCATACTCCAATTCGCAATATAGGTTTTTCCTTATGGATCGCCATTCTGAGCGGAGGGGCGCAATCGCTCACAATAGGAAGTGCCTGGGCTCAAAACTCGGAAAGAACCTCAATTCTCGTTCTGGCACCAAAAACAGATGCCACCGAAGAAATCATCAACGAGCTCACCAATCAAGTACCAAAAGCTTACAAGCTCATCAAGAAAATCGTTTCAAAGCAATCGACCTCGGCTGATATCGAGCAATTAATAGAAAAGCATTCTCCCAAGGCCATTGTGGTTCTAAACAACGCCACGGTTCAGCTTTATAGGGAATACCAAAAAAGTTCTAAGAAGGTGCGCCACCCCGCCGCCGTGATGGCGCTAACCTCTTTCCTAGACTTTGAAGTCAAGGGAGTCAAAAACGCCACAGGCATCTATTATGAGATCCCTGCCGTCCTGAGCTTCGTGAATTTCCGTTCCTTGGTCAATGAGCCTATGAAGCGTTTCGGCGTGATTTACCGAGAGCGGTTTGAATCCATTGTCGAGCGTGATCGGGTGTTTGCAAAAGATGAGGGCATCGAAATTATTGGCGTTAAAATAAAATCCGATGAAGCCAACGTTCACCGCTCGGTGAAACGTGGCATCAAAAAGCTTATCTACGAAGACGGGATAGATGCGCTGTGGGTTCTCAACGACAATAAGCTCTTAAAAAAGGATTTGCTCCTCGCTGCCTGGTATCCAAGTCTCCAGAAGTGTAATAAACCAGTCATTGTCGGGGTACCTTCCCTCATCTCTGAAAAGTTTGAGTTCGGAACTTTCGCGGTTCTTCCCGACCACGTATCCATGGGTGCCCAACTCGCTGGACTTCTCATGGAATTGGAAGAAGCAGGGTGGAATACCGAGGATTTCCCCTTACACCAACCACAATCGGTTCAAAAGGTCTTAAACTATAAATTAGCCAGTAAGGTAGGAACGGTTCGAGCGGAAGTCCTACAAGAACTGGATATCGTCTATGGCGCCAATCAAAATGGGGAAGAACCCACTATCGGAAAATTTAATACAGATATCTACTTCTCTTATGACATGGCCAGTGGGAAATATAATAAAGATGGGAAACAACAAGATTTTCAAGAAGGAGTCAGCTCGACGACCATATTGCTCGACTTAAGCCTCGGCTACACCTTCACGACCGGCGCCAATCAATTCAAAACCAAATTGGGAATTCCATTCGTAATCAAGGCTGCGTCCATGGCAGGGATGGAACACTCAAAATATGGTCTCGGTGATATAAATTTAACCGGGGGTTATGCCTATAAGTTCAGTGAAGTTGTGACAGCAGGCGTAGACCTTAGGGTTAAACTCGCCACAGGGACCAAAGCGAAGGGAATAGAGCCGGGCACAGGAAACGGTATGGACCATTTTGGTCCGGGCCTAACACTGGCTTGGGCGCCTGTGGCTGGCCTAGGTCTGGCAATGGATGGTGGGATGCTCATGACCCTCAAAAGCGAAGCTGATGACATATTCTACGGAAACTTTTACGCGAACTACACTTTCTCAGACCTCACGCCAAAACTAGGAGTCCACTTCTTTAAGTATGGTGAAATGAGCGAAGCCATGAGTATCACCGGCGAGCTGGCCTATGCGCTCACCAACTCCCTAGCCATCCGGGTTGCGCTAGGAACCCGGCAAATAAGCAGTGGATTGGGGCTCCCCATCGGCTTTATACTGTCGGCTAAGGGCCTAACTACCGGTATGTCATTCGGTGTCGGGTTGAATGCAGACTTCTAAATTTGGCTTAAGCCAAAAGATAAAACATCGCATCCTTGAAATCCCATTGAATGGTTATGCACGGCCGAGCATATATGTATTCAAACGAGACGGCACCGAAATAACAATATTCACCTTTCTTTGGGTCCGTAACGGTGAACAACAGACTAAGTCGTTTTGGGACTCTCAAGACACCGAGAAAGCGGAAAAATTTAAACTGATAAGGCCCCCAAACCACAAGCTCCCTCCCTATGCGATCGACACTAAATACCTATTCATTCGAGTTTTCTGCCATGTAATCAGAAAAAAACAGGGCCCTATTTTCCTTTCCTAGCCATTTCGTCCTATAGTCGCGTGGGGAGGGTCTTCATGAACATAACTTCAAAGTTCAGCAAATACACAGTAGCGTCATTATGTTTTCTCGGTCTGGCTGCTTGTCACCCTGATGCAAAACCAAAAGCGGGACCCGGACACTATGAATACGCATCATTTTATGCGGAAGTCGCCGGCGACTTTGCAGATCCCGTCGACAGCGAAGCCCCCGCGCGCTATTCCTGGACCGATCGAAACGAAAGCGTAAACAGTGGGAATATTTCGAAAATATGGAAGGTCCTCGGGGTTAATGGACGTCTGCGCGGCGAGTCCATGGGTGAAATTGAAGTAATCGTCATAAACCACCTTGCACAAAAGGGCTGGGTGCTTCACCACTTCGCAAATTTTAGCGTCCAGAGTCCTCGGCAAGACTTGCAAACAATGTACCGCTACATTTTCAGACGATTGCGATAGACCCGTGATTGCTTGAGTATAGAACACAACCATATAGGATTTGCCGGCGCCTTCAGAAAATAGCTGAAACCCCGTGTTTCTTCGGAAAGTTCTCAATCGGCCCAGATATGAAACAAGCCAAGCCCAAGACTTTGGGATCTCCCCCAAAAAGGCGCTATCAAAAATGAACCTGGGGCCTCCTCCAAAAACCAGTCACTGTTTCTGAGCTATAGGAACACAGAACTCACAAAGACTTACTTGACCTCGCCTCTAAAATATCGATGCCGATCCCAAAAGCGCTTTTACAAAGAGGATTGGAGGGCGCCGGTAAACGAAGTAGGGCGCCGGTGAACGAAGTAGGGGTCACAAACCGCACCAAATCCACTGAGCGCCACACAGGGGCAAAAACCTAGGCTTCCTGCCTAGGATTGGAATCTCTCGGGAGAGAATGCCAGGGCGGGTTTTACAAACCAGTTGAGGCAATGCCCATTCCCTATCCGGCCTAGGATTGAATGGAGCCTCGTCCGAAGATAAGGGAGAAGTCGACATGGCAAAGAAAACAAATCCCTATCGCTGAGAGCTGGCCATGAAACCACGCCAAAATCAGCCACAGGAACCGCCTTAGAAGGCGCTAGAAAGAGGGAGGTTCTGTTCATGGAGGAGGCCGACTGTGGCTGCTTCTTCTAATTCCCCAGCCGAATCGTAGTGCCTTCTTGGGCCAAGAAAACCTCAAGTTCCGAATCTGGATCCAATTTTTGGAGATACGACTTCGCCTGATTAAGATTGTCGCTGAGTTGAAAATCGTCAAAGTTTGGCTCGTGATGAAAAAGCGCAAGTTTTTTTACTTCGGCATCCAAAGCCATATCAACCCCCACAAAAGACGAACTATGGCCCCAATCTCTTTTCATGCGAACACTTTCGGTAAATCCATACTGGGCATCGAAAACCAAGATATCCGCGCCATCAAAAAACTCTAGAACCGGGTCCAATGTCTCAGGCGCCAAACTCTTATATTCCGCATCCGTGGACAGCACGGCCGCTTTTCCCCCATATTCCACGCGGTAACTAAAGGAACGCCCGGGATGGTCATTTTCGAGCCAACGAATCTTCACGTTCCCCAACTCATACACAGACGATTCGGTTAGATCGACAAACGAAATAAGAGCGGGTAACTCTTCGAATTGGATGGGAAAAAAGTCGGAATGTTGTCGCCGAATTAAACGCTGTCTCAGATTGGGGATCGGAGCATGGAAAGTGAGTTTATTCCCAGGGATGTAGACGGGCCCAAACATGGGTAATCCCATAATATGGTCCATGTGTGTATGGGTGATGAAAATCGATGCCACCCCTTGCCCCTTCGAGAAGTCACCCCCCATCAGCTCACGTCCCAATTCCACACAGCCAGTCCCCATGTCAAAAATGAGTAATTGTCCATCAACATTCATTTCTAGACACGCAGAATTGCCTCCCAAACACCCCTTAAGGTGGAGCGGAAGTCCTTCAATAAATCGATCGATCGAGGTAGAATCCACAACATCCTCAGCGGTAGCCAAACAGAGGGATTCTCTTAATTTCTTTTCAATTTGTTTGGGTGAAGCGGG
The DNA here is from genome assembly GCA_036339465.1 of Myxococcota bacterium. Lineage (GTDB taxonomy): Bacteria > Myxococcota > XYA12-FULL-58-9 > XYA12-FULL-58-9 > JABJBS01 > JAYZAY01. Next base: position 78,629 of record JAYZAY010000024.1, on the reverse strand, counting down.
CGTGGGAATAGAGCCTCTTACGCCTCTAAATGTTACAGAAAATTGTCCATCACCCATATAAGACCTCAGCTATTAGATTAACATGGTGGCAGGTTTTGGAAAGAAACTCGATAGACACAGAAATAAAGCCAAGAAATCCTAGCTCAAAATAGCCACCCCAATATCCACCTCATCTCGGAGCTGCTCACAATCTTTCTGCGTGAATCCAAATCGAAGCTGCATATAACGGGGTGGAAGACGGCGCTCCTGTGCTCCTGTGCCATCGGGCATACCAGCCCAGTTGAGAAAACAACTCGCCATAGGGACCACATTCGCTAGCTCTACTTTGATTCTCGTGGGGCGCTCCCGGACGGCAGACAAGACATCCGGAGAAACCGGCCACCATCTTTCGACAAAGCAAGCCCCGATCTCCGCACGAGAAATACCAAAGGCCTGGGTCTCTGCATCCTCAAGCACACCCTTTTCCTCACTCACTTTCGCGATGAGCTCGCCATATTCCTTGGGCATCAAGTGCGCAAATACCAACACTCCGGTGTTTCGCATTAGCCCACCTAAATAGGCATTGGATTGCTCATTTCGATTCGCCTTCAAGCGCTTCGATAAAGACTGGGCGACGATGGCCAACCCCAGGGAATACTTCCAGAAATCCGCTTGCTTAATGAGTTGCTCTCTCTGAAAAAGCTTTGGGAGCTCCATGGAGTAGGCAAGGTCTAGAGCCATCTTAAGCCCCAAACGACTTAAGGCCTTAGTCAGCCGCGTCACCTCCACAGACCCACCCCGCCAATAGACACTGTTGGCCAACTGCAACAATCTTCCCGCTAAAACGGGATCAGATTGCACCACGCGGGCCACATCTTGGGCACCTGAATTGGGGTCCTCAATCATCTTGCGGAGTCGATGCACAATTTCCGGCAGAGGAGGCAAATCACCCCGGGTCTCAATTTCTTTTAACAATTTCTCCCGCATCATCCCGCCATCAGATCGTGTCGAAACATAGCCCGCCGTAAACACTCCGCAAGTAGCCTACGACAACGACAACCCATACTATCGAAAATCAGCTATTAGGCCAAGTATTCCATGTCCACCCACATACCGAGAGCCCAAAAGACAAAGCGTAGTAGAGCGTTGTCACCATCCTGCGAAGCTCCATAAGTGCTGGACTTACTTAAATATCGCCATATATATGGCAAATTGAACTATTTCATTGGAGACATTCGGTTTGGATAAGAAACCCTGCCCATGTGGCCGTAAAAAGACCTTTAAAATATGCTGTAAACCCTATTTAAATGGAGAAGTCGTCGCACCGACGGCTGAAGCCTTAATGCGGTCCCGGTATTCCGCATTTGTCGCCAAAGCCAGTGAATATCTTTTAAACACTTGGCATCCCGATACGCGCCCCCCCGGTATCGCTCCAGAAACCGGGGTACGGTGGACCAAACTCGAGGTTCTCGAAATTAGCGAAGGTTTGGCCTCAGATACGAAAGGAACGGTCGAATTCAGATCTCACTACAAGAAATCCGGAATTGCCCACTGTCATCATGAAAAAGGGCATTTCGTTAAGATCGAGGGCCAATGGCACTACCTCCACGGTGAATCCCATCAATGTGGTTCAGAGGGCCACGACCACCATCACCCAGCATAATATTGGCACTGATTTGAGGCGGATGGGGTCGTTCCTCTAACCGAGGGACCACCAAGCCAAAGGAGATATTCGAGCCCCTACCTTAACTCACTGACCGGCCTATCTTTAGGTGGAGAAAAGACCCGAGGCCTTGAGTTCTTAGTCGATCACAACCTCATACCCCATCAGCCTATTGAATATCAAACTGGGACGCTGATCTCAAAAAAGAAAACTCGGCAAAACAACCGCCACTCCACCCGCGCCCAGTAACCTCCCCATTTCCTATGGGCCATCAATACAATAGTCGTCCTAATCTCGAAGTAGCCCCCATCCATCGCGCCTAGACTGGGGCTTTGTCTCTGGGTGGGGTGTTTACATTTTGCACAAAACTTCTCCGCAAAATAATGATTTGGCAGCCCAAAAAGAGCAGGCTATAACCAGGTGCGTAAGGAAGGCCTCAAAATCGCGAAATTATCTACTCCGAGTCCCGAATAAATCACTCTAGCCCGCCCATTTCCTAGGCCATCCTTTGCTTTTTCTTCATTACTTAGATTAACAAAGACACATAAATTATTAAGGACCGCCAGGTTGCCCCCCTTCGGCTGCCCCTGTACCCATGCTAAAGAGCGTAGTCACCAAACCTCATCCCGCCCTAAGAGGAGCCGCCCTAGCAATGCACCTGTAATTTCCCCACACCGATAAAGCAGTAAGTTTCCCCATGGTCTTTTTGGGAGTTGGTCTATATGGCCAGCCAATCATTTGCCAAGGAGAGCCAAGACTTCTTTTCCAACCGACAAGGCCACATGAATGCAACTCAACAACTTTATGACAAAACCATGACGACGGTTTTGGATGGCACTGCAGCAACCAGCGTCCGCAACATCCAATGGGGGCAGATTCCCCATGCTCGCCCATACTTTAAAAACCTATCCACCCGCAAGCCGATATCTTTGCACCCCCATTCATACCATTTATTTCGAGATCCGCATATTCAGGATATGATGTCCGCCAACCCGAATCACGTGCTCTTGGCAGTGGCACAACTCAGTTCCGAAGACCACTGGTTTGTGGAGCCTGATGATGAAAAAACCGATTTGAGAAGACATGACAAAAAAAGAACCCCACACAAGTGATACGCTCGTTTATTCCTCCGAACACGGTAATGCATGCCCTCGCTGCGCTAAACCCCTCAAAAAGTGCCAATGTCGACCCCATAAAGACCCACCCAAGGGCGATGGCGTCGTGAGGGTAGGGCGGGAAACCAAAGGCAGAAAAGGGAAGGGTGTCACAATGATTACCGGCATACCCCTCTCCGGAAAAGAGCTCACAAAACTGGCAAAAGCACTCAAGAAACGATGCGGCTCAGGAGGAACGGTCAAAGAAGGCGTGATTGAAATCCAAGGAGACCACCGCGATACCTTAATTCCTGAACTGGAAAAACACGGGTGGAAGGTCAAACGCTCCGGTGGCTAAGATTCAAGAGTTGAGTTTTATGTCGATACCTTTAATGACATACGATGCCTTGGTCCTCGCCTCCTCCAAATCTTTCCCTAAGGCCAAAGCCACCCCCAAGGGTCGTTGACCGTGGACTTCCGATTCACCAAACAACCGAATTTCCGTGTCCGGAACAGCTAAGGCTTCGGTACTGATCTGATAGAGAGGATCAGTCCCCTTTTTCTCAGTAATTAGGGCAGCTGCCGCCGCGGGTCCTCTATTCCTCACATTAGGAATAGGCAAACCCAATGCAGCCCTCAAATGTAATTCATTTTGCGACAAGTCTTGTGATATTAAGGTAACCAGTCCGGTGTCATGGGGACAAGGACAAACCTTGCTAAAATAGACGGATTCCCCCTGAATAAAAAACTCAAGAGAAAAGAGTCCATAACCCCCAATACGGTCACAGATCTTCGTGGCCATCTCTTGGCATTGGGCCAATGCCGCCCCCTGCATTTCACAGGGTTGCCAGGACTCAACATAATTCGCCACTTGTTTCTTGTGCCCAATAGGTTCGCAGAAGTCGCTTCCATCCTCGTGGCGAACCACCAAAAGAGTAACTTCGTAATCGAAATCTATTAAGCTTTCAATGATAACCCCACATGTCCCTGGATGGGCTTTATCCTGAGCCACTTGCCAGCTCTTCATGGTATCCCCATCTCCCTTGAGTAAACTATGGCCCATACCCGACGTGCTATGGAGAGGCTTCACCACACACGGAAAGCCAATTTCACCCACACTCGTCCAATAGTCAGCCATAGTTTCGGCAACCCGATAGGCTGATGTTGGTAGTCCAAGTTCCCCAGATACCAGTCGCCGGATGTGCAGCCGGTCTCCTCCCAATTTTGCTGCATTTGCACTGGGAACTACTTTATATCCTTTGTTCTCAAGTTCAACCAAGGCATCGGCCGCAACAAGTTTTGTGCACGGCAGGATGACATGGGGCTTTTCCCTCGCGACCAAAGCCTTGAGATCGTCGCCATTGGACATATGAATCACATAAGAACGATGGGCCACATGCATCGCTGGTTCGTCTTCCGTATTCCCCACCGCAATGACTTCTAATCCCCAACGCTGGGCAACCATGGCCGTCTCTTTGGCGCTCTCCATCCCCCCAAGTATCATGAGCCTGGTCGCGCTTTTCGTACCTGGTGTTCCAATCTGGATCATTTTCAGCTCCCCGCCTTCAGTCAATAACCATTTGTACAACACTCCACTGCAATGAGAATACTATCAATGAAATTCGGGCGAAGACCAGCAGCAAAAACGCTTTATTGCCTCCACATAAACACGTGCGGTCTTCATCATCCCCAACAAGATGGGTATGTCACACACCTCCCCCCACCATAAAATCAAGAAGTAGATAGAGGCATTCCCAAAAAAACGAATCGCTTGCCCTAAGCCAACCCAAGAAATAGATTTTCTGTGCATCTGTGCATTAAGTTCCAGGCGATGGGCTTAAAAGCGCGGGAATCCCTGCGGGAAAAGTAGAAGATCGTAGGGCTCCGAATTCTAACTTAAAACAATATTCTTTAAACGTTCTAGGTAGATTTCATCTCGAACCGGCCGCTCTTCACGAAGAAAAGTCTCAATAAACCAAGTTAGGACGGCCAGATCTTTGGGTCGCCGGGTAGCGTCTCGCTCCTTCAATATATCCCCATAAAAGGCCAATGCAAAATAAAGGTCTGCGGCTCTCTCCAGGCACGGTCGCAAACTGAGACTCGCAACACCCAGGTCCTCGACATTTAACGACACAGACACATCCCTTTTTAAATCATCAAGAAAGCAGCGCAATTCATTGCGCAGGTCATGCAATCCAATTGAATCGCCCTCCGCTACTAGCAATTGGTTCATCACTTCAAAGAATCCTTGATGTAGATTCAAGCTTGAAAAATCCCGCAGGCTTTGTGCAATCAAAGTATTGTGCGTTCCCTCCCAATTTTCATACACGACATTGTCCCTTAAGAGTCGAGGCAAAACAGAAAATGACTCAATCGCACCGTTTCCTCCAAGGGTTTCTATGGCAGTCAAAATGACACGATGAGAATGTTGACAGGTGCGCATTTTCGCCAGATTAATAGCCACCCTAGAAAAATCTTCCTCTTGGGGATTCGTTTTACCTCTTTCTTTTCGGTCAAGAATGGCTGCCAACCGAAGCACGCCAGAAAGCATCACTTCTTCAGTGGCAACCATAGATGCCAGCATTTCTTGCATTAGAGGAAATTGAATCACCGGCTTCCCGAAGGCTTCTCGAGTCAACGCGTAGGCCTTAGCCACTTCGAGAGCCCGTCGAGCCAGGCCAGTACATCCGAGAGAATTGTAGAGTCTTGAGGTATTAATAACATAACGCATGACTGAGGAAAAACCGTTCTCTACTGGCCCCACTGCATAAGCAACTGCGCCATTAAAGTCGATTTCTCCCGATGCCATAGAACGTGTACCAAGCTTTTCTTTCAACCTCCGAATCGCAAAATGATTGATATTCCCATCATCTAAGAAACGGGGCAACAAGAAGAGACCGAGGCCAGCGCTACCTTGCGGGCCGCCTTCCCAACGGGCGGTAATTAAAATGAGATCTGCATCAGCATTGGAGCAAAACCATTTTTCTCCATGAATGCGCCAACGGGTAGTTCCGTACTCCTGTCCATCGGGCCGTGCCCAGACACAATTTGCACCCACATCAGATCCTCCCTGCACCTCGGTGAGAAACTGGGCACCGTCCAACCGCTTGGAATAGTCGGCCGTTAGAAGCCCAGGCAACCACCGTGCCTTCAGCTCTTCACTGCCCGCGCCGCCTAAGGCCTTAACCACGCCGGCAGTACAAGCCACGGGGCAATTGTGTCCGGCCTCGCCCGCATGACTCGAAAGATAAAAGAGAGACTGCGCAAGGAGGTTGTTCGGAGACTCTCCATAGACCGCGATCATGCGCCCTTTCCCGTAAATAGCCTCGCCACATGCATGATAGCTAGGATGATGGTCGATCCCCTCGGTACGTTCGCCAATTTCAGACCAACGTTCCAAGATCGGTAAGTTTCCTGGTCGATTATTGACCACAGCCGCAGGATCTAGAACATCCACGACCACTTGGCCAAAAGAACTTAATAACTCTTGGTTTCCAGATGAGATCTCGCATGCCCAAAGATTTTTGAGAATCCTTTGAAGATGATGGTTACTTTTAAAAAAATTCCTCGGTTGAATATCCTGCCAACGCTTTAAATTTTCCCGGCCCACTTCTCTGGTTGTTTTCATAAAATCTCCCAAGAACCGCACATCACAAGGAGAGACACCCTTACATAAAAGGTGTGAAGACAACCAGAAAAGACGTCATTACATTCATACCTGACCATGGCAGTCGTGCATGGCCTTTGTTGGTAGGTGAATAAAATCAACCTTTTGGAATACTCATTTGCATGAAATCATAATAATCCGATCGCCCATCCATGGGGTATAAGACAATCATAAAGTAATACAGAGTTCGACCAAAACCTGCATGCTGTATCCAAGCACCTAGGCAAAAGCATTCGGCCCGACCTATCCCCCAGTGCATATTCATATCACACTGGCCGCGCACGACAGGATGCCATCGCCATTTATCGGGGCTTTCTGCAGGAGCTAAAAATACGCATCTTCTTGGGAGGTGCCCAAAATTCCCCTTGCGATTATTTCGTAATTAAAGGAATACTCCCGCAGCATACTTACTAAGAACTACAGTAAAGGGTGAATTCATGGGAGAGAAACTAGGTAGGAATCAACCTTGTTCCTGCGGTAGCGGGAAGAAATACAAAAACTGTCACTTAGGCAAGAAAGAATCGCTGGCACCCCCGCCTCTACTGCTGGGACTATTAGCAGTAGTTGCCGCCATCAGTGTTGCCCTTGGCTTCACTTTTGGTTGGGGCAACGGGGCGCGGGTTGGGGCCCTCGGGGCAGTGATCGTTGTGGCAGTGTACTTGTTGCGAAACCCTCCCAAGAAACACCAAGACCGTTCTGGTGGGAGCAATATCGATTTCGGGAAATAGGTTTTCAGCGAACCTTCGTAAACCCTATTCAACGAGTTCAGGGGAGGGGCCCAATCGCTCTTTGGACGTATAGGTTTTCATGAGTCCCTCGTTGGTCAAAAACCATAGTTCATTGTTTATCATGGTTACCCCATAAACATCGCGGGCTGGAACGTGGGTGCGTTCGACATTGGAACCGTGAATTCGAGCCGGAGCCATACCAATCCCACCCACCCACACCACGCTTTGATTAATACTCATTCCTCCCGGTGGAACCCATTGGTCCTCAACTCCAGAAACGATTTTCACTTTACCATGCTTAAGCAAATAAACCCCTGCGTCGTAGGTTCCAATCCATAGAGAATTAGATTCCCCCACCAAACTTGTAACCCAGCCTCCATCAAACCCTAAACCGGCACCGATTTCTCGAACACCATTCGCGTCAAATTGATACAAACCATCCATGGTCCCCCCAAAGATGCTATCTCCAATGACCGCAACGGCACCAAAACTTTCTCTGGAAATCCCAGCCTGTCTATCCAACCTTTCCATCAGACCGTCTCGTTCAAGTCGAAGAAGCCCTTTAGAGGAAGCAACCAGTAAAGAGTCAGTTCCCACTGCGAGATCATGGATTGAATTTTCCGTAACCACCTCAACACCCACCGATGGGTCGAGTTCCTTAAACCTCATCAACCCTCTCTCAGTTCCCACCCACAGCGAATCGTCCCAAACAGCCAACCGGTTAATACGGGAAAGCCCAGGAGAAAGCGAGAAGTCAAGAGGCGCCACGTTGCCATTGCTCAGTTCAAAAAGACCGCCATCAAAAGCGGCCAAGAGGTCCCTGCCTCGAAAACGGACAGCATCAACAAAAGTAAAATCACTGGTAGTCTTCACATCCGTTCTTTCTTTCACCTGCCGATACCTATCGGTGCCCAGCCTTTTGAATCGCCCGAAACCACTCTCAATCACCAGTCGACCGGATTGTTTTACAAAACCTGCAACATGCTCGTGGGGGAACCGCGTCTTATAGACACCGTCACCTACAATCCTCCAAAGTCCATTATAGGCCGTCCCTATGAGCAACAAGCCATTTCTCAGCTGATGAATCCCCGTCACAAAAAGGCTACCGACCTTCTTGGAACTTTGTTTAATCCCATCCGGCCCATATTCAAACAACCCCTGTCCCAATACACCAATCAACACGCGGTCACCGCTAAGAGAAGCGAGTCCCGTAATAGGATAACCTATAAACCTCACTGTTATGGGTTCTGCCACGCAGTAGTTGGATGGTTCACAATTCAACTCCAATAAATCTCCGGCTTGTGTAGAAAGCCAGTAACGATGGTCACCCAAGGTAACCAGACCGGTTTTACGTAACGAGTTAAGTAGTCCTGGCCGTAGCGGAAACCACAACGGGGAAGCGGGGTCTCCTATATAGGCATTCCCTGCTCGTACCGCGATACCGTCCCCCTCTTGTTCGAGTTCCCAAGCGACATGTGCCACTCTTTCAAAATCTTTTCGTTTGGGTCGCGGGGTATGTAATTCAAGGCTTCCATTCTGCCACTGACAACTGATCCAAGTCCGATTTCCGGCTCGGTCCCTTGCCATCAATCGAAACTTCTTGGGCAGTGCTGCGGTGCGGATGGCCCACAGCCCACCCACAGGGCTCAAACTCACTGTGCTTCCATCCTCCCGATGAATAACCACAGCCCCTAGATGCCGCCCGTCACCATCTCGAATCACCAAGTCATCACCATCTTTTCGAACCATCAAGTTTGGACCAATATTATCAATACGATACCAAACCTCCTCCTTTCTAATGGTTTTGTTATCAAAATGTTTAAATACCTCAATACGATAAGAGCGGTCTCCCCATCCCCGGGGAACAAGAAAACGGTCACTGTAGACATTCGATTCAGCATCAAAAGCCAATCGTCGACTTGCGCCGAAGGGATACCACGCCTCCACATAATCAAGCCCTGGTTCTCCCTGAACCGAAAGAATCGGGTCACCAGGCTTAATGCTGTAGAGACTCAATGCGGGATCTTCTACATGCAGCGACGTGAGGGCAGTAGGGATTTCTTCGCGCAAACTTAAATCAACAATAGCTTGCTTCAAACCGGTATTTGGTTCGCTCTGATACCGCCGCATCCAAGACCGAAGAACCTCTCGATAAACCCCCCACATCATATTGCGACTTTTGAGCGTTTCAATTCCATGTAATTTTGGTTCCACTTTAAACATCAAAGACCGCTCATTGATGCTCGCAAAGATATCGAGGGTCGACAGGCTAGGCACGCGCAAATACATGCGCACCATGCTACCTTCAGTCACTTCCATCCTAGGCTCATTAATCAAATCGAGAGGCACCCCAAAGCTTTCTATCTGATGTATGCGCAAAACAGGGAGCAACGCTGCGTCGGCGGCTTCGTGGATAGCAGCCACCGGGTCCACTTCCACCTGTATTTTCCGGAACGCTTCATCCGACAGCACAAAAAAATGTTCATATTCGTAGGCATCCCCTAAAAGGATGGTCTCTCCTGCCAACTTAAGCGACAGATCTGCAAGCTGTGGGTCGGCCACAATGAGACATTTGACGCGTTCAGTGTCGCATCCATCCGCGTCCCAAACAGGCTCTAAATGTTTGGCATCAAATGCGTGACCCAATCGCCCCGCAGAAAACTCGCCTAGCAATCCCTCAGCCGAATAATCCTGTCTCGCCCCTCTTTTCTGGTTCAAAGCATAAAACATAATCGGCGCAGGTGACTGATTTTCAAGTCGTTGAAGTAATAGGGTCAATTCGCGAATCTTGAACCTCATGGAAAAGGAGGTATCGACAAAAACCAAAACTTGCTCGTACCTCGGTTTCCAATCCCCACCATGCCCCAGAGCTATTCTAACCTGCACGCCGAAGTCACCTTCAGATAAAAGTGGAACCGCATCAGCCTTCACCAATACATCGGGCGTTTCTTGGCTCCACCAAAGCTCGACTGAATCTAGCGCCGCGGTAATAAATCGCGCCCATTTCTCAGATCTCCCTATTTCCTTAAAAGCATGTTCAGTTTGGTCAGAAGCCTTTCTGAACCCAAAATCCACCAGTTTTTCGTCTGCATCCACTTCCACCAACACCGTTGAATTCGGACCCTTCTGACCTAAGAGTTCATCCACTGAAACTCTCACATGACTCTGTCCCATTTCCATGACCACCGGCACGCGGAAAGAGACCTTCACCTTTTTATACGCTCCCGCTTGAATTGGGTAGACAGTAAAGGAGTGCACTTTTCCATCATGTTCCAAGAGCGCAGTTCGGTAACCTGTGGCCCCCGCCACTTTGTGGGACTTTTTGGCTTCTAACCTTTCTTTGAGCGTAGCCCCCAAATACTCGCCCCCATCCCAAAAACCAAAATCGGTTACAGATGCTCCTTCCGGGAGATGGAGGCGGTACTCAGCCTGAGATAAGGACTTGCCAGAGTTATAAAAAACCTGCTCAACCTCGAAAAGAGCATCCGCGCCACCTGCCTTTACAATGACCGACTGCGACACAATAGGCAATTGCGTCGCCTCACCAAAAAGCCCACTCTTTGGCTCTACCAAATTCTGTGACATTCCCATACGAGTAAGCACTAAAACTGCGACAAGAATGAATGTTTCACGATACATTACCGTTCTCCAAAGTTTATGTGGATAGGGGCATCGGCAGAGACACATGGCGCAATGGCATAGGTATAGCGCCCGCCGGTCCCTTGGGTTAATGACAATTGGACTTCGACAGACGCGGGCCCCTTACGAACGACCGGGATTTTACCGAGCCCGAGCCCTGCAGGTAGGCTTAGTTCAATCTGGCAAGTTGTGCCCCCAAAACAATCCCCATAACGAACCAGGACTCCACTACCCTCGGGAGCCCCCCTAATACCTTCCCACCTGACCACCACAGCAATCGTATCCCCGACGTGGTTAATGATATTTTTTGGCTTCAGGGTCTTCAGCATCGCCTCAGTGAGACCTTTAGAATGCGACCGAACTCGCCCGATATGCTGATAGACGCCTTCGGTCCCATAAGCGAGGTCCTGAAAGAATCGGATGCCATTTGTTCGCAGGTTACGACAACCAATGCTATTGAAAACAATGCCGCGTTCACGCGCTGTGGCGACGAGGCCGGCTAAATCGGGACCATCCGAATAATCGAGGTGGGGCGGCGCGTCCCCAATCAAAAAGACTTGACGTTCAACACCTTCGGAGTGGTCCCACCTCAATTCATGAATGGCAGCGGAGATACCAGCTAAAACATCTTCCGGTCGGTCTCCACCTCCACCCGCGGTCAAACCAGCAAGGAACCGAAAACTGGATTCTACGTTTTCATCGAGAGGGGAGATCAACGTAAGGTAGTCATCTCCGCGGTCGCGAAATGCAACAACGCCGATTCGAACGCGTTGACCCGGGCGACTTTCCCTCAACGAATCCGCGAGGTGTTGAACTCTCTCTTTGGCCTGTCTTTTTTCGTTGGACATGGAACCAGTGGTATCGAGTAAAAACGCGAGGTCGAGGTCGGCATGGGCGGGGGTTGTAAAAGAGAGAAAAACGAACCCAGCCAATAAGGACCGAAAACGCAAGAGTTGGTATGTCATCAGCATCGACCTTCCGTAGGTTTGGCGTTCATTGTCTTTGGGTCGAAAGGCCGCGGCCTTCACCGTGCGCTCAATAGACCCCCCATTGAAACACCATCAGGAATTGTGCCAAATTCGAAAGTAGGGAAATCACGTGGTTTACTGGGATAGCAAAGCGCTTTTGTGAACCACAAGCCACACTCTTTGTGGCCGACCCGACACAGTCACAGGCGGCATCCAAGCAGTCAAAGAGCAGGTCTAACAAACCTGTGCCGAGGATTGAACTTTAGACTAAATTCGATTATTCCGCCATCACCATGAATAAAGCGAAATTAAGGGAAGAACTAGAAGCACAATTAGGAGAGGCTAACTGGGGTGACCTCGAACCCCACGCGGGAAGGGGGGCCCTGCTCTTTGTATCCTTTGAAAAAGAGCTCATTGACGTCGCCGTCGCCGTCGCTCTAGATCAGGTGGAAGAAATTCAATCGCTTCTCGATATTGGTTCCCTCCGAAAACCCTCCACCATAGAGCTCAATAAGCTCAACCAAGACGAACCAACTGAAATCCCCTACATTATAGTCCAACCATTCGTGTTGGCCCGGGACCCAAGCCGACCCACCCATGGTGACACCTAATCCCTAATGCCATATTCGAGGTGGTTTTCGTTCTAGGACACCCCCATCGCCATCATTTTTGACCTTGATGGCACACAAGGATTGGGACTGCCTACATCACCCCATATTGACACCGCTGGCATACTAGACTAATCGATAGTTGTCCTCGAGCCTCAACAAGCATCAGTGGTTAGCATGTTGGCGAAATTTCAACGACGAACGGAAAATAAGCTGAGCGAATTGGCACGATGGTGCTTCCGGCACTGGGCCGCCACATTCATAGGGGTCACATGTATCACCGTGGTTGCCTTTATTTGGGGGCTATCTCAACTACAAGTAGATGCAGATTTAAGTAAACTCCTGCCCCAGTCCTTTGAGAGCGTTAAGACCCTCGATAATATCAAAAAACAATTCGGTGGTATTGGCTATGTCGCGATTGCCGCGAGCGGCCCAGGCGAAAAAAGTCTCAAACAGTTCGCCGATGACGTCGCACCAAGATTAGAAAAGCTCGAAGAGGTTGTCTACGTTGACTACCAAAGGCCCATTGATTTCTTTCGAAAACATGCCCTTTTTTATGCGAACATCGAAGATTTACTTTCCCTGCGAGAGTATTTGGTCAAGCGGCAATATTTTGAACGCGCGAAAAATGACCCATTATTTCTCACCACCGACGAAGTTCTAGAGGAACCGTCCTCAGATGAGTTAGCACGTATACGCAATAAAATTGAGCGCGAATATACCTCCAACAACTCTTATCGGACCATCATCCGAGACAATTATTACTACGATGCAGACAACAACGTCATCTTGATACTTGTAAAACCCAGTGCCATATCCATCAACCTAAAATTAACCCAAGAAGTGGTCAGTAAGGTCAAATCGGTGGTCGGCGGCATGGACCTTCTGCCTTATGGGCCTAATCTCAAAATTGAATACGGCGGTAGCTACACTAAGAAAGTAGCCCAACAAGAACTCATCGAACGCGACCTGGTCATCAGCACCGCTTGGGCCATCGTCTTGGTGTTCACATACGTTTTTATTCACTTTAGACGATTGTCCGCCATACTGCTGCTCATGGGGCCATTGCTCATAGGTTTGCTCTGGACCTACGCCTTCGCTGGTTACACATTTAGTGTACTTACGGTCCTCACAGCATTTATCGGCGCCATCCTTTTGGGCTTGGGAGTAGACCACGGCATTCACCTTCTTCAACGTTACGAGTATCAATTCACCGTCACCGATGAACCCGAAAAAGCTCTGGCAGCGGCATTCGGTAGCACGGGACGCGCCATTATCGCCGCAGCCATTACCACCATGGTGGCCTTTGCCGGATTAAGTTATTCCGAGTTCAAAGCATTCCAAGAGTTCGGTATTATCGCATCCTCAGGCATGGCGTTTATGGTAACCGCTTATGCTCTCTGCCTGCCCGCCGGCTTAGGTCTTTTGTCGCATTTTGGGTGGAAACCTCGTGTCGTCCAAACGCAAAATCGGTTTTCTCTGTTGGGCCAATGGATTCAACGACGCGCCCGGCCCATCACTTTGGTCGCGTTGATAGCCACCACCATTGCTTTGAGCTATTCGGCAAGCTGGAACTTTAAAGTGGATTTTCGCGAATTGGTTCGAAGCGACCTGCGCTCGTTCCAGTTGGACTTTATCATCGACGAGATTCTGGGTCATGGACAAACACCTATTATTGGCTTGCCTCCCACCGCCGCTGACCAGCAATTGGTGAGCCAAGCCCTAAGAGACCAAAAAGAGAAGAGCGGGGCCGAATCAGCGATTCATTTGGTCTTGAGCAGTGCGGACCTCGTTCCGAAGGATCAGGTAAAAAAAGCCCCCATCATTGCGGAAATACATCGAGTGGTGAAAAAGATCCGGCAGAGCTGGGTATCCAAAGACCAGCGCAGCCACTTGCGAGCACTGAAGAAGATGTCAAAGGGACAGCCCTTCACCTATGAAGACATCCCCATGGAAATGCGAAGGCGCTTTGAAGACTTAACGGGTAAACCCACTGGTTTTGTTTTGGTCTTTTCAGCGGTTGCCCTTGACCATGGAGACAAGCTAGATAAGTTCGTAAAAGAGGTTAGAAGCACCAAGCTTACGAGTGGGGAAGCAATTTCCATTGCAGGAGAGCCTCTTATCCTTCACGATATCATTCAGGAGGTGAAACGTGAAACACCATCTGTGTTGTTTTTGACCCTCTTTCTAGTCCTTCTGACCATGACAATTCTCTTGGGGGGGATTTCCTATGCTCTATTGGCAGCCATCCCAGCGGCTCTGACCATGGTCTTCCTTTTTGGCTTTCTGGCCACAAACTTCATTGAGCTAAATTACATGAATGTCATTTTAATCACGGCTGTATTTGGTATCAGCGTGGATGGTGGCATACACCTTTTGTCTCGTCTCAAGGAGTCTTGGGACGTGGTCGTGGTACTCGAAGATACGGGCAAAGCAATCTTCGGATCACTGCTCACCTCATTGCTTGGCTTTACCGCACTTTCAATTGCAAATTATCGGGGACTCGAAAGCATGGGGCGCTTATGCATCGCAGGTGTTGTTTTCAACGGCGTTGTTTGCTTAATCATCTTGCCTGCCGTCCTCTCAATCCTACCCAACCGAAAGAAACACTAGTATCACACCAAGAACGCACGCAGTCATCGAAAAGCGAAACCTCTAAGAACACGACCATGGAGTAAGGTTCTAAGACGCGGTCAAAGAGGAAAAGACAAAGGGGTTATCGACTGGACCTTTGAAATATTGGGAAGCTGAAAAGGCCGGCTTTCGACCTAGCTCAAACGCTCAATCGCTGCTTTGACACGCGTCTCCCGACCTTCCGCATCGGAAAGCTGAGACTTCTTGTCGGCGACAATTTCATTTGGAGCGCGATTTAGAAATTTTTGGTTGCCCAGTTGTTTCCGAAGGCCGTTTATTTCCTTATCCAGTTTCTTTAAGTCCTTTTCGAGCCTTACCTTTTCGGCGGCGAAGTCGATCAGACCCTCAAGGGGGAGGAAAAGTTCCGTATCCGTGACCACCTCTGTTGCACTTTTCTCAGGCACAGACCCTCCGTCTAGTGCTTTCATTGTGGCTTTGGCCAAATTGCTCAAGGCCACAGAATGGCTGGCCATCGTCTCCCAGCTACTGGCATCGGTTCGCACCAATACTTCCACATTTTCCTTAACAGGCACACCGAACTCAGCCCGAACCCGTCGCACCGCCACAATGGTAGACTGCAGAAAATCAATTTCTTTTGCAGCCTCGTGCTCAGATGCAAAATCCTCGGGCTTCGGCATCGTCGCATTCATGATGTAGCCCTCGGTGGCGGGGAGTTGTGCCCAAAGCTCTTCGGTGAAAAATGGCATCACCGGATGTAGCGCCCGTGCCAAAGAGTGAAACACAAGATAGAGCGTCTGTTGGACCCCCAACTTAGTAGCCTCACCATGCTCGGCTTTCCCATAAAGGGCTGGTTTCACCAGTTCGAGATACCAATCGCAAAGCTCATCCCAAATAAAGTGATAGATGCTATTGGCGGCTTCATTAAAGCGATACTCCTTAATGGATGTCCCATATTGCAATATAGCCTCACGCAACTTATGGCGAATCCATCGATTATACATGCTATCTGTCTCGGCTGCCGGAAACTTTTGGAGCTCCGACGGTTCGACATCCCCAATATGAGACATGGTAAAACGAAACGCCTGCCAAATCTTGTTGACAAATTTGCTGTATCCCTCCGCCCGGTTCTCATCCCAGCGCATATCGCGACCTTGAGCCGCAAAAGCTGTAAGCGTAAAACGAAACGCATCACAGCCGTATTTATCGATCATTTCCAAGGGGTTCACCACATTCCCCTTGGTTTTACTCATTTTGTCCCCGTTTTTATCCCGGATAAGAGCATGAATATACACGTCCTTAAATGGGACTGAGCCCATAAGGTATTGGCCCATCATCATCATCCGAGCAACCCAGAAAAAGATAATATCAAACCCAGTGGTCAAAGTTGCGGTCGGATACCATCTCGCCAGTTCTGGGGTTTTATCTGGCCATCCCATGGTAGAAAACGGCCATAGGGCTGAACTGAACCAAGTATCCAAGATATCGGGATCTTGACGAAGTTTAATATCATCACCCAAAGCGTGTTTCGTGCGAACATCAGCTTCGGAGTGCCCAACATAAACATTTTCTTCGTCGTCGTACCATGCTGGTACTTGGTGCCCCCACCAAAGTTGCCGCGAAATACACCAGTCGCGGATATCGCGAAGCCAGGCGTAATAGGTGTTTTCCCATTGAGTCGGCACAAATTTCGTAAAACCATTTTCAACCGCAGCCAGCGCCGGAGCAGCCAAGGGCTTTGCCTTCACAAACCACTGGGTCGAGAGCATGGGTTCAACCACAGTGCCAGAACGTTCCGAACGGCCAATGTTCATTTTGTGAGCTTCCGTACCGCGGTCCAGGCCTAAAGACTCGATTTTTTCTTTCACCGCCCTACGGACCTCGAATCGGTCAAGCCCCACAAATGGCCCCCCATTCTCATTAAAGGTCCCATCCTTATTGAGAAGATTGATCATCGGAAGTTTGTGCCGAACCCCTACCTCAAAGTCATTGGGATCATGGGCCGGGGTAACCTTAACCGCACCGGTTCCGAATTCAGGATCGACCAAAATGGCATCTGCAACAATAGGAAATTCGCGACCGGTGATAGGGTGTTTTATCATTTTGCCAATGATGCTCTTGTAACGGTCATCGTCAGGGTGAACAGCCACCGCAGTATCGCCCAGCATCGTTTCAGGTCGAGTTGTCGCCACGACAATTTCACCACTGCCGTCGGCCAAAGGATACGCAAAAGACCAAAGTTCCCCGTCGGCGCCCTCTTCGTGGATAACTTCAAGATCCGATAGGGTGGTTTGGGCCACGGGGTCCCAGTTAACCAGTCGTTGCGCACGATAAATCAGGCCATCTTCGTAGAGCCGAACAAAGCACTCTCGTACCGCCCGAGACAAGCCTTCATCCATGGTGAACCGTTTTCGCTCCCAATCACAAGAAACGCCAAGGGCACGGAGTTGGGTGAGAATATTGTTTTCGGCTTCTTCTTTGAACGCCCAGGCCCGCTTTAGAAACTCGTCTCGTCCCAAATCAAAGCGGTTGGTTCCTTCTTTCTTAAATTCACGCTCTAAGACCCAATGCACAGCGATACTTGCGTGATCCGTCCCAGGTATCCACACGGTATTATAACCATCCATACGGTGATAACGGGCCAATATGTCTTGTAGGGTGTTATTCAGCGCGTGACCCATATGCAAGGAACCGGTGACATTGGGAGGTGGAATAACCATGGTAAAGGTGGGGCCGGGCTGTTGTGGTTTGCCTTTAAAACAACCCGCTGCTTCCCAGGCATCATAGTACTTTTCATAGGCCGCCGCAGCGTCGTAATGCTTACCTAAACTCTCGTTCATGAAGATAACTCTTTGTTTTATATTGAATTAAACCTTAGGCGGCCCTGATAACCTTCTTTAATTTAAGCGTCAACGTAGGAAGCTCAAAAGCCGGGGAAAAGAACCACAAGGCCGAAAACGAATACCACCTACGAGACAGAAATCACCCCCAAAATGCTCGAGCAAGATAAAAAAGGCCCATGCCCCCCAAAGCCCAGAGCACCATCCGGCGAAAACGTTGCTCGTTTAAATGGGCCGCAACTCTATCGCCCACCCAAGCACCGCCCACCACAAAGGGGATCAAACCGAGGCTTAGGATGCCGGTCTCCCAAGTCACCAACCCCAAATAAAGGAGCCCCACCAATCCGAAAACACTCGTAAAAACGAAAAAAAACTGGAGGTTTGCTCGGAACCGGTTTTTTTCCCAACCGCAGGTCGCAGCGTAAACTAAAATAGGGGGACCCGCCGAGCTCAGGGCCCCTCCACAAAAGCCGCCGAGAAAACCTGCCAGATATCCCCAAATGATGGAGACGGTGCCGGGATTGTTTCTAAGATACCCAGAAAAGAGGACATAACTTAAAAGTAAGAGTCCGAGACAGGCCCTTAAACCAAACTCCGACCAATGAGATAGGGCCCAGAGCCCCACGCCCACCCCCAAGGGCATAGGCCAGAGTAGACCTCGAACATCTCCAAACTCCACATGCTTGCGGAGCTGAAAAACAAGGCTCCCGGTCAAAACCACACTCACCGGACTTAGCACCGCTACAACATAGGGCACCTCCCAAAAGAGGGGTAAGAATGCGATGGCAATCAGACCTGCTCCGAAACCAATAGCCCCCTGAACGCTGGCAGCACAAAAGACAATGGTAGCCGCAAGTAACACCTCCATAAAGACATTTTAATCACGGTTAAAGAAAAACCGAAAGGCTGGTTTATTGGGGGGATTTTCAGGTTTCCAACGCAGAAGACACAGTCCTGCCAAGACCCTATTTGCTTCAGTCAAAAACCTTTGTTAGCGTGGCGTCCAAAAAAGGATTATCTACATGGGCATGGTAAAATTACGCGCACCCCTCGTCATGACGATTCTTCTTTGGTGTAACGGTGCCTTCGCGCAGGATGCGAATACAGCCGCCCCCACAACCGGTTCTGACCCAATTCAAGAAACCATCAAACTAAAGGACGGTAATATTGTTCGGGGCGTGGTTAAGGAGAGAACCGAGACCCACTGGCTGATAGAATCGGAACTCGGAGAACTTAAGATCCCTGTGGATAAGATGGCGAAACCCCACGTCCTCCTAAAACTGTCCGATGGTTCTTTGCTCAGGGGGGAATTACTAAAACAAACCAACGAAGCATTTGTCCTCCAATCAAGTCTTGGAAAACTAACCGTTCCCACAAGTAAAATCGCATCCTTCAAGTTCTATTATCCCAACAGTCAAGACAAGCCCCAAGCAACACCCACAAAGACCGCTCAACCTGGAGGGCTGCTTAACATTTTGCTGCCAGAGGGCAGCACCGTGCTTGAAAAGGAGTCGCGGGAGACCTTCAGCCACACCATCGAACCCCTTATTGATATCTTCTTCGACCCCACCGCCTATGTCTTCGAATCCGGTGATATCTATTTGAGTGGTCTCTCCCTCGCTTATGGCCTAACCGACACCACATTGCTCTCTCTAAACCTTGTCACCCTCGTTGGACTTAACGAGACCCAAAACCTGAATCCCAATATAGAACTCAAGTGGCAACCCTATTTCAGTCGAGGCAATAAGGTTGAGCATGGCATCGCGGTTGGGATTCGCTCTCAGACCTTTACGTATAATGGCAATCATCACACATTCTTCAACGCAGCCGGACAAGAGGAAGGCTATGAAAAAAGACGTACCAACTTCGAAGAAGAAGAAAATTCCCGTTACGCGAACCGCTCTTCATACTCGACAGAAGACATGGAAAACACCACTCGCCTAAGCCAAGATGTAAACCAAGATCCCTACTATATCGAAAAAGAGGATTATGGGTGGGAAACTCAACTGTATGTGGCCAATTCACTTTCCTGGCTACTTCAGAGGGGAGGGCGCTTCGGCTTACATGCCGGCGCCCAGATCGAATACAATTCTTTTAACTTCAGAAAATGGACTTCGTTTCCAACCTACCGTTTTCACCTAGGTTTCGACCTCGACCTTTCAAAGTATTTCAAAATCCTTGGGGAGGTGTTCTATGACCCAGATTTTAGGAACCACATTACCGGCGCCAAGGGCATGGGCATCGATTTCGGAATCATGATCGCAGCCACCGATCGCTTCCGTGTTCTCTTTCATCTTCAACCCTATTTTCTGGGGCTCTACTGGCGCTTTTAAGACATTCTCGAAAAAAAAGAAACATCCCCTTGCTGGCTGACATCCCGTTGGCTTAGGAAGAAGCCCCCACCTTCAGAAGATCTAGTTCTTTCAGCATAAACGTAAACTCGAATGCCTGTTCTTTAAGGCGTCCGTATCGCCCGGATGCTCCACCGTGACCAGCGCCCATATTGGTTTTTAGGAGAAGCACGTTCTGGTCGGTCTTATGGGCTCTCAACTTTGCCGTCCACTTCGCCGGCTCCCAATAGTGTACCCTTGGGTCATTCAATCCAGCCAACACCAAAATAGCAGGGTAGTCCTTGACGCTCACATTATCATAGGGTGAATACCTTAGAATCGTTTCATAATCTTCAATATTGTTGGGGTTGCCCCATTCTTCCCATTCAATTGCGGTCAGCGGGATTGTCTCATCAAGCATGGTGTTAACAACATCGACAAAAGGAACCCCAGCAACGGCGGCTTTGAAAAGCTTCGGTCGCATATTCAAGACCGCACCAATCAGCAACCCACCCGCACTCTCCCCCTGAATAACCAACTTCGATGAACTGGTATACCCCTTTTCAATCAGGTGTTCTGCACACGCAATAAAGTCGGTAAAAGTATTCATTTTCTTTTTGAGCTTTCCGTCATTTTTCCATCGACGGCCAAACTCACCACCCCCGCGAATATGTGCGATTCCAATCATCACGCCCCGGTTCAAAAGAGAAATCCAATTGGAGCTAAAATAAGCATCATAGGAGCTCCCATAGGCGCCATATCCATAAAGAACCATAGGGTTGTCGCCGTGTAGGTCGATCCCCTTACGATAAACCATGGAAACGGGCACCTTCACCCCATCTGATGCCGTGGCCATCACCCGCTTAGTTCCGTAGAGACTTGGGTCAAAGTCTCTTACAGGCTTCTCCTTAAGCAATTTTCGGTCAAAAGTGGTCAGATTAATTTCGTAGGTGGCAGAAGGTTGGACAAAAGACGTGTAGCCATAACGAAAAGAGTCTGTAAAAAACTCAGGATTGGTACCTAGCCATACACTGTAAGACGCATCATCGAACTCAACCACCCTCGGGCTTTCAAACTTATCCAATGGACGTATTTCCAGTTCGGGAAGACCCTCGTGACGTTGGTAAATAACCAAGAATTTTTCAAACGCCGATACACGATTGCGGGTAATCTCTTGGTCTTCGGCCAAAATGACCTCACCCTCATCAAGAGTGGTCGCATATTGAGACATCCTAATCAGTTTAAAGTTCGTCGCATTTTCATTGGTGAGCACATAGAAATGTTCACCGTGGTGCTCCACCGAGTATTCCACCCCTTGAACTCTCGGAACAACCAAGCGAGGTTTCATTTCGGGAGTCTTGGTGGCAATGACTCGAACTTCACTTGTGATGGCACTATCGGATGAAATCAAAACAAATTCTCCGCTTCGACTCCGCTCCAGAGTAACAAAGAAACGGTCGTCTTTTTCCTCAAGAATAACCGAATCCTTATCCGGAGAAGTGTTCAACCGGTGCCGATGAACACGATAGGGGCGATTTGCTTGGTCTACGGTGTCATAAAATAGAGTTTGGTCATCTCCCCAGGCTAAGCTGTAATAGGTATTGGGCACCACTTCCTCGAAATACTCACCGGTTTTGAGATCCTTAATGCGTAAGTCGTGTCTTTCATAGCCCGAAGTATCGATGGAAAAAGCCAACAATTGGTGGTTAGGACTAACCGCAAAGGCCCCCAAGCTAACGTATTTATGCTTAGCCCCAAACTCGTTGAGGTCTAAAATAATCTCTTCCTGGCCCTCTGGCGTTAATTTCTTACGGCAGTAAATCGTATAAGCTTTTCCTTCAACAGTACGATTGTAATACTCATATTCACCATACCGATAAGGAACCGTGGCATCGTCTTCAACAATACGCCCCAGCATCTCCTCATAGAGCTTTACCTGAAAGCCCTCCGTAGGCTTCATCACTTCTTGGGTGTAGGTGTTTTCGTTTTTCAGATAACCAAGGGTCTCAGGACTCTTCTTTTGACGAAGCCAAGCATAGGGATCGTTTCGAAGATTACCATGAAGTATGGTCTCTGATTTCACCTGTTTTGCAAGGGGATACATTGGGCCTTCCTTCCTTATCGACAGCTCTGGAGACACAGGCCGTATTTTCGCAGACAGACATCCCGTTCCCAATAAAGCCACACCAATCCACAAAAATGAAGATTTATTAATCATCACACGCCTCCCATTTAAGGGGGCCTTACTAATCCCAAGTACGGCAAAAGAACAAGTCATCTCCACAATGAACTTCTCTAGGAATCTATTCATACAATGGGCAAAGAGCATGACACTGGCCCCTTAGGGCCAGCCTCTCGCCACAGGCGTGGTATTTTTCAGGCGCCTCAAAGACCTCTGTTGCTGTGAGGGTTATGGGCTAGCCAAAGAAATGGGTCCATTTGCTAAATAAGCTGCTATTTTTTTCCTATTTTTTTCCGGGTCCTCTGCTTCACCCCAAAAACTGTCTGGCACCTTTTCTGGGGCCTTAAGCTTAAGAACTTGAACCTTCTCTTTTGTGAGATTAACCCTAATCACCTTTAAAATGGCGTTTTTTTTGGCTACTTTACTTCACAAGTATTATTCGTTTTTTAACGAACCCAGAAGTTTTACCATGAACCTAGCCTAAGCGATTTTAAAAAATGACCACCACCCTATACCTCATCCGACATGGCTATACCCTCTGGAACGAAGAAGGTAGAATCCAAGGACATCTAAATAGTAACCTCAATGAAACAGGCAAGTCCCAAGCGGTCCATCTCGCCAACCGAAACCACTGGCATGAAGTCGATGCCCTTTACAGCAGTGACCTCCAACGGGCCCTGCAAACCATGTCGCCCATTGCAAAACGCATCGGGTTGACCATCACTGAGGATGCCCGGCTTCGCGAACGTTGCATGGGTGTATTGGAAGGAAACACGAAAGCGGAAAACCAAGCAAAATATCCCCACGCCTGGACAGATTATATCGCTAGGGCCCCAAACACCCACCCTGAAGGCGGAGAGACAATTGAGGAGGTACTCGGGCGCGCTCTAAACTTCATCAAAGAAACGACCCATGCCCACCCAGAACAGACTGTCGCTTGTGTCACCCATGGCGGCTGGTTGCGGATCCTACTCAAACACGTCTTGGGCATCCCACTGGAACAACCCACACGTTTTCTGATTAGAAATACCAGCGTTCATCGCCTGCTGGCCAAAGACGACCGCCTCTATGTAGAAAACATCGGCGATCTGTCTCACATTCCGCCACCCTTATGGCACTTGACCACGCAAAGTGGCTGGTCAGCGGTTTAGCAAAGGCATACGCGGACTTCGCTTTGCTCCTTGCCATTGCTCTTCTGACCGCATAGAACATGTTCTAGTTTTGACTTTTTTCCGGTAGGCGGTCAAAACCTAAAGGGGGAGGGGGACAATGAGCAGTTATGACTACATCGTTGTGGGCGCCGGTTCAGCGGGGTGTGCAACGGCGGCCCGGCTTGCAGAAAATCCCAATGTGGAGGTGCTTCTCTTGGAAGCGGGCCGTAGCGATATGTCCGCGTTCTGCCGGCAACCGGGAATGGTCTCGGTGATTCACACGGTGCCGCAAATCAAAAAGAAATTCGACTGGGGCTATTATACCGAGCCCCAAACCCACGCACTCAATCGCAAGATCCCCTACACGAGGGGCAAATGCCTCGGAGGGTCAAGTGCTATCAATGGGATGCTCTTCGTCCGTGGTAATCGTCAGAACTTTGATGACTGGGCGGCCGATGGGTGTCCTGGCTGGGATTTTGAATCGGTGCTTCCTGCCTATAAGCGACTGGAGAATTATCACGGACCTCAATCTGATTTTCGTGGTACCTCGGGCCCTGTCAAAATCAGTAACCACCCCAGTATTGGCCCGGTGTCGGAAGCATTTGTACAATCAGTTAATGCGGTTTGTAATGTCCCCTTTCTCGAAGATTACAACGCAGGTAAACAAGAAGGCTCCCTTTCATACCAGATGTCGGCCATTGAAGGACTCCGCTATAGCACCTCCGAATCATACTTGAGAGGTCAGGTACTTCCACCCAATTTGCACGTTGAGACACACTGCTTAGTCCAAAAGGTAAATATCGAGGGCAACAAAGCCAAGGGTATCACATTCTCACAACAGGGCATTGAGAAGACGGTAGAAGCGCGTTCAGAGGTTATCCTAAGTGCGGGAGTCATCGGAAGCGCTCAGATCCTGATGCTCTCTGGGGTGGGCCCAGAAGCTGAATTGGCAAAACATAACATCAAAACCATTCAAAACCTTCCCGTCGGCCAAAACTTGCACGACCATTTGTTTTTCCCTCTTACTTTCCTCGCCCCCGAATGTCGCCATCGAGGAACCGCCTTCTATTTTTTGGGGGGTATGATTCAAGAATGGCTTAATAAAGGAAAAACCTGGTTCGGTCGCACGGTTTTTGAGAGCGGAGCGTTCATCAAGACCAATCCAAGTGAACCTATTCCCAACCTTCAATTACATAGTTTACCCTGGGCCTACCCCGCACCCAATCAGGATGCACCAGGCCCCCCCAACGTAGACAAGCGCCCCGCCCTGACGGTTCTTCCCACCATGCTCTATCCCAAAAGCAGGGGAACCCTCACCCTTAGAAGCAACTCCCCGACGGATGCACCTATTATCGATCCCAATTTCCTCGCCCAACCCGATGATTTAGAAACCTTGGTTAGTGGGATCAAGCTGACACGAGAGATCATGAACCATGCACACATCAAAGACTTCATTCATGGTGAATTAGAACCCGGTCCCAGCTTTTTCGATGAAAACAATCTTCGCAAAGAAATCCCCAACCGGGTCTGCACGGTCTATCACCCAGTAGGCACATGCAGAATGGGAAGCGATGAACGATCGGTTGTGGATCCGTTTCTCAAAGTCAACGGAATCGAAGGTTTAAGGGTCGCTGACGCTGCCATTATGCCCTCCATCACAGGGGGAAATACCAACGCGCCATCCATTCTCATCGGTGAGAAAGCCGCCGAATTCATTCGAGCCGGCTGGGCCTAAGAAGGGCAACTTTCTAGAGTCTTTTTGACAATCTCAAAAACATCCTTCGATAAATCGTCGACCTTCAAAAGATCGACGAGCACTTCCTTAAGAAGGGTTCGGCGGTTTTCGTCAAGTTTTGGATAAACACCAAATGCCCTGCTTAGACGTCCTGCAACCTGGGGGTTGATACCATTCAGCGTCTTAATCTCGTTGGCCAAAAGACGGTATCCCCCACCATCGTCACGATGAAAATGGTAGAGATTTTCGAGACTAAATGCGCCGAGTAGAGAACGGACCCTATTTGGATTACGACGGTCAAAATCCTCATGGTTTGTGAGTTTCTCGACCACCTCGAAGGTATTTTCACGGCTCGAAGTTGCTTGTAAAACGAACCACTTATCCAAGACCAAGGGTTCCTTTGACCAAGTCCCATAAAACGAATCGAAAACGGCTTCTCGCTCCGAGCTATCGTTGTTATTCAAAGCACCCAACGCCCCAATCTGGTCTGTCATATTGTTTGCATTCTCAAATTGCGCCTTCGCTGCCTTCGCTGCCTCGGGATCCCCTGTGGCCACCCAATAACTCAAAGATTTATTTAACAAAGCACGGCGCCCAGCCTCTTTCGAATTGAACGTGTATTCTCCATCCCAAACACAATATTCATAGACCTCTTTAAAATCGGTCACCGAATGTTGTGCAAACCTTAACCTCAAACGCTCTCGCGCCGAGTGAATCAGATGAATGGGAATATGCGGGCACAAGTCAAAGACATACGCCACCGACGGTAATTCCAACATCTCCGCCAAAAGCAATGGGTCGGTCACCTCATCCAATCCCTGCTTCACCAATGCCCCAAAGGCATCTAGAAAGGTGGGGGAGGGTAGTTTCGTATCTGGCTTATCCAGCTCATCGGTCAGAGCGACAATCTGGGCGGTCGCCATTTTCTGCGCGGCCTCCCACCGGTTGAACGAGTCGCTATCAGATTGCATCAAGAGAGCCAGATCGTCTTCTGAATAGGGACATTCCACATGCACGGGTGCCGAAAAGTCTCGAAATAGGGAGGGCACGACCTTTCCTGAAAAGCCTCTAAATACAAGCGTGGTCGTCGCTTCGGTCAGGAGAACAAGGTGCTCGTGTTCAACCTCGCTCCAAATTTCATCACCGGTTTGCATCGCCGACCAAGCGGCACTACCGCCTTCAGCCTGGACAAAGCCAATCTTCACCGGAATAACATAATTTTCTTTTTCTGGCTGGCCGGGGGTCGGCGTTCCCTCTTGTTGAAGTTCGAGTTTCACGACACCTTTGGTTGGCTGAAAACTATAGGAGACAGTGACCTTCGGTGTGCCTGCCTGACAATACCACCGCTTAAATTGAGTCATATCCACATCGGAAGCATCCGCCATAGCCCCCACAAAATCTTCGGTGGTCACCGCTTGACCGTCATGCCGTTGGAAATAGAGCTTCATCCCCTTATGAAAATTCTCTTTACCCACAATGGTGTGAAGCATTCGAATAATCTCTGCTCCCTTATTGTAGACAGTCGAGGTATAAAAATTATTAATCTCAATATAGCTATCCGGACGAATGGGATGGGCCATGGGACCAGCATCTTCAGGGAATTGATATTTTCTCAAATAGTTAACTTCCTGGATCCGTTTAACGGCCCGCGAGGTCATATCCGACGAAAACTCCTGGTCCCTAAAAACGGTCAAACCTTCCTTCAAACTAAGTTGGAACCAATCGCGACATGTAACTCGGTTGCCTGTCCAATTGTGAAAATATTCGTGGCCAATCACCCCGAGGATCCCTGCATAATCGGAATCGGTGGCTGTCTCTGGACGCGCCAAAACATATTTAGCGTTGAATATATTGAGACCTTTATTCTCCATGGCACCGAAGTTGAAATCGTTGACAGCCACAATCATGTAAATATCGAGGTCATACTCAAGGTCGAAAACTTCTTCATCCCATCGCATGGACTCGATCAGAGAATAGAGGGCGTGTTCACACTTATTCGCGTCGGTATGTTCCACGAATATTTCAAGGGCTACATGGCGCCCTCCCTTCGTTTTGTAGGTGCCTGAATGGCAATACAGATCCCCAGCGACCAGTGCAAAAAGATAGGCTGGTTTCTTAAACGGATCCTCCCACGTAACGAAATGGCGTCCATCTTCGGTCCCCCCCTTGTCCACTGGGTTACCATTGGACAACAACACGGGGTATTTGTTTTTATCTGCGACAATCGTGGTTCGATACTTCGCCATGACATCAGGACGGTCTAAGAAATAGGTGATATTTCGAAAACCTTGCGCCTCGCATTGCGTGCAAAACATGGTACCTGATTTATAAAGGCCTTCGAGACTCGTATTTTTTTCTGGATGGATACGCACCCGAGATCGAAGCGTAAAAGTCGCTTGGGGTACTTCGGGGATCTCTAGGAGTTCGGAGGTCACCGAGTATTGGTCTTCACCTAAGGGGATGTCGTTGATTGCCAACATCAAAAGCTCAAGACCCTCTCCATTCAGAACCAAAGGATGCGGATCGGGCTCTTTGTCGTTTTTTCGAAAAGCGATGGTCGCATCAACAAAGCTCTCTTTTTCATGAAGGTCAAAACGAAGCTCAACCTCATCAATGAAATAATGGGGTTCCCGATAGTCACTGAGATAAGTTGGCCGGGGAGTTGCGTCTTTCATTTCTAGAGTCTCCACTCGAGGGTTTCAGTACTGGATGGCCATTCTATTAGGAGGTGCGTGGACAAAGTACAAGCTCAGGCCGCTCTAATTAGCCCCGAATCGACCAATTATAACCTATTGCTCTCAAGAGAGAGAACTTTAGCTCGGCAAAGTTCATGGTCCTCAAACCAGTTTGACGCATCTTGGCAATATTGTGCCTCAATTTGGAATTTCATCTCGGGCAGATAGACCCGACCCGGGTCTCCCACCAAAACGGTCACACCCTTCTTAGCCCAAGCCTCCAACCAACCTTGTACCCGCCGGGCAAATGGCTCCTCATAGTGAACATCGCCGGCCAACACCACATCTACCTTAGGTAGCACCACAGACGACAAGAGGTCTGAAGATTCCAAGTGGACCACCACCTGATTCAACTCGGCATTTAACTCGGCAGCGGCCATGGCCATAGGATCAATATCATTAAGGATCACTTCTTTAGCGCCCATCAAACCCGCCGCCAGTCCCGAAAGGCCAGAACCCGAGCCAAAATCCAGTACACGTAGCCCGCGAACCACACGAGGATTGTCCCAAACGTAGCGCGCCAACGCCTGGCTGCCACTCCAAGCGAAAGCCCAATAGGGAAGGGGAAGCCAACTCTCAGACTCGTTACCAATTGCCTGCTCCCAAAAAGGGTTGTCAGCATCGGCAAGGTGAAGCGGGCATTCCGCAACCAGTGAAGGGCGTCCCACTCGAGTATGGCCGAGAACAAAGGATCGATTTTCACCGTGTTGTCCCAATTGCTCCATAATGCATGGGTATCGTCCTCGCGAAAAGAAGACAACACCTTGATTTCCGATCACCGGAAAGGCAATTTGAAACATGTTCTATTGCCATGAAGCATAAGCGGGGAAAAAAATGCCAATGAAAATCATGATCGATTGGGACCTTTGTGAATCGAATTTCATCTGCAACGATTTTTCCCCCGAAGTTTTCACCATCGATGAAGAAAACGATGAGCTCATCGTGATTGAAGAGAGGGTCGACCGAGTGGAGCAAGAAACGATCTACCAGGCAGAAGCCAGATGTCCAAAGGGCGCCATCTCCATAAAAACAACCTAGAGGAGATCCAGGCCTGCTCTAAAACTTCGCGTCAAATCAATGCTGGCAGGTGCTTAAGGCCGCGAATGAAAGAGCTCGGATGGGCAGTAGGCTCCACAGCTTCTTTAAGTCGCATTTCGGGAAAGCGCGCCAAGACTTCTTCAAAAGTGACACGCATTTCAAGGCGGGCCAACGCAGCCCCCAAACAAAAATGTTTTCCGTATCCAAAAGAAAGGGCGGGTTTTTCCATCTCTCGATGAATATTAAAAACCTGCGCATCCTCAAAAACCCGTGGGTCGCGGTTCGCGGCAGGGTAAAGAACCACAATTTGTTGTCCTTCCTTCATGGTCTTATCGTGCAAAGTATAATCTTGGGTCAAAGTTCGAGCCATCCTCACAAAAGGACTCGCCCAACGAATAATCTCTTCCACCGCCTTCGGAATGGCCTCTGGATGCTCCTGTAAGTAGCACATCTGCTCACGGTTTTTCATGAGTTCGTAAAACCCTGAACTGATGGTATTACGGGTGGTCTCGCTACCTCCAACCAAAAGCAGGTTATGTTCGAAAAGGATTTTCTCTTCTGTTAACTTGTGACCATCAAGTTCCGCGTCGAGCCACACACTCAATAAATCGTCGCCAGGGCAGGTCTTACGTTGCTCAATCATCTCCATATGAAACTCGGTAAAGTTTCCAAACGCTTCGATCACTTCCCCGGTAATATGGTCCGGGCCGCAACCAGCATGGGTGTAGACATCGGTCCATTTCAGGACCTTGTCCTGAATATCGAGGGGATAGCCCAACATTTTACCGATAATACGCATGGGTAATGGACGGGCCAAATCTTGAACCACATCAAACTCATGACCCTTGGCTGCGATGTCGTCGAGAAGTTGTAAAACAACCTCCCGAATATAGTCTTCTATTTCTGCGATTCGACGTGGCGAGAACCCCTTACTTACGAGGGCACGTTGCCTGGTGTGGGCCTTGCCATCAAGATTGATCATAGCCTCATCTGGCCAATCATCTTGCCCTACCTTGGGAACAACCCCCTTGCCTGAACAGAAAATATCGGTGTTCTTTGAAACAAAAAGAACATCATCGTATCTCGAAACGCCCCATAGTTCGCTTCTCTTATCCCAGAAAAGCGGTTCCTCTTCTCTTAAGTATTCAGAAAAAGGTTCGGGATTGTTGGTGTGGAGGTCCGGTGAAAGTAGGTCGCTGTCGGCAAAACTCATTGAACACGTCTCCCCAAAAATTCGGTTGCTCGATCCCCTCCAATAGATAGCCAACCTGGGCACAAGGGGGAAGAAAAAACCGACGCTCGTAGGGAAAACAGATGTAACTTGTTCTACTGGTGGCGTCTAAGCACCTAATTTTTACCACCGGGCCACAGCCACAATTATAGTAAAACCTGTTCAACCGTCACCGAGAAAGTCCAAATAAAGTCCTCCATGATGGGGAATCGTCGCGCGTCAATACGTTCTACCGACTCCCTTAGGCGGTCTAAGGCTTGCCGTTCAGAAGCCCCAGATGCTTGTCGGCGAACGGGGCGCCGAAGACGGGGACTCGGGGTCAATGCTGTTGCTAACCACATTTCTAACTCCTTAGAATAGTTTGGTTCCTTGTTGTTCCTCGGAATTATCGATACCCGCAAAAAAAGGTTGCTCCATTCGTCGTAACACCCTGAAACGCCGAAAATCCACACAGAGAGTTAAAAACTGACGCAACATATCGAAGTAATTTTCCGACAATTGAGTCAAAGATGGTCAAGATTCAACAAGGAGAATATGATGGCTTCAGCTTTATTCGCAAATCTCGAATCTCTAATCGAAGAGCCTAAGCCTAAGGAATTCCCCCTAGAACGGTGCCAAGCGTATTTCGAGGATTTCCTTCCAATGCTCATCCAACATGGAACCGTTGCTTCCCCACAGCAGTTTCTTTCTATCCAATTCTTGGTCTCAGGGAGCCCAGGATATTCCGCCTTTTACGAGCTATTGGGAGACTCACTGACCATCAAACGCGGCATTTCTGAGAACCCCAGTGTGGGCATTATTTTCGGCCCCGCAGTCGCCAAATGTTTCGAAGACGGGGCTGAGCCACAAAATCTATTCTCAGGCCAAAATGTTCAAGTACGGGCCTTCGGAAATGTGGAACTGTTGCGATGGCTTATGGAGCGAGTTTCAACCACGAATTTCAACCAATAAATCCCCTACATATCGGCCTCCCTCGATTAGAACCAAGCATTCAACGACCAAAGCACAGATCCCCGCAAACCCGCAGGGACTAGAATTCCGGTTTTAGCCAACCAAACCTCCAAGCTACGCTCCCCAATGTGCCAGCCCATGACTCAAGCCCTGAGCCCACATCCACCCACACGCTATTTTCACCATAATGCATATTATCTGCCATCCAATCCTAGCTCAAACTTGGCATCATCCATACCCCGCCCAAAACGACCCTCGTTTCAAAAACGAACCGCCAAGTGTTGCTTAGATTAAAATCGACACGGCTTACTTGAACAGCTTATGCCTCTGCTTTTCCGTCTCTTACCTTAAAATCCTCTCATCTCTTCGAATCCACAGACCCGCGAATTCATCGTCAAAAGGCCCTACTTTTTCGTCAGCATAAACCATCGCCAGCGACATACCTTGGAGCGGATGTTCGGCGAATCATCCAAAACCTAAAAGCATTCACGCCAACGCATCCCCCCCATGTCTATAAAGATCAATCTATTGACGAAAGGATTGGTAATCCGAAGCTCAAAAGTATTTCCATTTTATGCGACCGCCCCTACTTGCCATTCTCATAAGTGAAAACTAGAATCAAAAAAAACAGAAGAGCGTCACCTACAAATCGCGCAGCCAAATACGCTTCTGAAATAGCAACCGAGACTGTCGTACTGTCAACGCCCCCAAGATGGTGTCGATAAAACTCCGGGAACAGGCCGCTCTTTGGTAAACCGCATCCCCCCCCCAGAAGCAACGCTAACTCAAATCGACTCGACGCCTCCTCTGCTAGACCTCCTTGATTCCGTAAGACACCGGAACCGGTTATGGCTTGGGGAGCATGCAACACCACAGACCATACGGTCACAAAAACCCCACCATAAACTCCAGAGAAATGGGGTCATCACCAATGCTCAAAGCGATAGGTGTGACACTGCACCCTACCTCACTCAACACCGCAGGAGAACATGAAAGCCCCGAGCCGCTTCGAGAAGAAAGAGGATTGGTTGTTTGATGGGATCGCTGCGTTTTTTATTTCTGGCGCACCATCTCGAAAAGGGATTCAACCGAAACGGCAGTACCATTGTTCGAAGTGCAGTGAACACATTTTTGCAGCCAACAACTTAAGATTCGGGTTCCCATAACCCGACACGTTCTGGGGTGGGCAGTCGGTTGTGAGATGGTTCAAGCCCATAAAAATTCACTTTAAGGTTTCTCACAAAGAAAAAAGGTTACAAAGACTATCTTTGGACCAATCTTAGTCATGATGATGCCAAAAATGTTGATTTTCTCGTTTCTCGCTACAGCAGCCCAGGTGCAGCCAAAAGCCTTTCATGCAAAGATGGTAGCCTCATGAAAAACTGCTCCTTAATACCTATTGGTATGGCCTAAAAATCCCGGTGTACTTTCTTTTTTTGAATTAGGATTGCATCCTTTCCAAGCTTTGGGCTAAATGCGGAGGTTATCGTTGACTGTGAGATGGGAAAATACCATGACTTATTTGGGGCCTGCCATGGTGACCATAGGTACCATCGTAGCTTTGCGCTTTCGTACTTGGGATAATGCCACCCTCTCCGCCCAGAAGGTCACCCCCATAGGGTGGACGGCTCTCCTTCTTGTAATCATGGGGCTGGGCCTGTCCTTCGAATCCCTTGAAAAAGCCGAAAGTGATGCGAAAGCAATGCGATTTAGCTTATCCACAGCCAATAAGAATACCGCCAACGACACTGCAACCATCGCCCTTTTGAATGATGAGCTTTTTGCCTACCGAGGCCTTATCGAAGATATCAAAGCGCACAGCAATCAGGCTATGAAAATGAACTTCGATAAGTTCATCCAACTTCGTCCTGGGCAATCCTGGTTGGCCTCCGCCCCCTTAAATCCAAGTTCTCGGCTCGAAATTCTCTTTATTCGGGGTAGCACCCTAGAGCTCAACCA
The DNA here is from genome assembly GCA_036339465.1 of Myxococcota bacterium. Classification (GTDB taxonomy): domain Bacteria; phylum Myxococcota; class XYA12-FULL-58-9; order XYA12-FULL-58-9; family JABJBS01; genus JAYZAY01. Next base: position 45,539 of record JAYZAY010000024.1, on the reverse strand, counting down.
CAACAATGCCCCAATAAGCATCAATCGAAGAGATACAAATCCTTACCATTTCTACTTCGCAAACCCTTCCCAAACGATAAACTCCTGGTCCATTAAGAACACCGGCGACGATGTGTTCTACGGAAAAGTCCAGATTTACGCCCCCCCCGCGGGCCACAGTAAAAAGTGGAGCTGGCTTGAAAAGAGTCTCGAAAAATTGCCCATAACAAAGAGCTATTCAAAGTAGCCATCAAGAGGGCTTTGCTTAAGCGCCCTTACGCCCTATTTCCTCCAACACTTTCAACATTCTGAACATAACCACGAGTTCTGTAATAACGGCCCCCAGTTTGCCACTCAACCCACCTTTCTCACTCCGACTATGGCCATAAAGCCCAGTCAACAAGAGGTCCTTTTCAATATGGGACGGCAACATCTCAAATAGCTTTTGCGACTGGGAATAAGGAATCACGTCATCATCATAGCCGTGGACCAAATAGACGGGACAAGAAATCTTTGGGAAATCACTTCCTGTATTTAAATAACTAAAATCCAAACTCTCCAAACCTTTTTGAACAACCTCTTTGGCGCCTCCACCAACCCCGCATCCCTGTAAAAATAAGGGACGTACTTTCTCCGGTAACCCCACCATTAACTCCGCCGCCAGATCAGCACAGGCCTTCCGAGTTTTCATGCTGTCGATCTCCCAAGTACGACGAATCAATTCCATCCAACGTTGATTTAACAGCAGCCCAACATCATCAGAAACATCAAATGCCTCAAGTAAATGCCTAAAAACTGCAGCAACATTGCGGATATCATAGGCGCCTTGAGAAACCCCTCGAATTTCACCACTGACTGTAAACTCGATGGTTTCTTCCCAATCTGCATAGCCACCAAAGAGAACCATCCCCCCCACTCGCGATCCGCGTCGAGAATCTGTGGCCAATTTCAACGCGAGCCATGAACCAAAAGAAATAGCAAACACCCCCGGCTTGACACCAGCTGGGAAACGCGGATGCACCAAAAGGCCATCAAATGCGGCCTTGAACTCCTCCGCTGAGTCCGGACGGATCCTCATATTCATGTAGTCACTGATAAAAGGCGAAAAAACGAGGTTACCTACTGATGCTAACACACGCGCAAGCCTATCCATCCGAGGATGGGGAGCACCAAGAAAATGAAATCCCGGTCCCAAAAGATAGGCCCCTTTCAGTTTCTTTCTTTGCGGCCAATACGCCCACACCCGCACAGAACCACCGCCGTTCCCCATGGGATATGACACCTCCTCCCGTTGAATACCTCTAGGCAGAAAAGCATCGTCGGCCCATGGGCCAAGCCACCGCGCCAAACGAGCCACATTCCTAAAACCATCAAACATCAAGGCCAGCCTGAGCAACGTAGAACACCCAAAGTCATAAATTTATATTTCTCTAAATCGAACATCATCACAACTTAAAAGCTCTCCTAAATCGTCTTTAAACTCATCTCGCCCCACAACATCAATGGACATTCCCAGATCGAGACTCAACTGAACCGCCATCCGCACCAAAGGACCACTCAAAGACGATTCCGGCAGATGCGTCCCATCAAAAACAAGACCCTCCACACAATTCGCGCCAAGTTTTTCTATCCAATCGCCAATTTGTTCCCCCAAACTCGAAAAGTAGCGTTCCAAACTTGCAGAGTATTTTGAAGCCGGAAGTGGGTACAATATCGTACCGGCTACCGAAAGGACATTTTGGAGTTCGTAGTCGTAATAGCCAATGGCGTCAAAAAGATGCTCCATATCCTCTTGTCGAATCGGTTTAATCATGTGGCCATCAAACCCCAACTCCCAAGCAACAAGTTCTGGGTCGACATCCTTTTTCAAAAACAGCGCGATAAATACAGCATGTGGAAGAAGAGGTCGTAAATAATTGAGAGCGTCCCCTAATTCAGCCCCCTTCACCCGATTATCGACCAAAACGGCACCGTAATTACATGCACTCGCTCGATTGAGAGCTCTCTGAAAATCAAGCGCCGTTTCCAATTCCACCGTATTCGGCAGTAGCTCACGCAACTTGAATGCTGTTTTCTCACTAGCGTCCACCAAGAGCATCTGCCCCCAACCATGCCCCCTCCCCACACCTATCATGGACGCTATTTCGGGTGGTGTACCCAAAAGCGACTCAATCTCCCTGATAAGTTGGTCGGGAATAATAGGCTTGGATATATAGCTTTTGATACCAAACTTAAGGCACTCGGAAATAACTCGCGTCTCGGTCTTCGCCGTCAGTAGAACCACCGGGGTCTTATCGTCACGAGAGCGAAGCGCTTGAAGAAAACCGAGACCATCAAGATCTGGCATCATCACGTCGAGAAGAATCAGCTGCACTCTTCGAACCTGAAGTAACTCCAGAGCCACCTTACCGTCCGCCGCCACCACAACGTCGTAGCCACGTTCTTCTAAAGAGGCACAAATAATTTCCCGAACCGTTTTGTTGTCGTCAACGGTCATCACCGTGGGTATGATGGACTCCATCCGACACTCCACTAAGAAAATACGATAAGCGCCATGAATGATTCGATTAGGTAAGCCTAAAAGAATTGAGACATCATCCCATATCCCAACATGTACTCAACTAAGACTACCACAAAGGCACCAACCCACGAAACGTTTCCAGTATCCAACGGCCAATTCTCACAGCGATGGCTATAGAGCCGACATCGTTTTCAAAATTCAAGAAACACGCCAAAAGGATTGGTACAACCGTGTGTGATCACGCTTATTCATGTGAGGAAATTCTAAATCACAGAACCAGGGTTCATGGGGGGGGGACTTATTTCCCCAGGATTCCCGTACTCCCGGCCATCAATACCTTCGATTCACCGGGTAGCTAAAATTCTAGAGCCACCTCACCCATCCCATTGAGTCCCGCTGGTTCGAGAAGTTGGTAGACCCATGAGCCCCCATACTAAGATTAACCAACCCAAAAGTATAAGGCTCCCCAACGGTCACCTTATTGGCAAAAAGATTCAGCGAGACTCTTGTTAAGCCTGAATATCCGCTTCGTAAGCAATCTTTCCATCAAGGACAGTAAAGTCAACCCGACCCCTTAGGGACCGATTCCAAACCGCAGAATTTTCACTCTTACTCCGATTCGTTTCGGAATTTAGTCGCCATTCAGAACCGGGATCCAGCATAACCACGTTGGCCGGTGCTCCCACCGTAAGCCCGGGTAGTTCAAGCCCAATAACCTCAGCAGGCCCAACCGTAAGCTTCTCGAGCAGCTTCATCGGATTGATCTGACGTAACTTTGACGCCTCAAGGGCTTCTGCAAAACAAGTCTGAAGCCCCAGACTTCCAAAACCCGCCACCCCGAAAGTACAATCTTTCTCAATAGAACACTGTGGATGGTGGTGTGACGCAATGCCAGTTAGGATATCTTGTTTGAGTGCTTCAGCCAAAGCAATCCGGTCTTCGGCCTCCCGCAGTGGCGGTCTCAATTTCAAATTCGTATCGTAAGTAACGAGAGCTTTGTCGGTCATCAATAAATGGTGGGCTGAGGTATGGGCGGAGATATCAACACCTCGCGCCTGGCCCTTGGCGACACATTCAGCCGCCGCCATGCTGGAAATAACCAAATGCAATCTTGCCCCGGTTAACTCCGCCAAAAAAATATTTCGGGCGGTGGCAACATCTTCTCCCGTCCGCGGCAATCCTCGAAGGCCCAATGTCGTCGACATAGCGCCCTCATGCATATCACCGTGTTCACCCAAATAAGCATCCATCGATTCCAAGATAAAAGGCAGCCCAAAATCGGTACCGTACTCAAACGCGTTGCGCAGGAGCTGCGTGTTCTTCACCGGCACCGGTCCATTAGAAACCCCAACCGCTCCTGCTGCCTGCAGCAAACCAAGCTCGCTCAACCGCTCCCCCAAAAGCCCGTGCGTCAACCCCGCAACCGGTAGAACAGAGCATTTGCCATAAGCATCGGCACGCTCGCGGATATAATGAATAATCTCAGGTGTATCCATGGGCATTTCTTTGGATGGAATCAACAAAATTGTCCCAAATCCCCCCGCTACCGCAACGTCTTGGACAGAGTGTAGGTCTTCCTTATAGGACTCCGACGGACAGGCAATGGTGGTGTGGAGATCAACAAAGGGCGTGGTTAACCATTTCCCAACACCATCCAAAACCTTAACCTCACCCGTCGGCTTAAGCTTGCCCACCGGCTCTACCGCCGCAATCTTCTCCCCTTTCAGTAAGACATCAAAATCCCCGTCGAGCTGATGAACAGGGTCGATCACCCGAACTCCCTTAAACAAAATCTGGTTCATGGCGTTTCTCCTCCCAAGAGCAGAAAGAGCACAGCACAGCGAATAGCCACGCCATTTTCAACCTGTTGTAAAATGACACTGCGCTTTGAATTCACCACATCGGGAGACAATTCGACTCCGCGATTGACCGGTCCTGGATGCATTAGAATCCCATCATCGGCCATTAAGCCCATCATGGTTTTATTAATGCCATAAAAATCCGCATACTCTCCAAGCGAAGGTAAAAGCCCACTCACCATTCTCTCCTTCTGAAGCCGGAGAGCCATCACCACCTGTGCACCTTCCATCGCTTCCTCCACTGAAGCAACCCGCGTACAGTCATACGCCTTTTCAAATTCAGCTGGCACCAATGTAGTAGGCCCCGCCACACGCACATTCATACCGAGCGTTCGCATCGCGATTAGGTTGGACCGCGCCACCCGAGAATGTCGAATATCCCCTACAATGGCCACTTCCAGGCCTTCCAGATTCGCAAAATGCTCTCGAATGGTGAAAATATCAAGCAGTGCCTGCGTGGGGTGTTCGTGCTGCCCATCACCTGCATTAATCACGCGCGCGTTGATCCGATCAGCGAGGTAGTGAGGTGCCCCACTTTGCCCGTGGCGAATAACAACCGCATCCGCCTGCATTGCATCGAGAGTTTGGGCCATGTCTAGAAGGGATTCGCCCTTGGCCGTGGATGAACCACTCGCCGCGATATTAACGCCATCGGCCGACAAACGCTTGGCCGCAAGCTCAAAGCTCACCCTGGTACGCGTACTCGCCTCGTAAAAAACGTTTAAAATCGTTCTCCCTCGCAATGAAGGAACCTTCTTAATGGTCCGTTTTGACACTTGTTTAAAGCTTTTGGAAGTATCGAGGATACTATAAATGGTATCCGCACTGAGTCCTTCCATTCCAAGAAGATGCTGGCCTTGAATCATCGTTATTCGCCTTGTTTCTCGGTCTCGTGAACCAAAGTTTGGACGGCTATTACTGTTTTGTTCTCACGGAAACAACGACAATATCGTCTTCCTCGGCATTCGTAAGATTAACGCGCACATGTTGATCGTGCTCAGTCGTTAATTGAATTCCAACAAAATCAGCCCGAATCGGTAATTCACGGAGGCCTCGGTCAACCAAAACAGCGGCCCGAATGGCCGGTGGCCTACCATAGTCTAGAATAGCATCCAGAGCCGCCCGGACAGTTCGGCCCGTAAAAAGCACATCATCGACCAAAACCACGATGCTCTCAGTGGGGTTAAAAGGAATCTCAGTCACCCCCACTTCCGGCCACTCGGCACGCCCAAAACCATCATCTCTATAGAGAGTAATATCTACAAACCCCACAGGGACTTCACAGTCGAGCAGCTGTTCGATCCTGGTAGCCACGCGTTTAGCAAGCACCTCGCCACCGTGTCTTATGCCTACAATCGCAAGCTTATTGCCGCGTTCCTGCTCACAAATCTCTTGGCAAATACGCTCAATCGCTTCGTGTACACCTTCCGCATTCAACACCACGTCATTCATCCTTTGACCTTCCTTCCACTCCCAAGCGACTAAAACACCGCCTCCTAAGGCCCGACTTGTATCGAAAGCCCAAGACTCCGCAAAGATATTTTATTGAAACCACAGAAGATGGGTGGCTTTAATCGATCCAGGTTCCCAGTCGGTCCGTGGCTAAACCGTCTTTACCCCAAGACCACCAGACAAACATTGCTTTCCCCAAAATATTCTGCCTCGGCACTGGCCCAAAAATTCGACTGTCCCTTGAATGGTCTCGATTGTCTCCCATCACAAAAACATGATCTTCGGGAACAATGTAGGGCCCATAATCCGGCATTTGCCGAAAATCGCCGAAGGCCTCGAGAGTCGTGTAGCTCCTATTGCCAAAGCTCTCATTAAAGCGAACTGCCCGTAGTGGGTGCCAACGCCCGGTTTGTAGCTCCCGGTCGTCAAAGGTCTCAACCCCTTCCCGACCGCGCTTAATGGGCTCATCATTCACATAAACCGTGCCCCCCCGCACTTCAACCACCTCACCTTCAGTCGCCACGATCCGCTTGATGTAATCATCGCTCGGTGAGTCAGGACAAATGAAGACAATGACATCCCCCCGTAAAGGAGCTTGAAATCTCGTCAACAGAGTCGAGGTAAAGGGAACTCGAATGCCATAAAGATATTTATTCACAAATATTTGGTCTCCAATGGCCAACGTTGGAATCATCGAGCCACTGGGGATCTTGAAGGCTTCAATCACAAACGCCCTTAGGGTTAGGGCAATAAGCACAGCCAATAAAATTGACTTAATGGACTCCCACCAACCACCAACGGTTGAATCTTTGGATATTGGCTTGGATTTCGAAGTTGTGGGACCAACCGTCATCTAAATTACACCCTTTTTCCGGTTAATCCGTCTTTAAAACCGCCAAGAAAGCTTCCTGAGGCAACTCGACAGAACCCACCGACTTCATACGTTTTTTACCTTCTTTCTGCTTTTCGAGCAGCTTTCGCTTACGGCTGATATCTCCTCCATAGCACTTTGCAGTCACGTTCTTACGGTAAGCCTTCACCGTCGTCCTGGCGATCACCTTGGTGCCAATTGCTGCCTGAATGGCCACCTCAAATTGTTGACGGGGAATGATCTCCTTCAACTTACTACAAAGCATCTGCCCACGATGGAAAGCCGATGACTTGTGAACAATCAACGAAAGTGCATCACAAACTTCCCCGTTGATAAGAATGTCCAATTTAACCAAATCCGCTTTTTCATAAGCCATAACCTCATAATCACAAGAAGCATAACCGCGAGAAACACTCTTGAGTCGGTCGTAAAAGTCGAAAACAACTTCAGCCAAAGGAAGATCATACACGACCTGGATCCGGCCAAAGTCCGTATACGTTAAATCCATTTGGCGCCCCCGTCGCTCCTCACAAAGTTTCATCACCACGCCAACATATTCATTGGGAACATGGATTGAAGCCTTAATGCGGGGTTCTTCAATCCGATCCCTCTCTGAAGCCGAAGGTAGATGGGATGGATTATCGACCCGAATTTTATCCCCATCCTTGGTGTAGGAAAAATAGATAACCGTGGGTGCAGTGGAAATAAGGCTCAGGCTATATTCGCGTTCGAGCCGCTCTTGAACGATTTCCATATGCAAAAGGCCGAGAAAGCCACAGCGAAAACCAAACCCCAAAGCAATGCTGGTCTCTGGCTCAAATTGAAACGACGAGTCATTCAACTTGAGCTTCTCAAGAGCATCTCTCAGAGATTGATAATCCTTGGATTCGATGGGAAAAATCCCGGAAAAAACCATCGGCTGTACTTCTTGAAAACCCTCCAAAGGGCGCTCACACGGCATCGTGGCACTTGTAATGGTGTCACCTATTTGGGTTTGATGGATATCCTTAATCCCTCCAACAATAAACCCAACTTCCCCAGCCGAAAGCGTATCAATCCGCGCTGGCTCAGGCCCAAACACACCTAATTCCTGTACCTGATATTCGGCTCCAGTTGTCCAAAACCGCAGAGGTGTTCCTTTCTTCATCTCCCCTTCCACCACCCGAGCCAAAACCATTACCCCACGATACGCGTCAAACCATGAATCAAAGAGCAAAGCCTTCAAAGGCTTTTCTTTGTCTTGCTCAGGGGGAGGCAAATACGCAACCACGGCTTCAAGAACATCGGGAACACCCATCCCCGTTTTAGCGCTCACATTGACTGCGTTATCTGTGGGTAAGCCGATAATCTCCTCGATCTCCGACTTTACGCGTTCCACGTCCGCACTCGGCAAATCGATTTTATTAATCACCGTTAGAATTTCGAGGTCATTTTCCAAAGCAAGGTAAACATTCGCGAGAGTTTGGGCCTCAACCCCCTGAGTCGCATCGACCACCAAAATGGCACCGTCACAGGCAGATAGAGATCTTGACACCTCGTAGGTGAAATCGACATGTCCGGGGGTATCGATCAGGTTAAACTGGTACTCTTCTCCATTGTTTGCCACATACCTCAACCGAACAGCCTGAGCCTTGATTGTGATTCCTCGTTCACGCTCCAAGTCCATGCTGTCTAAAAGCTGTGCCTGCTCCGACCGCTCATCTACAGCCTGACAAACATCGAGAATGCGATCTGCTAAGGTGCTCTTGCCGTGGTCAATATGGGCAATAATACAGAAATTTCGAATATTCTTGGACATAGCCTACACAATCTATCAAATAAAAAGCCAGCGAACCGCTCCCAATGTGCCCGTTCTGGACCTTTTGGCTGCGAAGTCAATAGCTCCCGTGACAATTAGCCCCGTGACAATTAAAACAGCTCCAAGCCACAAAACTACTTCATTAAAGAAAGCTGCCCGGGTAACTTATCGGCATTTTCTTCAAGGACCATATCGATCCCCTGACGAATGTATTCAGCGACGGGTACTTTGGTCCGCCCATGAAGCTGTTTCAATCGCTCAGACTGCGTTTGGGTGATATAAACAGTCGTAGAAATCTTCTTCTCAACCTTTTGTTCTGCCATCGTGCACCCCCACCGTAACTGCAACAAACTTCCAGAGGTAACCATATTTTGCCATATGTAAATATATATTGCAATATACTGTCTTCCCGCATTTGCCCGTTGAAAAGACCCATATAAACGTGGCAACCTCATACTTATTGGTTCTCCTGGAGGCGCTATGCGATTGGCATTCATCCCTATTTTCTTCTTCATTGGTTGCAGCAACCTGGCAGCTGTAAAAGCCCCCCCTAAACCCGTTTTGCCCACAGACATACCCGGTACCCCCTCCGCCCGCACCGCCTTGGCGGCCCAAAATGGCTGGACAATTCAAGAACTGGACCTCAACGGTGACGGCGAAGCTGACCTATTTCAATTTGCCATCGAAAATTCCGGTCAAATCAGACGTAAAGAGATCGACCTGAATTACGATGCAATCATCGACCTCATCCAGGAGTTTGATGCCTCTGGTGAATTGGAAAAAGAGAGAGCCGACCTCGATTACGACGGACGATTCGAAGTAATTTCGACTTTCATCGCAGGTCTTTTGAAATCTCGAGAAATTGATCTCACACAGGATGGTACCGGTGATGTCTTCGAACGCTATAAGGAGGGAAACCTAGTCACCATTGAATCCGATCGAACCGGAAATGGAAAGATAGACACATGGGAAGTTTTTCAAGCTGGCCAACTCATGAAAATCGGCTTCGATTCTGATTCCGATGGCCAAGCCGATAACTGGAAAGAGCTCGTAACCCCTGAGCCTGAGCCTAAACCAACAACCGAACCGCCCGCTGCTGAACCTCAGTGCACCGACGAGAACCCCGATTGCGAAAAACCGTTACCGGAAGCGGCCACTGAAACATCCTAATCCAGACAGGACCTACATACGTGTCCTCAAAATCCAGCCAGGAATATTATTGCTGGTCAAGCGCTGATGAATATCATCGGCTTGGGATTTACTGGTGAAATTTCCAATTCGCACGCGATACCAAACCCCCCGGACCCCCAAATCACTTTCCAGAACATATGGACTGTAATCCAAACGCTTAAGTCTCGCCGCAAACGACAGGGCCTCTTCTTCTGTCTGAAAGGAGCTAACTTGAACAGTGTAAATATCATCTTGCCCATCCAGAGAAGCGGCGTCTTCCTCGATCCGCTTAACTTGAACGTCCTCTCCCTGAATATCCGACTTTGTCGCCCTGTTTATCATCCCTTCAGTTTTCTTGAGAAGTTTGTTTAGCAATAACCTCGCTGTTACTTTCGCATCCTTGTCACCGGGCAGCTCGGTGGGGCGTTTATCTTCGGCAGACTCATCCGGCGTCCTCCTTGAAGGCTTTACGACGTCCAACTGAGGTGCCTCCTCGACAACCGGTTCGGTTAAAAGTTCGTGAAATTCGCTCTTTGCCATCACGTGCCGCACATGGTCCTCGTCAATTGCCGCCACACTCCGCGCCGGAAATTTTTCTGTATCCGGGGAGTCAAGATTCCTTCCCATCAAAAAGCCTGCCCCAAATATCCCCAAGCTCAAGACACTCAAAGCAATCCATCGCTTCACATCACTCTGGGGATCACGTCCACCTCGACCGCCGGATTTCCCATCAGATCGCCTAGAACGTTTTTCGTAAAGTTTCCTTGTATCCCGCATTAAACGGTCTCCCTGCACTTAGAATCTAAGCATGCAACAAAGCATTCTTAATTGATTTAACTTGGGTTCTCAAGATTTCGGCTGGATAATTGAGTCTCACCTAAAGTGTTGGTGGGCACTACTGGACTTGAACCAGTGACTTCCACCGTGTGAAGGTGGCACTCTACCACTGAGTTAAGCGCCCGACATTCCGACGAGATACGGCCGGTTCTAGAGCTTTGACCAGGAACAATCAAGATCTTTTTGGTTCATCTGAACCGACATTAAAACCTTGCGGACAATCCGTTCAAGGCCCGGGGCTCAAAGCCCGTCTAAAACTCTGCTTCGGTAGCCTTGTCGCGCTTCATATTCCAAGCTTCCCAGGGGCTCCGTTTCTTTTTACCACGCGGAATCGGCATAGCCTTACTCATCTTCCCGTCTTTTCCAACCCGAATAGACTCCATGGCATTGGCGATGGTTTCATTCCACTCTCGTTTCGAAATCATTTGCGGCCCAGAAACCGGGACTCGGTTCGCTTTCGTATGGCCCTTGATTTGATAAATCGGCTTATTAGACACCAGGACTTTACCCTCGAAAACGTTCACACTGGTCCCTTTGTTATCCACAGCAACGTTAAATGAAGTCCCTCGCACACCGGCTACCGCGTGGGTGGTTTTTACTTCGAAATTATCCTGGGCTCCCATGAGTGCGCGTACCTTCGACCAAATTTTACCCACGGTTAATTGAATACTCATTCCGGGTTTTCGTCCTTTGATTCGGCCTTGTGGGTCACTTAGAAATATCTGTGAATTAGGTGCCAAACGGATCCGCGAGCCATTACCAAGTTTGATTTCCATCCGCGTACCCTTCTTCGTTCGAAGATGCGTCCCGTAAAAAATAACGTTGTTAACAACCAACTTTGACCAGCTCTTTTTATCGATACTTACTTCCGCTTTCCCTGTCAGAAAAATCACGACCCCCGCGTCTTTTGACGCCATTACCGGCACAGCGAGCAATGTCGTCAAGCATAGAATGCACACCGTTGTCATTGTTAAGACGATTCGATTCATGGTTCCACCTAATCCCCATCGATATTTTCCCAAAGAACTATTTCGTGAGGCTGCCAATGACCACATTTCCGGTGATTTCTTCTATTTCCAAGGAATAGCCATTGAAACGTTTTTCTTCTAACTCGATGGCAAGATCAGATGTGGACCCATTAAATTCCACCTCAAGTTCAGCAACGCCCCCCCGATAACTTCGCTGCCTAATTTTTTGCATGCCACGTACTTGATTCCCCAAAAACTTCTGCATAGTTCGCAGCACTCTGAACTTAGGAATATTTTTTACCTTCAAAACCAATTTTGAAGGTCCTGATGCCTCATGTTCCCAAACAGCCAATATCTTTTGCAAGAGCTCTTCGGCGGCAGCTTCAGCTGCTTTCTTAAGGGCAAGTGTCCCCCCAACAATCGGATCCACGTGAGGGTTTGCCTTATTCACGATGGCTGTGGCCAAAACGCGACCCGAGTCCACATTGATCGCCCTTAGGGAAAGTGTGGCCTGAACTGATCTCATGGCCGTATTCATAATGGCGCCCTTGTCTAAAGCAATGGCCTTACCAACCACCACAACCTCTGCACCCACCTTCGCCCCAAAAGTCTTCACCTCGGAAGCGGAAGGCTCTTGAGCCAGTGGCCCCCTCGTACTGATCTCACCGGTCAAAGCCTGCCGATCAACAAACTCAATCCCTTTGGGTCTCCAAGCATCAATAAAAGTATTCTCCGCAGCATCCATACTCACGGTACCACCCGATTGCCACCAAGGCTTTCCTCCACCGCCTACATTTTGTTCAGAGATCATCACCAAAACACGGGGCATATTTTTTGTCTCTAGGATTGCAAGAACGCCTTGTAAATCGCTTTTTAAAACGCTCCTTCCAACCTTAGCCTTAATCGTAACCTCGTAAATCCCATCCTCAGTACGACCCTCTTTAAGGATCTTATAGCCTCGGACATAACCACTGGCTTTGGTCAAAATCTCATCGGAAATAAGCTGGAAGTTACTCATCAAAGTTTCGCTGCTAACCATCAACCCTAAAGCCTGTTCAACCGCCTTTCGTTGGGCATCTTGAATAGCTCGGTCCCGAGCGTTGGCCACATCATCGCCATAAATTGCCGCTTGACCCTTGGCCTTGACCTTCGCCCCCCCACCCTTTTGAGCAAAGGACACCCCCGACCCTAAAAATAGCGCAAAAACAAAAGCAACCATGCAACTTCGAATCATCTTTGTATTCATCCCCATGCCCCCCCTAATCAATCTACGATAATTCCGATTCTTCCCTGCCTCAAGGAGGCCATCGCGGACTTCAGTATTGAAACCTCACTCGCCTCAAGAACAATGTCACTCCCACCCGCAGTATCGGGACGCAAGGCCTTCACTATTAGGGGTTGCTTGCCGATTCTCACATCTTTTTTCGCTTGCTTGAGCGTCTTATAATAAGCCACGTACCCCCACTTTAATGCCGCCGCTTGATTAACGATGGCCGCCGAGTAGAGTTCGTTTCCCGATTCATCCAAGATCTTAGGCGCAAGCGCTGGCACTAACTTCATCCCCTTCGCCTGGATAAGTACACCACGACCGCCAGCTGTCGCAGTGTCACCCGATGCTCCAGCGGGTACCAAAGTCTCCAACAAAACCCCCGAGAGTGGTACCTCTACAACCAGGTCCACGCCACCATCAGAATAATACCGAGTATCAAGAACCTTAAAGTTACGAACCACCCCTTGAACCTTGGTTCGCATTTCAGGTTGCGTCGCCAATAAATCCCCCACTGTCTGCCCCGACTGAACTCGAGCCCCTTGAACTGCTTCGAGAATATTACGGAAAGCCGACATTTTTGCCGCACGCTCTGCACCGAGTCTTGCGACAGCCGCATTCGGAGCCCGCAAATCAGGAGCGCCGCTTCCGGTCACCACCAGGGTACCCTTACCCCAATGAATCTCGCCATGGGATACACTCTCAACCACACCCCCTTTATCACCCGCCAACAGCACTGAACCAGTCCACAGCAGAGAAACAACCACCCCCGAGCATAAGAGAAATCCCCGGTATAAAAGCCTAAAATTCGTCATAAAGCCCCCAACTGTTCCTTGCCCATTCTATCTGGAAACAAGGGAGGATGATAGAAAATTAGGATTAAGCAAAAACGAGGTGGGAAGAAATCCCCGCTTAATAGTCGCCAGCTACTCCCACTCTATGGTTGCGGGTGGTTTTGAGCTAATATCGTACAACACACGGTTGATACCCCGCACCTCATTGATCACTCGGTTGGATATCCGTCCAAGAACATCGTAGGGCAATCGACTCCAATCCGCCGTCATACCATCAACCGAGTCAACACTCCTCACCGATAGCGCATTTTCATAGGTTCGTTCGTCACCCATCACCCCCACAGAAAGCACTGGTAAGAGAACACCAAAAGTCTGCCAGCATTTCTCGTAAAGTCCCGCTTGGACAATCTCATCCATAATAATGGCATCCGCGGCCCGAAGTGTCTCGCACTTCGGGAAAGTCACCTCTCCCGGTATTCGAACCGATAAGCCTGGCCCAGGGAATGGTTGCCTAAAACAAATTTCCCTAGGCAGTCCCAATTCTAAACCGACCAACCGCACTTCATCCTTGAATAGGTCCCGCAACGGCTCAATCAAACTGAGGTTCATTTTTTCAGGAAGGCCACCCACATTGTGATGACTCTTAATCGTCACCGAGGGTCCTCCCGTGACACTAACCGACTCGATAACATCGGGGTAAAGGGTCCCTTGCGCAAGGTACTTAGCTCCCTCAATCTTAGTCGACTCACGCTCAAAAACATCGATAAATATTTTCCCGACGGTCTTACGTTTCAATTCAGGATCCTCAATTCCCTTGAGGGCGTCCATAAACTCATCCCTGGCATCCACCACCCGCAACTTCCCAAGTCCTGCCCCCGTAAACGCTTCACGGACGCCTTCGACCTCCTTGTGTCTCAAAAGACCATTGTCGACCATAATACAGACAAGGTCATCGCCAATCGCCTTTCTGAGCAGAGCCGAAACCACGGACGAATCCACCCCGCCAGACAAGCCACATATGACTTTCTCTCCAGGCTTCACCACACCTCGAATCAAACCTTGTTGCTCTTCAACAAATGAGGACATGGTCCAATCACCGCGAAAATTCGCGATACCAAATAGAAACCCCTTTAGAATCTCAATACCTTGCGGCGTGTGACTGACTTCTGGGTGAAATTGAAGGCCCACAACCGGCTTTTCCACATGGGCAATCGCCGCAAAAGGTGTGCTCTCGGTATGCGCGATAGACACAAAAGAGGGTGGAAGCTCCTCGATTCTATCTCCGTGACTCATCCAAACATCAAAATCCTCTCCGGCTTCGAACTGGCTCAAGAGCGGTTCAGCTACCCCCGGAATATCCCTTTGCTTGGTCACCTTGGCATAACCGTACTCGCGTTCTTCAGAAGGTACGACCTTACCACCAAATTTTTTGGCCAAAAGTTGTGCCCCGTAACAAATCCCCAAAATGGGAAGACCGATATCCAAAACTGCCTTCTCAATATCTGGAGCCCCCTCTCCATACACAGATGAGGGTCCGCCACTCAGTATAATTGCGGCTGGATTGAGGGCTTTAACCGTGTCAAGACCAATGGAAAACGGTCGAATCTCGCAATAAACGTTCAACTGGCGGACTCGGCGGGCAATCAATTGAGTATATTGCGATCCAAAGTCGAGAATAAGTACAGACTGGTGAGTTTGACTCATGCTTGTTCAATCCTTAAGATAACAGGTTTCTTTAAGTTCGATAATTCGGGGCCTCTTTCGTAACCGTCACACCATGCACATGGCTTTCTTTGACGCCGGCAGTACTAATTCGGTTGAATTTCGCGTTCTTACGTAAACAAGAAAGATCCGATGCTCCAAGATAGCCCATCCCCGCCTTCAGCCCCCCAACCAATTGATAAATCGTGGCCGCTAAATCGCCCTTAAAAGAGACCAAGCCTTCAACACCCTCGGGAACCAATTTCGCTGGTTGCTTAGCCGCTTCTTGAAAATACCGGTCGGCACTTCCCGCCTGCATTGCTCCTAATGACCCCATTCCTCGATAAGCTTTATAGGACCGGCCCTGATACAAAACCGTCTCCCCTGGAGCTTCAGTGGTTCCTGCCAATAGACTCCCAACCATAACCGTTGAGGCGCCTGCAGCTAAAGCCTTGACCACGTCCCCCGAATGGCGAACACCACCATCTGCAATAATCGCCACACCATGCTCTCTGGCAATATCAACACAATTCATCACAGCCGTTAACTGGGGCACTCCTACCCCAGCCACAATCCGAGTCGTACAAATAGAGCCTGGGCCAATACCTACTTTAACCGCGTTTACACCAACATCTATCAACGCCTTCGTCGCATCTCCCGTAGCCACATTACCTGCTATCAGATGTAGTTTAGGAAACGCAGCCCTCGTCTGCTCCACTGCCTTAAGTACCGCTTGCGAATGTCCGTGGGCCGTATCGATGGTGATCAAATCCACCCCGGCCTCCACCAGAGCCGAAACACGGTCATGGCGGTCTGGGCCTACCCCGACTGCTGCACCAACCCGAAGTCGACCAAATTCGTCCTTGGTAGCCTTCGGATAATTTTCGCTTTTTTCTATATCCTTGATGGTAATAAGTCCCTTAATTACACCATCGGCATCCACCACAGGTAACTTTTCGATCCGGTACTCTTGAAGTTGGCGTTTCGCTTCGTCAATCGTAATGCCTTCAGTAGCCGTCACGACCTTCTCCGTCATAACCTCACGAACAGGACAAGTACTACGCGTCTCAAACCTTAGATCTCGATTGGTGATGATTCCCACCAACCGATTCTTCTCCACCACAGGAATACCGCTGATATTATGCTGGGCCATCAAGCTCCGAGCATGCTCCAGTGTCGCATCCGGAGGGATGGTGATCGGGTCGATAATCATACCCGACTCACTTTTCTTGACCCGCAAGACTTCCACGGCTTGCTCTTCGACCGTCAGATTCTTGTGGATAAATCCAAGCCCGCCTTCACGGGCCATGGCAATCGCCAAACCAGACTCGGTCACCGTATCCATCGCCGCCGACACCAATGGAATATTCAGCTCCACCCCCGGCACCAGCTCAGTGGCCGTCACAACTGCACTGGGCAAGATTTCGGAATAGCGCGGTTCGAGCAATACGTCGTCAAAAGTAAGCGCGAGGGGAATTTCCCTGACCATGGTGGGGATCTCCTTGAGAAGTTTGCGAAGTAATAACCACTTAGGGGCTATTTCTTCAACCTACGTATGACCTTTAGACTCTCTTTGAGTGCCTCTTGCACTTCCACGAGATCGTCGGGAATACTTAACTCCAGAGCCACAGCGCCTATAATCATCAAAAACGACCCATCCAGCACCTCAAGTCGCGCCTTCCAATACAAATACGCCTCATTTTCCGTGGGTTCCCCCAGCCATCTAGGCCGTTCAATCCCTTGAATCTCCCCCTCAACAACTTCCAATTCGGAACTGTCCACTGAAAATGAGTTATCTGGCCCCGGCGACTGACTGAATTCACTGGCCATTTCCATCACGCCACCTTCCCCGCCCCAAAAAAACCAAGATTGGTCGGAAAAATCAGTCACCAAGCCACCAAGGAGCTCCCAAAGGTGCCCCCAATCCTCAACCTCAGGCAGTATTGCCAATGCATCAAAGAAATCGAAAGTCTCTCCCGGCCCCCCAACATCCCCAACATCCCCAACATCCTCGCCCATCTCCAGCAGACTTTCGAAACACGTATCACCCACCAAGTAAGTAAAAAATTCGCGCCCAGAGAATTGGTCGGTCGTCTCTAGGAAGCTCTTCCCTTGAGGCCCCGTCACCACAAAAGTAATTCCACCAACGTCCTGGGAGACCGGCAACACTCCATGGGTTCGCCAAATTTCCGGTTCCAACTGATTAAATATCTCAACACAAATTTGTCCGTGATATCCGTGGAGTAAAGTTTCGAGTTCCAATTGAAGCCCCAAGCACCGCAACAGGTCCTGTGCGTTCAACCACCCGGCTTCGATCATGATTTGCCCTAATCTTGCACCATTTTTCCTGTGGTCACGTAGGCCAAGATAGAGCTGGCGACGGGTGATGAAACCCTCACGCAAAAGTAAAAACCCGATAAAATGACTCCGCTGCTGCATCCTTCACTCCGGAAAGCCCATGAATGTACACCGCTTGACCGCGTCTTTGATTATGATACACCCCACCGGTAACATTTTGCAGTTTTCTCGGAGTTTTCTATGCGATTCAATGGCGTTCTTATCAGCATTTGCATTTTTGCTTTCCTCACAGGTGCTCCCCTCCAGGCAGCCACCAGTAAAATCCGGGTTGGTTATGTCGACATGTCTCGGGCCCTCAACGAAGTCGACGAGGGCAAAGCGGCTAAAGCCAAGCTCAAGAAGGATTTCGAGCGCAAACAAGCCCAATTAGACAAGCTTCAGAAAGAGATGAAGCGAAAAAAAGAAGATTTCGACCGTAAATCCACCATGATGAAACCCGAAGTCCGAGCGAAGCAACAAGACGAGCTGCAACGTAAATTCATGGAAATGCAGCAAACCTACATGGGACTCCAACGTGAACTCATGGACCAAGAAGGTAAGATCACCAAGGGAATCGGCGAAAAAATTCGAACCATCGTCGCCCGAATCGGAGATAGGGATAGTTACGATATGATCCTAGAAATCAACGCCGCCGTGCTCTACCATAAGCGACATCAAGACATTACCAGTGATGTTGTAAAAGCCTACAACAAACAATACGCGAAAAAATAAAAAGAGAATGCCTAGCCTTGGCCACTTGGCCGAAGTCGTTGGCGGCAAAGTCGTCGGAGACCATTCTAAACAGATCACTGGGGTCGCCGAACTAAATCGAGCGACAAGAGACCACCTTAGCTTTTTCACCAACAAAAAATACAAGGGTCTCCTAGCCACCACCCAAGCTGGTGGACTGCTCTTAGCTCAAGCAATCCCAGAGCTAAACATCAGTCAGCTGATAAGCTCTGAACCTTATGTGGCCCTCGCAAAATTGGTCAGGTTGTTCCATCCTTCGGCCCCAAGAAAACCCGGCATAACCCCAGGTGCTTATATCTCTCCCACCGCCACCCTCTCCAAAACCGCCAGTATCGGCCCAGCCGCTATCATCATGGATGAGGCAGTGATTGGGGACAATACCATCATCGAAGCTGGAGCGTATGTGGGCCGCGGCGTCGCCATAGGCTCAGACTGCTTTATCCATCCGGGCACCAAGCTCCTTGATGGTTCTATTCTTGGAAACCGTGTGGTCATTCAGTCGGGAAGTGTCATAGGTAGCGATGGCTTTGGGTTCGCCTCCGATAGCACCGGCAAGCACCATAAAATCCCCCAAGTCGGAATCGTTATCATCGAGGATGATGTAGAGATAGGGGCAAATGTAACCATTGACAGGGCTGCGCTGGGGGCAACCCAAATAGGACGGGGCACCAAAATCGATAATCTGGTACAAATCGCACACAATGTTCGTATCGGCCAAGATTGTGTCATCGTGAGCCAAGCTGGCATCGCAGGCAGCACCACCGTCGGCAACAATGTTATTATAGGAGCTCAAGCAGGCGTCGTTGGCCATATTCAAATCGAAGATCAGGTCATGCTCGCCGCAAGAGCTGCCCCCATCAGCAATGTCAAAAAGGGATCCATCCTTTCGGGAACCCCTGCCATGCCTCACCGAGACTGGCTACGTTACAGCGCACTCCGCAAAGAACTTCCCAAAATGCGAAAAGAGATTTTAAGTTTACGCAGCCAAAAGAAAGAAAAAGAGACAAAAGATCACGCCAATCCCACCTCTTCCAAGGAGGACTTATCATAATGGCAATTCACCCCACCGCAATCATTGCTGAAGGATCGGAAATCCACCACACTGCGGAAATCGGTCCCTACTGCATCATTGGGTCACACGCGAGGATAGGTGCTAACACGAAGCTAATCTCACACGTAAACGTGCAAAACAGAACGACCATAGGAGAAAACAACACCGTATTCCCCTTCGCTTCCCTAGGCACGGTCCCTCAGGATCTCAAGTTTGACGGTGAACCATCCACCCTCCAGATCGGGAACAACAATACAATTCGTGAATCCGTAACCATGAATATAGGAACTCAAGACGGCGCAATGGAAACCAGAGTAGGTAATGATTGCC
The DNA here is from genome assembly GCA_036339465.1 of Myxococcota bacterium. Taxonomy (GTDB): domain Bacteria; phylum Myxococcota; class XYA12-FULL-58-9; order XYA12-FULL-58-9; family JABJBS01; genus JAYZAY01. Next base: position 25,854 of record JAYZAY010000024.1, on the reverse strand, counting down.
TATTTATGGCATATTCACACGTCGCTCACGACTGCGAACTTGGAAACCAGGTCATACTGGCGAATTCAGTTGGCCTCGCCGGCCATGTATCGCTCGGGGATAACGTTATTGTGGGCGGCCTTGCAGGTATCCATCAGTTTTGTCGCGTTGGAACAATGGCTTTAGTCGCTGCCGGTGCCATGGTCGCACAAGATGTGCTTCCTTTTTGCATGGTCCAAGGAGACCGAGCGCGCCATGTGAGCGTCAACCGTATCGGACTCCAACGCCAGGGCCTTTCAAAAACCGCAATCACTCAGCTTTCGAGCGCATTCAAAATTCTGTTCCATTCAGGTAAGACGCGCGCCCTTGCCCTAGAAACCATTCGAACTGGCTTTGATGACCCGCATGTGGAAACATTTGTGGAGTTCATGAAGAGTTCCTCTCGAAGTATCTGCTCCATCAGGAGAAACCAGGGCTAAGATTCATGAACCAAGTACACAGCCCTCCCCCATTTGGATTAATTGCCGGCAATGGTTCATTCCCACTGCTATTTGCCAAAGCAGCCATGGAGAAGAACATAGCCGTCGTCGCTGTCGCCATGGAGGGTGAAACCAAGACGGCCATCACCGACCACGTCCCCGATGTCCAATGGGTCAAAGTGGGACAGCTCTCACGCATGATTCGGTTCTTTAAAAAACACCATGTGCAACAAGCCGCAATGGCCGGAGGCGTAAAAAAAACACGGTTATTCATGGGAGCTCGGCCCGACTGGACCGCACTTAAGCTCCTGGCCCAAACGGCACTCAAAAAAGACGACGGCATGCTCAGAGCAATCGCAGCTGAATTTGAAAAACACGGTATTGAGATCGTAGACTCGACTATTTTTATGCCGGAAGCGTTGGCACCATCAGGTCTACTTACCAACCGCTCTCCGACCGCCCAAGAGCAAAAAGATCTTGATTATGGATTACGCGTGGCGCGAGAAATAGGAAAACTAGACATAGGCCAAACCGTGGTCGTGAGAGAAGGAACCGTCGTCGCCTTGGAAGCCATGGAAGGGACCGATGCTTGTATCCTAAGGGCAGGGAAAATCGCAAATAACACAAAAATAGTGGTGGTCAAAGTTGCCAAGCCCGTCCAAGATATGCGTTTCGACATACCTGCAATCGGTATCCAAACCATCGAGGCGATCTCAAAAGCTGGAGGAAAAGTACTAGGCATCGAAGCCAACCGAACCTTACTACTTGAACCTGAAGTCATCATCAAAAAAGCAAATCAAGTTGGGATAACGATTATCGGACTGGATTAAAAGAGAACTTTCATATGCGTCATACTTCCATCAAATTCGCCATTATCGGCTATGGGCACCTCGGAGGATACCACGCTGCAAAAGTAAAAGAACATCCAGAAGCGGAGCTTGTTGCCATCGTGGATCCTGACGCGAATCAACGAGCGAAGGCAAGAGTGGACCATGACTGCATCGTTTACGAACACATCGACCAAATCCACGACTCACTCAATCTAGACGCCGCGATTGTAGCATCCCCAACTGAGACCCATGCCGACACCTCCACAACTCTTCTCGGTCAAGGTTACCACCTACTCATAGAAAAACCTGCCACCGCCACTCAGGCTGAATTATCAACCCTCATCGCGCTGGTGGAAAAAAAGCCAAGAATCGTTCAGGTGGGACACGTCGAACGCTTTAATCCAGCGATTCAACAAGCCCTGCCATTGGTGTCTGGTGCTCGCTATATCACCTCGGAACGACTCGGCCCCTTTTCTGGACGCTCGGGAAATATAGACGTGATCATGGACTTGATGATCCACGATCTCGATCTGGTCGCAGCTATCATTCCAGACCAACTCATTGAGGTTCGCGCCGCAGGGGTGCCAATCGTCACCGCCGAAACAGATATGGCGAGCGTCCGACTCGCCTTTGGTGGGGGGCAAGTCGCAGAACTGAGAGCTGGCCGTGCCTCCATGGAACAAGTCAGAAAAATTCGTTTCTTCTCCAAACACGGCTACGTTTCCGTCGACTGTAAGGATCGAGAAGTTAAATGTGTTCACCGGGATTCTGATTCGGGAGGTCAATGGCCTGCTATTTCGGCCAAGACACTCGATGTCCCCAACAAAGATCCCCTCTACGAACAACTCAACGATTTCATCGTATCCATTCGGACCCAGTCAAGACCAAAAGTAGACTTAACCCAAGCCAGTCGGGTCCTAGACATGGCCAACCAAATCAACACAGCCCTAAAAACGTCCCAACTCTTAGAAATCTGAATATTGAGAAAAGGACTTTATTTCGAATCTATTCTCACTGGGTGCTTGGAACTCCTATTTAGTACAGACTAAGAGTAGACTATGCCCCTTACCTTCCTCTTCATAATTACCGTACACTCCATGGCACCAACGCCTCTTCCATGCGAATCACTCAGTATCCAGGCACAAATCGATGTTAAAATGGGCGTGGTAGCCGGAACCCTAAACTGCCGCAAACCGAACCGCAAAACGCTCTATATGAGTCAATACCCAAACTGGGTCCACCAACGCGAAGATGCACTCACCGATACAAATCGAGCTTGGTACCTCCCTCCCCTATCACCGTCCCCACCCACGATGAAGAGCGGAAAAATGCCGGACCGATTGAATTACTTTAAGGATCGACAAAAAGCAGTAATCGAAAACCAAGACGAAACACTCGTCATCCACTTTAAGACAACGGTCGCTGAAGGAAGAGAGTTACTTGGGAAATCGCCATACTACTTAAGTCTCTTAACCGGATGGCACCCCACTCTTTCCACACATCCAGACCTCATCCCAAAACAAGACATCCACTACACTATCGTGTTAAACCAAATTGAGCCTGGTCTCATCGGTACCCAACCCACCTCCCCTAAACAAAAAAAGTACCACCAAACCCATCATGGACATTACTTGCCTATCCTTCTGTCTAAAACGCTCAAGCTAACCCCAATCTATATCCAGGAAGGCGTCATTAAGGAATCCTTGTTTATCTACCCAAACTTAAACCAATCCAGAAGTTATCCGTCAAAACTATGGGAACTTGGAAAAACAACACCAAGCACCCACCTACAACAAATTCGCGCCCTACTAGAATCCTTACCCCACCATCAAATGACCAGAGATTTTCGAACTCCCATGCTCCTCATCATCCTGCCCCTTCGAAGCGAGTTGGTTGTGGAATTCGACCTCGGTTTCGCCATAAGCGACCGTTTCTTTCACATCCCCCCCCTTGAGCAATTGCAAAAGTTACACCGTAACAGGCTCCAAGAAGCCCTCTTGACGAGAGTGATTCGTGCTTCCACTTCAGCACAAAACGAACATTTCCAAGGACTTCTCAGCGCAATTCTAGCCAAAACATTGCTTAGGAGAGAATACGCGCAGAAAAATAGTTCTCAGAGTATTCAGTCTGAATCCCGTGAAGGTATATCGACCTTAATAAAACCGTTTGCGTTCATCCCACAGGTCGATGTCCTTTTACATGCCCCTTCAATTCCGTTTCAACGAACCTACTATCGCCCCGTCTGTACCCCAAAACTCCATGATTTTAGTCCCCTTACCTTTCTGTATGGGCATCACCGGGCTGAGCCACTCTACTCAAAGCTACAAGCGGAAATCCCAAATGTAGACATATTGGGGCTGATCGACCTTAAAAACAGAACCTGGGAAGACTTCATGAACTTCATCAGGAATAATGGCGGAGATTTGCCAACCCTGGCAGCATGGACATCCAAATGTCTGAAAATCGGCTACGCCTTAGAACCCGTGTCCAACAACGACCGACAATTCAGAATAACGCAAACCGGTCCGGATGCCGGTTTTCTCTCAGAAAATCTATGGTTTGAATATGAAACCCCAAAAGGCCCCGGAAAAGTTCAGTTCAAGGCTCCTGGCACCTTAACAATTCCCCCAGAAGCTGACGGCGAAACCCTAAAACTCATCCCCACACGTTCACTCGTCGAACTCCACAGCCCGCTCGGACAGGCCCCAGAAAAGGACAACGATTTCTCGAACCACTGGACGTTTCTTCTCAATCATTTTTCTGCACAGCTCAGTGCAATAGATGGAAGATTCTCTACGGGCGTTGATTTGGGACTACGCCCTACCTACGATTATCGTTACCGCTTCGGAGCGTCTTTATCATACAACCGGGAACTACTGGCTCTCGGAACACGTTTTAGCTACAGCTTTGGCTCCCCCCTTGACAACCTTAGATACAAAAATCACCTTTTCTTGGCGACATCCTACAGCGTTCTTTTACAAACCGCCCCTAGCGATCCCTCTATGACCCTAAGCCTCGGCGGAGGTTATCGGTTCGACAATCGGTATAATATATTCGGAAGTTTTCGGGGAAAAGCTGGCTTGGTCGGCTTTCGCCAAACGTTCAACTTGGGAGGCCCGATCCAAAACAGCTACCCAGACCTAACCGCCAGCATCTTGCATTTATTTCCCCTGGCGTCCCAAATGGCAATTGCGACCAGACTACGCTTAGATTACCAAGGAGCAGCCGCGCCTAAACATCATAAACTCCAACTAGGTTCTCTCTATTCGGCAGCCCGAAGCTACCTGCCATCCGATTTTCACGGCACCGGACTAAGGGCTACGGGCACCGCAGAGTACCGACAAGCTTTAAGCTTCAAAAGCACCAACAATCTCCTAGGACTCTTTACCGTGACCCAAATTCAGGGGGCAGTATTCTCGGATCTCGTCTACTTCCCCCAAGCAAACCTTAGCTGCGATAAAAGTTGGTTCGTGGACATCGGCTACAGCATTCGATTTCTCGCCGATATCTTAGCCATCGCACCCTCCGCCCTACACATCGACCTGGGATTCCCACTTCGTTCCTGTGAACAAGACCTCTCCGACTTACCATTCACACTGAACTTTAGTTTCGTCCAGTCACTGGCGAGTTTCTAATTTCTAGAAGAAATTACCAATGGTAAATTCAAAGACAACACTTTCACCATCAACATTCTTTTTGGTAATCGGGATCCCCCATTCAAATCGTAACGGACCAATAGGGCTGAACCAACGTAAGCCAAAACCAGCCCCATAGTAGAGACCCAATGGGGGTTTAATCCGACGATTCGACCCAGTGAGATAAACATCCGGTGCCGTTTTGTTCCCTGTTAAATAGAAGAAAGATTCGTCATCATTGTAAGCGTTACCTGCATCCAAAAATAGCACACCCTTAATTCCGGCAGTCGCCAAAATATCAAATTCGAGTTCCAAATTAAAAACAGCCTCTTTATTGCCCCCCTCATTAAAAAAGAAAGCCGCCGATGCCGGATCTTCCTTATCAAGAACTGCGACCGTAGGTCCCAATTCGCGAGGCCGAAATCCACGAACCGAAAAAATACCCCCCGGAAAAAACCGCTCACTGATAGGAGCAGCGCTGCCATTCGGCCCAAAGACATAGCCTAAAGAGGCATTAAATTTGAATACAAGGCTCCAAAATAAGTTATGGTAATAACGGGCCGTGAGGTTCATCTTGGTAAATTCCATACCCGCATCAGAACCCAAAATACCATCTGACCACTCCACGTTGAATCGATGGTATTGGCCTCCACTGGGAAAGAGCCGATTATTACGAGTATCGTAGGAAAGTGTTCCGCTTAGGGCAGAGCTTAAACCATCCCGATTGAGGTTAAAAAGCGCCGCTTGAGGCGCACGTGAGAATCCACTCCGGTCATCGGTCGAGATCCGAATTTTCTCCAAAGTATAGCCAACCTGGACCCTTAGATCTGGCGTAATGGGATACCCCAGACTAGGAGAAAACCCTGTGGCATCACGCTGGAAGTCGATATAATACTGTTGGGTAATGTATGCATTGAGCCCCAGACTCAGAAAGCTATCCAAGAAGTATGGCTCATAAAATTGCACCGTCGCCAATTTCCGCCCAAACTCACCAAATGAAAGCTGCGCAGACAGTGACAAGGTTTGGCCCGTACCCAGGAAATTATTCTGCGAAATTTGGGCATTCGCGATAAATGATTCGGCACTGGAAAAACCCGCTCCCACCTGGAATGTCCCAGTCGATTTTTCCTTAATCTCAACCTTCACATCCACCACATCACCCACCTCGGTGGTCGCGGTGGTCAATTCTACCGTCTCAAAAAATCCGAGCTGAAAAATTCGAGCCTTCGACACCTGCATAAGAGCCTCAGAGTAAAGCTCTCCTTCATAAATCCGTAACTCACGGCGAATCACCTTGTCTCTGGTCTTAGTATTTCCAACCACATCAATTCGACCAAAATAAACAAGCTTGCCCGGTTGAACATCCATTACCAACTCGACCGTTTGCGCTTCCGGATCCGTACGGGTATTGGGCGTTACGTTGGCATACGCATACCCTAAATTTTTGTAACTATTGGCGATCCTCTCAATGCTTTCCAAGAGCGTTTTGCGACTAAAAATATCACCGGACTCTATAGACAGTCTCTCCAGAAGCTTGTCGCGGGTAATATCACCCCGAGTTTCATCCTTTATCTCAAAATCCCCAGAAAAATCGATCTTCCCTATTCGATACTGCTCCCCTTCTTCGATGGGAACACTAATGTCGATATGCTTCTGATCCGCTGAGATCGTGACAGCCGGTCGACCTACATTCACGGTGAGATAGCCATGGTCCAAGTAATAGGCCTGTAGCATCATCAGATCGGCTTGAAAGAATTCCTCTTTAAAGGTTCCTTGATTGGATAAAAACGAGAGTTCATTGCCCTCTCGGGTTCGCATTATCGCCTTGAGCTCGTGCTCTTCGAGAGCACTGTTTCCAACAAGATCAATGGTGCGAACTTGAACTTTATATTTTTCCTGAATATCAAAGAAAACATCCACCAAATGCGGACTCTCATCCACCACCTGGGTCCGATATTGGACATCGGCAAGATAGTAACCTTTGTCGCTATAAAGTTCTTGAATCTTAGAGACATTGGCTTGAAGCTTTTTACGATTCAGAATACGCAGCGCCTTAACATTAACAACCTCCTCAATGTCTTCTGTGGAGAGCTTATCATTTCCAATATATTCGACCTTTCGAATGGCCGGCTTTTCTACCACATGGACTACTATAACCAGGCCGTTCTCTCGGATTTCCTTCTCAATCCTCACGTCACGAAAGAAACCCAGGCTCCAGATTCGTCTCAAATCCCGTGTAATGGTCTCTGGAGCTAGCGATTTGCCCACCTCCACTTCCAAGTCAGCCAGGATTGTCCGCTCTTCAACCCGGCGTTGTCCCTGGACTTCCACCTCTTGCACAATATGGGGTACACTGGCAGCGGCCGTAAACGGCGTCACCCATATGAGCGCCCAAACCACATAGCTCAAAAAACAGGAATAATAGTTGGCAGCAAAATGGGGGTTATGAGTTTGCATGGACGTCTTCGACCTTCCCCTCTATTAGCCTCAGCATTCTCGGCATGCGAAAAGCAAGACTTTTATTATGCGTAACCACAACGATGGTCGTTCCAAAATCCCGATTAAGCCGAAAAAGCAGGTCATGAATCTCCTCACCCGTCTTTTCGTCAAGGTTTCCTGTGACTTCGTCGGCAAGTAAAACCGGAGGACGCAACACCAACGCCCTCGCCAACGCAACCCGCTGTTGCTCTCCACCAGAAAGCTCACCGGGCTTATGCCCCAATCGGCGAGATAAGCCAACAACCTCGATTGCTTTTTCCGCGGCACTTCGGATATCGGCCTCTCGGTGTCTTGCGATCAAACCCGGCATCATCACATTTTCCAACGCCGAAAATTCGGGCAACAAATGGTGAAACTGAAAAACAAAACCTAATTGTTGATTTCTGAAATCCGCCAACCCTTCAGCTGACATGCTGGAAAGACAAGTGCCACCGTATCGAATAACACCCCCATCCGGCTCGTCTAGGCCCCCCATTAGATGAAGCAAGGTGCTCTTACCCGCACCCGATGCACCTACGACAGCGACCATTTCCCCAAAAGCAATGGAAAAACTCGCATCACGTAGAACCGGAATCTTCTCCTGTCCCTTCAGGTAAGCCTTGGAAACCCCTTCTATGGAGATTTTCTTATTCATCATGTAACTCTATTTCACTATCCCCGAAGACCTTCAATAGGTTTCAGCCCAGCACCGTCAACAGCGGGAAGCACTGAGAAATCCCATACAATCGCCAACGCCGCAATAACGATGGTCAACAGATCCGTATATGAAAATCGAACTGGAAGAGAGTCGATATAATAGACATCCGTCGGAATCCAAACCCCAATATGTTTCATGGCCAGAATAGTGCACCAACCGAGTAGGGCCCCCACCAACACACCAACTAGGCCAACCAAAACCCCCTGTGTCACAAAAACCTTCACCACCTCACGCTCGGTCATGCCCATGGTCTTTAAAATCGCAATCTCCTTTTTCTTTTCCAGCATACTCATGGTTAAGGTCGTTACAATGGAAAAGCAGGCTACCAAGATAATGAAAGCTAAGACGATGAGCGCCACAACACGCTCCAATTTAAGCGCCTCAAAAAGACTTTCATTCTCACTTCGCCAATCTCGATAACGAAAAGAAAAAGCCCCAAGCGCCTTCTTCAGACGCTCTACGATGGTCCCCACACTATTCACAGAAATGGTCCTCACCATAATACCATGGACCCCAGGAGCATTCTCTTCAAAAAACTCTCGAGCAGCACCAAGATCGCTATAGAGATACCGGGAGTCAAAATCGTACATCTTACTCTGAAACACGCCGCGAATGACAAAAGTACGTGTTTTTGGGCTCGCCCCCAAGGGCGTCAAAGTCTGTAAAATAGGGGAGATCACACGAACGGTATCCCCTGGAACCACATGGAGCGATTTGGCCATCTCCGCACCAATCACCAAGCTTGGAAACAACAGTTCTCCGTCTTGCACTTGGGGGGTCATAAGATTTTCTGCATGCCCATCAAGAACTGGGAGCACCCGTGGTGCAGAGCGACCCTCCACCCCGAAAAATACACCAGCGCTATAACCGGACTTACTTGCCACAGCAACTTCCCCCCGAACAAAGGGCGTTACTCCCTCCAATTCCCCTTGGGCCCCAAGAATCTTCTGCACTTCCTCACCCCACTGGAGAATATTGCCCTCAGTCGGCCCTATTTTGATATGCGCATTGGTACCTACAATTTTGGAGCGAAGGTCCTCCTCAAAACCAGAAAGGACTCCCAGCGATGTCATCACCAGCCAAACCCCAAGCCCCACCCCAACAATTGAGAGGGCTGTCGATATCGATAACGAAGGAGATGCTTTGGAAAGTAGAAAGCGTTTCGCGATAAAACTCTCGGGGCCTTTCCCGCCCCGGCCAACCCTTCCCAACAAAAGACTCAAAGAATAACCAAAATAGCCAAAAAAAAGAAAAATAAAGGGCAACATGAAAAAGACCCGAACCTGAGGTGACGCAATATCGATATTGGGGTTGCCCACCGAAACGACAAAAAGACCAAGAGCGCAAGCACTTCCCACAGCCCACCCAAATCCAGTAGGACTTAGTTCTCCCTCAGACATGGAAGCGAGGTAACCCGCCCAAGCACTGAGTATCGCCAAAACCAAAATCAACCCGTCGGACTCCAAGAGCCTGAGCCCCCACGGCCATTCCAAGGCAACCATGGTTCCCACAGTCACCGCAAACAGAGAGCCACCCAACGAAACAACAACCTTCTTATCTTGAAGGTGCTGCTGTAAATACCTTATTGTTCCTACACCCGTGAGGATCACCCCAAAAGCTAAAATGATATTCAATAAGCTCATGTTTCAGGGCGAAGCAACGGAAAGAGAATCACATCCCGTATGGATTTACTTTCAGTCAGCAACATCGCCAATCGGTCAATCCCCAAGCCGAATCCCCCAGTGGGAGGCATACCATGCTCCAGTGCACGAACATAATCTTCGTCCATGGCATGTGCTTCTTCGTCGCCACCCTCCTTCGCCGCGAGTTGTTTTTCAAATCGCGCTTTCTGATCCACCGGATCATTTAACTCGCTGAACGCATTACCAAGTTCCTTCCCTCCCACGAAAATCTCAAAGCGGTCCACAAAGAAAGGGTCATCGTCTCGAGCCCGAGAGAGCGGTGATACCGACGCAGGATAATCGAAGATAAAGGTTGGCTGGATGAGTTTAGACTCAGCAAAATGCTCAAACAATGCGACAACACGCTGGCCTGCATCCATCTTCTCTGGGTCGAAACCAATCTCACTCAAGACCCGGGCCGATTCCGACGGGTCTATGGATGCCTTCGCCCCGGGGCCACCATGTTCTTCAATAGCCTCAAGCATGGTCATGCGTCGAAACGGTCGGTCAAGAGAAATTTCCTGCTCCGCCCAAACAAAATTCGTGCGACCACAAACCGCTTCGGCCACACCGGAAATAAGTTCTTCCCCTATGTCCATCAGGTCAAGATAAGTCGTATAGGTTTGATAAAACTCCAACATGGTAAACTCAGGGTTGTGAAAACTACTCACCCCCTCATTTCGAAAATTTCGATTAATCTCGAAAACTCGGTCCATACCGCCCACCACCAAGCGTTTCAAATAGAGCTCCGGAGCGATCCGAAGATAAAGGTCAATATCGAGAGTATTATGATGGGTTTGAAAAGGCCGGGCGGCCGCCCCTCCGGCAATCCTTTGCATCATCGGTGTTTCCACCTCAATAAAGTCGCGATCCACAAAATAATTACGAATCCACTGAATCATTTTGGAGCGCACCTGAAACACCCTTTTGACCTCTAAATTAGAAACAAGGTCTAAATATCTCTGGCGGTAGCGCGTCTCAACATTCGATAAGCCATGCCACTTTTCAGGCAGCGGACGAAGACTTTTTGATAGTATCCTAAAATGCGAAAGATGAACCGTCAATTCACCGGTCTTGGTCTTAAATGGACGCCCCTCAACCCCAACAATATCCCCCAAATCAACCATTTTATATTGGAGAAACTCATTTTCAGGAAGTTCATTTTTTCTTAGATAAATTTGAAGCTTACCAACCTCTTCACCATCGTCTTTAAGAACCTCAGCACTGACATCCTGGATTCGCACGAAGGCAGCTTTCCCCATACGATTGACCGCAACGACTCGACCCGCAAACTTATGAATCGTCTCAACCCCTTCCAATACCTCCTTTTCCTCCTCCCCGTACGTCGAGTAAAACTCCGCCGCTGTAAAATCCGGTTTAAAATCATTGGCATAGGGATTTACCCCGAGAGCCTTTAACCCTTCGACCTTCTCAAGCCGCTGTGAAAACAATTCATCAATTTCAGGCATGGTTTTTTCCTTAAAACATATAAATTCACTCGCCATGAGTCTCTTCGTCTTCGTCTCCCAATAGGTATGCTTTTATAAACGGATCAAGGTCGCCATTTAGGACAGCATCTGTATTACTGGATTCATGACCAGTTCGATGGTCTTTCACCATCCGGTACGGTTGTAATACATAGGACCGAATTTGACTTCCCCATTCAATTCTCTTCTTTTCTCCTTGTATTGCCGCTTGTTCTTCTGCCTTCTTTCGAAGCTCCAACTCGAAAATTTTTGCCTTCAACATCTTCATGGCCTTAGCCCGATTCTTATGCTGACTACGCTCCGCCTGACAAGCAACAACAATACCTGTGGGGCCATGGGTTAAGCGTACGGCTGAATCCGTTTTATTAACATGCTGCCCACCCGCCCCAGATGCCCGGTAAGTGTCGACGCGTAGGTCTTCATCGCGAATCTCAATATCGATAGAGTCATCTACTTCAGGCGCAACTGAGACCGAAACAAATGAGGTATGCCGCCGTTTATTCGCATCAAAGGGACTGATTCGGACCAAACGGTGCACACCTGCTTCCGCTTTCGAATAACCATAAGCATACTCCCCTATCACTGAAAACGAGACACTCTTAATCCCGGCTTCTTCACCAACCTGTAAGTCCAACACTTCAAGACTAAACCCCCGGGCCTCAGCCCAACGCATCATCATACGCTGGACCATCTGTGCCCAATCTTGGCTCTCGGTTCCACCAGCACCTGCATTAATACTCACAATGGAATTATTGCTATCATGAGCTCCACTTAGCATACGCTGAAGTTCGAGCCTCTCAACCTCAGCCAACACATCACGGAGACTTTGCTCAAGTTCGGACGCAATATCTTCGTCCTCGGCGGCGAGCTCATCCATCTCGCGAGCATCTTCAACAGCTTCTTCTAGATCTAGAAAATCTCCCACCTTCCGTTTAAGGGCGCTCAATTCACGCTGAAGAGCAGTGGCTGCCTCAGCATCTTTCCAAAGATCGGGATCAGTCGTACGAGACTCAAGTTCTAGGATTTTTCGTTCTGAAGTAGGAAGGTCAAAGATGCCCCCTTATGGTTTTTAAACGGTCACTCAGGGAGTCAATGCGTTCGCTGCGGTCTGTCATGATAAGCCAGGTAAACGGTTGATGATTTCCTGTCAACTCCCTAGCGGCTTATTTAGAGAACATGCCCTAATTCGCAGCTGCCGGCCCCATAAACTGAATCAATGCTCGCGTTAACCGTTCTTCTTCGATCCGCATTTTTCGAGCCTGGCGACCTCCGTGGATATGATCATACCCCAAGAGATGCAAAACCCCATGCACAATCAATCTTCGATATTCCGCTTCAAGGGAGTGGCCATAGACTAGAGCCTGCCTAGTTGCCGTTTCCGCACTAATAACCACATCTCCCAAAACGGCTCCAATACCAGCTCCCTCGCTGCAATCAGCATCCTGTGGAAAAGAAAGAACATCAGTAGACTTATCCTTATGGCGCCAATCACGATTGTAAGCACGAATGGTTTCATCATCCACGATGACAATATTGAGTTCGTAAGCCCTATAACCCAAGTCGTCGCAAATAACACTCGCTATCTTCTTCAGCGTTTTCGTCAACAACCGCGGCTTCTTCCTCCAATTCTGAATTTGTACTGCCATGCTTCCTTCTCTGCAATTGAGTCATCCGTACTGGGTCGGGATATTCGATACGCTTGTGGTAAAGTGAGACCAACACCTCTCTGAATGCCTTAGCGATAATATGTAGGTCCCTTAGTGTCAGATCGCACTCATCCAGTTGCCCATCTGAAAATTTTCCACGAATTAACTTATTTATCATCCCCTGTAATCTCGCCGATGTGGGATCCGCAATTGTACGAGATGCCGCCTCCACAGAATCAGCCAACATAACCAGAGCCGCCTCACGGGTCTGGGGCTTGCGACCGGGATATCTAAAATCCTGCTCCGAAGAACCTGACCCATCACCACTTTCCAAGGCCTTCTGATAGAAATATTGGATCAACGTGGTCCCGTGATGCTCACAAATCGCGGCTTGAATGGGCTCGCCTAACTTGAATTTCTTCGCAACCTCCAAACCGTCCGTTACGTGCCGTTTAATGATCATGACGCTCATGGATGGCTTGATTCGGTCGTGAGGATTCACACCATTTCGCTGGTTCTCTATAAAATAGGGAGCATTACAGCCCTTACCCAGATCATGATAATAAGCCATCACCCGAGCCAGAAGAGAATTGGCCCCAATGGCATCAGCCGCCGATTCGGCTAAGGTTCCCACCAATATGCTATGGTGATAACTCCCCGGCGCTTCAACCAATAACTCCTTCAGAGCTGGGTGATTTAGATTCGCCAGTTCCAACAATTTAAGCTCAGTGGTATACCGAAAAACAAATTCCACTACCGGCGTTAACCCCAAAGCGATAAATCCAGCTAAAGTCCCACTTGCCAATGCCACCCCAGCCAAGGCCAACAACCGCACAAATTCAAATTCTCCAACCAATAACTCCATCGCGCATAGAGTCACCATCTGTGCCAAACCGATAAACAAACCGGCCCTGAGGATATCTCCCCGTGCTCTAATCCGTGACGTCACCACCGGCCCAGTAGCTCCGCCAATTAAACAATAAAGAAAAAACGTGGGGGAAGTCGGATTCATCAAAGCACACGTAAGCCCGACCAACATGCTAAAAATTAAAGCGATTTCATACCGCAAAACAATTCTAACCAAAAGAGCCGCCGCCCCAACGGGAGCTGCATATTCAAAAAGAATCGCTTTCCAACCCGTGCCCGCTTCCCCAATAAATTGTCCTAGGAAAAGCCACCCCTTTATACCGAGAGTCGTGAGGATCAGCGCCAAGCCACCGAAGACCATATCCCGAGCCGTAATCACACGACTCCATCCGCGGCTCTTCAAAAGCCTCCCCAAGAGAATAAAAGCCAAAGACAACAAGAGGACCGTCGCAAAAAAGTGCAGCGGTTTTGTATCCTTAGAGCCTGATGCATAAAGTTGCCGGAGTACCGCCAATTGCCGGCCCGTAATTCGTTCTCCATCTCGGACAACCATCTCACCCCGCTTAATACGAATCCAAACTTTCTCCATTGAGATTAATGCAAGGTCGCGGTCAAGTGCAGTTGCATGGCGGTTGATCGTGACATTAGGCCGAACCAAGGCGAAGAGAATATCCCGAACGAAAATTCGCTCTACTTCTGTAAATTCGGGGGAAAAATTACGAATGGTGGATTCCTCTTTTGCAAGAAGTTCTTTACGCCTCACAATATCTTCGACCCGATAGATGGGAAGTGGTTTTGCCCGGTTATCCCCCACTATTTGCAATCGAATACCATTGGTTCTATCGAAGGCGGTAAAGCCACCGAGTCCATCCACAATGGGCAGCCCAACGTAGCCATTCAACACCGAGCGTACGGCATCCAAAATCGACTTCAAGACCACTGAGTTGGTGGTTACCCCAGAAGATCGACCGACCTCATACCCTTCCTCGCGTAACAGGCCAATCACACTCGCCACCGCGATCTTCGGGTTCTTAGCCGTTTCAGTACCAGCAAGATCCGGCACATCCATGGCAACCTTGCCTCTAATTCGGGCCACTACTTCCAAACTATCGTGAAGACTTCGAGTATCAAAATCGAAAATACGCGGCAGGGCTTCCAATCGTTCTTCTTCAAGCTCTTTACTCGCCATGGGATCCACGGCCTCGATATCACGATTCGCCTTAAAATTACGGATGGCTGGCGTACCAATAAGGGCATCGTTCCAATCAGTCGATTCGACAGACGAGTCCGCAATCGCAATCAAGGCCACCGTAACGAGCACAGTAACCATACACCCCAGCGGAAACCATTGATACCGATTCAAAAACCGGAGAGGATACTCCACCTCGTTTGCCGGCCGCGCAAACTGTCCCGTAGGACGAGAGCTACTTGCATCCTCACATTTTTTGTCTCGATTGCTTACAGAAGGTCTAGCCATATACAAAACTTCTCATTTATTTGCGTTCGATATACGAAGCCTCCCAAACCCTACCTCTTTTAGCTGATACGCGAACCATCACCCGGTCCCCGGGGCGAAGAAAATATGCCCCTGCATTCACCAAGGTTGCGGGGTCCCTCATGTCCGGCGCCAAACCAGCGAAGACCAGCTTTGGAAAAATAACAATCTCCTCATGTCGCTCAAAACCGTCGCTGGCTCCCTGATTTCTCGGAGGTTTCATGACCTGAATTTTTAAAGCAACCGTGGGGAAGCTCGCTTTACGCACAGACACAATCTTGCCTTCCAAATTCCGGGGATCCCGAAGTCGCAAAGCTAGGAGTTTGTCCTTGTGCCTTTTTGCTCGAATAGAGCCACCAACCTCCACTTCACTGGCCATCAGCGCATCACCTAAACTGGCGAAAAGCATCATAGGATCTTCTTCGGCTACACTCACTTCCTCAGCCAGCGCCGATGTCTTGTCGATTTTTGGCGCCACCGGAAACGTCAGCAAGAACCCAGCCACTATCAATCTAGAAATCATTTCCTAACGTCTCCCAAAATCACAATAAAAGATATTCTATACGGTTTCTCCGGTGATCTACCGCGAACTGTTGAGGACGTCCAGTAATCCATAGCGAATAACCTTTAACTCCTTGGAAGGAAGTTCCCTAGCAATAACCCAGACCTTCAGATTCTCCGTTGCCCAGCGCTTGAGGCGCGATCTCTTTGAAACTTTCAGTACTATCTTAAGGGCTTTGCCCTTTTTACTCTCCACCGTCAAGACCGTACCCTCACCCTGTGTTGATACTTTCCCAACCATCGGTTTTTTGCCAAATATTTCTATGATTTGGTATGAATTGACCACAAACTTTCCCTCGGCTCCCATCTGCCCCACAACCCTCACTTGAGCGCCATGAATACGCTGAAGTTCCTTCGTGAGTTCCCCACCCAGGGGCGTCGTAACACCAAGAGATTCCAGGGAAACCGCCATAAATAAGTCGGTACCACCTACTTGGATGGTCCCCCCCTGTATTTGCTCTGCCCTAATCTCCGCCGCAAATCCCCCAAGAGAAAGCCAGAAAAAAACGAAATGCTTCATTTCAACCTTGTAACCTTTAAAGCTATCCCGACCTCATCGGATTTTCCTTCAAGTTGATAAGTTCCGACCTCCATACCGCTGAGTAGAAAATACTGGGCCCCAGAGTCTACCAATTCATAGCTGTCCCCTTCAAAATCGAAAATCGGGTCAGAGTAGTCTTCAGCGTATGGTCCTTCCAGCAAAAACGTTTTTCCCGAAGTATCTTGAAAGTCCCCCCTCAGCCATGCCCCCGTTTTCTCTCCGGCCGGTCTAGGCAGATAAATCACCGACGAATCCACGGCCGAATATTGTTCAGATTGGGTCGCAAAAACCCCCAGCAGAAAATTCCCGTGGCGCGTGTCATCCCACCCATCAAAAAGCTTATGTGAAAAACCAAGCTTAGAATCCTCCAAAAGTGACCGATACAGCTCTTGCGCTGTAACTTTCACTTCCATTAACGAGGCCGACCCCGCACCCGCCCGCTTCGACTCCACATCAATATAGTGACGCAAAAGGAGATAGCCCTGGCCACGGCGAGTCTCAGAATCGTCTCGAATTCTCAAAGTAGAAGTCGCAAAGCCGACATCGGGCCACCTCGGACTTGAGGGGTCACTAAACTGGGAGGTAACACTTTCCAGGATACTGCTATTGGCGTCCTGATATCCCATCAGATCTTCGATCAAATGAGCCTGCGCCTCATCCAGCCATAAAGACTCTTGTCTATATCCCTTAACGAATGTTCGATAGCTAAAATTGAGAAGATGAAAATACTCATGCAGGATAGTAGAAACGGCCAATCTTTTACCCGCTTCATCCTTAGGGGGGCGGACCCAAAGGATATCAGATTCGTTTCCCGTAGCCCCCGAAGTTCCAGCAGCAGCAAGATCAGCTGGATTGTAAAATCCGACCACATCGGTACCGACATTGCTAGATGTTTTATTCGTAAACACCAGCAGTGGGTAACCATTGCCATCAATATCTACCTCTTTCAATTTTTCGTCATTCAAATCCATGAGCGCATAAAGGTCGGTAAAACTTTTCAACGCCGTTTCAGCCGCCGCTTTCAAAAACGCAATATCCCCATCCTCAATCGTACTATCGAACACCACCCCTAGGTTATGTCCAGACTCCCCAACAACGGTGCCCCGCGAACATGCAACATCGGACCCATCTTCAAACTTTGCAGTAAGCGACGACGCGCATTGTCCCTTCCAGCAGACTTCCCCATCCAAACACTCGGTGCAGCCTGAAGATTCAAGATCCGTATTGTACCATAGGCCTGGGAAAACCCGATGAGACTCACTGATCTTCGCACCCACTTGATGGCGATGGAAATCCCAACGGCTACGTGGACTTGAAACCATCTCTTCTCGCGTCCTTCGGACTCGATGAATCTTCGCACTCAGTCCACTCTGCGATTGCGCGGCGGTCAGGCTAAAGGGAATAAACTGCTCTGAGGGAACCTCCGCAGGACGTTGCCCACCGTCAACGCCTTGGGGAAGTCTAAACACGGTCACAAGGTGAATCTCATCGGAACTGGCTACAGCTAACGAAACCCGAGCAAAGAAATGCTCCTCACCGATTTTCGCATTTCGACAGACCTTCGAACCGCTGGCAGTTTCCGAACGGCAGACTTGCCCATCAGGACACTCACCGTCCGCGCCACAGGCTACCGCCTCAACACTCATCCCGTCTTCACCACCCTCTTGCTCTAAAAGACCACATCCCTGCAAAGACACAAAAATGAGCGACATCAATAAAACACAAAACTTCATAAAATCCTCACCAAGTAGGTTCTATATATTTCAAACCCCGTTCCTTGTTTCCTCATCTGACACTCAAATATCCATGGATAGAAAACTTCGCTTTCATTAATCCAACCTTCGTAGGCAATTTAGCGATTCGTCCACCGAAAACGCCCGCAGTAAGTACCATACCCCTCGATTTCCCATTCGAGGTGGGGAATCTGGCCCAACGCCACTGTCCGAGCAAACCACATAAAAACGAAACCCCGGTGGACATAACGGTGAACTAAATCCACAATTTGACGAACTCATTTCAAACCATAACCGCCGAAACGAATTGCGACGACCACCTCCCGAACAATAAAAAGACAAACGCCACAAATGCAGGGATCAAACTCCGGCTCAAGTTTTTTGACCGATTGTTTGCCACGGTCAAAACGAGATCCTTGTTCGTCCCTCGTATGAATTCTCAGACATCCATCAGCTTCAATCTCAGCCGACATAATCCGTGTCTCAAATTCCGAAACCGGAGACTGACACAATAATTTACCCAATACCATACCCTGAATCGCAAAACGTTCACGACACGCACAAAACCGGTGTCGCTTACCTCCAAACACCAACCTCCTCCTCGCAGTACGAACGCTCCTCCCTTTCTCCCTTGCAGCAGCCGCAATCCTTCATCCCGCGGACATCGCTGTGGGATAAAAACAAAGCACCATCGAGCGCATCGGCTCGCCAAAAAACAATAACATCGGGTCAAAAATCCAATAACGAGCCGAAAAAATCTATTTCTATTCAATAAATGCTCGGGTTCGGGTTCGATAGCATCAGGTAATCGACAGACTCCCACTCCCTAACAACTCCCACCGAGTCCCCCCTTGGCAATGGTCCAAGTGATAATACCCGCCCCATATCAATAGGGTTGAGACCTGGCTCAATCGTCATTTTTTATGGGTAGCGCGACAGAGTTTGCTCCCACTTTTGTACGTCGACGAAACTCAGTTTCGAGGCCTTGGTCTGTGCATCCTAAGCTGCTTGGGCGAACAAAAGTTTCGCATCATTAGAAAATAGGACAAAGATAATTTTGATTTAATCCCAAATCGCCTCTTTATGCCCCAGCATGACTGCTGTCACATCCATCCAACAGATAAGCCAGGTCGCAACTCCGTCGCTCCCCTGGCCACGCCAAGCGCGTTGGTCACATCCTCCACATGAATTCACGCTTTCATCTCACACTAACACCAACGATAAAGCCGCGAGATTTGGCCAACCATGGCGGCTCATCCAATGAACCACCTTCTCGAAACCCCTAAACTGCGCTGCCAAATCTCCCCGAAGGCAGACCTCGGCCCATTCCCCTTCAATCTAGCTAAGTCCGTCGACGCCGACTCATCGTGGCTAGAGGTGGGTTCGGTCTGCCCGGGTTCCTCCCACACAACCCCATCCACTGGGCATAGGGGTTCACTCGCCAACGCCACCTGCCCAATGAAAAGATCGAATACAGTAGAGCCCTCCCAAACGACCAAAAGGAAGCTGTCAATCCTACCCGAGCACGTTTCAACACATTTATGACTTTCTCCGGAGCACCCTAAATCCGTAACCAATGAGAGCTTACTGGCCCAAGTAAAGTGATTTAAAAAGTCAGTCAGTTGCCGAAATAACACCGGATAAGTAATACAGGGAGTAGAAATCCCAACCTACCCCATCCATAGGGAGACCCAGTAATGTTAGTAGATTTTTCTAGTGCGGAAAAAGCGTTCGGTCGACTCTGCGAAATAATGACCACCCTCAGAGCTCCTAATGGTTGTCCTTGGGACCAAGAGCAAACCCTGGAATCGCTTCGCCCCTATCTTCTCGAGGAAACCTATGAAGTTCTAGATGCGCTCGACTCACCAGACCCACAACACCATTGTGAAGAACTCGGAGACCTACTGCTCCAAATCGTTTTTCAATCCGAAATAAGGAGGGAGCACCACTTTAGCATCACCGACGTGATTCAAGGGATTTCCGACAAGTTGGTCCGACGCCACCCCCACGTATTCCCGAACGCAAACGGTGAAACCAAAGACCTAGAAAATGCGGCCCAAGTTCGGTTGAGCTGGGAACAGATCAAAGAAAAGGAGCGGGAAAACAACAGTCACCGCAGTGCACTCGACGGCATTCCTAAAGCCTTTCCAGCCCTCCTCAAAGCATACCGCATGGGTGAAAAAGCTGCATCCGCTCTCGGCTTTGATTGGGCGAACTGGAAGGGCCCCCGCGCCAAACTCGACGAAGAAATAGCGGAACTTGATGAATTACTACAAAACGATATCCCCACAGATAAGACCAAGCTCAAAGAAGAACTGGGCGACGTGCTCTACACCATCGTAAACCTTTCTCGCCATCTCGGTATCGACCCCGAAAGCGCCCTTCAGGCTGCGTCCGAAAAATTCGCCCACCGGTACCGTTGGGTCGAAAATGCAGCCGAAAAATCGACGGGTCCCCTCAACCCACAGCAACTTGAGGGTCTTTGGCTCAAAGCAAAAAGCCAATAGATCAAGCATATAGACACCTCTGTAATCTGTGGGTAAATCTGGGGATAAGTGAAAGCTCATTGTGGATAACCACCAGTTTTCCGTGGATATCACAACAATCACGGCCAGAATTCCCTAATATCTATGGCAACTTAAAGAACTCTCGTCAGGATATTTCGTGGAAACGTCGCTAAAGCCATATTATCCCCAGTGATTGAGAGTCCAATGCCAAAAAAATCCGTTTCACCGAAAGATATACGGGGCCGCCACCAAGATATAATCCACATGGTCTCCTCCAATTATCTTGACAATCTGAGGTTTCTCAATTAGTTCGCGTCTCCCAGAGAACAGATTCCTTAGGAGATTTGTGTGGCCAATCATCGTTCAGCAACAAAACGAGCTCGACAAGACATCAAGAGAGCTATCCGTAACAAAAGCGTTAAAGGTAAGGTAAAATCTGCCATTAAAGGTTTTCGCGAGTCGCTCACCAAAGGTGACGTATCAAAAGCTCAAGAACTCTTATCAACCGCCGCAACCGAGCTCAGAAGAGCGGGGTCGAAGGGTGTTTTTCATAAAAACACTGTTTCTAGGCGTATTTCCAGGCTCGCAGCTAGCTTCAACGCGCTTCGTTCGGCCTAGGTAGGCCCCCAAGTTTTCATCCTGGGCGCCCGTTGCTTTCATCGATTCCAATAATTAAATCTCGGATGGATGGTCTTTAGCCAACAAGCGCTTTCTCACAAACTCAGTTTGTCGTCGTTTATATAGATAGTGCGCAGAGCTCCCCTCGCTGTTCCTTTGCTCTGTGCCCTTATCGAGAAGCTGAATCTCTGTTTGCACTACGGCAATCGCCGGGCTAGCGTCTCTAACGAGATCATCGATTCGTAATGGTATCTCGGCCACAAAGTTAATACTCCGATAACCACTTCCACTGAAATTATTTTGCGGATTGGGTGCATTTCTATGCTTAAGCGGCATTGCCTCTTTCAAATCACTTGCCTGCCGAGTTGATGAATCCAAATAATCCAGGATATCCAGATCAGACAAGATCCCATTGATACTCTGACCAGGCATCACACTATTAAAAGGAATCAACTTACCAAATAGAAACTCCAAGCAACGAACCAGATCATGGCGAGTATCCAAAACCAGCCGAAACCGTACCCGGTCAAAAATATGAGTCGCCAACGTATCGCGCTTCGCCAATAACTTAGTGGCCAAAGAGTAGCGCTTCTTTTTTCCCGCCACATATTCAAGGACATTGATTTTCTCTGCTCGCATCAAATCAATCATGTGAAAAAATCGACTGCTCAAACGATTAAAAAGGTCCGCCTCAGACACATGGGCATTGCATACCAATTCTCGAGCCGACATCCGATAAAAGATGTGCATCACCTTAAGCAACATACACGCATAGCTTCGTGCCTCAGCCGCCAAATAAGTGCCATCTCTAGTCCAAAAGAGTTCGCGCAAATCATTAATCGCTGAAACCTCTTCGGGCATCTGTAGGTTATGCACCTCTGAAAGATAACCAACGGCCTCAACCCTCAGCTCATCAAGCTTTTGATTTTCTAATGGATTATCCGTGTCGAAACCACAAAGGCGAACAAAATCATCCACATCTTTTCGACTTGGGAATTGGGGAAAAGAACTATCGATTATCGAGGGGCCCGACAATACGTGCACAAGTTTCGCAAAACGGAACGCCGTCTCAGTAGAGATTCCATCCGCCGGCGCGTTCACAGAGACGCCCCCAGCCTGGCCACCTAGTAACTCAGCACTACCGCCGGGTACAACAGACACCGGTTCAATGCCCGCAATCCCCGGCTTACCTTCCTTCGATAATATATCCGTTTCCACCAAAACACATTCTCCTTAGGAGTACGCCCGCCAAACCAGAAACAAAAGGACGAACTTAAAAATAGAAAGTGGCTATCTCCACAAACGAGGAAAGTGCGTTCACCAAAATCCTAGTCCGATCTTACTTTGGATGTGCACGAAAAACAACGATGATAATTTATCCAGTACATTAATCTGTCCGGATGGCGGATAGCGCACCGCATCAACACAAGACCAACTCCCACCACCCTAATTAAAAGGTTCAGGTAACTTCAGTGAACGTAGGAGATGGTGCGACAATTCTAGCTTTTCTTCGCCATTAAGCGGCCGTCTTTCCTCTCCCTGTGAAAGGTAAAACCCCGCAATCGCTTTTCGACCTTCCCTACTGATTCGAGCCAGGTGAATATTCACCTCTGAATCCGACAAAATTCGTACAATCTCACCGAGCACTCCAATGCGATCTTCCACAAAAATATCGACCACTGAAAATTCCTTCGACGCCTCATCGTCAAAAAGGACTCGTGGTCGAATCCGGCCACCGCGCGTCGGCCAAAAGCTCCTAGCGCGTTCAAGGGTCTTTTGCCGTTTTTCTTTTATTCCACGCACTGTATCCCGACCGGCCTTAACCTCTCTTATCAACCGAGACACCTCTGCCTCATTTACAATACGGTTTTCGGGCTCTGCCACAAAACGAATCGTAACAACATCTCCAACCCCACTTAGGAAACGGCTGAAATACGCAGTTTCCAAGTTAATCCCATAGCCAGAAAAGATGTCACATGCCCAAGAAAATAATTGCTCGTCACAACCTCCGACAATGGAAACGTAATAAGAGAAGTTTTTCTTAATAAAGTCGCAAGCAATATTACTTCGCCCATCCACAACCTCACACCACAAAGGATACTCCTGCCAAAGAACCTCATCATCGCGTGCAATGACATCCCTCGCGTTCAGATCAAATAGATATTGTCGAATCCTTCTTTGTTCAGAGCTGTCAGATGCCCCCACAATTCTATTAATCTTTTCTTCCGCCCTACTGGCAATAACCACCGATTCCCCACCTTGTAACAAGGCCTGGTGACACCGAAGATAGAGTTCTCGTAACAGTGCATGCTTCCAATCCGAAAAAGCCTCGGGCCCAGTAGCCAGTGCATCTGCATAACTCAACAGGTAAAGCATATCGAGACGTTCACGAGTGCCTATGACATCAACGAGACCTTCGACCAAATCAGGGTCTTCTAGGTCCCGTCTTTGTGAGGCCACCATCAATGTAAGGTGTTCTCGAACTAGAAATTCAGTATCCCCCCTATCTACTTCGCTCCAGCCCATACGGTCCGATACAGCGCAGGCTATAGAAGCCCCTGTCTCACTATGACTCTTTCCTCTTATTGCCTTTCCTATATCATGCAAAAGAGCTGCTAAGATAACCACATGTGGTCGCTGCAACCTCTGAATGATTACCCTCACCTCTCTCGGTAAAGCGTCCCCATGCCCAGAATCAAATTTCGCCCCCAATA
The DNA here is from genome assembly GCA_036339465.1 of Myxococcota bacterium. Lineage (GTDB taxonomy): Bacteria > Myxococcota > XYA12-FULL-58-9 > XYA12-FULL-58-9 > JABJBS01 > JAYZAY01. The sequence goes on along the minus strand of JAYZAY010000024.1, from coordinate 1,884 downwards.
GAAATTGCGCAACCAGTTCCGCGCAAACAATAAGATGAACATCAACCGTGTAGATATGGTACATATCTCTTTGCACCAGACCCCTCACCTCATAAAACTCCGTAATCAAGAGTTCCAATAGGCCATGTTCGTGCAAGAGAGAAAAGCCGAAGCCTGCATGATTGCCTTCCAAAACAATTTCCCAAAACACGTCAAAACAAGCCTGATTGGCTATGTATCCTTCACTACGCGCTCCTTGAACAACCCCCTGAAGCCAACCCGCCACGGCGGCGCGAATAGTGCGTCTTTCTCTCTGAGCAGTCCGTACAACCTTAAGTGCATTCAGAATCGAGTCCGAATCATTTCCCCCCGCATCTATTTGAATGCTTGGTAACCGTAGTTCCCGGTCATCTAGTACCGGTTCCTCAAGACCAAACCGGTATCGAACCCTCAAAGGTTGACGGCCCGTCAAGCGGTCATACGCGCATTCCAATAATCGGTAAACAACCAAACGTAAGGCCGTTTTAGCTTTAAACACCGCTTGTAGAAGCCGAACAGAACGCGTGTCACCCGCCTCATCCCGCATAAACCCCAAGATCTGGGCAACATCATCTTGAGTGTCCACACTTAAGATATCCTGTTTTCTCTGAACCACTGAGCGGAGTGCCAACCGAGTATCAAACAAGACCTGTTGCCCAAAACGAATTGTCTCTAAATCAAACGGTGAACAAATCCCTCTGGCACCGAGGTCATCCCATTGTGCGATCCTCCACACCACTTTTGCCCCCCACACAAAACGATGAAGCGACCGCCCCCCCCCCACACCGTTCTTTAGATCCGGCTCCAGCTGAAATGCCTTCAGACCTACCGATTCCGATTCCAACCACCCTTCAAGGACCTCCCGCGAAAGCTGTCGAAACCGCGGATTTCTTACGAGTTCAAAATACTCATCATGGTACGCTCGAAATAACGAAACGTCACCCACCAAAGGTTTCGAATCGAGAAGAGCCGTAGCTACAGTCAAATCATGAGATGCTAATCGAAGAGTTTCTCCGGGAAACCGGATAGTATGCGCCAGTTGAACTCCACCATCCCAAAAACCGTATAAAAACTCTCGGATTTTTTCTTCCAATCCCTCCGACATCGACTCACATACAATAACAATATCAACATCAGAATACGGACAAAGCCCATCCCGAACCATGCTCCCAAACCCACACAGAGCGACCCGTTCGCCCCTCTCATGACCGGAAAAAACATTTCGAAATGCATCCTTTAGAAGCCCCCTCGTAAAACGCGAATACCAAGCACATAGAAACTCTCCCGAGTGGCCTGCATCGCGTAACTTTTCAAGAGTCGCTTTGGCTGCCGCATTCTCAGTCGAAACTGTTTCCTTTAGATTGAGCATCTCCCCCCCCCCCTTATTATTCAGTGGCGTATTTCGTTTCTCGTTTCTTTAAGAAAGCAAGAATCCCATCCGCCAGTTCCCTGCTTAGCTTCTTTCCATACCGACGGTTCTTCAATACCTGGGCCTGCCTCGGGTTCGTAATAAAACCAGCTTCAAGTAAAACAGCCGGCATCCTGGTTCCCAGAAGGACATAAAAGAGAGAGCTTTTAACCCCAAGATCTTTCGTAATGGCTGGAACCGACAAGCGCATCGATCTGAAAGCAGCTTTATGAATCATCCCTGCTAATTCTCGCGAACCATCCGTAGAAAGCTGATTGGCTAAATTAGCCAAATGAAATTGTATCTCACTTACTTTTTCCTCGTGGATCTGGTTCTCTACAGAAGCCAATCTCAACGCATAACGGTCATCGGTCATATCGAGATAGTATGTCTCCACTCCAGCCACACGTTGGTCCTCCAACGCATTCGCATGAACCGAGAGAAACAGGTCAGCACCT
>JAYZAY010000023.1:0-20633 GCA_036339465.1 Myxococcota bacterium | reverse complement strand
TACACTCCACCAGAAAAGAGCCCCAATCTTCATGGGTGTAGTCCAATCCAACCATTGCCTTAATTCCGTCTTTGGGAACCGTCTCTGGAACCTGTCCGGAGAATATTGGCGTGGGTTCATCCAGAGTGCCCATGACTTCGGCTTTAAAAAGCAAAGCACCCAAAACATGGGTGTAGGTAATTGCGCCAAAATAATAAGGAGAGAATCTCGCCGAAAGAACCGGTGGTGCCCCCTCAATTTCTGAAACTCCACTTACTTCAAAACCAATCGATGGATTACGACTAAAAACACGTCCTCCTTGTACGCTAAAGCTAAGAGCTTGGCCCTTATAATTCCACCGAAGCGCAAACTCCGTTGGGTCCCATATCTCACCAATGGGAAGTTGTAGCCCAGCCATCACCGCACCTTCACGCTTGCAGTCGGGCCACGAAGATGTCTTCGGTTCGCCCACATCAGTACAAGGAACGGAAAGAAATGAATACGGGTGATCACCATCCACAAAACGACTCGACTGCGGCCAGCCATGCCACAATACATTGATGGTATGATTCTCGAAATAGAAATCGAAACGCATACCCACTTGACCAATCCGGATTTGGTCAGGTTTCGCGAAAAACGATTGGGTGAGATCCTGTGCGGTTAAGACATCCACCAATGGAAGAAGATCACCGGAGCTCCAAACAGTCATAAACTTCCCTGCCCTTAAGCTTCCCCACGCCCATGCATAACTATAGTAGATTTCCCGAAAAATAGGCACCACAGTATACGTATCAATGGTTTCCTGACTTCGGTCTGCAAGAAGATGGGAAAAATTTGCCTTAACATCACCCTCTCCCGCCAATTGCCCCCAAACGCCACTCCAATCCAATACCAACCCCGTACTTAGATCCAAGAGAGGCAGACCTTGTGGTTCTCCGATTTGATAGCCAACCCCAGAGGAGAAAGTGCCCCGAAAAGGGAAAGACCAAGACTCTTGCTCTTCTTCATAGTCCTCGCCGAAATCAAAATCATCAGCCAACCCGAGAGCCGGAAAGAAAAGGAGAGCCAGAAAAAAAATGGATTTCATTTTGCCACACTACGGATGGGTCGCAGTAGGTTCTCTCTAAATGCTGTGTCGTTCAATGCCCGAACATCGAAAACCTTCTCATCAATATTGGGGTTCACAGCCAACTTTTTCATGGCCATCATCGACATGCGCTGGTTGGTATGATTCACCACCACAATTTGACGTGTTACCCAAATTCCGTCGACCTTCTCGTGTTTTTTGAATTGAAAAGTTTTCACCAGTTGGCCACGAAAATTGTAGAGTTCACTTTTGAAAGGACGAAAACTGGATTTGCCAATCCATTGTTTGGATAATCCGTAAGATGTCTTACCCTTAATTGAGTCGCGGGGTCTCGATTCAATAACATAAGCATCTTCTCCGTAAACCTTCTCTTCTCCAAGAAGTTTATAATCATAATCATCCAGGCTACGCTTCTCAATATCCTCGTAGGCAATCTCTGACCCGAAAAGAGTCCCCGTCCGCGGGCCTGAGCTTTGCGCCGAAACGATTCGTTTCAGTTTCTTTAATGCCGGCATATACATCCACTGCTCAGATGTGGTCTGGGCTTCATCGTGATCGTATTGCTTGAAAGCCATCCCCTTTTCCGAAGTAGGTTCCAAAATAAAACTCACCGAAACCGTATCTTTGGCGGAGGCCCCCGTATCCATACGCACACTCTCAATAACCTTTTTCCGAGGTCTCGACTTACATTTCTTTTTCGACCCAGCCACCCGGAAAGCACAACTCATCATCACTTGAACCGAAAACTCAGATTTGCCATCCTCTACGGCATCAACTTTCTCCATAATTTGGCGGCCCGTCGGTGGCGCCTGCAGAATAAACGAAAGACTTACCGCTAAACCGATACTTCCGAAACACATACACCCACCTCCTGATCTTCGAAGGGCTTAAACTTTCTTAACAGTACGGGAACCATAAACAGGTCAGCAATCAAAGCAGAACCGATTGAAATCGCAGATAGGATCCCAAAAGTCCCTAGGGGCTTATAAATCATAAAGACATAACACATAAAAGAGGTGGCGAGAATAACCGTGGTAAATGTCATCGCCTGGCCGACTTCCGAGAGGGTCCGGTCTATGGCCAACTCCTGACCCAGGCCTCTCAGTAATTCCGAACGATAGTGAGTTAAAAAATGGATGGTGTCGTCCACTGCGATACCGATCGCAATGGGAACCACCAAAAGGGTATCTGAATCAAAAGGGATCCCCAGCCAACCCGCAGCCCCGGCAAGCATCAAAAGAGGAAATAGGTTTGGCACCATGGCCAATAATCCAAATGTCAAAGAGCCATAAACCAAAAGTAGCAAGAGACAGATAACAACCACGGCGATGGCAAATGATTGAAGTTGCGAAATAGTTATCAGTTCCACCAAACGCATGGTCAATGGGAGATTACCCGTGGCGTGCCATGTCATTGCTGGAAATTCTTTTCTCAGGGGGCTAAAAGCACGTTCACTGGCCAACTCAATATAATCCATCAATTCTCGATATTCATAGGAACCCCGAGAAAAGCCACTAAAGGTCATCCGACCAAGCTGCCAGTTGTCACCCACAACCAAAGCGCGATTACTTGAATCCGCTGCCTCAAACATGGAGAGAGTTTGAGCCACCTCATCACCAGTGTCTGGAATTCGGTGATTGCTTAATTGATTGTCCGTCAATCGTTGATAAGATTCCTTCGTGAGGTTCACCAGGGAAAATGAGCGATTCACATAATAGGATTGTTGTTTAAGAACATCATCGGAAAATCGTTCCATAGCCTTGAGGATAGCCACAGACTTCATCCCATCCATCTTCCCAGTATCCACCACAAATTCCAAATTCGCCGTGCCTCCAAAATGCTCATCAACTTTGGTGATAACCTCTGAAAACCCATACCCATCCTTAATCATTTCCGTGAAATTGGTATCGATTTTCAAACGCGTCACACCCGCCACCGCAAATGCCGCCGCGAGGAGAAAAACCACGGTGATGGGTATGGGTTTCTCTTTTGTCACTTTACCGGCAAAATCGAGCATGTGGTTCAGTCTTTGATCGACAATCTTCCTAAACCTATTCTGCGCCTTGGTCCCTTCCTTATCTGACCAAAAGGCCATCAACGCGGGAAGAAGCAAAGCAGTTCCTACTAATGTAAAAAAGACCCCAAGAGAACCATAAATGGCGAATTCTCGAATGGGTTGAATAGGGGCACTGGTTAAGGAAAGTAACCCTGCAATGGTGGTAAGTGCAGCGAGAAAGACAGGAAATCCGGCCCGACCATAGGCATCTGAAATGGACTTCCTCCAATCCTTCGTCTTCACCAATGCGGTCCGGTAGGCGTTTAAAATATGAATCGACGAAGCCACCCCCACAGCCAAATTCAAAAATGCAACAATATTGACCATCATCGTAACCCGAAGACCGCTATGACCAACAACCCCCATGGTCCACACCAGGGAGAGCATGATAATAAGCAAAGGCCAAGCAACATAACTCCACGCCCCAAAGGCAAAATAGAGAGACACAATAACGATCAGGGCCGACATTCCTGTAAACAAGCCCATCTCACCAAAGATTTTTCGGTTGAAAAAATCCATGGCGAAGGGTTGTCCAGTCAGGTAAGCATCAATCGGCGCACCAGCCTTAGGACCGGTTTCATTGTATTCCCAACCCAGTTGATCAAGTACCTCCCGAAAAGCCGACATGAACTCCATATATTGGGGGGCTTCAATGGACTCCACATCGCGGTAGGCTCGTTCTAAAAACGGAATCACCTCGACCCCATCGTCGGCACCAAAATCAAAATCGTCTTCACCATCATCCACGGCTTCTGCGTTCATCTCAGCCTGTCCTTCAACCTCCGTGAGACGGGCATTGAAGTCGGTGCGAACAACCACAATTCCCCACTTAAAGTCCGATGAATACATCGTTCCTTCGAGGTCTTTGATTCCCATGGCTTTTTTGCGAATGGCTTCAACTTCCTCTGGGGTCGAAGGAAGATTCTCACCAATCAGCGGCCTAGAGATGAGGGTTTCACCGTCACTTTGGAGAGTGTCTAAAGACAAGAGCGTTTCGATTTTGGTCACCCGAGACAAAACCTCAGGGTTTTTACCTTGCACAACTGCAAATGCCTCTTCAAACTTTTGAATTTCACGCAGTGAAGCCGGTGAAAAGACATCGCCGTCTTTAGGGGTGTACATAATAACCACATCTTCCGCAGCCCCAAAAACGCGCCGAAAAATCTTGAATACCTGAGCACTATCGTCTTGGTCAGAAAAGAAGGCATCCATGGATTGGTCAATTTTTAATTTGGCCAATCCGAAACCTGAAAGGGTGGTGAGAATAACGAAAAAAACGAGGACCCAATATCTCCGCTCAATAAGCCACCTCGGCAACCTTTCCATGAACGCATTGAACCTAACTATTCTACTGCCTGCAAAATCCCGTAGCGCCATTCTATTTACAACTCCGATTCAAACTCCAAACCATCTTCTCTGCACCAAACCAAACTCACTTAAAAAGGTCATGGCTGCCTCTTCTCTAATATACAATTTCCAGGATGGGGCGTACTTCGCCAGATATTCATACCCCAAGCCCCCCCATCTCCAAAGACAAAATCCATCAAACCCTTTGTGTTATATCACAACTCTGCACCCTGCCGAGAGAAAGTCGCTCCAGACCTTTGGTGGCCTCTAAACCCCAATGAGTCAGTCTCCAAAACTCCCTAAAGGAGTCCCTTGAGGCCCAATCTCTCAAATACCAAAGCCAGTGGTTCCCAGTGGCCTTCAAGTTTCCATTCCCCCCCCACACAGTGAAGTAGCGCCCCTCCATCAATGGCAGACAAGGGTAAAAATCCATAGATGTGGGGGAAAAGGCGGCCCGGCTTATGGTGGGCTTGGGGCTTGCCATCCTTGGGAATGGGCGCCTCCAATTTGATGATGGCATCCACTTCACAAACCTCGATTCTTAAAACCACCAAGGGATTGAGTTGCTCGGCGTAATAGCTTTCCGCAACCCCAAAAACGGTATCCAAATCCAAGGCCCCATGGATAAAGCCATCGGTAACAAAGGCACTAGGCTCATAGTAGGACGGGTGGTCACAGAAAGAAGTAAGGTCACTTTCTGTGGCAATATGGTAAATCCATCGAGGCAGTTGGTTGTTCACCTGGCCCTCCTAAGCGTCTTGGAGGTTTTCAATCACCATGGACATTCCCTGGCCTCCCCCCACACACAAAGTGGCCAACCCAAATCGACCACCGCGAACTTTCAACCCATTCATAAGCGTCAGGATTAGACGTGCTCCGGTCATCCCAAATGGGTGCCCGAGTGCAATGGCACCGCCGTGAATATTCAACTTATCACCGGGGATCTCAAGATGCTTGGCACAAGGAATCACCTGAGCCGCAAATGCTTCGTTCATTTCTACCAGATCCATCGCACCCATATTCTTACCCAGTCGCTTGAGTAACCGCTGGGTCGCAGAAACAGGCCCCAAGCCCATAATCTCCGGATTCACCCCAGACACACTGCTACCAATAATCTTGGCACGGGGTTTCAAACCATGATGTTGAGCAAAACTTCGAGAGGTCACCACCAATGCAACCGCACCATCATTAAGGGGACATGCATTTCCAGCCGTTACCTTCCCATCGGGTCTAAACACAGGCTTCAAAGTTGCTAGTTTTTCGAGCTTGGTACCTGGCCGAATACATTCATCGTGGGCCAGCCCCCCCCCTTCTCCCAGATCAACAGGCGTTATTTCGCTCTTGAAGAAACCAGACTCCAAGCCAGCCACCGCTCGGGATTGAGAACGCATCGCAAAATCATCCATTTCTTCTCGACCAATATTTTCATATTGCGCAACATTCTCGGCAGTTTGTCCCATGGAGATATAGATGTCTGCGAGGGTTTTGGAATCTTGCCAACGCTCTGTATTCTCACCACTTCGCGCTTCACTGCGGGCCTGAGCTTTTGCAAATTTGGGATTTTTGGTGTCGGGCATCCCATCGGACTTTCCTTGACCAAATCGACTAACTGTTTCGACTCCCGCCACAACCATCGCTTCGAGTTCACCCGCCGCAATCGCATGGTAGGCCATCCGAAGCCCCTGTAAAGAAGAGGCGCAGTAGCGATTCACAGTCGTGCCACCAGCCCCAGAAAGACCGCTCAATAACCCCGCCACTCTTGCCATATTGTAGCCCGCTTCTCCGGCCGGCTGAGCACACCCCACCACCACATCTTCAATCAAAGATGTTTCCAAAGACGGTACTTGACCCAAGGCACCATTGATCACATGGGCCAGTAAATCGTCGGGTCGATGCTCTTTTAATGCGCCCTTGAATGCCCGACCAATGGGCGTTCGCGTTCCTGCAACAATAACCACTTCTTCCATTCTACTCTCCTTCACGTCACAAAAAGATCCGCCAAGATTGGTTACTTAAGTACCTGGCTAAACTCTCTTCGAATATCAACCAACGGTGGCCTGCTCCCTAAGTCTAAACTTTTGGACTTTGCCAGTGGCATTCATGGGTAAAGAATCCACAAATCTGATATCGCGAGGAACTTTGTAATTTGCCATGTTATCCCGACACCACTGAGAAAGTGTCTCTTCGTCGATATCGGCCCCAGGTTTCCGAACCACCCAAGCCATACCCACTTCCCCCATCCGTTCATCGGGAACACCAATGACTGCCACCTGCATCAAATCCCCATGTTTCAAAATACAATTTTCAATCTCAGCAGGGTAACAATTAAAACCACCCATAATGAACATATCCTTGAGACGATCGGTAATTCTCAAGTTCCCCTCCTCATCCATCACCCCAATATCTCCAGTATGAAGCCAACCCTCAGCATCGATGGTTTTCGCCGTCTCATCGGGCATTTCGAAGTAGCCCTGCATAACATTGTAGCCCCTAACAACAACTTCTCCCGGCTCGCCTCGGGGCACTTCTTTCCCTTTCTCATCCACCACCAAAACCTCACAACCCGGTATCGCCCGCCCAGATGTATTGGCAATGGTTTCGGCGGGATCCCCCGCACGACACATGGTTGCAATCCCACAAGCCTCAGTAAGCCCATAGCCCGTAACCACGACGTCAAAATTCAACACATCCTTCATCTGCTGAATCAGCTCCACCGGAATACTGGCTGCTCCCGTGACACTTAATCGCAACGATGAAAGGTCATAGTCAGCTAGATTCGGTTGAGCCAGAAAAGTTTGAAAGAGCGCGGGTGGCCCCGGTAGCATAGAAACCTGGTCTTTCCCAATACGCTCCAAGGCTTGTTTAGGGTCAAAAACAGGATGCGGAAGAATCGTCGCCCCACGCATCAAAGAGGCCAACCAACCCGCTTTATAACCAAATGCATGAAAAAATGGATTGATCACGAGATATCGATCGCCTTCGGTCAATCCCACAACCTCTGACCAGCACGTAAATGCTTTGAGGTTTTGTTGATGGCTGGTCATGACGCCCTTCGGATAACCCGTGGTGCCTGAAGTGAAGAGTAAGTCCGAGATGGTATCTCGCGTAACCGATTGCCGGGCGGCATGGACAACTTCGTGAGACACCAAAGCCCCTTTCTCAATAAAATCATCAAAAGAGGTTGCATAAGTTGGTGCGTCCCCTCGAAGCGAGACAATAGAATCAAAGCGCTCTTCAATTTTCGCCTCACCCCGTACAAGGTCACCGTCTCCATAGTGTTGTGCCAACATCTGTAGATAGTTATTCCCCAAAAAGCCTTGGACCCCAAAAACGTGTTTTACCTTTGCCTTGTCAAGGATATACGCCGCCTCGCCACCTTTGAATCGGGTATTGATGGGCACGAGAATCGCCCCAATGGTTTGGGCCCCCAAAGCCGTGACTACCCATTCCCAAATATTGGGTGCCCAAATTGCGACGGGGTCGCCTTTCTTCACGCCCCTATGAATAAACGCTTTGGATGCCTTAAAAACTGCTTCGTTCAATTCACCATAACTGAGCCTATGTTCACCGTCCTCAATTGCCGTTTTAGATAAGTAATGCTCTGTCGCCTGAGACAATAAATCGACATATGTCCCCACATTATCCAACCAATATTCCGTTCCCATCAAATCACCTCCCTTAGACAGAATATCCACCATCCACTCGAATCGTTTGACCACTTACATAAGAAGCATCTTCGGATGTCAAAAATGCCACCACTTTAGCCACCTCATTTGCCTCACCAAATCGCCTCAAAGCAATATTTCTTTGGGCCGCCTCAATCCAAGCTTTGTCGAGCTGACCGGATTGCTTCAATTTGAGAAACATGCCCGCCTCAACAACACCCACAGCTACCGCGTTGGCTCGAATATTAAACTTTCCCTCTTCTCTGGCGATACCTCTAACCAAGGCTTCGAGTCCCGCCTTCGGTACCACCGACAAAACATCTCCCGGCGGATACCGATAGGTGCCCGAACTGGTCACCGTCACAAAATTGCCACCGCTCTCCGAACGAAAGTGGCCAATGGCCCCTTGTGCCAAATCAAGAAAACCTGTGAGTTCAATGTCCAACGCATTCCTAAGAGCACTCAATTTAGCATCGATGATATAGGGTTGGTGGATTTCCGCTCCTGCGGCAGAAACAACACTGCCCACCGCGCCATGCTCGGCCACGATAGATTCGAAATAGTCACTTGCCGACCGTTCGCCGTTTAACTGAATTTGTGCCGCCTTCACACGGTGACCTTGAGCCGAAAGACCGTCCACAATGGCCTGGGCTTTCGCTTCAGACGAATGGTACCCCACAAGTACCGACCGACCGGCTTGAGCTAAACTGCGAACAATAGCGACTCCAATACCGCCGGTTCCCCCCACAACCAAAACCCACTTCGACAGGATGTCCTCACCCATGCTCATCCCCCCCCTTCTCAATGAAACACGTTCTATCGTTTTACGGCACTTCGGTCAAAACCATGCCAAAGCATGCTTTGATTCCACCGCATGTCCTTGTCCGAGCCCCATTGACAAACAAGACTGCTCCTGCGGATTTTTTCACTCATGGGGGGGGGCGAATAAATGGGAATAAGGGAATAAATGGGAATAAATGGGGGAATAAATGGGAAAGGAATAAATGAGCAGCGTGGTTATTGGGAATAGGAATAAATGAGGAATAAATGAGGAATAAATGAGCAGCGTGGTTATTGGCATGGTTTTTGAGGAATAAATGAGCAGCGTGGTTATTGGAAGGGGAATAAATGGGAATAAATGAGCAGCGTGGTTATTGGCATGGTTTTTGGCACTCGACAGGGGGAATAAATGAGGGAATAAATGAGCAGGGAATAAGGGAATAAATGGGAATAAATGAGCAGCGTGGTTATTGGCTGGTTATTGGCATGGTTTTTGGCACTCAACAGGGAATAAATGAGCAGCGTGGTTATTGAGGCACTCAAGGCACTCAAGGCACTCAACACGCAGGGCACTCAACACGCAGGGCACTCAACACGGGGCACTCAACACGGGGCACTCAAGGCACTCAACACGCAGCGTGGTTATTGGCATAGAGCATCAACCGGTTATTGGCATGGTTTTTGCGATGGGTTAAGCATGTACACATTCGACGAACCCCAAATCAAACACCATGTCCGCTACATTGACCCAAGCTGTGTCTACCATGTGATGAGCAAAACCTGGGGTGGGCTTTATCTGATGGCGCCCAAAGATGGAGTGAGGGAGATTATCACGGGAATTGTCGCCCAATCAAAGATGAAATACCCTGAAATTAAGCTCTATTACGACGTATTTCTTTCAAATCATTTTCACCTTATGATGCAAGGCCCCGGTTGTCAGTTTTCACCTTTTGTCGGTTCTATCAAACGGGAAATTTCAGTCCGTATCGGCAACCAAAATGGAATACCTGGCCCATTTTGGAACAGTCGCTTTACCAGCACCGCCCTACCGACCGAAAACAGTACAATCGAATGTCTGGACTATCTATTGTCCCAAGGGAGCAAAGAAGACCTGGTTGAAAGACCCCAAGATTGGCCTGGGGCCCAAGGTGCAAAGCAACTCATGTACGGCGAAAAGAGAAAAGGGGTTTGGTTTGACGGCACGGCATACGCTATCGCGAAAAACAAGGCATCAAACCTCAAAAACCCGCCGCCTATCAAGCGAAAGGATTTCTACCAAAAACGCGAACTCAATTTAGACGTGTTGCCCGCTTGGAAGGATACCCCAGAAACTGAGCGCCAAAGTTTTGTGCAAAGCCGCGTAGAGAAAATCACCCATAAGGAAAAGACCCGAAGGCAGCAGGAAGGAAAGAGAATCCTTGGTGTCAAAAGAGTGAAAGCCCAAAGCATCTTCAAGGGAAAAACACCGCCCTCACCGCCTTTTTGGAAGGACAGAAAACGTGTTATCACCGCTTGGGCTGATTTAAGACACTGGGTGACCCAAGAATATACAAGGCGGTATTGGGAGTTTCAAACTCTTTACCGAGTTGCCGCTGAGGCATTTAAGGAAGGATTTACCGAACCAGAGTTCCCACCAGGTGCGTGGCGCCCAACCTGCTATAGCTAGCGTTTATATCTAGAAAGTATCCACAACCCGAAATTATCACCCGAATTTAGTGACGGAAACCCACCACTGCGTCAACTTGGCTTTCTTAGTGTCAAAAACGGCAATTCTCGCCGCTTCTTGTTCCCATAAATCACAGTCATTCACAGAATCTTACCGGGAATTTGCGCCAAAACCACGCTGCTTATTTTCTGCCTCCCTGCCCTGCCAATAATCACGCTGCTTATTTTCTGCCTGCCCTGCCTGCCGCTGCTCTGCCTTGGTAGGCGTTGTCTGAGGGTTAAGAGCGATTACTAATCGCTACCAAAGAGCCGGGACGGCGGTTTGTGTAGCACCCATGCCTAGCTCAACATCATTATTATAGTTTTGTGGTGTACCCTCTTGCAAGACCCGAGCGTTTTCAGCCGCCGTATTAAAACCACCGTTAATGACCCACTCATCACAAAAGCTGTCACTATCGATATTGGCCGAAGCTCCGATTTGGAAGGAAAAGAAAGTACCTTGCGTGATTGTTGGAACGTCACAGGATGGGCCTCCGCCTTGTATTATTCGTGTTATTGCATCAGAGTTCGGTCCGCCGGTGGTGCCCAAGTAGTAAGATGTGTCTGGGTTTGTGGCGTCGCTGAAGGTGGCACCCGAGTCGTCACAATCGTAAGAATAGCGGGTTTTACCGTCCACAGTCCAGCCACAGTAACAATCACTTAAGCACACGTAGCTTCTTCGCTCAGTAAACTGAGAATTCTTGGCTGTGAAGATGGATTTGAGATTGGTTTTTACCTCCGCTTGTTTGGTTCGAGACTGAAAACGACTAAAATTTGGAATCGCAATGGCGGCAAGAATCCCTATGATTGCGACAACGATCATTAGCTCGATAAGTGTAAATCCTTTTTCAAGTTTTCCCATCGTATTCTACCTTTTTCTTAAAGTTGTTTGGGTGATGTACTACCCATAATCTCAGTAAGAATTTATCACAATGAGGTCTTAAACACCAAATTTGCAGGCAAAATATAACGAGAGGCTGTGCCAGCGGAAAATTGAGTCCGTTGGTGAGATCTTTTTGTGGGTATTTGATGGGATAGGTGAACGGAGATTTCGAAATGTAGTTCGAAAATGGTATGTGTCGTGATGTCGGTTTTGCAGGGGCAAGGGAATGAGGGTTAAGGGCGATTACGAAGCGCTAGTCTGTGCTAGCAAAGACTTCTGGGACGGAGTTTTCTATGGAGTTTTTGCCTCCGTCGACGTCATTGTCATAGTTTTGTGGTGTACCTTCTAAGTAGGCCCGAGTGTTTTGAGCCGTCCCAGAATGACCACCGTTAATGACCCATTTATCGCAATATATGTCACTATCGATATTGGCCGAAGCTCCGATTTGGAAATATGAGTGAGTACTTGTCGTGATTGCTGGAAGCGAACAGGGTGTCGCTCCGCCTCGCACATCTCGTACTGTAGGGGCAGAATTCGTTCCATTGAAATTGAAGTAAGATGGATCTGGATTGCTGTTGTCGGTGGGGGAGGCACCCGAGTCGTCACAATCGTAAGAGTAGCGGGTTTTACCCGTCACAGCCCAACCACAGTAACAATCACCCATGCACATATAACTGCCCCACTCAGAGAATTGAGAAACCTTGGCTGTGAAGATGGATTTGAGATTGGTCCTCACCTCCGCTTGTTTGGCTCGAGCCTGAAAACGATTAAAGTTTGGAATGGCGATGGCGGCAAGAATACCAATAATCGCGACAACAATCATAAGCTCGATAAGGGTAAAGCCTTTCTCCAATTTTTTCATCGTGGCTGCCTTTCTATGAATCGCTTGGGCTAGACGGCTTACTTCTTCTCTTAGCATCATCAAGATGTTAATACCAAATTCTGTTATCTAATTACCGGCCCTTGCTTGTGCCTTCGTGGATTTGGCTCCATTGGTGCGGTGTTTTGTGGGAATTTGATGGTAGTATCGGCGTAAGGGTATTTCGAAACGTAGTCCTAAAATAATATGTGGCGTGATGTAGGCCCTACAAAAATTGGCACCTATGAGGCCATCGTGAACTTTTTCCAAGTGGATTGAGTTTTGGCGTTTTGGCTGACTCTAACACACAGAGTTTTGTGGTTCTATTGGCTGTATTGGCGCGTCGGTCAAAAGCGACCCACAGTGATGCAGCCCATTTCAACGCTTTGGTATTACCTCACCACGGATAAATTAGGTGCTTTAGATCGGGTTTTGGAAAACCGACTCCCGCTTTTCGAGCTGTGAGCTTAAGGCTTCTTGTGCATCGGCGGATAAGAGCATGCCCGCATTCCAGGTTGCTACATATTGTAAGCCTTGCTCCACGGAGACGTTGCGGCAGTAGTTCATGACTTTTTTGATGCCCCTCAAGGTCAGGGGGGATTTTTTCGAAATGAGCGTGGCGCGCTTAATTGCTTCATCCCTCAGGCTTTGAGGATCGCTAAATACTTCCGAAATGAGTCCCATGGATTTGGCTTCATGGGCGTCGATGGTTCGGCCCGTCATGGCGAGTTCTCGGGCATTGCCTTGACCCACCAGATGAGGGAGTCGTTGGAGGGTGCCAATGTCGGCGACAATGGCTAGGTCGATTTCTTTAACAGAGAACCGACTTTCTGCGGATGCATATCGGATATCACAGGCTGTGACCAAGTCGATTCCTCCACCTACACAAGCACCATGGATCGCGGCGATGAAGGGCTGGCGGCATTGCTCGATCGCAGTGAATGCTCTCTGGAGATCTTCGATGATTTGTAGCAGGGCTGCTTGTTTGTGTCCTTCGAGCTTCGGGCCTACTTTTCCAACGATTTCCATGATCAATTGATAATCAATTCCTGCACAGAAGTGTTTGCCGGCGCCTTCGAGGAGGACCACGCGAATATCCGGTTGGCGGTCAACCCACCTGGCGAGTTCGCCAATTTCATTCCAAAGGTTTTGGCTTAGGGCATTGGCTTTCTCGGGGCGGTCGAGGGTTGCGATGGCAATTTCCTGATTTTTCTCGATTTTAATGTTCTGAAATTCCATGCGGATCCAGTCCCCTTCGGTGGCTTGGTTTTAATTATTTTGCCCGGCTAGCTATCGTAGATGAGGGGCAGACGCAACGTTTGAGGGCAGGGTCACCAGGATAGTGGACTGACACCGATGAAAGCCTTTACCAAACTCCAAAGGTGTGCTGAAGTATTACACACAGCGACAGAGTTAGATTTGTGCTGTTTTTGAGGAACATTCAATTCAATCGCCTGTGGTTGTATGGGGGAAACACACGCCCATGGATGAGACCATCCCTGTATCGGAACAACATCGCCGACAACAGCAAGCGCTTCTTCTTTTAGCGCGGCAGACCTCTGCGCCCACGGTTTCGATGGCCGTCGCATTTCGCTCCTTGGTTAAAGTAGCGGCCGATTGTCTCATGACGGAACGGGCAAGTATTTGGCTTTATGATGATGCCCAAAGCGTGATCGCCTGCGAAACCCTTTACAGCCGAAAGTTGGGGACCTATGTCGAAGGTGCGGTATTGACCCGGCAGAGCTACCCCACCTATTTTGAGGCCTTGGATGCCAATCGGGCGGTGGTGGCCAATGATGTGCGCACCCACTCATCTATGACTGAGTTTAAAGACTCGTATCTTCTTCCGGAGGGCATCACAGCTGTATTGGATGCACCCATTCGCAGGAATGGTGAAGTGGTGGGTGTACTTTGTCATGAGCATGTTGGAGTGGGTCCAAGGGTTTGGACTTCTTCCGATGCGACTTTTGCCGCCTCTCTTGCAGATTTAGCATCGATGGCTATGGCGCGCGACAACTTGCGACAACACGAACAAGCTTTAGCGGAGAGTCAGGCGCGCTATGAACTGGTGGTTCGCGGTGTGCGAGATGGTATTTGGGATTACCGATTTGACCTCCACAAGCTCTACCTGTCTGATCGGGCATCGGAGTTGCTGGGATTGGAAAGTGCAGTCGAGTTTGGGCAGCCTTTTGACGCATTTCAAAAAGTTCACCCTGAGGACCAGTTGAATATTATCAATGCTATCGGACTTCATGTATCCGGCGATGGTGACTCCTTTGAACATGAGTGCAGGGTTGTTTTCAGTGACGGCACTCAATCTTGGATATCATTGAGGGGGACCTGTTTGGTTGCCGGTGGTCGCCCGGTTCGAATGGCGGGTTCGATCTCTGATATCACGGTTCGAAAGGTTTCCGAGCAGTCACTCAAAATTCAGGCCCAACACGATTCCCTTACGGGCTTGCCCAACCGAACCTGTTTTTTAGGTTCTATCGCAACATTATTAAGCCATCGTTCCATGGGTCGACAACGACTCGGTGGCGTGATTCTATTGGATATTGATCGATTTAAACTGGTCAATGACACCTTTGGTCATGTGGTTGGGGACGAATTTCTGTGCTCGGTGGCGGATCGACTTTCGGATATTGTTTTTGAGGAAGGCGTGGTTAGTCGATTGAGTGGGGATGAGTTTGGCATCTTGTTGCCTCGAGTTAGGGATACGGCGGGGTTGATGGAGATATCTGCGCGTATTAAGCAGTTGTTTTCGTTGCCGATTCATATCGGGTCACAGGTTGTGTATGTTCCCATTAGTATGGGGCTGGTTCAATTTTCACCCCACCATAGAAGTGCGGAGATGGTCGTCGGAGAGGCTAGCATGGCCCTTTATCGAGCGAAAAAAAGCACGACCATGGGTTATTGTTTGTTCGACCAACGTATGAAGGTTGAGGTGGCTCATCGATTGGAGCTTGAAAACGAATTGAGACGTGCTCTTGACGAGAAAAAGTTACATATCGTCATGCAGCCAATTTACGATATCGAGACTTTTGAGATTCATAGTCTAGAAGTGTTGGTGCGCTGGAGGGATCGGAAGGGACAAATTGTTCCTCCCGAAAACTTTATCAGTATTGCGGAAGAAACCGGTTTGATTTCTCATTTAGGGACGTGGGTTATCTTTGAATCCTGCGCTCAATTATCTCGTTTGCAGAGAAGTGGGGACGGTGTTCACTATCCGCGTGTTTCTGTGAATGTTTCGGCTCTACAATTGATGCACGAGGATTTTGTACAGAAGGTGGTGGGTGCTTTGGAGGCGTTTAATCTCGATGGCGACTGTTTATGCTTGGAGATTACAGAGTCTTTGGTTCTTCAAAATATGGGGCCCGTGAAGAAACGACTTGCCGCCCTCCGCGATATGGGCGTGCACCTACATTTGGATGACTTTGGCACGGGCTACTCTTCTTTGAGTGCCTTGCACACCTTTCCCATTGATTTACTTAAGATCGATCGTTCGTTCGTAAGTCGTTTGGGACAAAATTAAGAAATTGGTGAGATCATTAGAGCAATTCTGGCCGTGGCCAAAAGCCTAAAACTCAATGTTGTAGCGGAGGGAATCGAGCATTGGTTTCAACTAGACCATTTGCGGGAAATGGGGTGTCAATTTGGACAGGGATACTTATTGTCTCGACCGGTTGCCCCAGATTGGTTTTTAAGGAGCCAGCCAAGAGGGATCTACAGACCGAAATCAATCAAAGGGAAACGATCGGTGGCAAAGGTTTCTTAGAGCGGTCTGATTAGGTGACAAGGCCAACCATGCGTCCTCTTTTTGGTGTTGCAACCAGTCAGGGTGTTTTTAATGATAGCCTCCTTCTTTTTGGGATTCTGGATCGTGCCGAATCCTTTGATTCTGTTTTTTTAAGTCGCATTGAGCTTAGGTTTCATGTTGTTATTTTATATATAGGCAACGAAAGCCTAATGGTGATTCTGCTTGACGAGATGGGGCTCTTTCATCGCAGTTCATCTAGGTCGTATGTCGTTGGTCCTACACGCAGGACAGAGGACGTTGGATACAGGTAATATGATTTATTGTCCTAAATGTGGCGCCAAAGATGTCACCTGGAAAGTTCCTGAGGGAGACAACCGCGAGAGGAATATTTGTTTTAGTTGCGACTCAATTTTCTATGAGAATCCTAGATTGATTGTGGGGTGTTTGGTCCATAATGAACGGCAGGTTTTGTTATGCCGGCGTGCCATTGAGCCGAGGTATGGCTATTGGACAATCCCGGCGGGTTTTATGGAAAACGGTGAATCGGCAGAGCAAGGAGCCCTTCGAGAAACCTTGGAAGAAGCTCAGGCTCAGGTGACTCTAGAGCGGCTTTTCTCGCTCTACAGTGTCATCCACATCAACCAGGTTTATTTAACGTTTTTGGCTCGCCTGGATGATGATGATTTTGGAGCGGGCAACGAATCTCTTGAGGTGCGTTGGTTTGACCGCGAAGAAATTCCCTGGGAAGAAATCGCTTTCAGTGCGGTGAAACACGCTTTGAGGAAGTGGGTTGATGAAGATAGAGGTGCGACAAAGGCCCACCTAGGCCTGTTTGATAAAGCCAGGTCGCAATTTTAGAGCCACCTTGTCTCGGTCCAAATAACACTTTGAATTCCCGTTACTTGCAACCGAATCAAAGCACTGTTAACGTCTGGTCTATGGGATCCCAAGCCACCCTAAAACTCGGTTCTAAAGCACCACAATTTCGGCTCACAGAAAGTGGTGGGACCACCGTTTCACTTGAGGATCTTCTTGGGAAGATTGTTGTTCTTGTTTTCTACATCGAAGAGGGAACCCCGGCTTGTACGAGAGAGATTCTTGACTTTCAAGATAAAGCAAGTGCTTTCAAGAAATTGGGCACATCGGTTTTCGGTATCTCGGATAAGCCATTAGAAGAGCTTGAGAAGTTCAGAAAGAGCTTGGGATTGGGATTATCCATGCTGGTGGATGCCGATTCGAAAGTTGCGGAGGCTTATGGTGTGGTGAGTAATGTGCCCTGGTATGGACGGATGTCCGATCAACGGTGTCGAACCACAGTCTTGGTGGATGAAGAGGGGAAGGTTTTAGCGATTTGGCGACCGAATAGAGTGGAGGAGCATGTTCAAGAGGTTCTGGATTTCTTGATTGAGCTCAAAAGTGAGAGAGATGCCGAGCAACGCGCCGCTCGGGAAGCAGCGAAGCTTGCGGAATTGAAACGCAAAGAAGAAGCGCAGGAAGCTAGAATTGCGGAGGCGAAACGAAAAGCCGACGAAAAATCCAAAGCAAAGGAAGCGTTAGAAACGAAACGCCAGGTGCAGGCTCTGGCCAAACAAAAAGCTGAAGCAGCGGCCAAAAAGAAGTCCGAGATGGGTGCTAAGAAAGCGGCCAAGACAGCAGCGAAGAAGGTGACCGAGACAGCTACGAAGAAGGTGGCCAAGACAGCAGCGAAGAAGGTGGCCAAGACAGCTACGAAGAAGGTGACCAAGACAGCTACGAAGAAGGTGGCTAAGACAGCGACCAAGACAGCAGCGAAGAAGGTGGCCAAGACAGCAGCGAAGAAGGTGACCAAGACAGCAGCGAAGAAGGTGGCCAAGACAGCGACGAAGACAGCAGCGAAGAAGGTGGCCAAGACAGCGACCAAGACAGCAGCGAAGAAGGTGACCGCGAAAGCGGCCAAGACAGCTACGAAGAAGGTGGCCAAGGCAGCTACGAAGAAGGTGGCCGCGAAAGCGACCCAGAAAGCCGTGAAAACTGCCGGGAAATCTAGTTCGGAGGCAGGGACTAAGTGGCAGGGAAAAGGAACCAAAATAAAGACCGTTGCAGGTAAGATGGCCCGAGATGTGGTCACCAAGGTTGCGAAGATGGGCGGAAAAAGCCAAAAGAAGAATTAGACCGCCTTGTTTCGAATCTCCTTGTCTCTCTCCTGGTTTTCTTTCGTTTAAGGTTTAAGTCGGTTGCGGTGAGTGGCTTTAGTTCTTAATTAAACACCATGAAGTGAGATTTGTACCTGTTTTTGCGGGATTTTCTGGAAATTGCGTCACCCAATATTTTTGCAATCCTGCTGCTCCCCTTCTCGGCATCGTTGATACTGCGTTCTTAGGCCACTTGGATTGCTTCGAACCCCTGGCGACTGTGGCAATTGCAGCCTTCTTTTTCGATTTCTGGAGGTTGCCGTCTTCGGGGCGGTCTCCAATACCACTTTGGACTATTTCTTTATTTTACGCCATAGGTTGGGCAGTTCTTGGAGCGGGTCTAGTCACTTTGTTAAGCCTGTTCTTGGTTGCTGTGGTGCCAACAGCTTTGCTGCTGCGAAATTTCAAAGCCGCTTTTCCTCGGCGTGAATTGTGGGAACCAGCCGCGTTGAAGGTGTTATCCAGGGCGAATAGCCATGTTGTTCTCGGAACTGTGGCCCTTCGGTTGAGCTTTACTCTATTGGGTAAGGTGTCTACGCATTTTGGGATCACTGCATCGAGTGCCAATCCTCCTTTCTTAGGCTTCTTAGATTGAATGCCTACGTTATCGATGCAATCGCTTTTACTAGGGTGGGTTTGGTGGGGCGAGTTTGGATGTCCAATCAACTTGAAGAAGTGGCCGCTCCTAAGGCTGGGTTTTAAGGCGGCGACCCTCGCCAGTTTATGTCTCTCTCACCTTACCTGTCACTTTTATCCGGTCTGCTCTTTTTTTCGGTGCCGACCATCATGACATTTTGGTCAACGCAGGGAACATCGTATTTTGGGTTGCATGCCGTACTCTTTTTGAGCAGAAAAGAGGGCCCCATCGTTCTTCGTATTTTGGGTTGCATGCCGTACTCTTTTTGAGCAGAAAAGAGGGTCCCATTGTTCTGATATGGCGAGATATTTCTCTCCTTGGGTTCCAGGTAAAATCTGGAACAGGTAAATGAGTTTTATCGCTGGTTTCTTAATGTGAAACGAGGCAAGGCCTTGCTGGAATCAGTTCAAGAGATTAAGGGGGAGGTCAGGTTTTAGGACTACTGAGCGCGCACTGCCTTAGTTAATCTCTAAGTTCTGAAGATAGGATCAGTTGTGTTTATTGATGAATCGTACATCGAACGGGTTCCCCTAAATAAAGTTCCTCGGGGCCAGGTGCGAGTAGCGGGCCTGCTCAAGTTTATGTACCGATGGCCAGAAAAGACCGAAATTGTTTTGGAAGGCCTCGATAATCTTCCAGCGGACCGAAGTGTCATTTTGGCTCTAAATCATACCGACCGATATAACTATTGGCCATTACAATACGAGCTTCATCATCGGCAATGTTCTAGATATACCGTGGCTTGGGTCAAGGCTAAATACTATCAGAATAAGATTTTGGCTCAGTTTTTCGATCAGTGTAACAACTTGCCACTACCGAGTCGGGGCTATCTTATCCTTAAGGATGCTCAGGAGACTCTAGGGCGACGCTTGGAAAAGGACGAGTACCGGCTTCTTCGGGAGCTTTGTGACCTTAAGATTGAGCGGTCATCTGAGACTCAGAAAATCGAAAAAGGAATTGCGACGATTTTTGAAAAGGCACGTCGTGATTTTTCTCCGTCGAATGAGACCTACGCTTGTTTTATGAATCGATGGTGTGACCGGGTGATGGCATTGGTGGAGCGGCGAAGTCTCGAATCCCTTTATGAATGTGAAAAGCATCTGCTGGTTTTTCCTCAGGGTACTCGTTCCACAAGGCTATTGTCGGCGAAAACAGGGGTGTTACAATTTGCTTTAAAGCACGAAATACCGGTTGTTCCCGTGGGTTCCAACGGATGTGATAATATTTATCCTGGGGCCAGTCCATGGCCAAGCGGTGGTCGTGTGGTTTACCGAATTGGAAAGATGCTTACTCAGAACGATACGTTTAAGGGGTACTCTTTGCCAAAGACGTTTAGACCATTCACCAATGACGCCCAGGCCCATGAGGATACCCTGGTGCGGGCCGGAGGTGTGCTGACTGCTGCTATTGATGAACTTCTAGACCCAGCTTACAAGATGGACCGTTCCAGTGTGGATTCGGACAGCCACTACGCCCGGCTTCTGTGAGTTGATTGCTTCTTGTTTGGGGCGCTTGTCTTTTTAGGAAGGAATGCTGTATCGATGGTTATGCAAGAGCGTCTTACTATCGGCTCCATTATTGTCTCCGCGATTTTTGGCGTCTTTTTTGGTGGAGTTGCGGCGGGGTTGGTGTACCTCGTTGGCGGTGATGGTACGGGTGATCAACTGGCACCCTTGCAACATGGAGCTGTGGTAACGGGGTGTGTGTG
>JAYZAY010000022.1:0-30679 GCA_036339465.1 Myxococcota bacterium | reverse complement strand
TGGGAGCCATCAGATAGAGCCCACCCCATGTTTTACTCATGATGTGGTAGGCACAATTTGATTCAATAGAGCGGACGTGATGGCATATCTTGGGTGAATTCATACCTGGATGAAATCAAGAACCATGCCACTAAGCTTCCTTCACACTAAGCTTCACTAAGCTTCCTGCTTAATTCTTCCTTCTTCCTCACTAAGCTTCCTGCTTAATTCTTCCTTAATTCTTCCTAATTCTTCCTTCTTCCTAATTCTTCCTAATTCTTCCTTTCCTGCTTAATTCTTCCTTCTTCCTTAATTCTTCCTCTTCCTAATTCTTCCTTGCTTCCTACTTCCTCTTCCTTTCCTCTTCCTTCCTTTCCTCAATCCACTCTGTCTTCGAGGATCTCGAGTAGGCGCTCCGCCGCTCGAGAACTGGAGAATTGAGCCGCGTGCTCTTCGGCACGTACTGCGAGCTCGTCGTAGCGAAGTATCACCTCGGCCAGGCCTCGCGACCAGGCCTGGGGGCTCTGGATTTCGTCGACCATGACGCCTCCTGGCCCGAGGGATTCTGGAATCCCTCCCACCCGGCTGGCGAGTACTGGGATTCCGTTGATCTGGGCCTCGGTGATCACTCGGCCAAAGGCCTCGTCCCACTGGGAGGGGACCAGGAGCATGTCGGTCTGGGAGTAGACTGTGCGCATGTCCAGTTGTTTGTCCCACCAGGTCACGTTAGGGATCCGCTCGATCACAGAGAGAATGTCGGGTGGAGTTCCCCAACCTTCGACGACCAGGAATTCCCGCTCAGGATACGCCAGAGCGAGCTTGAGTGCATAGGCAATGCCCTTGATTACCACTGGATTAATCATGGTGATGTAGCGGCGGCTGTTCTCTTTCACCCGGTATTTGTCCAGGTCTACCGCTGGATACAAGAGCTCTACAGGTATTTCGTACTCGCTCCGCATCCGGGCCTGAAAGTATTTGGAGTTCGCCAGCACCAGTGGAAGTGTTCTGGCCTCGGGATAGGTCTCGAGCTCTCGCCCGTTCTGAGTGTAGAAAACGGGAAACCGACCCTGTCTTTTGGCTGCGGCAATGGCCTCCCAGGAATCCATGCCCTGGATGAGGACCACTTGGGAGTCGGTCTGGGCTATTTGTTCGTCCACCAATTGTGCAAAGGCATGTCTCGGTACGAGACGCGTATTGTAGTTCAGGTTATAACAACAGGCAGTTCCGTCTTGCGACATCTCCAGAGCTCCCCCAAGCTGAGAGACGTTTTGTGCTAGCTGCGAGTGCTGCTCTGGGTTCCACACTCCATCGGATTCTACTTGTATGCCCCGGTTGTGCAGAGCCAGGAGAAGGTCTCGAATGATGGTCTCGCCTCCGCCCTCTCCAATGGGAAACTGGCTCTGCGCTGAGGCAAAGACCAGCGACTCCAGCGTCATTGTCTCTCTCCGAAGGCGACTCCACGAAGGAGGTAGCTAATAAAGCGATGAGGGGAAAGGTACGAGCTAAGACCCTGCGTTCGATTTGTGAGCAGATCGGCCAGCATCAACGGCCGATGTATCTGCGACATTCTCATCTTCTCGGAAATGAACTCAGCAAGTTCTTTGTATCGTGTGGAACCATCTTCCATGATTCATGCCTAAGGTAATCGATTCAAACCAATGACCTATCAGACTTTTTTTTTTAAAAAAAATAAACAGGATGGTTATAAGGTAATCGATTCAAACCAATGACCTATCAGTTTTTTTAAAAAATAAAAAAATAAGCAGGATGGTTAGTAAGCCCTTGATATGTCAAGTTTGATGAAACCTACGAAATACGAGAAATCAGGATTGGGGCCCTGGGCCATCATATGGAAATGGTTTGAGAGGAATACGGCATAATGGGTCTTAATTATTGGGTGTTTTTCTTTGGCTTTTGCCAAAATCCCAATGATAATCTCTCTGACTCTGTTTTGGGGAACCATGAGATAGAGCCCCCCCCGTGTTTTACTGATGATGTGGTATGTACAATTTGATTCAATAGAGCGGACGTGATGGTCTATCTTGGGTGAATTCATGCCTTGATGAAATCAAGAACCATGCCACTAAGCTTCCTGCTTAATTCTTATTCATGCCTTGATGAAATCAAGAACCATGCCACTAAGCTTCCTGCTTAATTCTTATTTGTTCTTATTTCCTGCTTAATTCTTACTTAATTCTTACTTTTATTTTACTCACTAAGCTTCCTGCTTAATTCTTACTTAATTCTTACTTAATTCTTACTTAATTCTTACTTTTACTTAAGAACCATGCCACTAAGCTTCCTGCTTAATTCTTACTCTTACTCAAGAGAGCCAAGCTACCCCGGTTCTTCCCAGCATCCCCACCAATCCGACTGCTCCACAGTGTAGCGACACAGCATCAGTCCGCGGTCTCCGTGGTACTTGTGAAAGCTCAACTGACGCAAGTGACGAGCCGTCTCCAGAGACTGGATGGCCAAGTAGCAGGGGTCGTCACTCATTATGAAGACATCGTCCACCACCACCAACGCATCCGACTTGCAGTGGTCAATGCAGTTGAGTAAATCGACGATGCATCCCCGATAGCTGTGCTTTCCGTCAATAAATACCAGGTCGAACGGGTCCTCAGTGGTGTACTGCGGAATCGTCAGAGCCGAATCCCCCACCACTAGCTCGTGACGACCCGGAAAAAATTCATCCACGATGTCCTTACAGCGAGCCACGTAGTCATGCTCACCAATATCGAACGACGTCACCTTACAGCCCTGGTTCAGGAAAAGCGTAGCCCCAAAGCCTGTGTTGAACCCAATCTCCAGCACACGCGCGGGCTTGCTCTTTTTCGCGATTTCCAACAGCAGATCCTGCTGATGCTTGAAGTTGTGACTTCCCCCCTCCACAGCCTGTAGGTTCAGTTCCCGAAGTCGATCCATGTACGCGTGCATTTCTATTCCCAATGTTGAGCAAATGTGGCATGAGCCCTCTTACTTGCGACCGATTCAAGTCCAGGCCTACTCCATAACTCTGAACTCAGCAAGTTCTTTGTATCGTGTGGAACTATCTTCCATGATTCATGCCTAAGGTAATCGATTCAAACCAATGACCTATCAGCTTTAAAGGAAAATGGCCATGGCGTTGTTGCTAAGATGGAATGTGTCTTATTTTGCTACATGTGTCGCGTTTCGAAATACCTAAGTAAGTAAAGACTCCCATTTTGAGGCCCTAAACCGGGCACGGAAGTTGTAGTGCCTGCCGAGGTTGTTACATCCCCCAGTTTACAAACCCCGCCGCCTGGAAAAGACGCCGCTTTACCAAATCATCCAAACCCACCTAGAAACCTTCCGCTCAGAGCTTGAATCCATCGCCCACAGCCTCCCACACTTCGTATGGCAAGAGTTCGCCTCTTTTTTGGGCATCGGCACCTTAGCCCACGGCTTTACCCATGTGGTGTGTTTTTTCTGCCGACACCAATGCCTGGTGGTTTTTTCCTGCAAGGGCTGGGGTCTTTTCCCAAGCTGCTGCGGCCGCCGGATGGCTGATTTGGCGGCCCACTCAAAAGGCAACGTCTTGCCCTGGGGCCCCATGGGGCAATGGGTGCTCTATTTTTCTGTCGCCCTCCGCTACCGCCTCGCTTACGATTGCGGCTTTGCAAGCCTTCTTCTGAAGCGCTTCACTGGGGAGGTCTTTGGTTGGCGGCGCCGCCGAGCCAAAAAGAAATTGGGTCTAAGCTCGGTGCGTGAAGCGCAGAGCGGCGAGGTCACCTCCATCCTGCGGTTTGGGAGTGCGGCCAATCTAGACCTTCACAAACGCACCCTGATGCCAGACGGTGTGTTTGTGGAGGCTAATGACGCGCTTGAGTTCCACCGCTTAGTGCGCCCCAGCGCAGAAGACCTCGAAGCCATTGCGTAAGATAATTTGTGATAAGACCGTGTCTCAACCTTCGCCGACAAGGCGCAGTGGCTTGATGAAGAGCCAGCCCCACGAGCATGGACGAACCACTGCTATTTGAGCAGCCGGCCCTTGATTTTGTGTGCGAGGCTTCTCTTGGTGGATAACTATTCATGGGATGGCGTCACGGCTTTAAGGTGGTTTGGGATTCAAGGCGCTGCGGCTTCAGGGAGGAGTTACAAGCTGGGGTGTAAAGGCTGCATCCTCGCCCATCCCCGCAAGCAACTTGAGAAGCTACTGTGCTCTATGTTGTGCCCCCCCGACGGACAATTTGCGAAAATACGTATTGAGAAACTCGTGGATTGAATTCATAAACCGCGAAGTCACATCGTTTGTTACCATGGGGGGGGATGCCCAAGGCCCGTTTCAGAAAAAGAGTGTAGCTAAATAGCCGAAAACCAAAAGAGGTGAGGGGAGTGAACACGCCAAGGGATGCACCAGAGAACGGATGGTTTGGCGCCGGTTGATGCGCCGAGTTTTTGAAATAGACGTCCTTGAATGTCCGAAATGTAAGGTCTCGATGACCAATGTGTCGTCTATTATTCAAGGAACTTTGATTCGTGAGTATTCTCAAGCATCTGGCACTTCCTGGGATTCTGCGAAGCTCAGGCCTCTGAGATTTCAGCAAATGAATTTTGAATATGGGTGACACTCTTTTGAGACAGGGTTATGGACCGGTGCGTTTCGCTTCGCTATTTTGTAGGTTTTTTGATGTCTTTAATCGAGATTCCGGAGTTGAGGTTTTGGGAGAAGGCTTGGGGGATTTTTAGACCAGAACGGGAGAGTGAGTGGATTGTTGGGGTCGCTTAGTGTCAAAATAGGGGTTTGGATTTCCTCGGTGCTCGGTTCAAAATGCTCGACTCTGAAAAACCAAAATCTGTGGTGTTTTGGAAAAGAAAGTGGGGACTTTTGGACGGTTCGACGGTTGACCGAAAACTTTTATTGCAGTGCACCATCAATCATTTGGGCTTTATTTTGACCGTGAGCGTCTACTTTTCGTAAAGCGTTCATCAGTGGTGGGGACATGATTTTCGGATGTCAACTCAGGCTCTCTCTACAGCTCATGTTTCCGGATAATTGGAACGATGAATCGGGATAACATAAATCTAATAAAGCCCCAGCAGCGCCGGGCTTTGGGGAGGTGGTGTGCGTACACCATATTTGACTCCAAGGCGGGTTCAGCGCCACGGTTTTTTTTGAACTGTCCAACCCCTGCGGAGCAGTTGATGAGTAGCCCTTGTTCTTTTGCCTCTTCTGACCAGACCCAGCTCAAAATACGATAGAGTCCTGTCTTTGGCGGTAGTGAAGTGTCATATCCAAACAATGGGGCTGTGCCGATTCCCCGTCGCGTATAGAACCCGAGGACTGCATCTATACGACCAGCCTTACGAAGGGCACGAATATTTAATATTCCAGCGCGGCAGAGATACCGAAGAAACTCAGAGGTGAACTGTGGATTGAATTTTGAATATTTTTCGAGGTAGAGTTGGTTGTATAACTCTTCCACTCGCTCGAAATCTGAATCCTCAAGTTCGTCGCCGCTGACGATTTTATAACCTGATTTTCGCGTAATCGAACGGTCTAATTTATAGTTTTTTCTTTTTTGAACTTGGGGGGATGACGGATCCTGATACCAAACGAAGCGACTAAAGACCGGTTCGTATCCAAGTTCAACGAGAGCCTTATGGAGCTCTGGATTGGCTCGTTGATCAACTGAGCGAAAGACAATCGGGTAGTTTGGGAATTCCGTTAGGAGGCGTTGGTGAATATCACCGATTCTTGTCCAATCTAGGTTCGGGTACAAATTGGTAGAGAGGAGCCAATTATTCACATACAGTACCCGATCAAATTCTTCTTTTTCGAACCAACGCTCCACCTGGTTGAGGATCCACCCAAAAATAGTTTTAGTGAGTCGCGAATCCAATTTTTCTAATTCTTCCCGGCCGTAGGTGATGTAATGCGTAAATGGCGAGCAAACGTAGGAGTTATCTTTAAAGGGGTTTGTCACGGTGAATGGGACGACCTTGTCATCGCAGAAAAGTACTCCAGGATCGGTATGCACATTGCGTATATAGGGTTCAATTCCGTGTTCAAGCATCGGTTCGAGCCATGTCCTAGCCTTCTGGCCCTCTGCCGAAACTGGCCAGGGTATTTGACCGAACTCCGATGCCCGAAAGAGCACTATTTGTGAGGGAAATTCTTTAGTGGGGTTAGTCGACATGGGTTTGTCTAAGCTTTCGAAGGATTAATTTCACTCCCCGTGATTATAGACTTAAATGCAATTTTCACTCAACCTGCGTGTGATTGTTTAAGGAATCACACTCTCTCTTATGGCACCCTCCATTCCTTCTCGAGTGGTGTCGAGGATGATGGTTCTTTGCGCGTCCTCTGGTTTGAGCTCTTTTTTCCCAAGGGAAAGCGGGACTCTCTTTCGGTCATCAAAGTGCCTCATGGGATCCCGATAAAGTTTACGTTCTTTTCCGGTAAGCCTTTGGAACGTATGGACAAGACAAACCCGTTGTATGCGATTCTGCGAATGCTCTTGTTAAAGTAGGGAGTGGCTTATGATTGTTGCAACCATCTGTCATCTTGTTTGGGCGAGGTTCTAGGGTTTCGAGCCGTTGTTCAGGGTGTTAGCAACGTCATTTAGGGTAAAACTGGTGGGAGATATTCCTAGCGCTTTTGCTGTCGTGTGTTGAATGCGTTGGGCGAAGGTATGGTCTTTCTCCTCTTTCTCTTGGGTGGTCAATGGCAGGATTCGGTAGTCCCAATGAACCCAGGGCACAAAGAGGAGGAGTAACCAAGTGAACACTTGATTCTCGTTGGCAATCCAAAAATTCAATGGCCAGGGATATTGAAACTTAGGGGCAATGGGTAGAATCGGTTGGTTGAGGCCAAAACAGAATTTTTCAGAGCGTAATAGGTATTGGTTGTAATTATGAACTTGCCCTTCGGGGAAGACCACGAGGGGTTGGCAGTCAGGAAGGTTTTTGGATTGTTGAACCAGAGTCGCAAGTTCTTGCCGGGTCTGTTCTTTTTCTAAGTTGGTTGCGGCAACGCTTCTGGTGTAGACCGTTTTGTTGACGATTCCATGGCCTTTTGAGTCGCTCCCACTGGCCTTCTCCTGCCATCAGGGTCGATGCCAAAAGCGAGTAATGAGTACAGCCTGCCTGTTGCAGCAACTTAAAGATGATAGCACTGTCGGCGTAAAAAATGTGGTTGATTGTGATGACGAAGAAGGGCGTGTCCACAAGTGCCTGTTTAAGATGCTGAATGCCTGTGGCTCGGATTCGGAAACCAAGGGCGGGAAATAGAATTCTCCGTGTGACCCAACCGGCGAGAGTCGGAGGTAGAGGGGTTGTGCAGATTATCGGTAGAGAAGGATCAGCCTAAGTCTTAGGGCTATGAAAGATAGTCCCACTGGAAAATACAAGACTGCGGCGAATCCCCAAAAAATCATAGACAGGGTCTTTCGCTTTTGGAGTCTCTTGGAGGCTAGGATTTCATGGAGTAAAGTTTTTGTTCGTTCAGCGACATCCTGGGAGCGGGCTGGCACCATCGATGTTTGGGTCGATTGCTTTGGAGATGTAGAATGGGTGTGTTCCATGTTGAGACTACATTTAGTGATTTTTTTGGTTCTTCCACCAGGCGACGTAACGAGTGAGTCCTTCCCAGACACCAACAACCGGTTCGTACCCAAGTTCTTTTTTGGCTTTGTTAATATTGAGGGTGGTACTTCGCCCTAGGACGACGACCCCATAACGGGTAATTCTCGGCTCTTTTTCGGGCAAGAAAAGTCGGTGGATTGTTTCTAGGATGGAGCCAATTGCGTAGAGGAAATCATAGGGGATATGTCGATTGGGGCGTGGTATCTCTAATTGGTTAGCGAGTTCCTTCAGGAAGCTCCATAATTCGATGGATTCGCCGTTGGTGATGTTGTAGATGCCTCCCAAAACTTCTGGGCTTTTACTCAAGGCGGCCAGGCACGTCGCATGGACCACATTGTCTATGTAGGTGATGTCTACAACATTGTTTCCTTTTCCTACAATCGGTAGTTTTTTTTTGGACATGCGGTCGATCAATCGTGGGAAGATGGAAGGGTCTCCGGGCCCAAATAATCCCCGAGGACGAAGAATGACATGGGGTATGTCTGATTCTGAGATAAGTTTTTCTGCTTCGATTTTGGAGTGAATATAATGGTTCAATGGCGAAGTGGTAAAGGGTTGGTCTTCGGGGATATTGAATTGGTCAACCCCACTGCAATAAACACTGGGTGATGATATGTGGACGAGTCGTTCTGCCCCACATCTCTTCGTCGCGTCTAGGATATGACGGGTGGCATCGATGTTAGCGACGCGAAAGTCTTCTAATTTCCCCCAAGGTGCGGAGAGTGCGGCGCTGTGGATAATAATGTCGCGACCATCACATAGCTTCTGAACCGCTGGTGTATCCGATAGGTCGGCAGCTTGAAACTCGACGCCGTCGCTCTGTAGTTTTTGGCCCTTTGCAAGGTTTCTGCCGGTCCCTAGGACATCATGTCCCTCTGCGAGAAGTCGCCGGGCTACCCCACCTCCAAGGAAGCCGGTTGCCCCGGTGACTAAGATGCGCTTGCTCATGACTCTAACTCCGGGAGTTTTGGGTTAAGCTCTCGATTGTCTCTTCTTGATTTTCAACGGTCGATTGTTCTCCAGGACTTAGCTTTCCATTCCATTCAATGTCGATTGTGGACGCAGCGAGTATGGTATTGCCACTCTTAAGGGCGAGCCAAGAAAAGACCATATAACAAAAGAACTGTCCTAGCACCGGAACCGGGTCTTTGGTTGAGAATACGACGTCTCTGGCTTTGCGCCAGTCTGCGAACCATTGCATCACGGATCTTGTTTTGATTGCCGCCGGGATTCCGTACAAAGCCATCCCGATTCCAACCATCGATGGCCGATTGGATGCGGGAAATATGGGTTTAGAGGGGGACCCAAAGAAGGCGTGGTCGATGTTATCGGTGGGGGCGAAAAGATGAGCGCCGCTGGTTGCACGGGGGTTACACTCAATGGGCAAAATTTTACCTGTGGAAGTTTCCATAAAGTCAAAGGATATTTGACCCGTGTATTCAATGGCGCCAACGAATTTCTCTATCCATTCATAGATCTCTTGGGGTTGAACGGATTCAAAATAGGTGCTCGCGCCCTGACCGGCGGTATAGGTGGTAGGGTAGGTCCCATGGCCCTGGATTTTTCCTTTGACGACAATGGAATAGGTGCAGAACTGTTTTTTTCCCAGGTACTCCTGAATGACCCAAGGGGTGTCTTCGCCTATCTCAATGCCTTCGACATCCTGAGGCGTCTTGGGAAGTAGAATGGTGTCGGAAGAAAATCGGGAAAAGACCTTTTTGAGAACAAAGTCCTCACCGGTGGCGAGTTTTTGGTGGACCGCCTTCATGGAGGTGACTCTTCTGGTTTCCGGTACAGGTAAACCAAAACTGGAAGCGTATTCCATAAATTCTTTTTTACTGTGTAGCTTTCTTAGTTTCTCGATGGTGTCGGTAAAAACGTTGCATCGTTCCGGAAGTTTACTCATTACCCTAGAGACGTGAAAAACCTCTTCGCAGGTTGGGATTAGGTAATCGATATTATATTCGTTGATGATTTTCGAGAGGGCTTCACCGAATCCATCTAGATCTGAATTCGGAGCGGGGATATGGAGGTTGGATGTAACCGTATTTGAGAAATGGCAAATATGAAGTGGAAGACTCTCGGCCACAAAGACTTTATGCCCGGCAGCGGAGAGAAGTCGGGATAGTTCAAGGGTCACGGGGGCTCGTCCTCCGGTTAATAAAACGTTGACTTTCTGTGACCCTAGGGCGAGCATGTGGCTGTAGGCCTCCCTTCTTCTTCGTTTCACTATATCTCGCTTTATCCGGATGAACCAGGGTATGCGTTTGTATGTATGGTGTGATTGTAGACTGTTCTATTTTGGGCTTTGGGTTTTGAAAGGTGTATGATGGACTTCCTGCATAAGACGAGTTAGCGTTATTGATATCACTCGTATCTCCAGCCTTATTCTGTTTTGGCCCGAGGAAGGGAAGGATGTCGGATATGTCGAAGAGTGAAAGACGAATTAAGATTCGAGGCGTGGGGCGTTATCTGCCTAAAAGGATTGTTCTGGCCAGTGAGGCGGAGGCTCTTTGTGATATTCCGGAGGGAACCAGTTCCAAGGCGAACGGTGTTTTCGAGAGGCGATGGGCAGACGTTGAAGGTGGAGAAACGGCTCCATGGATGGGGGCCCAAGCGGCGAATGAGGCCCTTGAGGACGCAGGTATTGCTGTGGGCGATATCGATTTGATTATCAATGCCAGCGGTAGTCATGGTCAGATGATTCCCGATGGTGCGTGTTATATCCAACGGGAATTAGGGCTTCAGGATTCGGGTATCAAATGTATGACGGTGCACTCCACTTGTTTGAGCTTTATCACCGCCATCGATGTTGCGGCTGCGTTCATTGCCACGGGGCAGCACGAAAAAGTGCTCATTGTTAGTTCGGATATTGCGTCGGTAGGTCTCAATAAAGATGAGGCTGAGAGTTTTACCCTTTTTGGTGATATTGCGGCGGCGGCGGTTGTGGTGCCCACACCTGCTGAGGAGGAGTCCGCTCTTCATCGGCTCCTTTTTGAGACCTACAGTAGTGGGGTTGATTTGACCACTCTAAGGGGATGTGGATCGACTCGTCATCCCAATAGTGCGAATACCCAAAGAGAAGACCATTATTTTTCGATGAATGGTCCCGAGGTATTAAAGATGGCAGTGGACTTGATGCCACCTTTTCTGGCTCGGCTATGTCCACCCCACGAACCCAAGGTTGAACTTGTTATTCCGCATCAAACGAGTAAGACCGGACTTAAGGTAGCGGCGAAGATTTTGGAGCAATATGCAGGCATTCGCTCGGAGAAGATGGTGGACATTGTTGCGAATTATGGGAATTGTGTGGGGGCTTCGATTCCATCGGCGCTCTATGAGGCTATCAAAACCGGTAGACTAAAGCGTGGAGGTCGAATGATGATGGTCGGGACAGGGGCCGGTTTGTCACTGGGCGGCGCGGTCATGACCTACTAGCTTCCATCGAATCTCTTAATGACTCTGTGTCTGAAGTAGGGATGGAAGTAGGGATGGAAGTAGGGATGGAAGTGGGGATACTACTTTAACGCTTCGTTCAGATGTTTGGCGAGGGTTTCAACATTCGGTTTTCGAATAAGGGTGAAGTGTGTTCCCGAGATGACGTGAGAGCATGCGACACTATGGCACAATGGACCCCACCCCATATCTTCGGGAGCTTCTTTGTGTTCTGGTAGAGGGATTTCAGACCTATATACATGGACTCTTCCATCGAAGGGATCTGGGGAGTATGAATTCAAAGTTCGCAGGTTTTGCTCAAAGATTTCGAAGAGTTTTCTAAAGTCCTTGATTCGATAATTCCACGGGACGATATTGGCATCTTTGGCCAATCTCAAAATGCAGCGTAGGCCCTCGTCGAGTTCGGTAGTTCGCAATAATTCCAGGTCCAAGCGTTCGTAGGGGATCCCCATATCTTGGGCTAAGATTCGGAGCAGGAATTCGGTTTTGTCGTGGGGTAAACTATGATTTTTTGCGCTGGGGGCCTTTCCATCGATGATACCTAAGAAGCTTACAGTTTTACCAAGATCTGTGAGTTGCTTGGCCATTTCAAAAGCGATGACTCCCCCCATTGACCATCCAGCCAGTCTATAGGGTCCCTGTGGCTGTTTTTCTTGAATACGACTGACATAATCAGCGGCGATGCTCTCAATTGAATCAACGTTTTGCTCAATGTCGACCAGGAGGGGTTGATGTATTCCGATAAAGGCGTGTTTGTCTTCGAGAGCTCGTGCTAAATCCACATAGCAAAGTGCAGATCCCCCCACGGGATGTACGAAGAAGATTGGTGGCTGGTCTTGGGCCAACTTCGAAAATGGCACCAAGACTGGATCGTCGGGCTCTTCAGGTTCGGCATTGGAGGTGGTTTCCCCGGTTTGTTCGTCTCCGGCGAAAAGCTCCATGGCGTATTCAGTCAAGGTCGCGATTGTGGTCCCCTCGACCAGTTTGGTGATATTTATTTTTATTCCCAGTTGTTTTTCAGTGCTGTTGACCACTTCGAGGGCGACCAATGAATCTAATCCCAACTCAGTAAGAGAAACATTGGGATCTAACTTATCGGAGGGTATTTTAAGTCCCTTGGCTAGCTGGTTATGTATAAAGGTCTTGATGGTGAACAACTGTTCTTCTTCGTTGGCAATGAGTAGTTGTTCACCGAGGGTCTTTTCTTTGGGGGCAGGAACCAATTTGAGCTTTTGGATTTGACTGACGAGTTCCCCGTTTTCTGTGTATATGCAGAGGTCCATGGTGAGAAAGTTCGTGTCTGTTTTCCGGTTTGGATGCAGTTGACCGTGAATCCAGAGGATGGTGCTAGCGAGATCTGTGCTAACCATTCGTTCGAATGCCACGGGTTCATAGGTGCCTTTACCATCCAAAGGACAAAGGGCACCGTAAGTCTGCTTACAGGCATCGTGTAGCTCGGGGGAGGTTTGAAAAGTTCTAACTCTATCGCCAGCCATGGATGGAATCTTTACTTGGGTCAATATCTGATTCTCTGCTCGGAATATTTTGGAGATGAATTCATTTTGACTTTTCGTATATCCGAGGCCAAGTTCAGAACAGCGCTCGTAGTAGTTGGCTGGAGTTTCGAATACTTCAATCTTTTCTTGGAGCGATACCAACGATTGGTTTTTGGTCGGTTCTTCGTTTCTCTGGAGGATAAGCTTCCCTGTTGCGCTTTGATTCCAGTTGGAGCGACCACCGTCGTATTTTGGGATAGAGGTTGAAACTTTGAATTGATAGTCTTCTCCGTGTTTTTGGAGAAGAACCTGACATTGGATGCTCCCACCCCTTTTCGTAGAAATCCTATGTGGCGCTTCGTAGTGCATCAGATTCCATGAGTCGTTTGGCTTCAATTGCTTCACGGCTTCCAGTGCTATGCCGATGAAAGCGGGTCGGGATAAGTAGGAAACGTCTTCTCCCAAACTTGATAGAGAAAAAACCGGTAAGTCAGTCGAAAGATTTAGCTCAAAAAGACTCTCACCTTCTTGAAGGTTACTGACTTCGATTTGATGACCGCGGAGAGGATGCATCTCCTCATCGCGAATTTCATCGATCTTCTTTCTGATGGTTCGTGTGACCTGAGTTGCTTCTTCAATCCAATAATGTTCTCGTTGAAAGGGATAATTGGGGATTCGAACTCGCCGCCTAATGTATCCAGCATCAAAACCGTCCCAATTAATGGGGGCACCGATGGAATAGAGGGTGGCTACTGTCTCGAGAATTTGTTCCCAGTCGTCGCGTTTACGCTTTAAGGATGGGAGCCATTGTCCGATACCAGCGGGAACAGAGCGTCGACCCAAACCTAGGAGCGTGGTGTGAGGGCCACATTCAACGAATACATCTGCACCATAGCTTCTGATGGTTTCGAGTCCTTTGGAAAATAAAACAGGCTTTCTCACGTGGTGTCGCCAATAGCTGGGTGTTGCCATATCACTGGTCACCATGGAACCAGTGATATTCGATATGATATCTATACGGGGGGATCGCATGGGGATCTCCTGAATCGCAGTCGCAAATTCATCCAGGGAGCTTTCAACCAGAGGCGAGTGAAATGCTTGGGAAACCTTGAGAGTTGTGAGTGACAATCCCTTGGCTTTCGCTTTGATACCGATGTCGTCGATGTCTTTTTGCCTGCCCGATATAACAAATTCGTTGGCTGAATTGTGCCCCGCCAGACCGACACTTTCGGGGTATGGAGAAATCAGAGCGTCAATTTCACCCTTTTGACCGTAGAGGACCATCATTGTGCCACCCTCGGGCAGATTATCTAGGGCTTTGGCTCTGCAAGCGACTAACTTGAGGGCATCATTGAGGGTCATTACGCCAGCGACACAGGCGGCGGTTATTTCACCAATGCTGTGGCCCATGACGATATCAGGTACGATACCCCAAGTGCTCCAGAGAATCGCAAGGGAGTATTCGAGGGAAAAAATCGCTGGCTGGGTGTAAAGGGTCCGACTTAGTTTTTCCTCGGTTGCATTCTCACCGTAGATTTTATCGATGATAGAGGTGCCCAGGTGTTGCTGAAGGATGATGTCACATTGCTCCATTGCCATCCGGAACAAAGGCTGACGATTGAAGAGCTCTCGTCCCATTCCCACATATTGGGAGCCTTGCCCGCTAAAGAGAAAAGCTATTTTATTCTTTCGGTGCTTTCTGATCCGACTTGTGGCGACTTGAGGGACCTCTTGGCCTTCTAGGTAGCCTCGAAGCGAGCGATGAATTTCTTCGAATGAACTGCCGGTGACAGCCATTCTATGTTCGAAGTGGTCCCGATGAGCGTTGGAAGTGTGACAAATGTTTTCGATATTAGGATGGCTTGGAGCTTCGAAGTATGTGGCGAAACGGTCAGCTCCTTTTTGGAGTGCCTCGTGTGATTTGGCAGAAAGAGTGAGAATGTGTCGGGGTCGCGCCATGGCCAGTTCGACTTCTTCTTGTGGAGGTGGGCTTTGAATAATTACATGGGAATTTGTTCCACCAAATCCAAACGAACTAATGCCGGCTAGTTTTTCATGGTCTCTGGTTGGCCAGGGAATAGGTTCTGTTGGAATTCGAAAGGGTAGATTTTTCCACGGAATTTTTTCGCTTGGCTTTTGAAAATGTAAGTGGGCGGGTATCTTTTTGTGTTCCATGGAGAGGATCACTTTAAGAAGGCCCGCGACACCTGCTGCTGCTTCAAGGTGACCGATATTGGTCTTGGCTGAACCAAGGTAGATGCAGGGGGCATCTTTCTCCCGTGCAAATACGTTCCCTAG
Organism: Myxococcota bacterium; assembly: GCA_036339465.1. Lineage (GTDB taxonomy): Bacteria > Myxococcota > XYA12-FULL-58-9 > XYA12-FULL-58-9 > JABJBS01 > JAYZAY01. The sequence goes on along the minus strand of JAYZAY010000022.1, from coordinate 15,839 downwards.
GGCGAGACACTCGATGGGGTCCCCCAATGATGTTCCGGTTCCATGTGCTTCGATGTAGTCGATGTCATTACTGGAGAGATTGGCTGCATCTAGCGCGGCGTGGATGACCGCTTCTTGGGCCGGGCCGTTTGGAGCGGTGATTCCATTGCTACGCCCATCCTGATTGACGGCGGATCCTCGAATGATAGCCATGATTGGGTCACCATCTTCCAATGCTTCAGTCAACGATTTGATGACAATAGCCCCACAGCCCTCGCCTCGAACGTAACCATCCGCTGAATCGTCAAAGCTTTTGCAGCGTCCATCGGGCGCCATCATACGAGCCTGCGAAAAGGCGATGGTTAGATCGGGCGAAAGGATCAGGTTTACGCCCCCTGCAATGGCAAGTTGGGAATCGCCAAGCTGAATACTTCGACAGGCATGATGAAGCGCAACCAGGGAGGAAGAGCAGGCCGTATCCACTGCCATACTGGGACCTCGAAGATCGAAGGCATAGGATATTCGGTTTGCTGCGATACTTAGGGTATTACCGGTGCTGGCGTGAATGCCGAAATTTAAGCGGTCATTGGATTGCATACGTCCGTAGTCACTGTGGCTGATGCCAAGGAAGACACCGGTTTGGCTGCCTTCTAGAGATTTGGGCGCAATGCCTGCATTTTCCAGCGCTTCCCAGGTGACCTCAAGGGCCAGTCTTTGTTGTGGGTCAATGCGTGGAGCTTCGCGAGGGGAAATCGAAAAGAATCGCGCATCAAAAAGTGAGGGGTCATCGATGAACGCTCCCCATTTTGTACTCATTTTTCCTGGTATGATTCCATTTGCATTATAGAATTCACGCCAATCCCACCGACTCGAAGGCACTTCAGAGATGCAATCCTTACTGTTGATAAGATTCTCCCAGAAACTTTCAAGGGTGTTAGCGCCGCCAGGCATTCGGCAGGCTGCGCCAATGATTGCCATGGGTTCATAATTATTGGAGGCACTTGTCCGTGGACGCGGGTGCCCCTTTTTCGATTCGCTCCTCGGTGGGTCTGCGATGAATTTTGCGAGTGCCAGGATGGTTGGATAATCATAGAGAATGGTTGGGGGAAACTCTTTTTGAAGAACCGTTGCTAAGTCGCCAGAGAGGGCGACCAGAGATTTGGAGTCGAGCCCAAATGTGTCAAAGGTTGCCGTGGTATCTATGTCGTCTACGGAAATGCCGAGATGCTCTGCGAGCATTGTCGCTATGAGTGATTCGGTGACATCAACTTCTTGGCCTTTTGGGGAAGGGGTGGGAATAGTGGCAATGATTTGACTTGTTTTCGAAGCTGAAAAATCTTCAGACTCGTTGTGGGATTTAGCTGTCTCAGTGTCTAGGATATTCGCTTCTTCAACTCGTATATCTTCGCGGTCTTTCATCGAATCTCTTACCGAACGAATGTTTTGGAGAAGTTTGGTGGCACGGTAACGGAGTTGTAGGAAGGCGGGGCTAGTGGAAAGTGCGATGTGCATTTTCGATTGAGTGTCTTCTTTGAATTTCTTTAGTTTGGACTTAGAATTAGCGATTTTAAGTTTATTGGACGCGTAAGCTTGTCGAGTTTTTTGTCTTTGAATTTTCCCACTGGAAGTTTTCGAAATACTCCGAGGTTCAATGAGGGCAATGTCATGGGGTTTGAGCTCATGGCTGCCAGCGACTGCACGCAGGATTTCCTCACGGATTTCCTCAGCTTGTGTGGGCTGTGGTCGCTCCTTGACTTCGGCCACGATGACCAGTCTCTCTTCTTGCTCACTATCCAAACAGAAAGCGGCCACACAACCGTTTCGAATATCTTGGTGCGCATTTTCCACGGTAAGTTCGATGTCTTGTGGATAATGATTTTTCCCGCGGACGATAATGAGATCCTTCAGTCTTCCCGTGATATAGAGTTGTTCCTCATGGATGAATCCAAGGTCTCCGGATTTAAGGAATGGGCCGGTGGGGCCATCTATGGGTTCGTTTTCGAAAATCTCCCGAGAAAGCTCCGGCCTCTTCCAATATCCCTTGCCAACGATATCGCTTTTCAGCCAAAGCTCTCCGACGCACCGGTCTTCAAGCATCTTGTGACTGTCTGGATCGACCACGATGATTTCTTGTCCGAGCCAATCGAACCTTCCTGCGGAGACCAACGCTCGAGAACCGTCCGTGCCCGGTTTAGTGAAAGTCACTTCGTTGTTTCTTAAGGCCTCTTCCGACAGCCATTGGATGGTGGGTTCGTCTTGGATCTTGGGTTTGCCTGAACATGCGACCGTACTTTCAGCCAGACCGTAAACGGGATTTAGCGCAGTATAGAGAAAGCCTTGGGGCGCGAATTTTTCAGCGAATTTTCGGAGTGTTGTGAAGCGGACAGGTTCGGCTCCATTGCCAGCCACTTGCCAGCAGCTCAAATCTAAACCTTGGCAATCCTCCTTGCTAATTTTGCGGGAGCTAAGTTCGTAGGCGAAGTTTGGAGCGGAGCTCAGGTCTGCTCGATAATAGGAAATGGCTTGCAACCAACGGGCAGGTTTTTGTAGAAACGAAAGTGGTGACATTAAGGTGCATTGAGCGCCAAGAAAGACGGTGTGTAATACGTTCGCGACTAAGCCTAGGTCGTGGAAGAGAGGGAGCCAGCATACAATTTTGGTGTCCGATGAACGTTCGGATCCCATTTTCAGCATACGTTGATCCTGTAGAAGATTGTGGTGCGAGAGCATGACACCCTTTGGGTCGCCTGTGGAACCAGAGGTGTTTTGTATAAATGCGGTTGCATGGGGATCGGGAGGCGGGATATCCCACCCATCGGGTTCCTGAGTTAATTTGTCTGTGGCAACCCACTGCAATGATTTGAGCTCTTTGTGATTGGCCGTGAATAGGGTTGCGTATTCAACGACTTTTTGAGTGGTTAACACCACGTGGGCACCTGCGTCGCGGATAATAGAGACCAAGCGCGGCATCATCTTGGACATTTGCACAGGGTGGGGCGCTGCTACGGGGACGGCGATGATGTTGCTATAAAGGCAGGCGAAGAAACCGGCGATGAATTCCAGATCGGCAGGATATAGTAAAAGAACGGGTTTATCGCGTAATTGTTGTTTCTGAAGGTAATTTCCGATGATTCGGACTCTTTTATCAAGCTGAGCAAAGCTCCATTCCGTAATAGGGCCTTTCGCGTCTCCACTGTGTAGAAATCGAAAAACCAAATCATCGGGTTGTCTTTTTGCCCGTTGTTGAAGAATTTCCACAAGAGATTGGGCATTTTGTGTGCTTATTTCTTTGGGGCCCTGGGCCATTGAAAAATCACCCGGTTAAGGACGTAAAGTTCTTATATTAAACTGCAATCGCTACTTGGATGCCAGGAGATAGTCATGTTCATTGCGCTGACTCAGAGACTGGGGCATCATTTGAAGAGGGCAGCTTTGTTGCTCAATTCAGGGGCCGATTCAGGGAAAGGAGCATTATGCAGCGCTTCAGGGATATGGAGAACCTGTCGAGGGTGGCATTTATTGCCTTAGTTCTGGCTTTAATTTCCCAGGTCATCATTATTACCATTGCGGGCGAGAGTGCTCAACGTGGTCTTCGGATGCAGACGGCCCTGACCTATGAGGGGTATTTGGGTGAGTTAAAAACATGGGAAGAAAAGGATTTTGACGCGTTTTGGGCGCATATTCCTCCCGATATATTCCATCCCTTTTTCTACGCCACGGCCATCATGTTTGGTTTGGCTTGGGCGATGGAAAAATCGAAAATGTCTCAAAGTTGGAACGTCTTGATGTGGATTCCATGGGTTGCTGGGTTTTTAGATGAGGTTGAAAATATCGCTCATATCTGTGGGTTGATGGCCTTTCCTGAGCCCCCGTATTGGACATTCTTGGTGGGGAATCCCGCTGCCATTATCAAATGGTTTCTTTCTGTGAGTATGGTCATGATGATTCTCATCATCTTGCTCATTGGAAAGTCGAAAACAACTTCAGGAGAGTGAACAATTCAATCTTTGGATGAAGGAGATATTACCCTTGGCATCCGTGCTCATGCGGAAGCTCATCCTGAGGCCGTGGCCCTTAATTATCCGCGAGGGAAACGGGGAGAAGGCTGGAATACACTTACCTACACCGAACTAGAACATCGTATTGAAGCCTTTTCACAAGGTTATCGTAGATTGGGATTCGAATCCGGCGACCGGGTGCTGCTCATGTTTGCCCCGTCACTACAATTTTACCCAGCAATTTTTGGCCTCTTGAGAGCTGGTTTAGTTCCTGTGTTTATCGACCCAGCCATGGGCATCGGTAAGGTGCTTGCTTGTGTGGAGAGTATCAAGCCGAGAGCACTTATTGCGCCGGCCGCGTTACATACTGTCAGCCTATTTCTGCGCTCAACTTTCAAGTCAGTGGATATTCGAATTGTGGCAGGGCGGTGGAGTTGGCTTTTTGGGCCCACTTTGACTCAATTAGAGAGAGCAACTAGAGGCACGCAACTACCAGAGTGCAATCTAGGACTCCACGATGACGCGAGCATTGTATTTACTTCGGGTTCAACGGGCCCACCAAAGGCTGTGGTGATGTCACGTTATTGTATGGCTGAACGAATCCGTGCCTTAGAGGCAATGTTGAAATTGGCTCCTGAGACCCAGGTGGTTGAAACCTTGTTGGTGTATACAATCCTTTGGCTAAGTATGGGGCTGACCGTTTCCGTGCCCGAAATCGACGTTAAGAGTCCTTCCAAGGCAGATCCCGAAGCGGTGGTGGATGCGATTTTGAAGTTTAAACCAAATTTCGCCAGCGCTTCCCTGATTGTTTGGCAAAAACTCGTGCGATATGCAGAAACCCACAAAACACACTTTCCGAGCCTTAAGACACTTTTAACTTCTTCGGCACCTATTCCCGTTTCTTTACACAAGCGTCTTCGTGCCTTTGTCAATGAAGAGGTAGAACTCTATACGCCCTATGGGGCGACGGAAGCATTGCCCGTGACCAACATTGGAACCCAAGAAATTCTAGGTGGTACCGCAGAAGCAACGATGAGGGGGGAAGGCATTTGTTTGGGTCATGCCGCGCCCGGAATGGAGATCAGGATTATCGCGCTTCAATCTCAGGAGCTTCCCACTTGGGATAAGGTCCAACTCCTGGAAGCGGGAGAAATAGGTGAGGTGGTTGTGTGTGGAGGAGGAGTGAGCACTGAGTATCGTAATGCGCCAGGTGCAAATGAAAAATCAAAAATCCATGAAGGCGAACTTCTTTGGCACCGTATGGGTGATTTAGGATACTTGGATTCAGACAATCGGCTTTGGTTTTGTGGGCGGACCATGCATCGTCTTGACACTGAAAATGGTCTGGTGCCAGCGGTCCCCGTGGAGCAAATCTTTCTTCAACATCCCGCTGTTTTTCGTGCTGCTTTGGTGGGGGTGGGGAGGGCTGGTAAAGAGCGGGGTGTCTTGTGTGTTGAATTGGAAGGTGGTCAATCTTGGTCTGAAGAGGTAGCGCTCGATATTATCTGTCTATCCCAGGGTACCCGCTGGGAGGGGGTGGTTGAGGAGGCGGTGCATTATCCAAACTTACCCACAGACCCTCGACATAACAGCAAGATTATAAGGGAAGAGGTCAAAGAGTGGGTCTCTCGCCGCCACGTCTAGTCCATTGCTTCCTTTCTTGGGGCCGAGTCAATGCCAAATTCTCTGGTTTTGATTCGGGTGAAGAGCTAGAACTAAGGACGTGAGGTGGCCATTGTTGCATGCTTAAGGTGGGGTGAAGAGAGGGGCTACGGTTTTTTGGGTGAGCTGTGCAAGAACTAGGGTGGGTGGATTGAAAGATCTTTAAGTTCAGTGAGCGTAACTTCGATGATGTCGAATCGACGGAAGCACGTGAATATGTCTCTTTCATGGAGAGCTTTCTTCTGGTCTTAGAAACTCTACAATGGCAACACAACGAAAGTGGGGTTCGTTCCAAGGGCAATTTTGTGGTGACCATGGTGGGGAGTCCCTTTGGAAATTCAATTTTTGAGCGTTATCTATTTGTGGAATTATTTGTCTTGGTTTGTCTCTCGGTGGTCATTGGGTTGTTCTCTATCTCGCTTTTGGGCACTTTAGCTGTGTTTTATGGACTTTCCGCATCTTTCTTTCTTCCTTGATTTGGAGCACCGGGGTGGTGGCGCATATTGGAATATTGTAGGCTTCGTGAATTTGGATCTGGGGGTCGCCTCATCGGTCCATATTAACAACGTCTACTGTTCTCTCTTTACCCGGATCGCAATGATGGCAAGAGGCCCTATGTGCGGCTTGTTGTAAATATGACCTTGCTTGTGGGGTTTCTTGACTTGGTTACCGTTGATTAATGCTCTTCGAATAAGTTCAAGAGAGTGTGGTTACGGCAAAGCTTTCTTAACGTGGGCCAATCGATTACAGATCCAATCGCCCAAGCGCAAACCTGTGACTTTCCAGAACAGATTAAACATTGCGGCTAGGAACATCGCTCCACTAAGCTTTAGAACTAGGAGATGATCACGGCAACTACGTCCTGGTACACTGAGTTGTTGGATGTTTTCGTCTACTCTTTCGATCGGACCTCTTTTGAACCAATAAGTCAGATTGATGTTAAATTCTCCTTCGTGTTCGACGAAGTGATACCATCGCGAAGGAATATAAAGGACCTCGTCCTTCTCCAGGTGTGCTACGTGAGGATTCGTTGACTCCAGAATGGACGCTGCAGGACTTAGCGGAGGTTGATGTAATGCTTCAAATGCTTCCATTCCGTGCAGGCCAAGGGCGAGTATGGTCTTTAGGTTTGGCCAATCTTGAGGCGGAAATAGGGTGATTCGCTTGGAGCCAAGAACCTGAAAGTTAAAATTGTTGTCTCCTGAATCATCATAGTGAAGAATTGATTTAACACCCTTGCCGCTCACCCATAAACCCACGGTATGAAGGTCTTCTGGGGTGAGCCACTCAGATTGGATATTCTCGTCCTCTGGCATGGTCAATCCAGAGGCATCTTGCCAAAGCTCCTTCCACGCGGGTGTGGATTCACCGTTGTGGTGAATATACGTTTCGGTTCCAGACATGACCATTCCATGGGGAGCTCCCATATTCATGAATTCGGCAAAGGTCATCTTGTTGAGAAGAAAGGCTCCGACCAATGGCCAAAAATTTTCTTCTGGATCGACATATTTTTTTGAGGCCGAATTTCTGACCTTTACTTCAGTGGAACCAACCTGTTTTAGAAGAAATTCTTTCGACCATTTTTTTTGGAATGGTAACTGTTTTTCAGGAGGCACTTTGTAGACACATGGTTCGTTTCTTTGAACATGCTGGTGCAATGATTGAATGTCTGTGATCCTGTTGATTTTTTGCATTCTAATCTCAATGTTCTTCCAATCTTATCTCCAAACGACGATTGGGTGTTGAACCATCTTAGAGAGGTACTGGTTCATCACCTAATTCAATCATCTTCATGACTATGGATAAAGTCGATTCAGCGAGTGGTCTTTTTGATGTTTTTAATTGAGATTGAGTAGAATCGTCGGGGTGAGGCTTTCAGAGTGAGAAACCCGCTCGATTCCCTAATCATTTCTTAGAACGAGCTAAGAATTCCCGACACATTCCAGGGCATTCAGGCCCCATGCCGCTGCCATTATAGTCTTGGCGCCGTTCGCAACTCTGCACACAGCACCTCTGGTTGCAACCACCCGTTTTTTTAGTGCTTAGGGAATTAGTATGACACTCACTGAGGCATTGCTTGGTGATCATCAATCCATCGACCTCATCGTCGTTCATCAGATCGTCCTGAGTGAACGCCCCGGGATCCTCGCGGCAAGTTTGTGGACATTCATCCCGAACTTGCCCCGCTTGGTCCATCGCTTCCTCACAGTAGTTAAAACAGTCCTCGTAGGATTGGGTCACTTCGCTCTCGGAAAGTGTGTCGGGTTTAGATTCGACAACCGAGTCCGAGGGTGAGACGTGGGGGGGCTCTTGATTGCTGGCACAACCTATCGCCAGCACCACGCAGGTTGAGACGATCCAAAAAACTTTCATAATGAACTCCAATTCAATGCAGATTTTACAAGAGTTAAGGAGCGATTGAATGGCAAAACCCACAAAAAGTCCAGAATACAACGTTATTTCAGTAATCAAGACACTCGTGGCATAGCTTCCGCTTCCCCGGTGGAAGCGTCAGGTTCCTGCCCTGTGAAGCGGGAGCTACCAACCCAGCCTGTCTCTTCGACCCATTTTCCGTAGGGCTCGAACTTCCGCTAGCTCACCACTGCGCCTTGGGAATTGCACGCGAGAGTAACGCTGCCGAGGCGATTGTCAGATAGATGGTCATATAGATTGTCATATCGCAGCGAGGTGCAATCCATGCCTCCGGAGATCGCCATCAGGGCCAATTTGCGTGTTATTGTCTTCGCTCGTCTCTGACGGACCTCGATGGATTATCCCATTGAATGCATCAAGGGTGCTTGGGGGGGAGAGGATAAATGTTTGGGGTTTGTTTAAATATCTTACCTTAGATCCGAGCAAGCATGGTAGACTGTTATCGCTGAAGAAGTTCGTACTGGTGGAGGGGACCTTGTCGGAAGAACCATCACAGGAAAATCATGAATCAGAGAAGCGCAACCCGTTCCTAAAGAGGGTTGCCTGGATTGGCGCCTTGGCTCTTGTGGCCATTTTTGTGGATTTTAAGGTGGGCGGGACACTTTCGGGACAGGCCACGGGTCAGAGTGCCGGGGGATGCGGGGGCGATGCCTACGACCAAGAGTTGGCTATCGGCGGGGCCGGGCAAGGTGGCGATGCCCTAAGTGCTTCCCAAAAAGCGGAGCAGGAAGCGAAGAAGGCCAAGGGGCAAGTGGAGCAAGAGCAAGATGATGAATGGAACGATGAAGCAGCGGCCAAGGAGAAAAATCAAGGTGGAGAGGGTGGCGGAAATGATGACGATGAAGGCCCACGGCATCGCCCAGAGCCGGAGCTCTATCCGTCACAAGAAGAAATTGTCACCGAAGCCTCACGCTTGGTTTATTGGTGGGATGCGGGGGTGGAGCAGGGTCGCCTGATGATGAATGACGATGCTTATGGGCACACTGTCGGTTGGTTTAATCGTGAAATGAATAAGCCTATGGATGGCAATCACAGGCAGCCCGTGGAGGGATACCGTGGCGCGTTGGCCCATGAGAAGATCTGCCAATTACCAGAGTGGTGTAAGAAGAGTGGTCGCTGCCTGGTTAACGAGGACAATATAAACCACGAGATTATTCCCATTTTGATAAGCAGCGAACAGAACTGGCAGGATTTGGCCGACCGACTGAGGCTTTCCCATGAAGAAGGGGATGAAGAATATGCCCAGCCGCTCATTTCTCGCCTCGACAACGAAGAAGGCGAGAAGGTATGTGATGTTCTTCCCATTCGTTTTCGCAAGCCCATTAGGGCCACCACCGAAAAGAGGTTTGAACCGGGTTCTAAGGTGGAGTCGAGCCCCACCGCTGAGGAGAGATCTCAGTGGAAGGTCAACGCACCTTGGTTGATTGGTAGCCCTGTTGAACTAGGTGGTGATTGGTCGAGCTTTATGAAATTCTCACTCCGAACCAACGACCTTGAGCAAAACCCCGATGCTATCGCTCGCCCCACGTGTCAGGCCCAGGAAATTGTCTACTGGTACCGTGGCGGTTGCACCGATAAATATGACGAGCCTTGGGCCGAAAGAAATCGACAAGTAGAACACCCCAACCGCGGCATGAACAATGTTCAAGGGGGAGTTGGTTTTGCTCTTACCTTTCTCGGGGGCAATGCCCAGTTTGGGGAACCGTTCAGCAGACCCCTTAAGACCTACTGGATAGGTGACCCAACCCTGAGGGAACTGTCTGAGGATGAAAGAGAGTTTGCTGGAAAAAAGGAACCGAAAACTCGGCAGGGGATCGATAGCTGTATGAACCATTTTCCCGTGCTCTGTGTGCTGAAGGTGCATGATTAGGGATGTTTTGATGGCTGGGTTTTCTTGGCACATTTTTGTGGCCATTTTCCAGTCCTTGTTTTCCTAGAAAGTCTGGATGTATTTTTGGTTTAGGTCGTCTTAATCCATCCCGAAAACCCTACTAGGAACTTGCCAGGGGGAAATTTCATGAAGAAATCCTAGGTGAGATTTTGGGTGTCCTTTCTGACGGTTACCTTGGTGGTGCCTGTGAGTTTCGCAGCCACACCGGACCGTAAGCTTAAACCGTCTAAACAATCCGCGATGCTAAGACCAACAAGCGGGTGAAGGTGAAGAGCCTTTCTCAACGGACACCGGTGTCGGTGAAGGGCAAGTTGGTGCGCTGACGTGGGGGAGTGGAACGGTAGCCATGAACGATGCTCTCTTTAAGCCTTGGTGCCTCTTTGAGAAGGGGGTGACCTGGAGCCCCGAGGTGGCCAAAACGCCCGAAGCCAAGATTCTGCCCGTCGTGGAAGCGAAACTTGCGCTTGCGCCGGAACCTGCGGTGACTGAACCAACTCCTGCTTTTGCCCCCGCTGCCGGTGAAGCATCACCTCCTCAAGCGGGGCGCTCCCAGAAGAGGATAAGGTGACACAGGCGGCGGTGAAGCAAATCGAGACCCTGAAGAAAACCATGGGGGCCGAAGAAGCGCCGGGGGTGCCCACGGCGAAAAATTCGGTGGTGGTGATGCCGTTCACCACCCGAAACAGCAGCTGGAATACCGTGGCCATCCTCAACGAGTTGGTACTCAACGGGGTGCAGAAATTTAAGGGCTACGAGCAGGTGTTGGGCACGTCGGAGTTGGAGTTCATGTTGGGGGTGGATGCCCTGAAACAGGCCATGGATTGTAATGAGATCTCCTGCCCCACCCAAAGTGGCGGTACCCTCGGTGCGGAATTGATTTTGGCGGGCTGTATCGAACAGCGCGGAAATAATATCATTTCGAACCTCAAAAAAAAATCAGCCAAAGCGGCGCTGAAACCGTGGCTCGGGCCAAGGTGAAAAGTGAAAACACGAGGGTAAATCCAGCGCCGCCGTGGATGAGTTGGTGCTCGAGCTTCACGAACTCGATGCCTTGGTGGTGATGTGTCGCTTCGCCTTAAAAGGCCTTACTCAGACGGCACCACCCATCTCCGTTTTATCCCGACTGCCGATTTCCGAAAATAGGTATTGAAAAACCAGTGGTTCTCATTCCCAATACCGCGAAGTTATCTCGTTTGTTTCCAGGGGGTGTTTACGCCCAATACCCGCTTGAGAAAAAAGGGGCTGCTAAATCACCGAAAGCCAAAAGAGGGGAGTGAACATGCCAGGGCCTGCACCAAAACGAGGACGCTTGGCACCGGTTGATGAGCCGGGCTTTCGGAATTTACGTCCTTAACTGCCCTAAATACCAATGAAACTTTTGCGGAGAACTGCGATGTTTCTAACCTTGCACTCGATATGGAGCAAAGTGAGGTTTGGTTCCACGATGAGGGGAGCTGCTTCAGCAAAAACGGATTCTACCTAGACGAAGCCCTCTTTCGTTGTAGTCTCGTACCGGTACCTGCCTTTGGTCGGCTTGAAGACGACGGCAACAACTAGTTTGAATTCCTCGTAATCGTTCTCTTTGGAGGGGGCTCTTGTCGAGTCTCCTCCTCATTCGCCCTTTCTGATTTTTACGCGGTTGATAGCTCTAAACTTTTTCGTGATAATAGATGACTTATCCTTCCTCTCGAAATACACAAAACTAGAAAAGAAGGGTAGTTGTTGTCTTTTTGCCCACGATTATTTTGCGTCATGGGCGGCGTTGTCTTGCCATTTCATAGGCGACGAAAGCTGTTCCTGATAATTCTTTGAAACTCGTTCCATTTCTGAAAACCCAATATTCGATTTGGATTGGTAATCTCGGGGCCAATAGACGGTGTCAAAGACGATATCCCAGAAGATATCCCAGAAGATATCCCAGAAGATTATATTGTTGCCGTAATGATTGTTCTCTTCTTTCAGGGTTTTGGAGCGATGCCAACGGTGGAGATCGGCCATGCTAAAGAACCAGTTGATGGGGCCTCAGCGAACATCGAAATTCGCATTGTGAAAAATGCCATGGACTGCGGTCCAGGCTGCTTCTCGGATATTGAGTCCTCTTGGGATATTGCGTTGTTTCGTTATCCTGTTGATTTACGACGACAGCCATGCTGTGGTCTGATTTTCCAAGGGAAATGTGTCGTGTGGAGAAGGAGTAGGGTGATGAATCGATATCAGCTTCAATACTGTGGCCGCTTGGCGGTTAGTGCTTTTCTAATGATGAGTTGTGACGGTGGAGAGGGCGGTTCGAGTACAAATGTTGGTGGGAATGTGGGAGACCAAAGTGAGACTTACAACGAAGCGGCTCCCTCTTCGGTTATCTCAACCGGAACCGAAACCTCTGAAGCTGGCCAGCCCGCGGCCAACTCTGCCGAATGTGGAAATGGGATTCTTGAAGAAGGCGAAAGCTGTGATGACGGCACCAATAACACAGATTCTTATACGGCAGAAAAAACCTGCAACAGTTCTTGTTTGGGATTTGCTCCGATTCTAACCGATTGTCAGGCCGGTGAGTTCGTGAGTACTCCACACACAACCACTTCAGACCGTGTCTGTGGCCGCTGTAGGGCGGGTGTTGATTTTTCCGCCACCGTCAACGCGGCGATTTGTTTGCCGGTTCAATCTTGTAATGCGACTGAATATGAGTCGATAGGAGCAACCACAACCAGTGACCGAGATTGTACGTCCTTAACGTTGTGTGATGAAAATGCCACAGAAACCCAAGCTGCCACAGCGACCAGTGACAGAGTTTGCAGTTGCAATGCCGGTTACGATGGAGTTGGTGCCAGTTGTGTTGATGTGGATATCGACGATGATGGCTACGAGGCCGAGAACGACTGTGACGACACCAACCGACAATCCACTATCAAAGCAGAGGACCCCGGTTGTACTTTTGAAACCGCGTTGGCCACAGGCGATGCTAGGGGCTTGAACAGCACCACATTACCTCTTGATTTTGCATTGCAGTATTTAGCAGACATGACCCGCAATGCCGAAGCCTCTTTGCGAGCAATTTATGGTGATGCATCACTGACTTTTGTCCCAAAAAAATCGAGTCAGTGGGTCGAAACCACCGATTACCAAAACAAGTTTGCGTTTGTGTTGGGCGAACAAGGAAATAATTTGGCCCTGGCAGGTACGCAATATGCAACCCCCTGTGCTGCCTTTGGTGACGATGTGGTCGCGCGATTTTCCGGTAACGAGCAACTTCAATTTGAGCCAGCTTTTGTGCGTCTGCTGTCTTGGTTGGTCGCAGGTGATGCTGATGATAGTGCTGAGCTGTCCATGGCCAAAGTGGGGTTCATGGGTTTGGGGGGGCATTATAACCAGGTGTCAACCTGGTTTGAAGGTACTTACCCTTTGGCCAGTTATTCTGATTGCGACGATATGAGCACCGCGGCTTCTTGTGTGGCGAATCTAGATTTGTTGGTGCTGGGTGCTCACGGCGAAGAGAGTGATTCAAAACAGGTGGAACTGCTGGTGGATGACGCCCTTTATCGTGGTGTGCCTGTCCTCTATCTTCACACCAAAGGCTGGGACGTAAGCGACTACGGCAATGGCGTCTTGGCTGGGATGGACATGTCCATTGGACCCTATGGGGGTAATTATTGGGCCCAAGACCAGGCACAATGGGATTCCATTGATGATTTGATCGCTGCAGGCGGGGCTTTGGAGAGTGTGGCTAGGGTGTTGAATCACTTGAAACAAAACGATTTGTCTTTTGATTTTAGCGTGTGCACAACTTCTGTGGGTAAAACGTCTTGTGGCAACGTGGTCAACCTTGCCGAGAATTTCTTGGACGGAGCCTTAAAAATAAAAAACTTCATGTGGCATTTAGACCAAACGGGTCAAAGATTGTTTGAAATGGAGGGTAAACGGTTTTGGAAAGCACTCTTGCTTTACACCGACCGTTTGCGCCAAGAAATTGCGTACCCCATGAGCAAAACAGACACGGATATCATGCCATTTATGAAAGCTTACTTCGCAGACCATGTGGTTCATTACAACCGCACCAGTCAGATGGCTCAGGCTGACCTAGGAACATTTTCTGACCCCATAAATATGGATGAGGTGAACCTTGTTACCATTGATAAAGATATCACTTTGTCTCTGTACGGCGGTTTTACGGCTATCGGTGCCTATGCCTTACCAGGGCAAGCCTTTACCATCGAGCGTTTGGACAATTCGGATATCAATATCGATTTGAAAATAAACACCCAGCGTACTGGGTCCACCCGTGAGTGGGATGATGACAAATACGACAGGCCGAAATTCTTGCAAAGCCCAAAAATGCCGGTGACCGCTGGTACCCCCATAACATTTTCATCACCCTATGGGGGCGTCTTAGAGGTGGTGAGTGATGAGACCGAGAGCGCCGTTTGGATTCAGTTGCGTTTGACTTTGGTCGGAGGACATCCCGTCCTCACGGATATCGCTGATGCTGACGCTTACCTGTCCGCACTTCAAAGTAGTCCATACCCCATCACGGAGGTCAAAACGGGAGGTGTTGAGATCCACTCAAAGACCGATAAAATGCTCAAGGCCATCAACGCTGAACCCTATAACGGTAACTTGAGTTATTTCTTTAGCGACTTAGACAAGTACATGGTCAAAGATACCTACAATCTCGCAGGGTATGCTGGTGAGGGTTTGAGTTTGAACACGGCTGTGGCCGCGTATTGTACCAACAAAGGATGGGATTGCACTTCCGAGAGTATCCATGGCAGCCCTAGCACCCAGCACATCAATATTGATACCTATGCTCATTGCGGTGCTGGCTGTTCTGGTAACCCTTACGACCAAACCTGGCCTCTTGAGCCTTTAGGGTGGGGTGAAACCCATGAAATCGGTCACAATCTGCAACCGGGCCGTCTTAGAATTTATGGGGACAGATCAGGGGAGGTTTCTAACCAGATTTTTCCACTACACAAACATTATGTTTACCAAGGAGAGACTGGGGAAAGCTTGAGTGCCGATCGAGTGAGCTATGAAGCTTGTTTTGACATCTTGCAAATCGCGGTATCGGAATTGGATCCCGTTCAGTCCGTTTACCAGCGTATTTGGTCTTCGAGCGGGTACGCGGCCAACAATGATGAGAGGATGAATTTTTATATGCAGCTCATCCATACAAGCGATGAACTGGACTATTTAAGCAGTGGTTGGGACTTGTATACATTGTTGTATCTCCAAGAACGACTGTTTAACCAGGCCATCAAGGATGCCTCAGATTGGGATAATCAAAAGGAGGCTCTAGGCTTTGGCACCTACGAGGACGCGCCCGGCGGCATTGACGGTAACGATTTTATGCTCATCGCCGTTTCTTCTATTACGCAAAAAGATCAACGCGATTTCTTTGAAATGTGGGGCATCACCTATTCAGATGCGGCCAGTGCCCAAGTGGCATCTTTTGGTTATGACCCCGCGCCCAAAATCTATTTTGCCAACGATGATACCAATACAGATCCGCATCCCACGCCGGTGGTCATTGACGGTACCAGTCGATATCCTGAGTTCCGCTGACTGGGGAGAGTAAATCACCTGGGAGTGCGCTGATGAAAGCCGGTAATAGGTGGCGGATGAAAGAGCCGTACATGCAAGGATTAGCAATCCATCTTGACCCCGAGTCATGCGCTTATATCCGTGAGGGTGTAGGTGAAGCGTTGACAGGGGAAAACGTGGGCTATGTATCGCGTCCCGAAATTGATTTGAAATTGATTTGAAATCAAGGGGTCGACGCACTTTCCTGGATGCGCAAGACCACAGGAGAATTGCTGATATGCGAGGCAATTTTCCCTCTTGCGCGACGTTAGACCCTCCGCACGCGTGGACGCTTATTG
>JAYZAY010000021.1:0-78879 GCA_036339465.1 Myxococcota bacterium | reverse complement strand
CTTCAGCGAGGCTGAGGTGACCATCGGCTCGAATATCGCGAATCATGAGCTTAAGGGCTACAGCTGTCATGGCTTTCTCCGTTGAGTATTTTGGGGCAGGCCTTAATATTTAGGCAGCAGTAGTTATAGGGTGGCAGATGTTTCGATCTCAATTGCCGATTGTTCCCACTTGGAACGTGCGAACTGTGCCATTATCGGCGCATCGTGACATTTGTTGCGTCAATATTGTGGCTGAAGCATGGGACACGGATCTTTTCTGGGTGAGAGGCAGCGCTTGGGGTGTCTACCGCCTACCAACGACTGACTATGAGATTCATCTAAGCGGCGACATATTGCTAAGCCTACCCAAAAGGAAATTCTCCAAAAACCGAGTTGCGCGTTTATCGGAAAAGACGTCCTTTTTCGCATCTGCCAATTGTGCCCGGTACTCCAAGCGCTTTTCGATATCCAAACCAAGACGAACCGCGAGAGAGACATATTCGTCTGGACTTGCGGCAATAAAATCGGTCAATCCCATCTGTCTCAAGATAGCAGCTGTATGCTGACTCCGCATAAGCTCTAAAGGATACGTAACCAGCGGTAAGTGAGTAGCGAGCGCCTCTAGGCAAGTATTCCCCCCCGACCAACCAATGCTATCCAAATAGATATCGCAGATGTGGTTCAATCCTAAGAACCGCTCGAAAGGCATCTGCTCCAAAATAGTAAAACGTTGCTGGGGTTTGTCTACCGAGCCGCTTAAATTCTCCATGAATCGCCGCTTAAACTCTAAGGTCACTTCTTTGGTTGAGTGAGAGATAAGCACAAGATGAGCATTGGGAACTTGTTGGAGTATCTTCGCGTAAACGGAATCATATTGTGGTAGCAACTTAAATAGCGACTGGCTCATAAGATAGAGAGTCGCATCTTGAGGCAGACAAAATTCATCCCGTGTGGGTTTCCGTGAAGGGAGTTTCGGCTGAGGGTAATCAATGGAGATCCCAGGCAGACAAATCAGCTCAGCGTTATAGTGTTTTTGCCCACTGGGTGGCTCCATTAATTCACTGGATAAGAAATAGTCAATGGTTGAAAAGCCACTGGTCACGGGATGCCCCCAAGCTGCACACTGAATAGGGGCCAGCCTTAAAGAAGCCAGCCCAAAAACGAACCCGTCCATCCCTAACTCGGGATAAATGATAACATCGAGTTTAGTGTCGCGAATCGAAACAGAAGCACTCCCGAAGTCCCTTGGTAAAGTTGTGAAGGAGGTGCCGTATTGCCGACACTTCTCGGTCAGAGAATCGAACTTACCCCCTAATGTGAAAAAGTGAACCTCAAAGAGGTCGCGGTCAATGCCGGTAAACCATCCCCCAAATTCCTTTCCCACCGTGTGGTGCCACAGGAAATTGGTGACAAACCCTAGCCTAGGTTTGTTAGAAGACGACTGGCCGCCAACCCTTAGTCGCTCTTCAAAATTTGTATTCGTTACCGATTGAACCAACTTAGCATATCGTTGGTGCAATTCTCTGTCTGCCCGGCCTTGATATGGTAGAGTAAAATTTGTCCGAGACAAAACCCCGGTCAAAACAGTCGAATTTTCCAGCACATCAATAGAAGGCAATCGCGCTTCTATCTCCGCGAGTCCCTCCTCAAAGATTGCCCTCCAACGTAAGATTTCCGATTCTGATGAATAAAGAACTGGCAAAGTGAGGCAACGGGCCATGGTTATTTGGAAGTTATCCGGCGAAGACCTTTCCGCTTTGGAGAAAAACTCTCGAGCCTTTTTCGTTTTATTCCGAGCCCCACAAACTAAGCCGAGATCAAATAAAATATCGGAGTCATCGGGAGCCAAGCCAAGGGCTTTCTCCAAGAAAAAGTTCGCATCTTCATACAACTTAAAAAAGATACAGACTGATGCCAAAGCTCGAAGCAGTGGGGGATAAGGAGGTGGATTAAGCAGGTACTCTTTGGTTCGGGCTAGGGCCGACTCTGTCCTTCCCGTGACTAATTCTAAATCCAAGAGGTTCCGTAAGATATCACCATTGTCGGGGTTGCACTTCCACGCCTTCCTTAGAGCCGATAAAGCCTCCTCAAATCGTTTGACCTCCCGCAATATCGTGGCGTAGAGATTCCACAGAATTCCGTTATCAGGGGCAAGCTCCAAAGTTTCCTGGAGCAAGGCTAAGGCGGGTTCTCTATGGTTATCCGTCAAGTATGGGCGTGCAGCCTGCAGCAAGAGCTTGATAACCTTTGTTTTGACACCCTCAGGCAAATCAACATCCCTTGGACGGCTCAGCAAGAACTCGATGAGCTGGGGAGTAGGATCCGCATCCAGTAATCTCCCCATTTCTTCTATCCACCGATTGGCGTTCAAATAACCCCTCACTTTCATAAACTACTTTTCTGTGGAGGGTAACAGGTTTAAGTGGGAGGCTCAAAGAAAGAGCTCCACCTGTCTCCAGACCGTAATCCCTTCTAGAGCCTATCCACTAACCCTCATATGAGAATCCACCAAGCAAGCCCCTACTCAAAAAGGTCGAATCGTCAACGACACATTTATCTGGTGGATTGGCATCTGCAATTTACTGGGCGCCTCTGTCCTGGGGGCCTTTCACCGAGAATCCATCGCCAATCGCATACTGAAATACGACACTGAAATCCTCGCTATCCCTTTCACCCACGGCCCTTTCGGGAGACTGTGGCTTTGGTGGGCTGCCAGTCTCCAGCTCTTCGTCGTTTCGGTCAGGCTATGTGCAACCAGGTGGCCTCCCAATATACGGCGAGAAATAACCCAACTTGTGTGGGGGGATTCTCGGGTGGAAAACGGAATTTTATACCCCATAACGATGTTCCATTTAAAGCATGGTGATTCGCCAAAAAATCTTCTTGCCCCACTTACTTTCCTCAGCATGGTCAATACTCGACATTGGTTAAGCTGTCGGGAGTCGCGTTTTATAAATTTGAGTTTCGGCCTGGGGGGGCTCCTAACCTAATCCCTGCAGGATTTGAGAAGATTGATTTTTTGTGTGCGTGCCGGTTGGATGCAGCGATTCCGAAGATAACAATAGTTATCCAAGCACATGCTCTTTGTGTTTCTCATATACGGACTTCGCCCCATGAGAGATGTACCAGGATTTGAGCGTTGGTCGAATGTCCTCGGCCGTGTGGGGGGCTGCGTTCTGTGCCTGTACAAATGCGAAATAGACAATTGTGTGTGTTCAGTAAGATTTTCATTGAAAAGCTCTAGGACCAAACCAATGAGGTCTGCGATGATGGCAAAATTCTAGGTGCGAGTTGGTGAATGCTTTATGTCTGATAATTTAACTTATGGGAAGTTTGCCCCCGGGCCGTGAGTCGCATCCGAATATGGACACTGGCTACGAGCTATCTGTGGCGACATCTTGGTGAATGCCCATTGGGCGACGATAACGCTAGTCGCATTTCGCGTTTATCTATTGGATTTGCCGACGTCATGATTCCTATATTTACCTGAAAGGACCAGCTATTGCCCGGGTCTTTTTCCAAAGGTGCGTTCGTAGGCTTCGGGGGTGTTGAGATTGCATAGAGTATTAGGGGTTTGGGTCTCATATCGCAACACCTGAGACCCGAGGCTTTCTAGGACCGATCTCGGCCCTCCATTATCTCCAGCGTGGAGTAAGTCCGGAAAGAGTGAACGACCGAAAGCCACGGGATGACCAGAGCGGCCACCATAACTTGCCACAACAGCTTGGCATGGTGGAGCGGTTTGCTCGAGCGCGCCGAGCATGCCTCCAATGAGGTCAGCGCTGGCGAAAGGATTATCTATGGGGCACAAAAAAATCCCGGAGGCCTGTGGGGGAATTCTCTGAATGGCGGTTTCGATGGAACCAGAAAGACCCTTGTGGGGTGCCATGTTCAAGGTGGTTTGAACGCGAAGCGGGCCCAATGCGTCTTCTAGCTGATCACTCATCGGA
Source organism: Myxococcota bacterium (assembly GCA_036339465.1). Taxonomy (GTDB): domain Bacteria; phylum Myxococcota; class XYA12-FULL-58-9; order XYA12-FULL-58-9; family JABJBS01; genus JAYZAY01. Next base: position 74,950 of record JAYZAY010000021.1, on the reverse strand, counting down.
GATGGGGGGATGGTCACAATCACGGGGGCAAGGCCGGCATCGAGAAATGCCCTGCTGAGGGCCACGGCAAAGGGGATCCCATCTTCGTTGAGAAGAAGAGATTTGGGAAAGCCCATACGGGAAGAAAGCCCAGCGGCGGGGATCAAACCCGCCCAAGTTCCTTTTCGAAGTGAGACGTCCCGGGGGGGAATGGTATTTGGGGATTTTCGAGGTTGACTCATGGTGGGTCGTCTATTCAGAGAAGGCCAATCACAAAATGGCTTCGGCATCGGTTGGACTTAGAACCCCTGCCTTGATCATGGATGAGATGATCTCTTCTTGGGATAGTATGTGGTCTTTTTGCTTGGCGTGTTCGAGGATGACGTGGACCCGCTCCTCTGTGGGCTCGAGGTTGTGTTGTCGGAGCCAACATTGAACATTGGCTTTGCCACTGCAGAAACCAACTTCGATGATCTGTTTACAGCCATAGTCACTGGCAGGCACCGACGAGTAGACCCGATCGGCAAAGTCTGGGCGATTTGCTTCGAGGGCTTTTACAATGGCGGATGCGTGCACACCTGTGGCGGTGCGGTAGGCATCGTGACCGAATACGGGATAGTTGTAAGGCAGGGGAACTTCGTAATATTCACTTACTTTTCGGACATAATCTCCAAGGGGTGTAAGATCTCTGTCAATGATGCCGAGCATTTTGAGATTGACTAAAAGCATATCGATGCTGGCATTTCCCACCCTCTCTCCCACGCCCATGCAGGTTCCGTGCACGCGGTGCACACCGTATTCTAGTGCGCTTAAGCAGAGGGTTAGGGAGAGTCCACGGTCGTTGTGACCATGCCAATCCACTTGAACATCAGCGGCGCAACCCCTGATCAAAGACTGGGTAAAATCGACCAGATTTCTAAGCCCATCTGGTGTGGCGTGACCCACGGTATCGGTGAGGATTAGTCTGGTGGCACCATGATCGATGGCGGAGCGAAAGAGCATGTCTAGGGTGTGGGGATCGGATCGGGTGGTGTCTTCGGTGACGAAGGAGAACGGAAGGCCTGCGTTGACCGCGAGTTTGGCCGAATCTGTGGCCATTTTAACCATACGGCTTGGGTCCCATCCCTCCAAAATACGGCGGATTGGAGAGGCTCCCAAAAAGGCACAGACTTCGATGGGTACTCCTGTTTTTTGGCTTATGTCGATGATGGCTTGAATATCGTTTGGATGGGTTCGTGCGGCGCAATTTGGTTTGATAGCCATCTTGTGATCGCGAATTTCTTCGCAAAGTCGCGTTACGTGTTGCTTGGCTTCGTCGCTGGTGGCTGGAAGCCCGACATCCACGTTTTCGATACCACAGGATTCCATGAGATGTAGGAGTTCGAGCTTTTCATCGATGCTTGGATTGCGAATGGATGGCGATTGAATGCCGTCCCGAAGGGTCTCATCCACAAGCTCAAAGCCCGGTAAAATAACTGCACTGGGATGCTTAAGCTCGTTCCAGTCAAAAATAACATCCATGGCTAGTTCGGTGGGCTGGATTGTTTTCTCTTTCATTGATGTCTCCTTATGCGACGAATTCTTGGGGGCTTTTTGGTGATTGTGTTTTTGGGCTAAGGGAGAGTATTGCTCTCTTGACTTCCACAGCCAATCTTTTTCTCCGATAATTGGATTCGTAAGGAACGTTGGGGAGCGGTTTAGAGCGTTTGTAAGCAAGGGCTCCCAGATCGGCGGCGAGTGATGGATCTAGAGAGCGACCGGCGTATTTGTCGAGAGGAATGAGTTTGGGTTTTGGCCCTAACACACTTACCACAATGAGTCCTCCCTCGATGGTATTAGGGATTTTCGGACGAATCTCCAGCCGAATGGCGACGGATACCAATGGAAAATCGATGCTTTTTCGCATGGCCCATTTGGAGTAGGTGAACTTGGTGTTTGTTGTGGGGATGGGGATCTGGATAGTTCCAATGATTTCGCTCGGCGTGAGTTGAATATGTTTACAACCATCGGAGCCATAGAGTTTTTCGATGGGGATGGAGCGCCGGCTTCCTGCACCGGTGATATCTACGGTGGCCCCCAGGGCAATGAGAATGGGTATGGTGTCTGAAGAGAGGGCAGCTACGCAATTTTTTCCACCGGGAACCACGTGACAACGATCTCCATGGGATTTCAAACAACCACCCAATGCCTCCCGAAAGAGCTCACTTTGATTGATGTAGCGGCATCGGGTGTCGAGGCATATATTTCCGCCCAGGGTTCCCATATTACGGATCTGCGGAGATGCAATCCGATTTGCTCCTTCCGCTAATATCGGAACGTGCTCACGGATGAGGGGGTTATTTGTGAGGTCGTTTAGGGTGATCCCTGCACCGATTTTGAGCATTTGGTCGTGAGTCGAAACGGAATTCATGCCATCAATGTTCCGTAATGAGACCAATACTTCGGGGCGACCGTAGGCAAGTTTTAGATTGGGGACGAGGTCAGTGCCGCCGGAAATGACTCGAGTTGTTTTTTCTTCCTTCTCCAATAAGTTGGTCGCTTGGTCGATGCTTGTGGGTTGAACGATTTCAAAGGGCTTGAGTCTAAGCATTTTGCGGCTCCGTAATATTCGCATCATCCCGGGCTTCTATGGCGGCCAATATCTTTTCCGGGGTAATCGGAAGTTCATCGATGCGTACACCAATGGCATCAAATACCGCGTTCGCAATGGCGGGTAAAACTGGGTGCAGAGGGCCCTCCCCTGCTTCTTTGGCGCCGTAGGGACCACGGAGATCTGGTTTTTCGACAATCAATGAATGAATGTCTGGCGTATCCATGCTGGTGGGGATGCGGTAATCCAATAATGAAGTGTGGGCCAAAAGTCCATCGACGCCAGGGCCCGGGGTTTGCTTTCCCTCCGCCGTGATGCCCGAATCCATGACGTAGTGGTGTTCCATCACAGCCTCTGCAGCACCCATGTAGACAGACCCTTCAATTTGGGCTTCCACGAGGACTGGAGACAGTGCTTTGCCGCAATCGTGAGCAGCCCAGATTTGGATGATTTCCACTTCGCCGGTTTCGGTATCTACTTCCACTTCAGCGACGTGGGCGGTAAAGGAATAAGCGGGAGAAGCGCCGATGGTGCCTCCGCGGTATTCTCCGTGAACGTTGTTTTTCGGTGTGTCATATTGACCCACGCTTCCCATTGTGCCGAATTTGACTTCCGCCAGGGTGAAAGCTTCCACAATGGACATGAATGTTTCGGTCTGATCGAGACGGAAAGCCTGGCGTTGGGCTAGGGCAACAACTTTGGGACTGCATTCCCAGTGGTCGGCCACAGCTTGACGAATTTTTTTGGCTAGGTCTTGGGCGGCCATCAGACAGGCTTGCCCGGCCATGAGGGTGATGCGTGAGGAATAGGCGCCAAGGTCTACCGGGCAGAGGTCGGTATCTGCAGAGATGACGCGGACATCGTCTAGCTCGACTCCGAGGTTTTCCGCTGCCACCACCGCGAGCATGGTATCACTGCCCTGGCCGATATCGGAACAGCCGGCAAAAATGCGTACTCTTCCCGAACGGTCGAGGCAAATTTGAACGCCCGATTGTGGCAGGTCTGTGGGATAAATGCAGTAGTTGGTGCCTGATATGTATGTGCTTCCGGCTACCCCAAGGCCGCGACCTTCGGGAAGTTTGCCATATCTATTCTTCCAATCGGAAGCTTTTTCTACCCCCTCGAGACATTCCAAAAAACCATTGGACCCAATGTTGAATTCGTTGATGGTGCGGGTGTTTTCTCCTATGAAATTACGACGCCGCAACTCGATGGGATCGATACCGAGGGCATGGGCGCCCTTATCCAGTTGAACCTCAATAGCAAATCTCGGCTGAACCGACCCGTGTCCCCGTTTGGGACCACAGGCAGGTTTATTGGTGTAAACTCGGGTGGAATCAAAGCGGTAGGAGTCGAATCGGTAGGGAGAGCATAGTAGTTGGCCGCTGTAGTAGGTGGTGACTAGGCCGAAGGAGGAATAATCACCTCCGTCGAGGATGGTTTTGGCATCCACAGCCAAGATCCGACCATCTTTGTCGAAACCGGTTTTATAATCCATGCTGAATGGGTGTCGGCCGCGGTGGGCGAGAAACACTTCTTCACGGGTATAGAGGCATTTAACGGGGCGCCCGGTTTTCATGGCGAGCTTGGCCACGACGAATTCGAGATCAAAGGGTTCGCTTTTGCCACCAAAAGCCCCGCCGAGTGGAGGCTGAATGACCCGGATTTGTCGGGCGGGTAATCCGAGAACCTTGGAGAGTTCGCGGTGTAGATAGTGTGGCACTTGGGTGGCGGACCAAACTGTGAGAATGTGCTTGTTGTCGTAGTAACCGATGGCGCAGTGCGGCTCGATGGGTGTGTGGGTGGTGCCATGAAATTCGTAATGGTCTTCGATAACCAAACTCGCTTCTTCGAGCTTTTCGTCGATTTCTCCGAATGCGAGGTTTACGTATTTCGATATATTCCCGCGTTTGTTGCGTTCGTGGATTTTTAAGTTGGGATTGGCCAGGGCCTCAGTTGGCGTGCAGAGAGGTTTGAGTATCTCGTATTCGACCTCGATAAGGTCCCGGGCCACATTGGCAGTTTCTTCATCACGGGCGACCACTGCCGCCAGTGCATCTCCGACATAACGGACTTTATCGGTGGCTAGGGCTTGTTCATCGGGCGTCCAAGGAATGACACCGTAGGAAGTGGGCATTTCATCTCCCAAGACCACCTCGTAGACGCCATCGAGGGCCTCAGCTCGGCTGGTGTCGATGGTGAGAATTTTGGCATGGGCATGGGGCGAACGTAGGATTTTTGCGTGTAGCATTTGGGGAAGGACGATATCGTCAGTATAGCGAGCCACCCCTGTGAGTCGGTCCATGCAGTCGACTTTTCGGTGGCGCTTACCGATGACTTTGAAATCCTCGTTGGTGCCCTTAGGTTGTTGTTCCGTATCCATGCTAAGTCCTATGATTGATTCGGTTGTTGACTCTATGCATTATTCTTTAGCGAGTTTGGTCCAGGCCATTTCTACGGCGTCGAGAATTTTTGTGTAGCCCGTGCAGCGACAAAGATTTCCGCCCAAGGCCTCGGCAACTTCTTGCCGGGTTAGGTCGCTTGTGGAAGCTGCTTGTTTACGGTCGAGCAAGTTGGCGGCACTCATGAGGATACCGGGGGTACAAAATCCGCATTGAGCTGCACCGCATTGGTCAAATGCATCCTGAAGGGGATGGGGGTCACCGCCGACGCCCAGTCCTTCTACGGTTTGAACATCGTGGCCGTGGGCGTGGATCGCCAGATAGATACACGAGAGAATCGGAAGTCCGTCTAATCGCACTGTGCACGCGCCGCAATCACCTTTGTCGCAGCCCTGTTTGCTGCCGGTTAATCCCAAAGAGTAGCGAAGCAATTCCAAGAGGGTCCAATGGGTGGGTGCGGCGACACTACAGGGTTCACCATTAAGCTTGAATTGAATAAGGTTGACTTGGCGGGTTTGGCATCGAGCATCGATGCCCTCTTTGGTGCCGGGGCCATGGACTTGAACGGCGTTGTCGCTAGCTGATTTCCCATCATCGCCTGGGGGGTGGTCGGGTATTTTTTGCATATGAAATTCCCTTAAAGTCCTGTGTTGATTTCTCATGCTGATTTCCCATGAAACCAAACGACACCAGCTACCCGAAGCGCCAGAGAGCCCTACGTGGGCACGGTTTGGAGCCCCTTTGTTCGGAGCGTGAATTCAGGGTTCGGCCGCTGACTCTGTGTAGACCGAGTTAAGCAGTGGTGTCCAGGTTTGAAATGCAGGTCTGTGCTACTCAGGGCGTTTTTTTTTGGGGCATCTCGATAATTCGTGAGAATTTTTCAGACCAGCATGGATGGGGATTGTAGAGAATCGTAGGTTAGGAACCCCATTCTAGAGGAACAGATTCACTTGGTGGCCGATGGGTGGTGTTCCAGGCACAATGTACTTTCAGGCACGATGCACTTGTCGGTTTCTAGTAGGGAATACAAGCGAGTGGATACTAAGGTAGGAAAAGGTTACCGTGATTGTGGTGTCACGTAAGCAGGATGGCTTCTAGGGCCTGATTTAGGGTGATTGAGTTACTGTGAGCAAATTTCCTCGTGGGCCGTAATGGTTATTGCCTCAACATAGTCCTCGCCATCGCTGGTGGTGACTTCTTTGAGGAGATGTCCTTGTGCATCATAGGTGCGAGTCACGGTTTCATCGTAACATCCATCACCGCTTCCCCCGAACACTTCTCGGGTCACTCGACCCTCGGGTTGTTGGTATTCAATTGAAACTTCCCAGTTTGTGCAGCGACCGTATCGACCCTCAAATTGCATCAATCCTTGGGTGGGGCGATGCTCTGAGTCCCAGGCGGTGTAGGTTTCGGTCCAATAGGGGCTTGTTTCCCCTCCCCTGGTGGTCGTAAGTGAGGTTGCTTTGCCTTGGTCATCGAATTCTAAGGATTCAGTGTAATTAACGGTGCCTGAAGGTTCTTGGTTTACTCGGGTCAACCAGCCAATGCTGCCCACTGTCTGCCCCTCGAGCACAAAGGCTCGCACCGATTGATAGGTGGTAATGGTGGTGGCGTTAAAGACTGCATCACCGGCAAGTTCGCAGGTGAGGATGTTTGTCCCTGCCTCGAAAACACAGGATTTCTGGGCTGTGTCCTCAGGATCTCCGTCAAATTGAGAGAGGGACTGCGTGGCATATTGCCTACAAATTGTTTCTTGGGCATTTTCTGCTGGGTCTGGCTTGTCCGCCACATTTGGGCAACTTGGATGATCGGAATCAGTGTTTTTGGGTGGGGTCGAATGATCTTGGCCCGAACGGTCCTGATTTATTGTAGACGTTTGCTCCTCTGATGGGGCTACTTCACCCTTTTCAGTCTTTTCCGCATCATTCCCGGTCTGAATGTTCTTTTCGCCCCCGGAACAAGCTAGGCTCCAACCAAATACCAAACATACCCCAATGCACCGCCACATCTTTGATACTCCTTCCGCCCATAATCTCCGTTACCCATTGAGGGTACGTTTTGCTTTGGGCTGGAATAGTTTTGCTAGAATGCAGTCTCTATGGGTTCTCCGGATTGGGTGCACCCAGTCACCCGGAAACTCTGCAGATGAAATCCCTCGACCGCAATATCCTGGGGCCTATCGCAATCAATGGCGCAACGGCAAGGTTTTTCGACTCTGAAAACGCGGAGACCACGGCTTGTATGGGACATAGGCTTCTGATTGAAGAAATGGCGCGTTATTTTGGTTGATCGACAACCTTTTCAATGGATTTTACCAAGATGTTGCTTCTGGGCGGTTTCCTACTTTTTAGGATATTGCGCATATCCTAGGTGATATTCGTTGTCGCCATTGTTTTTGCCAGAAATGTGAAGGGCGTGCGTTATGGGTGCGCCAGGAAAGCTCAAGAGAAGATCTGACCTGAATTATCCAGCTTTCTCAAACATCAATTCGATAGATCTCAATAACACCTGCGGTGTGTAGGGTTTCATGATCCACGTCGCCTTGCCCACAGCTCGGAACTGCTCAGTGTAGCCCTGGACTGGTTCGGTGGTGAGTAGGAAGCTGTGTGTTTTTGAATTGAGTTCCTGTTTGCGTATTTCGGCCAGCATCTCTAGCCCATTGAGTCCCGGCATCTTGAGGTCGGCAATGATGAGGTCGTAGGGGTCCTCTTTTGCCTTGCTAAGGCCTTCTTTGCCATCGGCGGCCTTAACGACCTCATAACTTTGAGTTTCAAGTAATTCGTGCAGTTTCTCTCTCAGTTCAGGAGAATCGTCTACCACCAAAATCTTTTTTGTCGCCATGATGTACCTCTTCACCAACCGTTTGATTAGCAGTTTAAAATTAAGGTCAATTCAATGCTTCTGACTCTAGCCCCCATTAAAAATAGTATTCGAATAGTTTTGATAAATTCAAATAAAAAGACGCGCATAGCTCTTTTAATTTGTGGGTTTTGGTATCGGTGGATGATGGTATACTCGATCGAGAAGAAAGGCGATGGTTTTGGCCGGGGATTGCTGAACTGTCTTTGATGGGAGTAAATAGACTTATGGAAAGGATGCGTGAGGAAATAGAGCCGTTTGTCGTTCGAGGCGAGTTTCATACTCAACTTGATAACGGGCGTATCCGATGTGATGTTTGTCCCCGGCATTGCACTCTGAACGATGGTCAGCGGGCTTTTTGTTTTGTTAGGGAAGCTCGAGATGGTGAAGTTGTATTGACTTCGTATGGTCGGTCCACGGGGTTTTGCATTGACCCTATTGAGAAGAAACCTCTGAATCATTTCTACCCAGGCTCTCCGGTTTTATCCTTCGGTACTGCGGGCTGTAACCTTGGATGCCGATTTTGTCAAAATTGGGATATCAGCAAAGCTCGAGAAATAGAACGGCTTTCCGCGCGCGCCGGACCTCGGGATATAGCGGCAGCCGCCGCGAGCAAGGGATGCACCTCCGTGGCGTTTACCTACAACGATCCCGTGATTTTCCTTGAATACGCGGTAGACACGGCAGAGGCTTGTCGTGATCTGGGAATCAAGTCGGTGGCGGTATCTGCAGGCTATATTTCTCCAAAGGCACGGAAGCGATTCTTTGGGAGCTTGGATGCGGCCAATATCGACCTGAAGGCCTTTACGGACCAATTCTACCACAAGTTTTGTTTTGCCCATTTGGAGCCCGTGTTGGAGACGCTTTGTTATTTGAAGGAAGAGACCGACGTTTGGTTTGAGGTAACAACCCTACTCATTCCCGATGAAAACGATTCCATCGATGAAATTGAAAAGCTAAGCAGCTGGATGGTTGAGCACCTCGGCCCGGACATACCACTACACTTCACGGCGTTTCATCCGGATTACAAGCTTCTCGACAAAATAAGAACGCCAGGCGACACCCTAACGCGTGCGCGTTCCATTGCTCTGGAAGCAGGGCTCCACTTTGTTTATACGGGAAATATCCACGACAGCGCGGGAGGAAGTACCTGGTGCCCGGGGTGTGGAAAGTGCTTAGTTGAACGAAACTGGTATGTTTTGGGGGAGTGGAATATCGAAAACAATTCTTGCAATGGATGTGGTCTTCCAGTGCCTGGGCATTTTGAGTCTGTGCCAGGAGATTGGGGTAGAAAACGGGAGGCTCTTTCTTTGGGATAATCATCCGAATTCATCTCCCGTGTTTTTATGGCAACCACGGCGGTTCGCGCGAATAATTTGATTTTTCATCGATATCCGTATTTATGCCTCGAGGAGGCTCTCGATGGCTCAATATAATTCCGATATCGCAGCTGCTGGTAACCCCAAGGCGATAGAGCTGGTGCCTCATTTCCGTTACGTCCACGAGCCAATTGTTCAAAGTAGTGATCCCCTGCCCCTTTTGGGAAGCGATGCTCGGATTAAACGACTGATCCAACGACTAAGATATTCTCGTGGTGGTGCTTTCCTTGTGGGAGGTTTTCGCGGCGTGGGTAAAACCACGGTGGTATCCCAGGCGCTTCATGCATTGGAGTCAGAGGGTGAAATCGTGGTGCCGGTGCATCTTAACATTGCGCGACCGATGACCACGACGCAGCTCCTCATAGAAATCATTCGCCGTCTCTACGAAACCCTGAAGACCCGAGGGCTTTTGGCGAAAATAGATCAGCGAGCCCAGGAGCGTATAGCACTCGCCTATTTACGCACTTCCATTGCCATCAAAACCTCCTCTGCCGACGTAGACAGTCGCGAACAAGGAAGTTCTCTGGCACCTCGCCATCAATCCATTGGCGGTTTTTCCTACAATCGCCGGACCAATCGAAGCAGGAGTCGAGGTCAAGAATGGAGCTATCTGGCTTATTCAGAAGGCGATATTGAACACGATTTTGGGGTGATGGTTCAACTTCTCAATCGGGGTATGACCCCTAAGAAAAGCGTTTGGGAATCATTCCTGGCTCTACTCAAGATTAGGACTCGCGAAAATTCGGAACGGAGTATGCGCTTGGTGGTGATACTCGATGAATTGGATAAACTGACGGCCACCCCAGAAGGTGAGGCCTGTTTTGAGACGCTTCTTACGGGAATAAAGAATGCTCTTGTGGTGAGTGGTGTTCATTTTATTGTGGTGGCTGGAGCCGACCTTTACGAACGATTCCTAAACGATAGTCAGCGCGGAAATTCCGTTTATGAGAGCGTTTTTGCTTGGAGTGTCTATTTGCCATGTATGTGGGAATCAGCCAACGCACTCTTGAATCATGTTGTTTCTGACAAGGGTCAAAATTCAAGAATTCTTGCCGATTATTTGGATTATCAAGCCCGGGGCATTCCGCGGCGCCTCTATCAGAATTTAAATCAATTGGTATGCTGGGAGGACGGTGGCCGTGCAAAGATTAAATTGAATGATGAGGATTGGGAAAGGATAGAGTTCTATGCTTTGCTTCAAAATATTCTTTTCGATTTTTCAAGCTCTGGTTCAGAGGAACCTATTTTTCCCAACGCTCTAGACCAGGACCGTTGGCGACTGGGAACCTACCACCTCGTTGACTGGCTGCTTGAGACCAGGGGTCGGCCATTTACGCTTGAAGACATTGACGATAGCCAAAAGAGCGGTGACATCGATGTTTTATTGCATCTGTCTCGAAAACAAACAGAGGCATTATTGGACCATCTCTTGGGTCACCGGTTGTTGGAGGAGATTCGGTCTCAAACGGATACAATCCGCCTCATGGAAGACGCGCCCGAAGCACAAGCAAGAATCTTTAAAGTGAACATGAACATTCGTCATGAAATATCCATGGAGCGTGAGGGAATGGGACCTGCGCCCCAGCCCGAATGTATTCCCATTACTTTCGAAGTGATGCCCGCTCCTGCGGCTGCGGCTCCACCTGAGACTTACCCTTCGGCCGAACCGGGTAGTTCAGAAAGCCAATGGCGCCGATCTCCATCCATCAGCGAAGAACCTGAATATTTAGATGATGGACGCTATGAACTCCGTGCGTTGGTTGGTCATGGGGGGATGGGTTCTGTCTGGGAGGCGTGGGATAGAAATCTCAATACTGAAGTGGCGGTTAAAATAAGCCACCGACATGCAAATTCCGATTCGAACGCGGTGGCTAGATTTCGGCGCGAGATGGGTCTAGTGATGCAACTCCGACATCCCAATATCGTACGGTTTTACGATACCGTGCATGATGGTGACCGCCTCGGTATTGTTATGGACCTTGTGCGTGGCGAAAAACTATCAGACTTAATCGAGAGCGGTGTGGTTTCAATCGAATTGACCATGAGTATTTTCTTAAAGCTTGCTGAGGCATTGGTTTATCTCGAAGATAAAGGTGTGTACCGTCTCGACCTGAAACCCCATAACGTGATTTTGAATGAAAATGGCGAGCCTATTTTGATAGATTTTGGTATTGCAAAATGGGACATGGAAGAAGACTTTAACACCATGGAAGGAGTTCTTATCGGAACGCCCCACTACATGTCCCCCGAGCAAGCCCGAGGAGAGTTATTGGATATTCGTAGCGACCTATTTTCCTTGGGGCTTGTGTTGGTTTCGATGCTTCACGGAGGTCATCCTATTTCCGGAGACTCACCCATGGATATTGTTCGACGCCTTGCTTTTGGGCAAGTGGCCCTCCCCGAATTGAATGTATCTTCGGGTTTAAAAGGAGTGATTGATAAGATGACGGCAGCGGATGTGGATGACCGTTATCGCAGCGCCAATGAAATGTTGGAGGCTTTTTTTGAATCACCGGAAGGCCTTGAGTTCCAAGCCAAGCGCATCAAAAAACGCGCTTAATTTAACACCTCGCTCTTGAGTGCTGAGGCCGGTAGTAAGGGGCCTGTAAAGTATTTTCGACGAAAAGCACGCATACTCTTTAGCAACATTGAGAGAATAAAACCTTTTGGTTCCCCCAAGGATTGGGCGATGCTCATCGTTTCGCCTTCCATGCGATGTCGGATAACCTTTTGTTCTCTTTGGTCTGATGTTGCACATAAGGAGATGGCATAATCCCAGGTTTCTTCACGGAAGAATCGAACGGCCAATGAAGCAATTCGTTCATCATTTCGCGCCATTAGCCTGTCGAGTGCGCCAATTGCCCCGCCGTAGTAATTGGCCAACTCATCCTGAATGTGATCGATGGCGGATTCAAGGATGACGTTGATCTGCCGATGGTCGAATCGACGGCGAATCAAGTGGCTATGCTCTTGCCATGGTTCACCCTTCAACACAGTCATCAGTGCAACAGGCAGATCAAAGTTAATATGGATGTTGATGCCCAAAAGAAGATCCTGAAGTACTGTGGTTTTGGAGCTTTGGGCTAAGTGGTGGATATAGCTCCAGGGTCTTACGGAGAGCTGACGTTCATCGATGGTACGTAGATAAAGATCGGCAAAGGTCACCATTAATTTTTCAACCCATTGGGCGTCGAGAAATGGATTTTTATCCGGCGGTAATCGAACGGCTTCCATGACGCGCTTGGAAATGATCCAGTACGCGTGCAAAAAGACAATCCGACGGTCTTGGTTTGCGCCGAAATCTCGTAAAAGATGTCCCATTTCTTCGACCACGTCGCAACCGGTCACAGAGTCTTTATCATTCGTAATTAATGTCATATGACCGTCCTAATTTGGGGAGGATTCGAAATCAGTGTATATCTCAATGCTTTTACACAAAACAAATTCTCAGGATTGCGATGTGATCTTACTCACCGTAAATACTTTAGTTACTTATGGAAAACCTTCAATATTCAATAAGATTTACCAAATTTATTTCATTCCATGACTAGAATCGTTGCACACAAAGATATGGTATTGACCCAATCAAATACGTTTACACATCCCTCTACCATCCGACATGTCAAAGAGTGCATCAAAACCATTGAGCATCTTTGGGAATCGGCGAATCTTAGAGAAGGCGACGATTCGTGTCATTTAGCGCCTGGGGCTGTTTTATGTCTAGATTTTCGAGGTTTTACCTCTCTGTCAGAGGAATTGGACCATGAATATCTAACGCGAATCATCTATCAGGTGATGAGCACTCTGACACGCACAATCCAGCGGTTCGGAGGATGGGTCGAGCGCTTTGAGGGCGATTTACTCATTGCTTTTTTCTCTCCCAAGTCTTCCACTTCATCCACCGGCCAAGCGGCTATCCGGGCGGGGATTGAAACACAACGCAACCTCGAAGAAATGAACCAACTCCTCTCAAAAGCGAATATCCGTCTTGAGGCTCGGGTGGGGATTGATGTTGGAAAGATCCAAGTGATCCGATCTGGTGAAGGGGAAAGGTCATTCGAAGGTACGGCTCTTTTCAATGCCAGGTGTTTACAGGAAAAGGGGGCCCCAGGGCGTGTGCACGTTTCCGCGAGACTACGTGCGGAAACGAAACTCGACTTCAGATGGACTGAATCCGCCGAGAGTGGGTTTTTCGCAGAGCCGCTCATGGCCCAGGCCGAAGAAAATCAATCCCAGAGCACGCATCTCGAATCAGATTGTTGGAGCCTAGGCGAAATCCTTAGGCTCAACACCACAAAACGACCCGTGCTTATTGAAGGCGAGAGGCGAAACGTGGTGGCGATTTTCGTCGAGCTAGAAGAGCTTGAATGGGCAGCCCAACAAAAGTCGCCTTACTTCAAGAGCGAACTTGAACATCAGCTTCAGACTCTTTTATGTAATATTATTGAGGCGTTAGGAGGCTATGTCGACAAGGTCGAAAAATGCACAATCATGGCTTTATTTGGTGTCTCACAAACGACTTTGTCTGATGTAGAGCGCGCCCTTCTATCCACCCTTGAAATTGTGGAGGCTATCTCCACCGTGGAGCGATTTTTGGAAATATCCCCAGGGTCGTTAAGGGTTCGGGCGGGTATTAATTACGGTCCGGTCACGGTTGCCCCTGATCCCCTAGGACACATCACAGCCTTGGGGGATGTGGTCAATACCGCGTCTCGGTTGTATCAACTTGCGGCTTTTGGGCAAATCTTTACCACGGCAAGCGTTGTGGATGTGGTTCAAGTTGGCTTTGAATGGCGGAAACGGGGAAATCAAAAACTCCGAGGTAAAAAGGAATCTGTAGTTTGTTTTGAATTACTGGCGTGTTCCAAAAATATCGAAAGGATGGATTCCAATGTTTCGGTAAAAGAGAAAATGCCCTTTGTTGGGCGGTGCGACGAGCTGGTTGCTCTGACCGAAAAATGGCAGCAAACAGTTGTTGAACGTCAGATACCCTCAATTTTTATCGAAATTAATGGCGGGGCGGGAATCGGTAAGCGGAGTTTAGTTAATCAATTCCTAACTCGGTGCGTTCCTCCTTCCGGAATTGCGCTCAGGGGAAAACCGGCCCAATTTGCGAAGCGACCATTCAATCTATGGTCGGGCATCTTCGGTGAATTTCTGGAATCTTGGTTGAAGGGCGCTCGTATAAACTCGTCTTTGCTCAATCACCTCCTCGGCCAACTGGATTCGCCGTCTTTAGCAAGAAAACTAAGAAACTCTGAAGAAGTTTTACGTGCACTCATCTTCGGTGAAGTCCACCCTCGAGTGGATAACATGAGCCCTGAGATACGGCGGCGTGAATATACACTTGCTATCTACCATGCCTGTCTCAGCGTGGCGGCGATTAATGGCTTTTTCCTTTTGGTGATCGAATCCCTTGAACATGTTGATTCGGCATCTTTTGATACTCTGGCCTATGTGATTAGAAACTGGCCACATGATCAACCCCTACTCCTTCTAGCGACGTCGGAAGAACCCAACCGGAGTCGTGGTTTCATTAAAACGGCATCCCTAAATGCGATTGATAATTTTATCCTTCATCTTGAACCACTTTCACAAGGTGACTCTTTCCATGTGTTGGATGTGTTATTAGAAAAAAATACGACGTCCTCGATTCCCATTAGTGATGCGGGTAGACAACTTATTATCGACCGTTCCCGTGGGTTCCCTCTTTATTTAGAAGAGTTTTCACGACTTTTGGAAGAACTGTTTTCAGATAGTCCCTTTAGGCATTGTGAAGTGTCTGACACTGAATTGGGGATACCCCAAAGTCTCCGAGAGCTCATCCTTGCCCGAATTGATGGTTTTCCCAATGCCGTGAGGGAAACCATTAAACTTGCCTCTGTTTTAGGAGACAGATTTTCATTGGCCGAGTTTTGTTTAATCGCCGCGATCTCTTCTAAATCGCATTATCGAGACTTGCTGCCACATCTCCTTGAGCTACAAATCTGTGAACGAAAAGAAACTCCACTTGGAAGTGTCTATCAGTTTAGCCATCCCTTAGTTCGAGAAGTTTCCTACCACTCCATGTTACAGCACAATCGCCAGGTTCTTCACAGACTTTTTGCAGAAGAGCTGGAGCGAGAACCGATCATTTCTATTGCATCCCATGCCCAAAATGTTGCTCGTCATTGGCGAGATGCAAAAGACTGGAACCGAGCCAGGCCGTGGGCGGAAAAGGCCTTGGACGAATGTGTAAACAATCATCAGTCCAAAGAAGGTTTAGAGTGGGTAACCTATCTTCAAAACCATGACGGCCGAAACAGTCTCGCCGATAACCAAGAACGCTATTGTGAGATTTTACTTAAGGAGGATAAGCTTCGGGCCATTGATGGTCAATTTGAAAAGCGAAGAGTGATCCTCGACCGACTTCAATCGTTTTCCATTGCTAAAACACCATCACTTCAGATCGAGCTCCTTTATCGACAAGGAATTTTCGTCCAACAACAGGGTGATATTCAAGAAGCGCTGCAAAAGTATGAGGCTGTGACAAAAATTGAAGTTGACGCAAATGCAAACCACTTCAAATCATTGGCTTTATGCAATCAAGGTTATCTTCAAGCAGAGCTTGGGAACTATTCGCAAGCGCGTGAACTCATCTACCGGGCACTAGATCTTTGTCGTGTATTTAGACAACTTGACACCGAAGGTCATTGTTTAGGGGTTTTGGGTAATATCCATTTTGAGTCACAATATTTCGAGGAGGCACTTGATTGTTACGAAGCATCGTTTGAGCGTTTTACACAAATAGGCGACCGTCGTTGGCAGGGGGTTGCTATTGGGTATCGAGCCACCACCATGGGGGTCTTAAATCGCCCTGCCCCTCGGGTGCGTGAAGCCTTTCATACAGCCATAAACCTGCATCGTGATGTGAATGACCGTGAATATCTCGCTTATGATCTAGCTCGATTTTCTGCTTATTGCCTTGACCAGGATTGGCAGGTGGAAGCCGAAGAACTCCTTGGGAAAGCAGGTGAATTGCTTGCGAATCATACCTTTCTCAAAGTGGAGATTTGTCTTCGAGCGGTTCGGTGTCGGTTGGATTTGAAAAAGGATGGAAATTGCGATGCTGGTTTCATGGCCAATTGGCTCAAGCTGAAGGACTTGGCCGGTCAACTCGACCTAATCCCCACCAATGAAAGGCTGCGGAACTATCAAAGATTGGAGGAAGAACTGAGGATGTGTTTCCACGGGGACTCTATGAGCTCTGGAGCAACGAGGGAGCAGTCTCATCTTTAAAGCGACATACTTGTAACGAGGGTCAAAGTGGCGATTAGGTAGAGGCGTTGTTTAGGTGGAAACCTCTTTGGGTGTGGGCGGGATATATTCAAGGGGAAGAGTGTCCTTGTTGGGTATCGGGCCTTGGGGTATTGCGTTTTTGCGAAGCCAGGCAGGCTGCAGCGTCCTAGGGAGCCTGGAGCCCGTTTCAGGCGTGTATTGCACTTATATTCCACAACTTCACAGACTCCTAAAAAATTGGATGAGTTGTGGTGGGGCTTTTTTTACCACTCTCTTTTCGCTCGGTTTGGAGGTGGCAATAGGACATTTTTGCTATCTCTGGTTATGGTAAGCCCGGGGCATGGTTCGGGACTTTACCTCGACCCTTCAATTTATTGGACGATGGGCTCAGATTCGCAACGAGGCTGAATATGAGCAAGGTTCAGACAGCGCATCCAGACCAGGCTCTCGGTGACGCCTGGACAGCTTTGAATAAGTTGCCAATGCCCGTGATGCTGTTGGATGCGAATTAGGAGAATGTTTATGGCAAAGATCCACTCTACAACGATCTCGGTTATCCATCCGATGCTCTGAATGGAAAGAGTATTTATACGATTGTGGGGAAAAACAGACATTCATCATGTTTTGGTTCTCAGCTCCTACGAGCACCTCAGAAGCCAGGCAAGGTTTTCCTTGTGAGAGCAGATGGAAATGAGCTCATTTATAAGGTGAGTATCACGTTCTCCTCGTGTGAGGCCCATGAAGATGAGACAGGACGAAAGATTACTGTTCTCTCGGATTTGAACATGCCCCGAAAACCTGTCGAAAATGCAGAAGACTTTCGCATTTTGCCCAGAGGTCATGGCGCTCGGCTCACAAGAAAAAGCGTGTGTTTCTAGGGCGCGGTCTACGGAACCAAGCGTTTAGGATCTGGAAATCCATAAATCAATTTCGGAGGCCTATGGTGTCAACGAGGAAACTCAACGACACCGAGCTTTAACAGAACAGGTGGCGAAGGAGGCCATGTAATCAAAAGACGATGTAGCCTCTTTAGAGCAGGAACCAGAAAACCGCGCTATTGCGCTTAAGTTGTTGGACCGCGAAAAAAACCTTTTTTCACAACATGTCCCATGAGCTTCGAAGGCCTCTTATGTTGAGATTAACTGCTTTGGAAGAAACCATTCGAAAGGATCCCGATTCTGGTAACCTCCAAATGGCGACCAAGTATTGCCTTCTCTTGCTACGATTGGCGAATCAACTTCTTGATTTCGAGAACCTGAAAGCAGCTAAAAAACGGATGGAGCCTCTCCGCGTGGATTTGGGTCGTTTTGTGGGGATCTGTGGTGACTATTTTCGCGCTTTCTGTGTTTCGAAAAATATCTTTTTCTCCGCAACCCTTGATGGTGGTGAGCTTAGCAACGCCTCAATGCCCATATGGTTCATGGGTGAACTTGATTCCCTAGAGAAGGTGGTTTTCAATTATCTCGCCAATGCTTTTAAATATACCCCGGAGGGTGGGGGGAATTGAGTTGTGTTTAGCGAATCATGCCGATCGCATACGCCTCTTTGTTCGCGACACCGGCCGCGGCATCCCCAAGAAAGTTGAATACCAACTCTTTCATATTTTTTGTGAGAACGGATCTTCGGCAACGCGGAAACACGCCGGAACGGGGCTCGGATTGGCCTTGGTGAATTCGCTGGTGGAGGAAATGTTGGGTGAGGTTGGTGTTGTGTGTGACCCGGAGGACACAGAGAGTGTCTTTTGGGTTGATTTTAATTTCTTCCCAGACCCGCGACCCGTGGTTGACGTTCTTGTTGTGGATGGTTGTCCGGAATTGTTGCATTCGCTGTCGAATCCTTTTCCTTAATTGGAGATAATGTCTATGGCTTTATTGGTGAATTGGGTTTTGTTCGTCAATTGGGTCTCGAAATGGTTACTGGTCAAGCTCCGGTCGATGGTGTTCATGTTTGTTTTATGATGTCAGACGGTAGATTCGCAACGCTTTGGATGGCCATTGTTAATATGATGGCAAATTCGAACTTTTTTGAATGGGGTTATGTTTTGGGTACCCGCGCCAGTAAAGAGTCCATGGTGAGGCTGGCGAGTAGGGCAAGGGCTAGGATAGGCGATGACCTCTCAATACTGAATTCTGAGAATACGTTTTTAAACTCATTGCCGACTTCTTTGATGGGTGCTGTCTTCGTGCCCAATAAAGAATTGGATATTTGTCGTGTCAATGATTCCGGAATTTCCTTATTTGGAGCCTCGGATGAATTGTTGAGGGGACAATATTTAGAATATATTGTCTCGAAATAAGACCCTGTTACTGCCTTTTTTGGTCGGTTTGTTTTTGACAAATGGAACTCGTTTTGAGTCAGTTATTTTTCTCCGGTGAGGAATGACAGAAATAACTTTGCAGCCCATATGAATCGTTCGAAGTTGGTCGATGATGGTGGTGAACTCAGTGCCTACCTCGATGAGCATCACGATTACTCGGAGGACCAAGAAGCGCTTGGCACGCTGAAGCGACTTACTGTTGGCTTGAAAGAGGAAGCGAGTAAGCTTAGGTATTCCCAGAAGGACACACAATCCATGAAGAGCTGTATCACCAAGAACGTTTTGAGTCTCCATATGGCACCGGATGTCGTTTCTGAGACCGCTTACGGTAAGGTCTCTCTTGGTGAATCAGAGAAAGAGGAGGATTTTACTGTTTTATTCGCAGATAGGCAGGGTTTTACGGCGCTTCCAGGGGGTATTGGGGCGAAAACGAGGGCAAACCTTCTAAACGATTATCTTTTCATGATAAACGAGATTATTTCTGAGTGCGGCGGAATCATCGATAAATTTATCGGAGATGATATCTTATGGGAATGTGCAGCGCTACGAAAACCTAGGCTACGGGCGCAGCGAACCTGATTCAAAAACTGTTTGTCGTATTGCGGGGGCACATGAACGCCTTGATGCACATTATGCAGACCTTGAAGGACGCGATTCGAAGGAGCCGTGAAGATGCAATTTGCAAATGGCGACGGGAATTTCCGCTCTTTTTTGCGGTGGGGTAATGAAGTTCCCGATTTTGGGAGGATTTAGGCGGACAAAGATAATTCGGGCCATCGCCCTCTGGGGGTGACTAAATCCTTGGAGCTTTGGGGTAATTATTTTCAGGGCGATTGTATGGAAGTGAAATCGAGTTGGGCGTGATAACTGAATACGGTGTGGTATGTTTCTTTGTCGGAGCTACGGGACCCGCGATTCCGTTTTCCGGGCAGGGGAAGCCTTTTAGCGATTCAAAGGAATTGAGATGGGGTGGAGCGTGAAAAGGCTTATTGGGAAGCTTGCCGGTCTTGGAGGTAGGTGACGAGTTTGGCATAATCACAAAGTTTATTTTCATCGACGCGTAACGCCCCTTGGGATCCCCAAGAACAGAAAGTCGATTGTGGCTGGGTTTCGAATCATCGGGTTGGCAGCTTTTTGGCTTGGTGGCCAAGAACCGTGGTGGCTGTGGCCCGCTGCTTCGTGAGTTTTCAACCTATTTTTGGTGGATAAAGAGCTTGCGGAAGGGGCTCAGTCTGTGGAATATCAATTTTTTCTCGATTTTTCCCAGAATACGGGATGAAATAACCATCGGGACTGATGCCATGGGAAAGAGATTGGTATTTGTGCTATAGTTAGTAAAAGTGGGACATTTTTAGCTTGAATTTGGGGGGAGATAATGAAGGCTTTTCATGAAATGCGGGTACGAGATGTTATGGATAAAAAGTTTATATCCTTACGAGCTGATACGGATGTTTATGAGGCCATGCGGTTGATTGTCGATAACGGGCTCATGGGGGCGCCGGTGGTTGAGCACAACCGTCTTATTGGTGTTTTTTCCGAAAAGGATTGTTTTAAGGTGCTTTCTGGATGGCTTTTCCAAATGGGGAATGCGACTGGCGGTAAGGTGAGTGATTTTATGACCACTGAAGTGGTGACCGTAGATGCGGATATGGATCTTAGTATGCTGACCAGTCGATTCTTGACCCATTACTACCGAGGGCTTCCGGTGGTTGAAAATGATGAGCTGGTAGGGTTAATCAGTCGAGGTCACCTAGTGGGAGTAATGATGCGTGAGGCAGATACTCAATCCACAGCTCGATATCCCGACTACAAATACGGCGAAGGCATTTCCTCTTAGGCGGGTGCTGCGCTTGTACCGAGGTGGCGATGTCTAGGCGATTTCTACGGCATCGACCAAACCTTGTTATGTGAGACCCGACTCTTTATCACACACGCCATTAGGTGATTTGGATGCCGCCTTGCTTGCGTTTGGCTTATAGACTCAAGGCTACAACCTTCGGGACCATCACGGCCAATGAAGGGGACAGTGAAACAGGTATGACTATCCAGATTGCAGAGACAATCGTGGGTGGTGGTGTCGCTGAAGTAAAGGGTGAGTGGCGGGCGAATCGTGAGTTCCTGAGATAAATTAGAAGAGTCGGATGAACATAGGTTGTTGGGTGTGCAATCCTGATGGTTGACACATTCGCAGGAACCGAAGTTGTTGGTGGTGGGAACAGGGCAATATTTCGGTGACACCGATGCGCTTTACATGGGTTTTAACATAGGCTCTGAGTTTTAAAAAGACGGGAACGGATGCCGTCTTTGGCTTCTTACATTCCCACATCCCTATATCCCCAGGATGTTGTGAGTGATTATGCCCAAGGGTCTATTCTAGGAAAGACTCTTCTTCTTGCTTGGGAGCACAGAGATTTTCTTTCATAATGGTTCGGGCACAGCTGTTCCAGCGTTGAATGGCATCGTCGTTATGTTCGGGCTTAATCTCGTTGGCTTTTTCGTAACAATGCATGGCATCTCGGAAGCATGCATAAGCCTCGGCATGTGCCATGTGGCGCCTCAGTGTGGCTCTCCCCTCCCGTTCATAAACAATACCAGCATAATAGAGTTTATGGTATTCATTTGAAAGTTTGGCTATGTATTCGTTGGCTCTTCGAATTGTTCGACTTGCGCCATCATTTGCAAATTGGTCAGTAAGCGCCAAAACAACGATTACCAGTGCTGCTTGGTTGTTTGGTTCTATCTCCAGGATGTCCAAACAAAGGCTTTCTGCTTGTTCTGGTTCGTTCAAAAGTCGGTAGTGCCTAGACTTCTCTAGAGCATGCTCAATTCCATCGTGGGAGATTTTCTTCAATTCAAAGGTTTCGGTGGTCATAATATTTCCTCTCTTTTATGCTTGTTTTCTAAGATGTAGGCCCAAAAATCGCGCGTCCTATTTTAATAATCGGTTCGTCATATCGGTCCACCACACGTTCCTTAAGTGGAATGATACCGTTGTCTGTGATATTTATATTTTATGGACATACCTCAGTGCAACAACGGGTAATATTGCACATTCCCGAACCAAACTCTTCTTTTATGGCAGGAATGTGGTCATCGTCATCGAGAGGATGCATATCTAAAGCCGCCAGGCGAAGCATAAATCGAGGTCCCACGAATTTTTCTTTGCTGTCGCGGTCTCTCAATACGTGACAGACATCCTGGCACAAAAAGCATTCAATGGATTTCCGATCCTCCTGAGCCCTGTCTACGTCGGCTTGATACATGCGCGGCTTGCCATCGGGCCGAGAAGACTTTGGCTTAAACGGAGCAGGTTTCTTGTTTTGCCCATAATTCCACGAGACGTCGGTCACCAGATCGCGAATGACCGGAAAAGATTTGAGCGGCTGGAGCGTAATTACTTCGTAGGTTTCGAATTGCCGGCCTTTGTTATCGCCTCGTCATATTTTGAACGTATGTTTAGCCATGTGCTTTCCGTTTTTCCGGCATCGATTCGACTTTCTCGGTAGCATCGTTCCCCGCCTTACCTGCCTCAAGCTCCCCAAGAGAGGCATGTGCGATATCCGAAAGATGGGAAGGCGGTTCAGATCGAGCTACTTTTTCCACCTCCATATTCCCAGCGCTTCTTTTCGGACAAAAACGTAAACAAACCAATCCATGGAAGGTACCATGTCTCCGGCCAGGTCTAGGAGGCGGAGTTTGTCTTCGCCGCGGTGAGAAGTGCCTTGAGTTTCGAGTGGAGCTCTAAGGGCAGGTTTTTTTGGGGAAGTGGGTATGGGATGAGGGCCTGGACAGATTCACCAGCGAGGGTGGAGCTCTCATATTCGCCGGTAACGCGGGTCATGTGGGCTCCTTTCTCATCATAAACGATGGTTTTCCGGAGTCTTCCGATAATAATCGACGGTTTTTGTTCGTGCACCGGTAATAAACGGTCGTTTCTTTTGGTGCAACGGTAATAATCGAGCGTTTATTTTAAGCTTTGAGTGAGAAGCCATTGTTACTTTTCCCGTCGCGCTCACAGGTGGGGATGGTTTTTTTCGGCGGCTTTGTTTTCTTAGTGTGGGCTTTGCATGTTCGATCGCGAGGCGCTTTTTGAGACGCCCAAAGGTTTTGACATCCTGATTTGATATTCAATTCGATCCTTGTCAGTGGCTAAGGATGGATGCTTCCTAGGGGGAGTCTATTCTAATGTTGTATGTGTCTTGTAGGCATTCTAGACCCCAGTCCCCCCCCCTCTTAAAACAACGTTATTTTTAAAGCTGGGTCGCTCTAGTTTTGAGCAACGTCTAGGCGTTGGAAGCGATAATACCAGTTACCTGCCAACCAACTATAGGTAATTTTTGATGAAAGAAACCAAAGTGAATCAATTTTCCGTCCCCAGCTCTACTCCCGTTTCAACGTTTGAAGAAAGGGTGACAGTCAACCCCGAATACTACCGGGTAGCGCGGGAGCATTTGGGAATCAAGGCAGAAATGATCCGCGAAGAATACAATGTCGATGGGTATGAGTATGAAGCAATTGTGACCCCACCCTTAGACAAGATACCACGTTTAGCGGTGACTGTGTTTGGGGCTGATGCCTTCAAGATGAGGGAAGTCTTTCGCTACACCCGCGCTGCGCCGGGTCGCCTTGGAGCAGGGATTTCCACCAGTGAACCCGTAGCTGGTCCTTTGGCAGGTCGGAGCCGTATTGAAAACCGAGTGACTGTAAGTCGAGTGGTCGATGCGATTCCCAAGATAGAGTATCGGACAGATTTTACGATTGAAGTGAACGTACCATTCGTGGGTAAAAGGATTGAAAAATCAACCTTGAAAGCGGTGCTGGAGGCGCTTGCAGACCTCAAGTCGGTTACCGAAGAATTTATCGCTAGGGAGCCGATGCCAGTTGCACCTTCGAGTAGTGCTTCGGAAACTCCATCGACTGACGATTCAGTTGCACCTTCGAGTAGTGCTTCGGAAACTCCATCGACTGACGATTCAGTTGTACCTTCGAGTAGTGCTTCGGAAACTCCATCGACTGACGATTCAGAAGTGGTTGTGAATGCAGACGCCGATGCAGCGTAACGAATACCCTTGAGTGGTCGGTATTTTGGGGATTTTGAAAGCAGGTTTTCTTTGGTAAATTTTTAACCAAGGTCTAGGCTGTTAGGAGACGCTACTGATTCGATTGATTGAGCGTAGTGTAGGGAGGAAGAAGATTGGTGACTCGCCGATCCTTAGTGACATTGATGGTATGACTCCACGTTAGGTTGATTACCGGGGCCCCACCTTTGTCTCAGTGCGGTCCAGTGATGGAGAATGAAGCCTGGGACGTCTTTACGCGATTCTCGATCGGAATTCCTTCAGGGAAGGTTACCACATCGGCTTTTGAGGTAACGGTATTGTTCATGCGTCATTTATTAGGGGCACCCTAAGGGAAAGTTCAGGAACTACAAGATAGCCACGGTTGAGGGTCCAGGTAAACTACCACTGCCCCCACGGGGATAAAGTTGGCAGGTGGTATGAAGGAACGAGAATCCCGAAATGGGTCAACCCATCCGCCATAGAAATAGCGACTGTAAATCGTAGCAACCACCTGTGCTCGGTTGACGAATAGTGCCACATAATTTGTCCAAAATATCCCTTTGAAGTTGCACCAGCTTTGTTTAATCCTGTGGAAGGCCCAACCACCGTTGCCATAAAAGCGGTTTCTCTCGGGCGCGGTGGTTCGATATGGCTGGCTGCCGACAGGTGGCTCAAAGCTCGTGGGAAGAATAGTCCCAAGGGTGTTATCAACAAGTGAATTTTACCCCAAAACGCCCGACAAATTGACCCGTGGTGGGTGTTTTGGGGTGGTGACCTCCAAGGAGTAGACCACGGTTGAGGATATCCTCAAGGGTATTTTTTATGTGGTGTGGGGTTCTCGGTGCGTTTATCTGGTGGGTGGGCGAGTGTAGGCTGCTGACGTCCATCAAAGGAGAGTGGGGTTTCGGAAATGCCCCAATAGGGTTCGGTTCGTCTACTCCGCGTCTTCGATGCGTTCTAAGTTTCGCATATACTTCCAAATTGCGTCGGAGGAAGGAATGTAGATATGGTCATGATTGGTAACAGACAGAAGGCCAAGATTCCTGAGCTTGATCAAGTTTGCTTTCAGAGCATCGTGGCTTTGGCCGGTTTTTTGTCTCATCCTATCCAGATTGCGAGGCAAAGTTAGTTCTAGGTCACACTCGTCTTCGTAGCCTTCGTAGCTTTCGATCTGATCAACGAGGGCATAGATGAAGGGAAGAGTGCTCGGATTTTGAAGACTTTTCACTACATCGAGACTTTCGTCGAGTCGTTGGGCCAGGGTTTTGATCATATGGATAGCCACGGCCCCATATTGGTTGATTCGATACTTGAAGGTATTCCAATCGACGACGAGGACGCGCACGGAAGTTAGGGCCGTTGCGGTCGCGGTCCTGGGTTTATTGTTGATGAGCCCCATCTCTCCAAAGAATTCTCCGGAGGACAGAACAGCGAGCTGATGTATTTCTCCGAGGACAATCTTACTGATTCGAACTTCTCCCTCCTGAATGACATACATTTTATCACCGGGTTCCCCTGCTGCGATAATTGTGGCGCCGGGGTTGAAGTGTAACACTACATCTTCTTCGTCCAGGGTGTTGGGCAACTTTGTCTCCTAAAGAGGTTATAAATAACCCTGAAAAGTTGGTCCTTAACGTATTTAGTTTAAACGAAGGAATACTTGAATACCAGGCCGAACAAGAGCAATTGCAATCAAGGAACCATTCGCGAAACCGCCGAAAGTTGGGAGGCACGGGGCACGGTAGGGTTATGTGGGGGCATGAGACATCCTAGAGGAGAGGCTTGGTTCCGGACAAACCACCCTACTTGGGATGTTGGAAGATAGTAGCGCCGAAAGCTTATGGACCTTCTGCATTTTCAGGCGGGGGGAAGTTTCAATGCTTGAATTGAATTGAATTGCATTCTACGAATCCAAGACTTTACCCGGTTGCGATGGAGCCGCGGTCCTCTCTATAAAGCCGATACTTGGGTCTAAGACGGTTTTCGACCATTTTCTTGCGCATGGCGTTTAAGAGTAGAGAGAAGTACGCCGCTTCGGATAGTTTATTATTGAAGCCCAGGGGGGCAGAGTAGATTGAAGAACTTGATTCTGAGGGGTAGGCCCAATTTGCGCAACGACTTGTTTCCCTAGTATTCAAATTGCTGTCGATGCAGGGCTGCTTACCGACACGAGTACTTGTACGGATAGGTTCATCCATGCGGGAATTGGTGCCGACGTTCATACCTATGAACTCCCCTCCCCGATTCGGATGCTACCCACGAAGTTGATCCCATGAAGTTCATCTAGGAACTGAATTTGAGACTGGTACCTCCGAGACCGACGATAGAGTAACGGTCGATGGAAGTAATCACGACGGTATATCGGCAGATACGCTAATCTTGAGCAACCTGTTTTGGAAGTAGGGGGCTGTGATTGGGAAGGTGAAGCTTGAATTCCGTTCTGGGTACTTAGCTGGTTCCCATTGGTTCCTCGCCCTCGCCGACGCTGAGCAGGGCGCATAAGATTGGGGCCTATGGCTTCTCGTGTGTTTTATGGCATCCATCCAAAAAATCAGGTTGCCATTGATGACAGTCCCTTCTACATAAAGCAGCTGAGCGCCGAAATAGCGGCGTTTCTGATTTCGGTTTCCCATGGGAGCGCCTCTAATTTATCGAGCTTGATTTCCACTGCCACATTGCTTTCCATGTCTTTCTCGATGACGGCCCTTAGCTGTGCTGCCAGATCTTGGCCGTAGGTAATGGCAACGATTTCTGAATTGAGACTCGCGGAGCGGTTATCAGCGTTCCAGGAGCCAATCACTGTGGTATTGTCTCCGAAGACACACATTTTACTGTGAAGGGTTCTTTCACCGGTGCGTTCAAAGATTCGTGCCCCAGATTTTAGTATCTCCCTATATGGGAATACTGCAGCTGCGTTGATTTCATCTAAATCGGTGGTGGTGGATGAATTCGTGAGGATACGAACATCCACACCGCGTTTGGCGGCGTCGATAATTGCTTCTTTATAGGCCTGAAGAGCTCCCGTTGGGAGGAAATAGGCATTTTCGATATAGGCGATTTCTCCAGATTTGAGTGCCTTAAGGTTTTCAATCATCACATTGGTGATGTTGTGGTCGCCTTCAAGTCTGGGGTGATGGGAGACGATTTGGACCTTGGATTGATTTTCGGTGATCTCTGTGGGCTGGGTACTGGGTTTGGCTATGCTCTCGCTGGTGAGGTATTCCCAGTTTTGGGCGAAATAGCCATGGGCCTCTTGCACAGCGGGGCCAGCCACATAGATGTCGGTGTCTCGCCAAGCTTCACGCTCCTCTCCTAGACTGCGAATGGTTCGTCCGGTGCCTCCAAACATGTATTCATCACAGAGATTTAAGCCCCCTAGGATCGCTTCGTGCCCATCGATGATCATGGATTTCTCATGCCATCGGTGATTCATTTCGGCTACGAGTTTCATTAGAATGGCAGTATGTGTCTTATTCAGAAGGGCACCTGTGGAAATCTCTCGTATCTCTGTAGCCGAAAGGATTTTCGAAGATAGACCGAAATTCGTGAGTGCCTTGGTTACCCTTTCGCGGACGTGTCTGGGAACATCTTCGACACCGGTTGAAACTCTAAGAATCTGATTAAGGATTTGCAGTGTCATCTTGGGCTTTTTTAATGCTTGGGGGCCGTCCACTTTCTGCAGTGCGGGTATTTCTTTCATCGCATCAATGAGATCGGACAATCCGGATTTTCGGGGGTCATTATAGAGAGCGACTTTAACACCATTTTCTTTCAGGGTGAGGTAAAGGGGCTTCTCTTCGAAGAAATCATTAATACTCTGAACATTTCCTAAGGTGTCCACGATGACGCGTACCTCAACGCCCCGCTCTGCGGCTGCTATAAGTTGGCGGGCGATTTGTCCTCCCGTTTCATCATCTTTGAAGATGAATGTCTGGAGGCAAATGGATTCTTTTGCTCTTTTTAATAATTCGAGTCGCTTGGGAAAGGATTGAATCCCATCAACCAGCAGTTCGGTTCGATTGTTTGAGTGGATTTTTGCACCGGTTATTTTCTCGATATGACGCATCATCTCCGGGCTTCCAACCGAGCCCACCGCAGGGCTTTTTGGGTCCACAATATTCTCTTGTCTTCCGTTGAGATGGATGATGGGTGCTAGGAGATCAGCGACCGCATTTTTCCCTGGTTTGATGGTCAACTTACCATCGGGCTTGATCTTAAATTCGAGATCCCCGTTAAAGGTTGCGAAGGGAAGCTTGTCCCTATGGTCTTCATCTCGTGGATCGACGAGGTATGTCAACTTTCCAGTTCCTAGGGATGCCTCACCGGTGCGCGTGCTGGCGCTAATGTTGTGGGCACGGAGCTGGGTCTTCAAAATACCATCAATTTGGGCTCGATAATCTTGGTAACTAATGAGGCCGTCTTCACCGTCGATGGTCATTTTAAATGTTGTATTCCAAATCGAGGCACCTTCAGCGCAGGCATCGAAGTCGCCATGGGCTGTTATGAGGATTCTTCCTGTGTCAATATCGTAATGGGTTTTACCTGCCCTAATCCTGAGGTCTTCGGCCACTCGGTTATCAAGGGAAATCCTAAAGTTACCATGGTTGAGCTTAATGTCGCCTTCCCTTAGGCGAATGCCGGTTCGGCCTTGTCCCCTAAGGGTGTCTTCTCCACTGAGGTCCAGGGGGATTTCGAGGGCGTTTTGGGGATGAAATCGACCTGTTATATTTTCGAGTCTGGTTTTGAATGCGAGTTCGCCAGAACCCTTAAGGACGTGCTCCTTATCGAATTCCAAATCCATGTGACCGAGACCGTCCGCAGTGATAAAGGATGTGGTTATGAGGGGCACGGAGGCAGGAATTATGGCGACGTTGATTTTACCATCGGCTTTGACCTCGAGATCCCCATTCAGTGTCACCTGGATAGGTCCTTCATCTCCTTGGACTTCCAGCCCCTGTCCTTTTAAGCTCAATGCCATGGGTTTCGCGCAGCCTTCCAATCGAAATTTTGCGCGTCCTGTCATCGCACCAATTTCTCTGAGTAGATCCGGTACATCGTTCATAGTGGGCGCAGGGAGTTTGGGTTTGAGATGAGATTTACTGCGTGAAGGATTGGCTTTTGGGGTGGATGGATTGATCTCTGAGATCCGAATTGCGGACGCTGAAGTTTCAGGGATGCTGGACTCGGGCGGTGTTTCTGGCGAATTCGATGGATTTACGCGCTCTGAGGGATTGATGGGTAGGGCGAGGGTTCGATTGATTTTCGTGATCGTCTCTGACTTATCCATTTTGAGGATGTGCGCCGCTTTTGCATATCCGTGAACCTGAAGAAGCCCATCTTTTTCTAGCCGGATATTGTTCATGTGAAAGTTGGCCAGGAAGTCTTTGAGAACATCTAGAATCCAATTCAGCCAGGCGTATTTGGTCGCGGTGGGTTTCATGGACGCCGATGGATTCTTAATTATAAATGGTTTCGAAAAAGAGACTTGTGCTATCTGAATGGTGGGCTGAGTTGTCGCATTTTGTTCAATGGAGAAATCTATCTTGACGGTGGTGTCTTTTTCTACCTTGAGCCGTGCGATATCATAATCGCCAGGTAGGCTATAATTTCCAGCGTTCAACGGAATGGTCATCGAGAGCGTTGCTGACGCCAGTTTATCAAGCTCTAGACCGCTAACTTCAATTTTTCCAAAAAGGAGTTTTCCGTTCTCATAGCTTACGGATGTAGGTGATATTGTGTTGTCGATTAATGGGGCGTGGCCACGCGGTTCGGATGGGGCGAGGAATGTAGGTGTTGTTGGCATCGCATAATTCTCCTACTTGGAATATCGGCGTAGGGGCGGCGATGGTGCTCTTTGTGGAGAGAAAATTGTTTAATTCAATGGATTTTTCAGAAATTTTTTTAAGTGACCATAATTTTGAAGATTTTGAAGTGAGTTACACATCTCTGAATGGTGCTTTCTGGCTATTTTCCGGCTATGCTTTGGGCACTATACCCACCCCGCGATGCATTGGGGCCGAAGGGCGTTTGCTTGACCCCTATTTAGGGACATCCACGCTTCTAGTGTCCACCCCAGCTTTTTGGCCATTTTGATTGATGATACGTCCGAACATCGAGACCCAAGTCGTTGGTACGAAATTGGTGAAACTCCTTGGCGCGCTCTTGGGCTAGGTCAGTGAAAGCGGCCAAAGATTCATCAAGGCTATTGAGCCTTGGTGGAACCTCCACCTCGATACATTTTGAGAGTCCATATGTGTTGGAGGGCAGTCGTAGTGGATCCACAGTGCCGCGAAAAATAGCTTCGGCCCCATCATGAAACTCTGCCCAGCGTGCGTCACCGTTTGGATAAGGAGAATGCAGGATCGCTTCCAGATATTGCAGGAAATTGGGGGTGTCCATGGGACCGTCCCGCCGAAACGCGGTCGCAAATGAGTAGCCACCAGGCCCGCCTCCACTGTCGCTGGATTGAAAGACGCGGCAAGTCCCTTCATCGAAGCTACCGCGCTTTTCAATCAGAAAGCTGTGGCTGCCCAGTGTTACCCTCAGGATCTGGTCGCCGTCTTTGCTCAGTTCGTCTTTGATAATCTTAATGGAACCACCATTGGTGTCGTCTTCACTCGTGTATTTGGTAAGTGTTGCGGAATCGGCATCAGCTAGGGTTCTAAATAAAAAGCTTGAGACGTCGCCGCATGAGGGGGTGTGGGTACCGGAAGCCATCATGGTTTGATAGACTTTATCGCATTGTTCATGCCCGTGGTTGATGGCCAGGCCGAAAATAAAGTTTTCCGGATGGGTGAAAAGAAGTTCGAGTTCCGCAATCCTTTTGCCAAAGGTTCCGGTGCTTCTGTCGGTGGCCCGAATTTCCATGGCTTCAGCGATGACCGTCGACACCTCAGGGGGGCGCGGAGCTGGTCGGCGTAGCAGGGCGACGTCTCGCATCGTGCCAATGGATGCTTCTGTGGGAAGTTGCACGGGATGCGGTGCATGGTGTTTTGGGGCTTGAGGTTCAAGGGATAAGATCACCGCATCAATGGTGCCATGATCCACTGATGTTCTACTTTTAGCGATGGTCGCTTGCATGAATTCAGCCATTTCTAGGTTGAATTCCATTTTTGATTCAGCGGTTGCTTGCTCGATGGCCTCGATTGCTTCATCGGCAGAATCGCATTGGTCAAATACTTGTTTTAGCCCGTCTACGGTGGTGATTGGATTTTTAATTTCAAACGACATGGTTTCCCCGCTTGGTAACCGTTGAGGAAGCGTGGGGGCTAGACCACGATTTCGAGTCTACGTCTTCGGCTGTTCTTAGCTTCGGATACTTGGAATTTTAGACCATTTTTATAATTGAATGCAATTTGGCGTGCCCCTCCTCACCGGGCCAATCCAATGGTGCCGAAATCAACGGACAACTTAGATAAATGGGTATCCCCTTCCGAATCGGCCCATTACCTCCGGTAGCCGGTTGTTGTTTTGGAGTGACCCCGCTCCTTTGATGTGACGTATTGGGTTGAGAGGTAGTATTCGGTGGTTGCGTCACCTAAAACCCTGTTATCGCAATGTCGGGTCTCAGGGAAGCTTGTAGGCAGAACGGACAATCTCTCTCCATTAACTGGCTTT
Organism: Myxococcota bacterium; assembly: GCA_036339465.1. Taxonomy (GTDB): domain Bacteria; phylum Myxococcota; class XYA12-FULL-58-9; order XYA12-FULL-58-9; family JABJBS01; genus JAYZAY01. The sequence continues at coordinate 43,469 of JAYZAY010000021.1, read as the reverse complement.
TCTCTGGGCTGCTTTGTGGTGCTCTAATTGATACATGATCTTGGTCATGGTGAAGAACTTATCGCCACCCATTAAGACGCCAGGCCGTTTGGGTAACTCTTGGCGGAATTCCTTGATCTTTTTAGCATCCCATTTGACACCGTTGATGGTAACGGATGCATTGGCAGGGATATTGTTATCATAGTTTTTGCTTCTAAATGTGGTAGCGATGGCAGTTCTGTGTCTGCCGGCCCAGGATGCAAACCTCCCGTGTTCTTCGTAACTGGCGGCATTTTGAAGAATGTAATTTTCTGCCGCCTGATTTCCGCCATTGATAATTTCAGCGATGACCTCTTCTCGTTCATAACCGAATCCAGCTGTGAAATGGGTTCCAACTGCGCCTGGTCCTGGGGCTAGCTTCCCGCCCGCATCTTTCAATGAGCCACTACCGACACCTGCGAAGGAGCTGTATTTGATGGAAGCACGTGTAAACTGAACTTGATATTTTGGTTCACCGCTTCTCTTTCCGCCAACGTCCTGTTCGTGGATATTGATGGTTAGAGCGATGTCAGAGTCCACACCTTTAATACGAGCGAGTTGGCTTGCAACTGCACCCTGAACACCTTCAAATACCTGACTGGTCACACCAGCGGCTTTGAGCTTCTCTGGCGAAAATGGAGGTTGGACACCCAGTATCTCACCGGCGAAGTCGGCTATTGCAGCTTTGCCGCCTTTTGCGATGGTCGTTGCTGTGGTGCCACCGAGAGTTACGGTTAAGTTCCAATCACGGTGTCGGCCATCAGAGCTTGGGTCAGGGTGATTTGCGGTATCTTGCCACGCGATTTCGCCTTTGACGTTAAAGCTTCCTGCATTTGCTCTGCCGGCACCGAATTCGAAGAAAAGGGCTTTATTCGTGACTTCCTGAGTGTTTACCTTACGACCAGTTTTAGCGTCTGTGAGTTCGACCCATGTTTTTGAAGCACTGACACCACCTTTGGCCCGTGCGGATGCCACTCCCGGGATTCCGCCTCGTATCCGACCCGACACAGCGCTACCGAGTTTATGGCTACTAACGCGCAAGATGGGGTTCTTAGGTGGCTCCAGTGAATAGGGGCCAGTTTGTACCATTTGGTCGAATTTTCCTTTTGCCTTCGTGGGAACTTTGTTACGTGCTTGACGGAGGATTGGCGCGTATACTTTTTGCATTAAGAATCGAGCCGCATCTTCTGAGTTCGCAAAACGGAATGCAACTCGTTTTTCATAATCCACAGTGCTTTCTACACCGGCACCGATGAGTCCGAAGAGTGCTTCAACTTCCACACCAGCATTAATGAGGGCCGCGAAATCGATGGCGACTTCTACGTCATCGGAGTCACCTCTTTTGACAGAGACACCAGTGCTTAACATGCCTTGTACCCAAGCACGTCCTCCCACAATTCCTATATTTCCACGTGCAGCAACGCCGCCGCCGATCCGAAAGTCCACCCGGCTGTATTCACCGTTTTCATCCGCTGCAGAATTGATAAGTGCGGCCAAACCCTTTTCGGATAACTTGAGGGTATCACCATCCATCATTCGGTCGAGTGCACCCAGGTAAGCTTGTTCTGCTTTGTCGATTTCTATTTTTTGGGCGGCGGTGAAGATTGTCTGACCTTCGCTTCGAGCGGCAGCGACTCCGTGGTTTAGGTCTTTATGTCGGATTGTGGTGGCACTGATATCCTCGACTAAACGCTTATGTTGATTTGTTAGGTGGGTTTTGAGGGAACTCAGGCTCTTGATTTCGGATTCGATGCTTGAAAGTTGGGTGTTCAGCCTTCTGCCATACGTACCGTTTCTAACGGATAGGGTGATGTCTGAAGCTTGCTTTAGCTCAGTACTTGCGTCTTTGAGATGTGCATCAGCAGCATCGGCGCTTTGCTTAGCATTGGTGAGTTTTTGTTGGGCCGTAGCAAGTTGTCTGTCGACGTCTTTTAGCTGGACTCCGAGTTGGTTTATAAACTCTTGAGCAGGTCCTGTTTTTCCTGATTTGAGTGCGCGGTCAGCTTTCCATATGTTGGTCTCTCCATCCACCAAGGAGGATTTTGTCTTGTCGAGTTCAGCATTGGCGAGGGTTACTTGTCCGCTACCATGTTTGATGGCCTTATCGGCTTCTTGGAGGTGGATGCCCGCGTTGGCTGTTTGCCAGTCAGCTTTGGCCATTTTCACTGCTGCTTCCACAAGGCCCTTACCTCCCCCTTTTAGCTTGGCACTTATAGCTTCCTGATAGTCTTTGAGGGAAGAAAAGGCGCCTCGATTGGCGCGAATTTCATTGACGGACTTCATCCAATGAAGATGAAGCTTGATGTCTTTTTGGTAGGAATCGATGGCGCCTTGCACTGTTGCACCGAAGTGCGGTCGTGAACGGCGGATATCAGCGGAATACCGATAAAGGGTTTTCACGAAATAGGGGGCGAGTTGATTATCGGCGCTGTTGACGGTTTGGCCCATTCTTGATTCTGCTAAATGGGCAACATTGGCAAAGTTAAGAAGTAGATTCTCGAAGTCAGCCATGTCCTTGGTGAGTTGCTGCTTCAGTGCTGCATGTTCTGGTCCTAGCTTAGATACTGATGTTTTCATTTCAGCAAGAAGTTCAATGGCTTTGGCGGTTTCGTCGGTGCGTCCCGATGCTCGGTTGGTAATTGAGTTATTGATGTGTTTGAAGAATGTCGATTGTTTCTTAAGAACTTCGCTTATCGCAGGGTCTTTCATCTCAAGCAGAGCGGTGTCTATTTCTGCCACTTTTTTGGTGAGAGGATTGGAGGCTTGATTGTAGCCAAGACCTTTCTTAAAAAATTTATTGTAGTTGATTCGGCTAAGATTGCTCCAATCACTGATTTCGGAAGACAATTCGCTCCCTCTTCGATCCATACCCATGTCACGAGCGCCGACAATCGTTTGATAAACACGATTTCGAGAGGTTTTGTTTGTCCTATTTTGGAAATGTGTATTGCTCGAACTAAACCAATCTTTGGCGCCCTCTGGATTTCGTATTTTTGTGAGGTCAATTTGGCCATCAAACTTCCCATCCCACTTGTCGAGTGATGCCGTATCCGTAATTCCCGCTTTCGCGAGGGTTTCTTTCACTTCAGAAGAGTTTAGGTCTTTTATGACGCCATCGGTATTGGAATCTCGTGCATCAAGTTTTTGAAGAAGCTTTGCGTCAAAGTCACCAGTTGGGTTGAGGCGGGTATTAGACATCTTTTATCACCTATTTGAGCTAATTAGTTGAGTGGGTTGGCTTTACTAAAGGTCCAGGAATCGAGGGTTTGAATTAATTCTGGCTTTGTTTTTAAGAGTTCTAGGAGTCGGTCGTCGGGGTTGTTTCCTGTGGCGGCTATATCCTTGCATTTTGCAAGAACACTTTCGGAAATGACCAACGTAACTTCAGATTTGTCGTAGGGATTTGGGCTTGAGGCACGAAGCACGTCCATGATGATTCCGAACGCTTCATAAATTCGCTCGATGCCTTCGAGGTCGACATAAAGTTTTAGTTCCAGGGATTTTAGGCCAGATTTTGTATAGAGCGCCGTTAGAGCGTATCCCTTGACGGGTACCAACACATTTTCACCAGCCAAAACCACCTTTCCTTGGTTTACCGAAAATTGTGCACCTTCGAAGCCGGTACCGTCGACATCGAATTGGGTGAATTTAGTAAGTTTACTGGATTTTTCGTCTTCTTGAGGTTTGTTCTGCATAGTATTGTTACCCACCAAAGTTTTTTCAGTCATGTGTTGAGATCAATAGCAAGCTGTTTTGATTTGTACACCTGTCCAGAATGTTTGGCTTACAAAATAATTCGATGTCGTGTTCTAGATCACGGTGGCGTTGGATCTTTGAGGAATATAAGTAGAGACACGAAGGTTCTTTTGGCTTGGTTACTGAATAGCTTGTTGTTGAGGCGATTTATGGACAGAACTGTTTTTGTGTTGTTTATCATTGGGGTGATAGGAAGTGTCGCTTATTTTCTTTTTTGGCCTTCGCCACCCACGATTTATGAAAGGGATGAAGCGCTGGTAGAGGGCATGCTAAAAGATGGTTCATTTTTGAAGCACATCCTTAGTGGTTCGTATTACGGACATCATGGTTTTGTGGCGCGAGAGATGGCCATTGTTCGGATCGAGGTGAGGGATGGAAAGTTTTTGAAGATCGAAATTATTCAAGATGACAATGGCAACCATGATTCGAAGCCCCAAAATTGGAAAATGGCAGAGGAACTTGTCGCGAGTGTGGTTGCGGGTCAAAGCTTGGATGTTTTCTTACCCCATAAGAACGATGAATCTGGCTATGTCCATTCGATCTACGGCGCCATTAAGGATGGGCTATTTTTTGCTCGGTACGACAATTTAGAGGCACCACGTTTACTTAAGCCACGTACACTTGGGCGGTATGGATTTATTCAGGATCTAGAGGAACTCAGAAAACTAGAAGAAAAATGGGATCGGGGAGATCAAACCTACGATTAATATCGATTTTGGCAATGATGTTTGCTCGCTTGCTGAGTTGCCTTTCGTGCGAAGGTGGCTCGATAGGTAACCCGAAGTGCTGTTGGCCAAATCGACACAAATCAATCGTGGTATGGGGAAAAGAAATGTTGAAGGAATACCGGTTCCTTTGAATTACCGGAGGGTATATAGAGATTGTGAAGCCGTTGTGTGAGGCGATGTTTTACGGCCTCTGATTTCTATCTAAGGTATTGAGGTCACCCTTCTCTTTTCCTTAAATCGGATTTCCTATTTCTTCATGAACGAGGAAAGCAGGAGGAAAGCAACTCAAACCCATAGACCAAATCTTCTATAGCTCGATAAATCATCATTTTTTGAAAGCGCCCTTCGGTTGATTTTACAGCTTCTTCGCTAATGACCACGGCTTCTAGAAAAAGAGTTACGGCAAGACCGCCTATGCCTGTGGTCAAGTGCAACGTAAGGATAGCCATGGGTATGGTGAGTCTGATTGGGACCGACAACAACGAAGAGGCTCCCCAAAAGAGTTTTGAATGGTTTGGAGTATCGCTCTTTAGATCGTCTATGGCCCACTGGTGGATATTATCGGCAAGAGATCTTGGGCCGGCGTAAACGAGGCCGATTAACCAAAATGGCGACATCAAAACACAACGGATCAATCCGGGAACTAACTTTCCGTAGGCCCGCTTACCGTCGTCATTTTTTATCCATGCTTTTTGCAGGCCTTCAAAGGTGGCTTTAATGGATTGAAAAATCCTTGGAGCAGGTGGAGCCGCATCGGTAGCTAGCTTATTCTCTATTGCGCTAATACGATTAGAATTGTCTGTGGCTGGCCCATCTTGAATTGGTTTTGGGGGGCAATTGAGCGCTCCTGCGATGGAAGTAGGAGCTCTATAGCGCAAAAGGTCGGAGTTTCCGCAGGAAATGGAACGGCGCCCAAGGATTGAGTCCGAACTGGGCGGGGGGGGGCAGAGGACATTCCGTCTTTCGGGGGCTTCTATGGTTCGAATTTGGACTCTTTCAATATTAGATGTAAATTTGGTGACAACTGAAGAGGTGGCTTTCTCTGTGGCTTCTCTATGGTTTCGAGTAGGTGTGGCACTTAAGTGACTGACAGTAGTCGTGTGTTCAACCCTGTGATGAATTCGAACACTTTCTCTTAGCAGCATGGGTTTAGGTCTCCGGCATATTGTGATCAATATTGGACTTACATACAGTCCCTATCGAATTATCTGAACATGGCTTCCGCAGGTGCCCCTCTGGGCTTTTGAGTTAACCGCCGAAAATCACGCTCTTTCCTAGGTTATCGGCAGAAGGTGGGGGTGGGTTGTGTCAAAATCCGACTAAATTGAATAATTTGTACCAGTTCTTTTCTAACCCATAGTCATTTTCCTCATATTTTGAATCTTGGGATACTAGGGCTATGCTTTAGCTAAAGACTGAAGGACATAGATGTGTGCGGGATTTCATCCATTCTGCCCCTTAGCATCATCCACAAGGATGAACTCAAGAATGCGATGGCTCGGATGCTGGGCGCTCAAAAGAGCACCGGGGGTCGGATTTTTCTGCGCATGGGATCCACAACAATATTGCTTTAGGGCACAATCGCCTTCGGGTTATTGATTTAGATCCTCGGTCGGATCAGCCGTTTCCCCCAAAGGTGAGCAATCCAGAGCTACCGCGATTGGTCTACAATGGTGAGATATATAATTACAAGAATCTAAGAAAAGAAATCCATGAATATGGGACCCGTTTTGATACCCAAGGTGATACCCAAGTTTTGTAGGCTTCCCTTTTGCGCTTTGGACTCCATGCTCTTACGCGATTACATGGAATGTTTGCATTTGCCCTGCGGAACCCCAGAAAACAGGAACTCTGGATTGCTCGCGTTCGGGGTCTGTGAATCAGGGCACCGAGTGGTGCTCTCTGGTGAAGGCCCTGACCAACTTTTGGCGGGTTATGATGGGTTTCGTTGGATGAAACGTCGTAACACTTTGACACGCGCGAAACTAATGGGCGGATTGAGTCGCCTTCCCCATCGCTTAAATTACCCGGAGGATTTTCATGGTTTGATTTAGCATTTTCCTTGATTCGATTTTATGTGGACGGGCACCGTTAGGCTGAAGCCGATAATATTCGTGAGACCTACGGTTTTTACCCTCAAAAAATTGCGACTTGGGGCTTGTTACACACCTATGTGAGTGATGTCTTCGGTGATGATTGGAAGGGCGAATTTCCGATATATCAGAACGAGGAAGAAAACTATTTTAAGAATTCCTTGGTTCCGAAATTAGCGCCCTACTCTCACCTCCATCAAAATCTCGATTTTGAGTTGGCAGTTAGCTTGCCCAATTGGGTTCTATTGATGGCGGGTCGAATGAGTTCGGCCCATGGGCTGGAGCTTCGGGTGCCGTATTTGGATGATGGTTTTGTGGATGTGGCGCTGTCGCTTCCTGAGACGGATAGACTTCGAGGCATGAACGAAAAAGATATTTTAAAAGAGATGCACCGAAGTAGAAATCCTGAGTTTATCAGAAAGCGACACAAGCAACCGCTCTATATTCCCATTGCAGAGTGGGTGCGTTTTTTTTCCGGCGACCCACGTTTTGAGAAGTATTGGAACCCAGAGACTTTTGAAAACATCTATACTCCTCTTGGTTGAGGGCGTGGGGCAGCCAAGTAGGAGATAAGGTTTTTTGGGCGACCTTGGTAAAGGTCACCGACCGCGGTCATATCGATATTGGCGACAATGTGTTTTTTGGCAATGAGGTTTATCTTTCTCCCCATGTGGTTCGCAAAAAGGGAGAAATGCGTATACTTTACTTAAAGACAATCAAGGTCGGGGCAAACTCATTTATAGGGGCTGGGTGTCAGATGGGGCCAGGTGTGGTAATTGAGGAAAATTCGGGTGTGCCAGTTTTGTCGGCTTTATTCCTAAATCAGCGTTTCCTGCGCGCGAAGAATAATGTTTCCATCAAAGTCACCACGTCCGGCCGGTCCTAATCGGTGGCAGGCAATTCGAGTGGCACAGTGTTTTCGTCGTGGTTCGGTAAAAGAGCTTGAAGTTCTTTGCGAAACCTATGGGGAGTTGAGTTATCTTCCCTTCCCCATGGATGCCTATTTGGTGAATTCCCCCGCTTTAGTTGAGAAGATGCTTCGATCCGACCATCAAGATTTTCGCAAAAGCAATAAGTATCGTGAAATGAAATACCTCATGGGCAATGGGTTGGTGACCAGTGAAGGAGAGTTGTGGCGTCGGCAACGGAAGTCTGTGAATAATTCCTTTCATGTCAAAGCCATTGAGGGCTACTGCGCTGATATTGAAAAATTTTCGAATGCGTTGGTCCATGATTGGGCAACATTAGAGTGGGACGAAATTGACGTGTCACCCGCGGTCACACTCCTCACGACTCAGATTGCCAGTCAGGTTTTTTGGGGACAGATTCTAAGGAGGTTGCTTAGGAAGTGCATCGCGGTTCCTCCTTAGCGGGGGATGCCTTTTTAAGGCGAGTTTATCCGCCGATAACCCTACCCCGGTGGGTGCCCACCAAAACCCACCGCGCGGAACGAGAGGCGGTGGAGACTCTAGACCGAATTGTGTACGAACTCATTGATCGAGGCACCGCTCAAGGAAGGAAGAGTCATGTTCTCTCGATGTTTCTTAGCGTTGTTGATGAAGAAACCGGCGAGGGGATGTCCCGGCATCAGCTTCGTGATGAGTTGATTACGATTTTTCTCGCGGGTCACGATACCATCAATGCAGCCTTTACTTGGTTTTTCTATTTGCTGGCGGGGCATCCGGATGTTCAGGAAAAGATAAGGGTTGAGATTGTTGAAGTTGCACCGGATAAGATAATGAAACCGAGTCAATACCGGGAGCTTCGTTATACGGAAGTGGCTTTTAATGAAGCTCTCAGGATTTATCCCGTTATTCCTGTGTTGGCGAGAACGTCAATCAGAGACGTGTTGTTGGGTGATTATGTCGTTGCTTCTAATAGCATTGTTTTATGTCCTATCTATGGATTGCACCGTTCGCCCCGTTATTGGGATTGCCCAGAAGAATATCGCCCGGAGCGTTTTCTTATGCAGGAAAACGGGTATAATTACCGGTTTATTCCCTTCGTGGGAGTTCCGCGCAAATGCATTGGTGACCGATTGGCCATGGCAGAAGCCATGATTATTATTTCGAAGGTTTTGGAAGTCTGTCGCTTGGAGCGGATGTCTGGATTTGTTCCGAAGCCCCACACCATCATTACGATGATGTCGCAAAACGGCATGCGTCTTCGGGTTAGGGGCCTTTAGGAGAATATTAAGGGAACTCGGGTAGCTCGTGCCACTAGGGTTTAGGCCGGATAACCTTCAATACCGCGTTAGACAAACCTTAAAGGCAGACGGACTGAAGCATCGTTGTGGCTGGACAGAACTGCACGCCTTCTTTTTTCATTCGGGTATCGAGTGCTTGGATTTCAGATTTTAAAGTTTGTGCGGCCCGTTTTTCCGAGTTGCCTTGAAAATCATAGTTTGCAGAGGCGGTGCGGTTGTCGAGGTTTGGGTGAAGATCTAGGTGTTGAGCAAAAATGTCCACGGCGGTTCTGAAGTTGGTGGTGGTGGCTGAATCAACCAATGAGGTTGGGTCAGCGAGTTCGTCAGGGCTCGCATCAGAGAATTTCTTGGGAATAGTGGAAACACCATAGTTTCTGAACTTATAAGCGGCATGGTGATCGGAGGAGTGAACGACGGATACTTGCCAAATCAGATCGGTAAGGACTTCTTCCATGGATGGGGGGAAGCAAGGTTTGGCTAGGCCAGGATAGTGTTCGGCAAGGGGGGCGATCCACGCTTGGTATTCGTTGGGATCAATCTTAGAGGCAATCGTATCAACGAATTTTCGAATTGGTTTTTTGTATTCATGCAAGAAATACTCATATGGAGAAGCGGAGCGGCGGCCACGGGGTATAACTATTTCTTCTTTTGCAACTATCTTGGCGATGGTTTTGGTGAACGCTTCGTGGGCCATTTGAAGAGGTTCTTCTGCTGAAAATCGGCCGACGTTTAAAGCTTGATTGTTGATTCGCATGGTAAAGCGAAGATGGGGGGCTAAGAGGTTGTGTAAGGTGGAACCTTCTTTGATGGTTCCGTCTAGGACACCATTGGTAAGGGAGGCAGCGGCGACATCGGGTACACCGAAGTGAACCCAAGTGTGGAAGAGTCCAACCACGGCATGGGCCCAAGACATTTGGAAATAGAGTTTTGCGAGATCCCACGTCTGGCTCTTTTCATCGGGTGCGGGGGCTTCGACCACTTTTCCGGTATCGAGTTCAATGGTGGCACGTTCGTCATTGATCGGATTAACAGGGATCCGCACGGTCTTGACTTGGTAGGTGGTGCCATTTTTTGTGTCGATGGCGAATTGTGCACTTAGATCGAGTTTATAGAATTTTGGGTTTTCTGGGTCTAAGGGTAATGCATGACTCAGCGGGGTGTGGAGAATCATCTTTCTGAAAGTCTCGTCACTGACCACTTTGATTTTTTGTCGTCCACAACTGTCGAGTGCGTCTTGTTTGGCAACGCCGGTAGTGGCGATGCTGGTGTAGAGTGGTGAACGATATTTTAGAAAGTCGGCTTCTTCTTCCGGACGGACCTTTAGAACGCCTGGCACCCCTTCATGGGTGGTAATCTCTACGGGTTTAGGTCCATCCTGAGTGAGCATTGTTAAGTGGGCTTGAAGTCTCTTTCCGCCAATGACCAGGCTTATCAATGCAGCTTTGAAAAATGCGACCACGCGTTTGGGGATATAGGATAGGTAAAATTTGGCATCGTCGGTGATACCGTCTGAGGTTCCATCTTCGGGAAAGGTTAGACCGGGCTCAATAAATGGCTTGACGGAGCCTAGGGTTTTGGCTGCGGCACTGGAGCGTGCGACCCAGCTGTCTGGGTTGGTGTTTGCTTCGATTTTGGCACTTTCCAACGAAAGCTCTGTGGTTGAAGTTGCTTGGGGGGGCACCGAGGGTGCAGCATTAAGGCGCGTGTTATACAACTTAGTCTCCTTGGTGGCTGAGTTTTGTCGGGCGCTTACCGATTGTTTCCGATTAAAAGAAGGACGGCAACGTCGTGGTTTTCGGCGTACAGATTCGTTTGTTGCGGGTTCCACGGGAATTTTCCCGGTTTTGGATCTTTGTGTTTTTGGTCTAGGCTGAGGTGCTTTGTTGGGCTGTTTCATCAGCAAGGGTCGTCTTTGGGGGCTTGAACTTCTAGTTACGAGAATAAATGTTCACATAACAAACAGAAAATACAATCTCAATACCTAAATTGACCAACCAAATCCCTCAAGGTACACGAGCTATTGGTTACACCACCAGCAGAACTCTGAGTTTGGGCTGCAAATTCGGTGGTATTAACGGCGACTTCCACCAAGGCATTACAATTGTCGGCAATCTCATGGCTGCTGGTCGAACTAGAAGCAAGATTTCTGGACACAAGATTGACTGTGGCATTCAGTTCCTCAATGGCCACCGCAACTAAGGTCGTGTAGCCATCAAGACTACTCACAATCTCGGTTATTTCCCCAATTGCCTCACCGGCCCCTGAACTCTCATTCTGAATCAGCAAGGCTTGACGCTCAATATCCTCAGTCGCCTTTGCCGTTTCCTTAGCCAATTCCTTCACCTCATTGGCAACAATCGCAAACCCCTTACCTGCCTCACCAGCTCGAGCCGCCTCAATGGTCGCATTGAGAGCTAATAGATTGGTTTGTTCGGCGATAGAAGCAATGATTCGAACAATGCTCCCAATTTGCGCACTGCTATCTACAAGCTTCATCACCATTGACGACGTACTCCGCGCAGTCGTAACCGATGCCCCCGCCACTTTGGCCGATTCCGCTACTGTTTTAGCAATTTCACTGATCGTTGTTTCCATTTCTTGGGTTGCGTTCGCAATGGAGGCAATATTGTCGCTCACATTTCGAGCTGAGCCTGAAACCGCGCGGGCCTTATCAGAAGTCTGGCCCGCACTCTTGGTCATACTACTACTCACTTTCGACATATCTGCGGATGCACCATCAAAAACCCCACAATTTTGTCCAACCTTGGCAACAACCCTCTGAACTTTCTCCACAAAAAGATTGAAACACTCTGCCGTAGCGCCAATTTCATCATTTGAAGTACACATAAGCCGCTGAGTCAAATCCCCTTCCCCTTCAGCCATATTCCTTAAACGACTCAACATTTCCCTTATGGGATTGACAATGGATCTGGCCACCGCAAAGCCCACAAACAAGCAAACAAGTACCGAAGCGACAACCGCAAAACTCACGACCGTCACAGCATTTTTGCTGGATTCATCAAGTTCACTTAAAACCGTGCGTTGTTCTTCAGCAATGTTTGTTTCCAAGTGCATGAGCGTTTCACGAAAGGAGTCCGCTTGCTCTGAATAGCCGTTCGTTTTCTCTGAGAAAACCTTAAAACCTTCCAGGTAGGTATTAAGACGTTCACCGTAGGATTCAACCGCTCTTCGTAAGTTGTCGGCGGAGTCGGTAGTATAATTGGTAAGAACATCACCTAGATCGTCGTCCATGTTTGAAACCGAGCGACGTATTTTCCCCTGTGTATCGGTAAGTTCACCGCCTAATTCCATCTCTTTAACGAGGTAACGTTGTTGGCCCAATTCAGAAATAATTGGCGCTATGGCACTACTCTCTCCCAACATAGCCCTACTAAGAGCTCGAGCCTTGGCAGCAACTTCCAGGTATGAATTTTTCTTTGGCTCTAAGCTACGAAATTCTAGGGTCAACCCTTCAAGCTCGGTTAGGTAGTTACTAAATGCCAACTTGAGTTGCTCTAACTCTGAACCCTCAATCATTCCAAATGCGGCAATTTTGTTTAGCGTCTCCCCAGTAGTCTCCATGGAAGCCACGATTCTCTTAAGCTCACCCTCAGAGGCCCTACCTTGCTGAAGGCCAGTGGCGAGTCCACGCTGTTTACCCAAATCCAAAACCGTAGTGGTGACGAGTTCTACCGTGTGAGATACCTTCTCGGAAAGATATCGAAGATTTTCGTCGAGTTGATTGAGTGCCCCTACAGACCCTCCCCCAACCGCGAGCATCAGTACGACCATAAGGCCATAACCTCCTAGGATACGCGTCGATATATTCATGGTTTCATTAACTCACTTCCAAAAGTTGTCCGGTCTGCTTTTGAGATAGCACCCCTAAAATTTAAATCCACACGTCATGTCCGTACCAAGTTCCTGCTTCGCCAGCATTGGCTTCAAGTCAAATTTTCAATCGCTTACTTAAAGAACAACCTTGCCTGGCATAATGCAAGTCGACCTTATTAAACCCGTTACAAGCAGCCCCACCTGAAAGCCCGCCTTGACACGCCACTACGTCGCTAAAACAAAAGATTCCTTCACCCCGAGAAACCAGTCATCCACCTCAAAACGAAATGCCCGTCCAAAGAAAAATTCTAGGACCACACTCTCTCAAAACATAACGCTTATCCCAGACAAAAACAAAATCGAGCCAGTTAGATGCACGGAATCCGCTTTAAATGGGAACGAGTAAACAAAGAAGGAATGCAATAAGACAAACGAGGGGGGTGCTCTTAGGCATTGGAAAGGTGGGCATGGATTCCGGAAAGTCTAAATCGCAAATGGGGTAAATATTTCATTCTGGGCCGAAAATAGAGTTTCCGAATGGCGACATAAACCACATCCAACACAGAAAACATAGAAAACATAGAAAACATAGAAAACATAGAAAACATAGAAAACAAAGAAAACAAAGAAAACAAAGAAAACAAAGAAAACACAAACGACAGGAAAGACAAACGACAGGAAAGACAAACGACAGGAAAGACAAACGACAGGAAAGACAAACGACAGGAAAGACAAACGACAGGAAAGACACAGAAATCACAAACAATCCAGTGGAGGCAGATACAACTGGAGAATGAGTCGCTCCATGGAAGCGTGATAATGCGCCAGCGACTTTTACTGCCAAGACCTACCGCACAATCCACGCTCAGTGGGGTTAGCGCTTAGGATTTGCGAATTGTTCTGGGCTTAAGATTGGCTTCCAGTGGGCAATACTTTTTTGAACTTCATAGGATTCAGAGTCTTCTCGGTGGTTGGAGGTACCAACCCAAAACCAGGGGCGGGTCCAATTATAAGCCTCGTCAACAAGAGGTCGTAGTTCACGGGCATCCACGCCCTATTCATCGTCGCACCTGAGTATGAATAGGGTTTCTCTTCATTACTCAATCACCTCCTCCTTCACAAATCGTGTCTTGAGCTTGCCATTTGGCTAAATCACCATAGGCTCTGTCTTGCGATAGGCCCCGAATTAACAACATTCATTGGAAACATCATTAACCATGAAGAATACGTTGAAGCTCCTCTTCTTAAGAATGCCGGCAACATTTATATGGGTATTCTCCCTAGCGCCCGCGACATCCGAGGCTTTCCCTAAGCAAGAAACTGCGATCCTTGCGGGGGGCTGTTTCTGGTGCATGCAATCGACCTTCGATCAAGTTAAAGGCGTCATTAAGACGACGGTCGGATATACCGGTGGCTTGGAAAAGAACCCCAACTATAGAGCGGTGGCAATGGGCAAAACCGGACATACGGAAGCGATCAGGGTGGTGTTCGATTCAAATATCGTAAAATACAAAGAGATTCTCGAAATTTTCTGGAAAAACATAGATCCAACCGACGGGAAGGGTCAATTTGTGGACAGGGGCCCCCAATACCGACCTGGTATCTTCTGGGTCACCGAAGTGCAACGCACAGACGCCATCTCCTCTAAAAAGCAACTCAACGATTCCAGGCGCTTTCAAAAGCCGGTGGTGGTCGAAATCCTAAAAGCCGGCCACTTCTACCCTGCGGAGCCCTACCATCAGAGTTACTACACAAAAAAGCCTCAACATTACGAGCGTTACCGCAGGGGCTCTGGAAGAGATAAATCCATTCGCCAATTCCGGGATGTCCCGCGCAGTTCTCAGAAATGAGACAGCCGTGGTTGGTTTGGGATTTCAGCCGCCCTCGAAGCATTCATCGTAAACGGGATTTTCATTCGTAAGGATGGGTCGTATTTTAGAAAGTTCAGAGAGCGCAAACAACTTGGAGGATTCTTGATGGGCCCCAGTCAGGGCAATCCTCACGGCCGGCGTCTGGCCAAATCAAAACAAGTACCTTTTTCATTAAGTTCATTATCAGACATTGTATCCCTTGGCCCTTAGGTGAGCATCGTTGGTTTTGGCGGGTGAAACCACGAAATAACCCAAATCTCGCGGCTTGGCAGCCACAATCCAATGAGTCGATCAAACAACTGCGACCAATGGGGACGGTTTGCTTCTCAGGCCCTTCATTTGGCCCCGTAATATGCACCAGGGCCTTGGTCAATGGCGCGTGCGCCATTCGGAACTAGACGCACTCAAAAGCGGTCACACCAAGCCCTGGAACAGAACAAACATTTCGTGCGCATTAAACAGACAACCCGCAAACCACATATTCCACAGACTCAACAGGTATCACAGTCCGCGCGTTTTACCCTGGGCTCGCAGAGCCTGCATGCGTCGCGCAGTCCACAGATTAAACATCACTCACACCTATTGCATTTATAGTGCTTCAACCATATCCCACATTGAGCCTGTCAACTAGGTTTCTCCTGCGGCTCACGCATCGCCCGTACCTGACACAGAAAACAGTTTCAACATACCACCCAAGTCTTACACATCCAACAGAGCCAACTCATCTACCCTATCCTGCTTCTTCCACTTCTCATACACACCCAACGCGTCCTACTTATCCAACACATCCAGCAGAGGCCACAGCCGCTACATTCATTACATCTCCTACACTGCCTCTGTGTTTAGGGATTACTGCATATTCACCCTATAACCCAGATTCACCGCATTACCCATAACCGACACCTCTAACACATCTACCGCATTCACCATTTTCCCTGCTCTCCACATACCAAACAGCTTCACCATAAAGCCCAGATACAACAGAGCCAACAGATTACGCCTACTCACCATTTTCTGCATTTCTAGCAGAAACTTTGCATCTTCCGTGTTGCCTGTTAAATATGTATCCAACTTAACTTTGGGGTTATGCGCAATACACACATTTTCCCTGTGTGGAGGAAACAATGAAACCAAAAACCATTTGTATCTCTCAAATAAAAGGCGGAGTAGGGAAGACAGCCACCGCCTGCCACCTAGCCGCGGCCCTTGCAGAAACCGGACACCAAACCCTGTTGATCGATCTCGATCCCCAGGGCAACGCAACCTCCATTTTGGGAGTCAGCGAAGAACAAGCAAAACTGGCTTCCATTGCCGAGGTCTTAACGCCCAAAGCACAATTTTCACTTCCAGATATTGTGCAACCAACCAACCGTAACAATCTACAAGTCGCTCCCGGACATATCGGGATGGCGCGCAAAGAACGCGAGCTCTACCTCCAAGGACAACGCCTTTATTTCCTAGACGGCGCAATCCGCAAAGCCCAAGAGCATTGGGACTTTGTCGTGATCGATACCCCACCGCATATTGGCGCCTATACCGAAGCCGCAATCTATGCGAGTGATCTCGTCATCGCTCCAATGCCGGCGGAAAATGGGGCTCTTCAAGGATGGCAGGATCTCTACGGCACCATTCAGGAACTTAACGAATTTACCGAAGCCCCCACCGCCATCGTTGGCTTACAAACCAAATATGACGGGCGAACCAAAAAAACCAATGCTGCTATCAAAGAAGCCATCCTAGGCATGGGGCTCACTTTACTAGATGCAAGAATAGGTAGAGACGAACGCATCAACCAATCGGCCCTTTTGGGGGCGACCCTTTTCGATATTGAACCATCCCGGCCAGTGTGCGCAGCCTATCGGGACGCAGCCGAAGAAATAACCGCACTATTCATACACGAACAAGAAACCAACGAGGTGAAACATGTCGCGTAAACTTAACCTAAAAGACCTCCAAGTAAAAACACCCAGTCAAAGGATTCAATCCCCAGACACCCCGCTAGAATCCGCCTCTAAAGCTCTTCAAGTAGTGGAACAACCCACATCGACCACACCGAAAAAGCCAGGACGTCCATCCAAGGGCCCAAAAACCCGACACAATATAGCCCTGCCACACAAAGAGCAGGTACTCTTTGAAGAGATTATTGATACAACCTTCGATCTAAGGCTACGCCTATCAAACAACGATCTCTTCCGACTCGCGATCCACGCCCTTAAGAGTCTCGACGAAGAGGAATTCAAGGAACACGCACTTCGTCTCGAACCCACCCGGTAACTCCCATCCATCGCTAGCCTCCGAGAACGATCGCCTAGAGATCCTTTTTCTATAAGGGTTCTCAAGGAAAACACCCAAGCCATGCGGACCGGCCCATTACACCCACCGGTTCCTTCTAAAACCCTGTGTTTTCTAAAGCTATATCCATGACTTACCCCAACCATTCGGAGAGTCCGACGCGAACAACTCCCCACCGAAAATCCGAGAACCATTAAAGAAACTTCGAGAACCATTAAAGAAACTTCGAGAATGCTTAAAGCAAAAGCGAGAACCATTAATGACTAAAACTTCTCTTGACACCCGTCCAACGAAACACAACACCTGTATTCTCAATGACTTAGAGAAACCGACCAAAGTACCGTCCACCTCCTGCGCACTTGAGAACCGTTAAAGAAAACTCGAGAACCATTAAAGAAAAGCAAGAACTCTTATAACAAAAGGCGAGAACCATTAAAGGAAATAGCGAGAACCATTAAAGCAAAATTCCTTTCTAAATATTTGATTTTAGTTCTCTTTTTAGCTCTTAAATATATAAATAAGAATAAAGAAGAGGATCATTCTTCGAACGGGCACGACCACAAGGAGGGGAGTCATCAAAAAAAAATTCGCCAACCGAGAACCCAGTGGCAATCCCGAAGACCAAGACGGCGAACTCCAAGATCTCGAACCCATCATTGATTACGATTCCAAAAATCAACTTAACCTGCCTTTCAACGCTCTCGATGGCGAACGCGCTATCGATGAAATGAACCTTGTTGAAATTCCCTTTTGTCGACTTACAGACAATCGCCCCGGTCGTGGTAAAAAGCCAAATCGACAATCCAATATCATCTATTTATCCGAAGACAAGAGCTATCGCTTAGAAGCCGGTTCAGGTAGCGGGCTCCCATCGGCATATGCAGAGCGAACTCTTCTAGCCCTTCTTTGGATGCACAATAAACAAAACTCATTTCAGTCACCAAAGTTTCAATTTGCGATTCGAGAACTTGTGGATGATTATATGTATCCCCACTCTAAAAGCCGGCGTGCAGGCAAAGAGCTGAAACGCGCAACCTGCGAGTTGGAACGCATTGCAGCAACCAGAATCATTCACGACAAATGGTGGGTTCCTTCCCTGAAAACACACCGACCTGCGAATTTCTCCATTATTGATTACATTGTCGATCTCACGGAACGCGATGACGATGAAGAAGAACCCGACCAAACCAGTTTTATCGAAAATGAGGTTATCCAAGCGCAGAAGCGGGGCGGTCGCCGTCGCAAGAAAGTGTATGAGATTCGCTGGGGTGAATTATTTTATCAATCCATTAAGGAGAATTATACCAAACGACTTGATATGAAATTTCTTCTCAGCTTGGAAAGACCCATCGACATAAGACTCTTTCGTTGGCTCGATCGACAATTGGCTCGCAAACGCAAGGAAACAGTCAAAAGCTGTCGCCGATTCGCTAAATACAAATTGGCCATGGACAGCGAAAAAATTATCCGAGGCGGTCGGACCGCTTCAAGCTATGTCACCGATCAGGTGGAGGCTTCCATGATTCGATTACAAGCTCGCGGCTTAAAGATAAGTCTTACTGTCGATAAATCCCGTGACGATTTTCGGTATATTTTCGAACGTGTACCCAAACAAGCAAGAACAAAAATAATCGATCCAGCCGATACCCTGGTGGAGAAGTTTTATGAACTGCTTCATGGCTCTTCAGAAGGAATCACGATTACTCGAAAGGAACACGACCTCGCCTTGGCATGGATTGACAAACACGGTGAACCCAGTGCCCTTGAAATGCTGAACCATGCAATTGAACAGGCGAGGAAATTCAAATCCGAAGATGAGATACAGAGTTTCTTTTATCTTAAGGGATTTGAAAATGGGGCACGAAGTGCCGTCAACCGGTCCCGACATCCGAAAAAACAAGAGACCGAACTTCTAGACCTTGAGACCTTATGGCAGGAATATAGGACCACGATGATCTCCAAGGCGGAAGACGAGTTGACCCACCGAGATTATAAAAACCTAGAAGCGGAAGCCAAGGAGCAGGCCAAACACTCCCTCGGAAGGGCAGGGCGACCCAACAAAGCATTTGTTTCGGCCTTTTTGGAAGAGGCGTTGTTGAAGAGGGTCGCCGCCATGGGCGAGGAGTTGTTCAAAGAAAAATACCTCGCGGGCGAAATCACCCTTCAATCCTAAATCGCGAGGTTATCACCGCGCCGCCCGAACAAAAAATATCACACTGGTCGAGTAATTTGTGACTAAGCAGCAACTGACAAACTTTGCGTTACGCACTCGAAAGTTCTTAGAGGAACTTACAACCGATGTTCTGGTATCCCTAGGGGCTGCAACCGACCGCGAATTAGTCAGAGATATCGCCTATAAGGTTTTTGGCTTTTTGTGCGCTCTTCGCTACATGGAAGTCCAAAGCTATCTCGATTCTTCTGAGGGCGTCACATCCACACATAAACTGGCGTCTTCCAGCGCTTCTCTCTCATTTCTATATCGAAAATATCAACGGATGATACCCTCAGTTTTTCCAGAACCCACTTCTCATCTCCTAAGCGTCTTAGACCGAATCGCCGCGGAACACTCTTTCTTAACCGATTTAAGTTCGACCCTAACGGCAGAGTCTTGTTCTGAAACGGAAATCCTCGGATGGTTGTATCAATTCTATGTTGCTCCCGAGAAACGGAGGTCCACGGGTCGGGCCTTTGAGGTCCATGAACTTGCCGTTTCAACCCAACTTTTTACACCAAAATGGATTGCTCAATACTTATGTCATAATAGCATTGTTACCCGCTGGATGGACGGTGAATCGGATTCAGCCCTCACGGATAATTTCAAGTATCATATTGATACGACAATGCTCACCCGCAATAGCGCGGAAACGAAGCGCGGTGTGCCAACGGATTTGGACCCCGCAGCGGGCACAGGACACCTACTACTCGAAGCCTACGATACCTTAAGGAATATTTATCTCTCCCTCGGACACGCGGCCAGCACGATTCCAAAACGTATACTTGAAAACCATTTGTTTGGCGTGGATATCGAGCCACGAGCGGTACAAGTTGCAAACTTTGCTCTCATTATGAAAGCCCGATCTGACGACGCGACTTTCATGGAAAAGGGGATTTCCCCAAAGGTTTACTGTATTCCTGATAGTCCACGGGGTTTCACCGAGATTAAGGCGCTTCCTGAAGCGGTGACTGAATTATGCCACATTTTTCATTCGGCATCGATTTTTGGCTCGCTACTTAAGATACCGGACAACGTGGCTAATAAACTAGTGGAGATTGAAAAATGGTGCCGCAATGAATCTACCGAACAAATACCGACCTTCAGACGCGCCATTCTAAGGCTCGTTGATGTCGCGCGCCTTCTCCTAAAGAAATACGACGTTGTTATCGCTAATCCCCCATACCTTGGGAAAAAAAACCAACCAAAGATATTAAAGGATTTTCTATATTCCAATTACTACGATTATCGTACTGACCTCTTCTCTTCCTTTATTGTTCGGAGTCGAGATTTTGCTAAGTGTGATGGGGTTCTTGGTTTTATGACTCCCTTTGTTTGGATGTTTATAGGTTCTTATACCCCTCTGCGTCTCAATCTTTTAGAAACAGCGACTCTTATGACTCTGGTACAATTGGAATACTCCGGTTTCTCTGATGCCACCGTCCCGATTTGCGCGTTTACTTTCCAGAATCGATACATACCGAATTTTACCGGAGCGTTTATAAAACTGTCGGATTTTCGAGGCGCCGAAAACCAAGCCCCTAAAGTCCTAGAAGCGATCCATGTCCCCAAATGCGAATGGTTTTATTTGATGAAGCCCGATGACTTGAAGCAGATCCCGGGGCAACCCATTGCATTTTGGACGAAGGGGGTTTTACAACACATTTTCTCGCATCCGGGGCGACTCTCACAGTTTGGCGATGTCAAACAAGGCTTAGCGACTTCCGATAATGAACGCTTCCTGCGTTATTGGCACGAGGTTTCAATAGACGATATCGCTTTTCATTGTAAAGATGCGCAAAGCGCGAAAGACAGCCGCCAAAGGTGGTTTCCACTCAATAAGGGTGGGCGTTATCGTAAGTGGTATGGGCATCAAGAATACATTGTGGATTGGGAGAGCGATGGAGACCAAATTAAAAAAACGGTTCTAGCTAAATACCCATATCTGACATCACCAAGCTATGTGGTAAAGAATCAGTCTTACTATTTCAAACCCAGCTTGAGTTGGTCAAAAATTAGTTCTGGAGAATTTTCAGCACGTTATTTCCCAGAGGGATTTATTTTCGCAGATGCGGGTATTTCTCTCTTTCCAATCTCCAATGGGAAAATGAAACCGCTTTTGGGATTACTTAACTCAAAGCTCTGCCAGGTCGTTCTAGGAGCGATTTCACCCACCTTGAATTTTGAAGCGGGAACTTTGGCAAATCTTCCATGCCCGAAAGAGGTAGGTTCAGAAGTCGTTGACGAGTGTATTCGGATTTCTCGTGAGGATTGGGCTTCTTTCGAATCCAGTTGGGATTTTCAGAGGCTTCCTTTCCTGGCGGACCATAATCAACCGCGGATATCTCTATCAGAGAGCTTTAGTGTTTGGCGTAGCTATGTTAAGAAACAATCGGAGAAACTCCAGGAATTGGAACGGCAGAATAATGCGAACGTCGCGGTTTTGTTTGGTATAGAGAACCAAATCAAGATAGATGTTGGTCTCGAAGATGTGAGTTTGAAGACCAACCCGCGATATCGATTTGCTCCAAATCTTTCCGATGATGAATATGAAAAACGTTTCAGAGCGGAAAGCATGAAGGAACTCATCTCCTATATGATCGGTTGCACTCTCGGGCGATATTCGTTGGAGCAGCCGGGGTTGGTTTATGCGGGTCATCGTAATGACAATTTCAACCCCAGTCTTTATGGCCAATTTGGTACAGCACTCCATGGGGTCCTCCCACTTACTTGGGGTGTTTTTCCCGATGAGGCGGCCAAGAGATTTGAGCGATTTCTCAAGGAAGTGTGGCCCCCGGAATCCTTGGAGGAAAATATTGATTTTGTCGCTAAGTGTCTCGGGCTTAAAGGAGGCAAGAATGCCTTGGAAAAGGTCCAATCCTATTTAACCCGGCCTGGCGGGTATTACCGAGACCACTTGATTCAATACAAACGACGACCGATTTATTGGAAAATAAGTTCCGGGAAGTATAGAACGTTTGAGTGCCTTATTTACCTTCATCGATTCCATTCTGAAACCTTGGATATGATACGACAATCCTACGTAATCCCTTATATCTCCACCCTTGAACAAGAATATGCAAAGGCGGCTTCATCGATTCCGGATCCGAAGTTTCCGGCCGAAAAGACAAAACTCCATGGACGCCTGAATGAACTTCGAGAGTTCGAGCAAAGTCTTAAAGTTTTGTCCGAAGATGCATTTCAACTGGATCTAGGTGACGGGGTGAAGAAAAATTACGATTTCTTTGGCACCTTGGCGTCTGATCGAAAAATTGTTTTGGGGAAGCGGTGAACTGCCGATGGAGCATGCGCGCATTATTCTTTTTAGTAAGAAGGGGAGAGAACTACTTTCGTGCTCGGGTCTCTCTATAGGAAACCAGTTCAGCCGGTCCCAGGAAATGTGCTTTTGGAGAGAACTATCATGTGATTGTTTTCTCTTTCTATGTGTGCTTCGGTTCATGGAAGTGAATGCCTTATTGCCCGCCAGAATTGCCGGACTTCAAAATGCTTGTTTGGAGTCACCAAAATCGTGCTTGAGTTCTTTGCGCAAATCTCTTCGTTGGGTTTCCCAGGTTTTTCCGGCGTTGTTTCGGCATTTAGAGGAGCTTGAGTCAGAGTCCACGGTCGAAAGTCTGATGAATTTAGAGGTGGCTAACCACTTTTGTTTTGGTCTTCCGGAGGAACTCTGGAGAAATTGTGAGATTTTGGGTTGGTGCTTTCAAGGCTTTGTTGATTATGACAAAAAACAAGTCTCGGGCAGGGTTTCGAGTGCGCGTGAATTGGCTGTGGTTACCCAACTTTTTACTCCCAAGTGGGTCTCGAGATACCTGGTGCACAATAGCCTGGGGAG
Organism: Myxococcota bacterium; assembly: GCA_036339465.1. Lineage (GTDB taxonomy): Bacteria > Myxococcota > XYA12-FULL-58-9 > XYA12-FULL-58-9 > JABJBS01 > JAYZAY01. The sequence continues at coordinate 20,609 of JAYZAY010000021.1, read as the reverse complement.
ATATCTCAAAACGAGAGTCGCGTCTAGTAGAGATGGCCTTAGGCTTAATTATCTTTTACCGTCACCTTCAGATACCTTTGGGTGTGGACAGCTTGACCTTACCGAAATGACAATTTTGGACCCCGCTGCCGGCACAGGCCATTTGTTGTTGGATGCTTATGAGGTGATGAGGGAGGCTTACTTAAAAGCAGGCTATGATTTGATCGAGGCAGCGTCCCTCATACTTGAAAACAATTTAGTCGGTCTCGATATCGATGAGCGTGCAATTAGATTGGCCGAGACGGTTCTTTTGTTGCGTGCCAACCTCGATGATCCAGGGATCCTTGAGCGGCAGCCTAGCCTGAGTTTGTGGGCCTATCCCGATACATCGACTCTCGTGGTAGAGTCGATGCTTGCACCACTAGGGCGAGAGGGTGTTTTGTTGGGAGAGCTTGCAGCGGTGTTTGAGGCCGCGCCATTATTGGGCTCTCTTATTGAAGTTCCGCAGAAATTACAGCGGTGTTTGCCCGAACTACGGGAATCATGTGAGAAAGGGAAATTGGCCTTTTTTGGGCGAGCAAACCCGAAGCTTCTGACTCTTCTCGAGGTTGCTCAGGTTCTGTGTCGTGAGCACGATGTTATCATTGCCAACCCCCCGTTTATGGGACGCAAACACCAACCGGATGTCGTGCGTCGGTACTTAACGGAATATTTTTCCGGTTACCAGGCAGATCTTTTTTCTGCCTTTATTGTTCGTTGTCGAAAGCTTGTAAAAGAAGAAGGCCATTTGGGTTTTATGACACCCTTTGTTTGGATGTTTATTGGGTCCTATGCGGCATTGCGGTATCAGCTCCTAGATTCCGCCACAATTACAAGTGTGGTGCAATTGGAGTATTCGGCTTTTGCCGGGGCGACTGTCCCTATTTGTTGTTTTACATTCCAAAATAAGCACGACAGCCATTATCAAGCAGGCTATGTCCGGCTTTCTGGATTTAAAGGTGTGGATCAACAAGGCCCGAGAACCCTTGAGGCGATTGTGAATCCCAATTGTGGCTGGCTATTCCGGAGGAAATCATCCTTCTTCAATAGCTTTCCGCAAAAAAGTCTCGGGTATTTTTTGGGCAAAGGTCTACAGTCTCTTTTCGAAACGCGAAAACATTTGAGTGATGGCTTTGAAGTTAAGCAGGGTCTTATAACGGGAGATACTCCAAAGTTTGTCCGATATTGGTTTGAGGTGGATTCTCGAAAAATTTACAGGCCAGGGAGAAAGCCAGGGCCTAAAACGGCGCGATGGTTTCCGTATTTAAAGGGAGGTGATTATCGCAAATGGTACGGAAATCACCTTTTTGTTGTGGATTGGGAGGACAATGGGTGTCGGGTTAAGAGTTATCGTGATGATTCTGGTCGTCGAAAATCTCGCCCACAAAACGAGCGTGTGTATTTCAAGCAAGGTCTGACTTGGACGAAGATTTCTTCGAGCTATTTTGCCGTACGGATTTGCGATGAAGGTTCTATTCCTAGCGAGGCAGGAATGTTTATTCTCCACGAGGATGAGTCACAGTTGCTTGGGCTTTTGGGGTATCTAAATTCAAGTGTTGCTCAGGAATGTATTCAGGTGTTTTCTCAGACTCTTAATTTCGAGCAGGGTGCGATTTCGAAGCTACCGGTTGGCAGGCTGCATGTGGATGGTCATGAACGCTTGAAGAGTATGGTTGCCATTGCTCGAGAGGACTGGAACAGCTCGGAGCTAAGCTGGGATTTCGAGACATTACCGTGGTTGCCTCGGGGCGTTGATGGAGTCGCGGGTGTAGACATCGAATCTTCATTACACCATCAATATCAATATAATTTGGAAACAACCGAACGTTTGCGTGTTTTAGAAATAGCCAATAATTGTGCTTTAGTGGAGCATTATGGTTTGAAGGGTGAAGTGGGCACGGAGGTCTCCCTCGCTGAAATTACGCTCATGATGAATCCGGTTTATCGCTATGGTCGTGGGCTTCAGAAAAAAGAGTATAAGGCGCTATTTCTGCAGGATGCAATTAAAGATTTCATTTCGTATGCTATTGGTTGTTTCATGGGGCGCTACTCGTTGAAGCGACCAGGGTTAATGATTGTGGGTGATGGTGTTGGGCCAGATCACCTTGCTGGTAATGATTTAGGATATTCGGTTCAAGATGGGATTATCCCTCTTAGCCAGGGCCAATTTCCAGATGAGGCCGCGTCCAGACTCGAAGGTTTTATCTCCCTTGTATGGGGCCATACGAACACCCTTTCGTGCTTGAGTTTCATTGCAGGAATTCTGGGACCAAGAGGAGGAGAATCTCCCCAGAGAACGATACAACGCTATTTCACTCAGGAGAATGGATTTTATAAGGACCATCTCCAGAAGTATAAGAGACGACCGATTTATTGGAAGGTAAGTTCGGGGAAATTGCGGTCCTTTGAATGTTTGGTTTATGTGCACGGGATCAATCCAAAGACCTTGTCGGTGATTCGGGAAAGATATGTGGAGCCCTTAATTCTAGCCCTTTACGCTGACTTGGAGAAAACCCCTAAGCGTTTGCCTAAGAAAAATGGAGTTCACGAAAAAATAGATGAACTTCGAAAAATGAGTGAAGAACTAGAAGCCCATGAATGGAAGATGAGTGATTTTGATTTAGATCGGGGCGTGATAGAAAATTATCGTTGCTTCAGCTCTCTGTTGAGCGCCAGTTCTAAAGTGTTGGGTGAGGCTTGATGCAGGAGGATGGTGTTCGTGCCCATAACGGAGGCTTTCTCGTCTCGTGGCTGAGGTTTAGAGGTGGTTTGGAAATCTACTCCTTCGATTGTTTCAATTGTCGAGCAATGGACTCAAACTGGGAAATCGTCGCTGGTGAGTTTTGGTTTTTGAAGACGCCTGCTTTTTCTTGAGCGATTAATCTTAAAATGGATTCGGTGTCGTTTCGGTGCCCAGCGAGAGAAAGTGCAACCACACTTACTTCTCTTAATTTCGCGGATGGAGCTGCTATGAATCTTCTGAGAGTTTGGCTTACCTTTAATCGTGTGGCGGCGCCTGGGGGTTCGTGTTGCGAAGTTTGGCCAAGGGTATAGGCCGCAAAAATACACCTTTCTAGAAGGTCAGATTGCCCATTCAGGCAGGGGGTTTGGTGTTTTGTAAGCCATAGGATGACGGCCGCGCTTCCGAGGGGGTTTTCTAAGTGGGCGAGCCGAGTCATTGCCGCGAGGCTCACTTGTGCCGCGTGGTCACTGACTTTGGGGTTTAATTTTTCGATTGCTTTGTTCGGTTGAAGGCAAACAGACATTTCAATGCCATTGAGCCGAACCGTAGAATCCGGATCCCCGAGGGTTTTGGCGAAGGCAGCATTCATGGCTCGGTGTCTCCGGAAGAGGTGGCGCGAGCGCCCGGAGCGACAATTTTTTGCATAGATGGATGCGGCTTTGCTTCTGATTATTGCATCTTTTGAGTTAAGATTCTTGAGAACGTCGTCTGGATGAGGATTCGAAGGAGTTGTGAGGTAGCTGAAGGTGAGGAGGGTGATGAGAATCGTCATAGGTGTCTCTCTGCTTGTGAATGAGTGCCAACCTAGAGGATTTATCGGATGATGTCGATATACGGTCTAGGGAAGCTTAGAACATTGATGGGCTCGTATTTGAAGGGCACATGCGATGCTTGGGTATTTGAAGACGGGGTTAGAATTAGGCAGCGGATGAAATGGGGGGGGGAATGTAGCCACTTTGATGGTCTTCAAGCCCCAACCAATTGACGTAATTTTCAAGGTTGGTTTTTCGCTCTAGGGCATAATCAAAGACTCTAAGTCTGATCTGGTTGGCACGTTTGCGAAAATTCAAGGTATCTTCATGAAAGAATACTTGACGTTGTTCGGTTGTGACATTCCGAATACCACCCATAGGTGCCTTGAGATGCCATGCTAAAGCCCTGGGTTCGAAGATGAGTCGCCCGCCAAGAGAAGCCGAACGTAAACAAATGTCGGTATCCTCTTTCTCGGCGATGGGGGAGTAACTGTGGGAGAAACCACCCGCATATTTGAATACTTCCGTTTTATAGCAGAAACTTGAATATAAGGAATTTACACGTTTTGGTTGGGCTCCGGTTGGGTGAACGTATCTGAACTCAGGGTATTCAAATGGAGCGTAGCCTAGGAGTTCGGATTGTGGTGGCAGTTGGTAGTCTTTTGCTTGGTTGGTTGCGATTTGGGGAATTGAACCGCCAACGGCAATTAAGCGTTGGTCGGTATCGTGATAAAAATGATGCATTAACTTCTCGATGAAGTCTGGTTGAGGAATTATATCGTCATCCAATCGTGCCATCACTTTCTTGCGACAGGCTGTAAGTAAGATATTTTGAGCGAAAATGAGTCCGGTGTGGGGTCCTTCCAGAACTCTTACTCGATGGCCTTCTATTTCGAGCAATTTGATAGTGGTATGCAATGAGAAGCAGTTTTTCATCGAATCATCGGGATTATCATCGACGATTGTTAAATCCCAGTTTTGAAACGTTTGGGTCCGGAGAGCTTGAAGCAGAGAAACGAGATTCAGATTTCGACCTCGGGAAGGAATACCTATTTCGATTCGGTCGGTTGGTAGCACCGTGACCAATGGAACTTTCAGCAGACTGTTATTCATTTCATTTCTCCGGCAATAAGTTTCAATTTGTGATATTAGACATGTTGGTTTGATTCGATGTGTTGAGAAAAACTTATGTGGGTGGGCATGATGCCTTGATTACGCAAGACGTCGCCCACATACTTATCCTCGAAGAGCTCCCCTGATATATAGGATGGGTACCTGGTGTTGAAGTAATTGAAGGCTTCAATGGCTTCGCGTGAAAGTGTATAGAATGGGCCATTGCACCATTGTCCGAGATAGGGGCGACCATAGAGCTGTCGGTTAAATTTCAGGGTTTCACATTTACCGAAATGCCACGATTTACAGTGCAGATCTTCTCCCATGAGGTGGCCAAAATAATGTTTTTTGCTCTCGATGCTTTGTTGTACGCTGTTAAATAATTGATCAGGGTTTTGGATGTCTAGATCGTCATCTATTTTGATACAAGCTGACTGTGGATAGCGCAAGAATGCATATTCCAATGCTGCAGTCGTTTTCAGCGGAAGTGATTCGTAATTATCGGATACTTTGAGGTAGGTAATATCACCATCTTCTACGAATAATTCTTGTTGATCTGGATTACCGACAATGATTTTGGAGGTAATGCTTGAGCGAATTTTCTCGTGAACAATTTTTGCTCTGTCTAGGTATTTTTGGCAACTGTAAACGATTCCAAACAACTTGGGTGGATCCTTCGCTACGTAGTCATTTTGGATTCGGTCACGGAGTCTCTGGCTATATCGATTGATGGGCATGGCTTGAATGGATAATTTTATTTCGGACCATGATTCATCTAGTTGTCCTAGATTGTAGGCCGCAAGAGAACGAAAATAATGGGCGAATGAAATGGTGATGTCGTTTCCTGCTAGGTCGGCGCTTTTTAGATTCGAGGTATACTCGTAAAGTGAGGGCCAATCTTTTTTTGTTTGATACGGTTTAACCTCTTTGAATATGTCTTTGAGATTCATACGATTTCCTGAGAATTGAGAGGGGTGTGGCCAAAGGAAGAGGTTTTGATCTTGTTCAACTTCCTCAAACAAGGAGGTCCTGGCATACTTCGGTGCCGTAGAAACATCCAGCCAATTGAATGGAGAGCGTGATAGAGCTGTTTAATTTCTCGATGAATGTCTGTTGGGTGGTGGGCCTCTCGGTTTTGGGCATCAAATTCGCGTTGTACCATTTGAATTATTTCTTCGATGGTATTTTCACCACCGAGGTGTTGTAGAATCGAAGCCAGATATTTCGTGTAAGGTACGAGTATACTTGGAGCGATTGGGTTTCGAATGATCAAGGGTTTATTGGGGTTTTGAGCCACGCTCTTCGATAAATCGTCAAAGCTTTCAGTGGAGAAGACTGGGGAAGAGTCACTTGTTGCATGAATCAAATAAGGAATGTTGTCGAGGTTATTGATGCAGGCTGTGGCTGTGTGGCGGAAGGATACATAGAAGGTGTGTAAGGAGATATCGGCACTAAGTAATTCGGCCACAGCCATCTGATTGCGCTTAGGAAACGAACGTATTCTTTCTAAGAGGGGCTTATCCTTAATGAAGGTTCTTGGTTCGTATTTGAGTAATTCGGTTGGATCTGGGTGAAAATGGGTGAAGGCGTTTACTTTGAGGCCACATGTTTCAATATAGTCGTAAACTTCAGGCACACTGTAGGCTTGATCTTTGCTGTGGAGAAAGAGGTCAAAGATGTCATGGTGGTCTTGGAGATGAGAGTCGAGGAATTGTTCTTTGTCTTTTCCTCTAAGCTGCCAGTGGGAGACTGGAAGATCCTTTAGAATATTTATGGTATTTTCGACTTTGCTCGAATTGTCGGTAAGGCCACTGTTAACTAGCCGCATGAGTTCTTGAATTTGATAAATGCCAGTTCGACCATACTTTCCATAAACCATGAGCCCCATGGCACCGCTGGGTTTGAGGCAATTTTTAAGGGCTTGTAAACCAGCAGTGGGGTCTGGGAGATGGTGAAGTACACCGGTACAATTAATGTAGTCGAATTGTCCAAGGTTTAAGTCGGGTGCTTGTAGAATAGAACCGCGGTGCCATTGAATGTTTCTTAATTTGCGGATCTTGGCCCTCTCTTGTGCAATTTGCATCGATTGTGCGCTCAGATCCAGGTAGACGATTTCGGCGGATGTTGCGCTTAGTTGCTCGGCGAGGAAAATCAATGCGTGTCCTGTGCCACCACCAGCGACTAGGACTCTAAAATTGTCATTGAAGTTGGCTTTTCCTTCAAAGCAAAAATGAGAGATCTTTGAGAGTGTATCCTGAGGCGTTACGACCAACCGACGTTTTTCGTCATCGGGCACGACCCTGGGGAAGGGATAGTCTTCATATTGGCGACGAACCTCTGACTCTTGCTCATTCGAAACTTGGTTCGAGAGAGGTGGTGAAATCTTTGGCAAGGATAATCCTCTCCGTTGGGTTGAAGCTTGGGGGCAGAAATTAACCGCTGAGCTTCTTCCATGGGTGTCTGAGTCTCGTCGGAGAGATATCGACGAATTGGGCGGTGGCTTGAGTGGAAATGGACGCTAATTTAGCAGCAGATTTATCAGTACCTGCAGGCTTAAGGGGTGGATATTGTTGTGATTGTCTTGCGGTATGGCCGTGGGGTTGCTCAGGGCTTGTGAGACTTGGGAACCACCATGGGATAGCAGATCTTTTTGACGGGCTGATGAAGCCGGGTGGAATGGGAATTACTGTCTAAAGAATTACGAACGGTTTCACTCTTTTCTGTAGTGAGGAGGAAGCAGTGCATGCCACAGCTGCGGCCTCGCCCATTTCCTCATTTTAAAGAGAGCCAATGCAGTTGTTTACCTCTATCACTTTCGGCAGAAAGCGGAATTACATTGAGATGCAGGCCTCGTTTTTCGGTATAAAACCCTACTGGTTCGGTTCATTGATTGTTTCGGGTCATCGGCCGTTCTGAATTGGCATGAGAAAATCTAAAGAGAAATGCATGAATGTTGAATCGGTCTTTGTTTCAATGCGTTACTTTGCGGTTTGAGCGACGTGCCAAAATGAAAGTTTTTAGGTCGGTATTTGGAATTGGGATGGACCAGGGAAGGAGAGATGGCGGTATGGGGCCGAATCATCGACCCCGTGCTTATTAATTAGAGGGATGCTCTGCAACTGAAGCCACAATAACCCGAAGTTTTGTGAGTCACTTTCCACTTCTTGGAGCGGAAAGGCCAAACTCCGCACACCTTGCTACCATAACGATATTCAGAGATGGTGTCGTCATAGGTTTCGTCGACACAGATGTTATTTGTGAACCTGTGTGGGTCACATTCATCATCGTAATCACTGACGTCTAGGACACTGTCACATGCATTATTGGCATAGTAGCCCGACCAGTAATCCGACGAGCTACGAGCTGAGGACTTGCTACAAGAGGTGGCCCAAATTGTTTTGGAGACGTAATGCTCTCGGTCAGAAACACAATAGGATAGACTGTAGTCCATTCCAAAGGCCAAGCTTCCGGTAGGCACACCTTCTTGCCCCTTCTTTTGGATGACTTCTTCAAATCCAAGAATGATGGTATCTTCTCGAATTGTTCCGTCTTCTTGGGGAATCTGAATTGTGTATTGGATGGTTTCATCGAGATCTCGATGCCCTTCCAAGCCTTCGAAGATAAATTGTGCTACCTCTTCATTAAAGTAAAGGGATTGTTCTTCTGAGGAACTGTTGATTTCTTCTGGTTCCATGTCTTTTTCTGAAACCTGAAGCTCTTCGCCGCATCCGACATTGAACATCAATGCTACAGTGATAAGTCCACTGGTGAGTTTTGGAGTTGAAAAGATATTCTTGGGTATTAACATGTTCATTTCCTTTATGTGTTGTTCATCCATTTTTATTTTGATTCATGCATTTGCATGTGTTTACGAAGTGCTTTCTTTTACCGAAGTTTTCTAAGGCGCTATGGCTTCTTCTGCCTCGGCACCGAAACCACCTTCTAGATCGTCGTCATCGCTTTCGTCGTCGTCACCAGGAAGAAAGAGGTCAAAAACATGTGGGAGGGGACGCTTCCAACCGCCACCTCCGCCACCTCCGCCACCTCCGCCACCGCCACTGGAAGTGGAGCAGCTGCTGTTTCGTTCAAAACCAAAGCCAACCGCCACAGAAACGCCATCCGAATCAACGCTATCTATTTCCAGGCAAAGGTCACCGAGGTCAGAAACGTCGGTCAATTTGGGAAGGAGTGCAAAGGATGTTATTCTTGCTTCTAGCTCACCCTCGATCGCATCTTGGATTTCAAAATCGAGGTCGGATGGGTCAACGCTAATGGTTGTGATTCCGAGGTCAATGTCAATTGCACCAGAGAGGTCTTCTAAGGTTGCTGAATCAACGTTAAGGACCAAAGCGTCCTCATCCACCGAAAGAGTGGTGGTGATTTCTAGTTCGCCGGTAATTTCTCCGGAGATATCCCGAGAGCCGGTCAACGTAACTTTGATTGGAAAGGTCAATACCATGTTAGTCTCGTCTAGGCTGGATGAATCCGCGCCAGAGGAAATATTGAAGGCGCCATCGGGGACGATACTTGCGTTCAGAGTTCGGCCGTCGATCTCCCACTCGAAATCACTGCAAAATACGCCTTGTTTTCCAATTTTATAGATGACCTGACTCAGTAATGAATATGGAATGACAACTTCTCCGTCGCTGTTTGTGGTGTAGCTTGAGGGGTCGAGTTGATAGGATGTTTTCCTTAATGCATTGGCACAGCTATCTACAGTTGCATCACTATCGATTTCGATATTCCAATAGCTTGACAATCGGTCTTTAGATTTGGAAGTGCTGAGCTCATCTAGAGATGCGGTGTAGTCGATCTCGAAACCGTCTTGACTGATGCCACCAGAAACAACCGCAGGTGCCTCTATGGCATCGTTTAGCGCGGCGACGAGATTATCTTGTAGTTTGGCATTATCTTCTACCAAATCGTCGATGACCATGTTTACACAGGAGGTTAGGCTTGAACATCCAACATCTGCGAACATATCGACCACGGTTAATCCCAAATTAACCACCGAATTAAGGAAGTTGGAATCGAAGGAAATATTATCAACATTCAGGTTAAACTTATCGATGGAGCTAATATTAATGCGGGAATCGGAAGTGGAGAACTGTACGTCTAGTTCGCCACCGACATCGTAGGCATTGACGTTGGCACTAAGATTATAGTCATTGGCGAATGTATTACACCACCATGTGTCGCGGTGATTCCAAGTAAAAACAAGTTTCGCATCCAGAGAAAAACCGGAGAGATCTATATCTGTCCGTAGTTTTTTGTTGTTTCGGAACTCAGCAATAAGGGAATCGCTTTTGATGGGGGCGTCTGCCTCGATATCCTCAATTGCTAATTTGAATTTTTTGTTCCGAAAACATCTTTTTAATGTTCCGGTGAGCCAGCTTGGAGCGTAGTCGTGGACGACCGTTTGATCCGGAAAGGTTATGTGTTCAATTCCGGTTTCGTCGGCGACTTCGGGCAAAACGGTTTCGGTGATGCCAGAAGCATCGTTGTTGATTCTAACGATTAGCCTTGAATCTTGAGCCCAGATGGGGGCGAAGGTCTCTAGGTCTGTCGAGACCTCGAGTGGAGCAATTTCAGCCAAAACACGGGAAATTCCACCCTCATGGTCACGAAAAGTCTTTCGGATCCAAGGACCGTTTTTGACCGATGTCATGGCTTGAGTCGGTTTCTCGACCACCGCCCGATTAGCAACAACGCTCGTTGTGTTGCTCTTGTTTCTTGATGGCACTTTCGAGGCTGCCGTAGAGGATGTAGGAACCATTACCCCGGCAATGAGCCCTACGTAGATCCCTACTTTTAGGAGCCTTCGAATCCTTTGGAGTGGGGAATCGCTGGATGTTTCTTGGGGGTGACCTAGGCAGGATTGATTCCGAACCTGCGAGGTTTTTGCTCTCTTCATTGGTTGCTCCAAATCAAATTAAGATGATGATTATGTCGAGAGTTTTGGTCCCTATTTGATTTGGTGACCGCAGCCCGTGACGAGATAGCTATTTCAAATGTTGTGCCAAGTGCGTGATGCTGCAGACGGATCGCCTAAGTGTCTGAAATATGAGAAGGGTTTTTGTGGTTGAACGAAGTGGTGTGATTTAGAAGTCCAGGATGACTGTCGATTGTCGACAGAACTGACGGACTTAGACAGCCAGATATCTTTAAAGGTGATTTAGCGCACACCCACTTTTTGTTTTGAAATTACGACCGAGAAAATTCTCCAAACGCTTGTGAGCAGACCTCGCGTTATTTGCGCGATTGCATATGGCTTCTGGTTTATCGGCAACTTCTAATTTCGCGACTCCTATGGCAATGGTTCATGTAACGCGAATTTAGCGGTAATCCGTGACCATACGCACCATGGAAGTTGCTCCATACTTGATGGCTGTCTGCGTTTGGAGGGAGATTTTAGAGGCTATATAAAATGTTGGATTGAAGTGGCCAAAGCTTGTGTTTTAGATGGGTTGAGCCATTGTGGGGAACCCTATAGAAAAGTGAGCTCCTGTTTCACAGGGGAGTATCGATAGATTTCCACCGTGCTGCAGCATGATTTCACGACTGATAGCAAGGCCGAGTCCGGTGGATTTAGAGAGGTTTTTTGTGGAGAAAAATGGGTCAAAGATTTCGTCTTTTATTTCGAAAGGGATCCCAGGACCAGAATCGATAATATGCAATTCGATAGAGCGGTTCATTGTTTTTGTGCTGATTTCTATTTTGCCACCCTCGGGCATTGCTTCCTGGCTATTTAGAAGTAGGTTCGTTAGCACTTGGTCGAACTTACCCCGTGGGAATTTTATTTTGAGCGATGTGGGAATGGAAACACCTATTTTAATATTTTCTGCTGCAAAGTTTCTACCGAAGAGATTTAGGGTTGTGTTGACAGAGTTTCGAAGGTGAAAATACTCAGAGTCCGATTTTTGTTTTGTGTAGGCGCGCAGGTCCATGACGATTCTATCGACCCGAGATGTGGCTTCTGTAACGAGCTGCAGTAGATTTTGAGTTTCATTAAAAACATCCGCATTGGGAGGTATCTTCTTTTGGGGAGCTTGGAGTTCAGCAATCAGAAATTCGAATCGTAAATTTAGTTCAGATAGGCCGTTGCGCATAATATTGAGTGGGTTGCCGATTTCATGGGTAACCCCTGTGATTAGATTTCCAAGTGCCGCCATGCGTGCTTGTGCTTCTAGTTTTTCTTGAGTGTTTTGAAGATTTTGGAGGGTGTTACTCAATTCATGCTCTTTCGATTTAAGGGCAAGTAGGTTTCTAATAATTGCCAGAAGTTCGCGCACTTCGAATGGTTTTCCGAGAAAGGCGTCAGCCCCCGACTCAGCGCTTTGAGCTCGACTCTGCGCATCGGATCTTGCGGTAAGCATTAAAGTTGGAATTGTGGTGGTATTGGGATTTTCTTTGAGTAATTGAATGAGCTTTGGCCCGTGCATTCCCGGCATCATCCAATCAGAAATGATTAATTGAGGCTGTTTTAGCTTGATTTGATTGAGTGCTTCTTGACCATTGCTTGCGCTTGTGACGCGATATCCGTGTCCTTTTAATACCGTTTGAAGGAAGCGATGCATATCGGGTGTGTCGTCGACGACTAAGATGTTGGGACCGGCAATATTTTGAATATGGGAGTGGTCAGGGGACTGTAGTTCGTGAGGGGGAGTGCTAATTGGGGTAGGCGCGGATTCAAGAAGAGGCTGAGTAATAAGGTCAACGAGACTCGCTTTTTGCGCTTTCGGTAGTATAAACCAAAAATTGCTTCCCTTTGATATTTCACTTTCGACACCGACTTCACCGTTCATGGCGGTGACCCACTCTTTAACGAGAGCCAACCCGAGGCCAGTGCCTATAATTTGGTTGGAATTTTCTCCAACGCGGGAAAATAGTTGAAAGAGTCGCTCTTGATCCTCGGTACTGATGCCGCAGCCGGTATCGCTGATGGTGAATTTGAAGCACTGTTTGCCATGAATGTAAACCTGCTCGATCCGCAGGTCGACAGATCCACCACACGAGGTGAACTTAAGCGCATTCGAAACTAGATTGGTAATGGATTTATCAAGAAAATCTACGTCAGCTAGGATGATGGGGGCGGGGGATTTGGTCTGAATTGTTGGGTATTGAGCGGGATGTCCATTTAGGCTCAGTTGGATGTCTTTATCTTCAAAGGCTGGGAGAAATTGACTCAAAATAGATTTGGTAAAGAGTTCCAGTTGAACTGGCTGTAGGCTTACTGCTTTTTCTTTTTGTGATAATTTATGAAAATCGAGAAGCTGGTTAACGAGTTGAAGGAGCTTGCGTCCATTGCGAAGGGCTAGGTTTAGGGATGTATCATTCGGGGATTGTTTGGCGAGGTTTTCCAAGGGTCCGAGGAGTAAGGTGAGTGGGGTTCTTAATTCATGTGATACTGATCGGAAGAAATGAGTCTTGCGTTCGTCGAGGAGGACCAAGAGTTCATTGTCATTGCGTATGCTTTGATTGCGATAGGCAATAACCAGTGCGTGAGTGCTTATGAAGAAAACAAGGCCGTATTTACTCATCCAGAAAGTGTCGATGATATGCCAGGCATAGAGAAGGTCGTTTAATGACGTTGCGGCTAAAACGGAACAGCCAACAAAGATAGTGATGGGAATAAGTGTGCGTTGCTGGAAGGCGATTTTTCCGAGTGTGGTCAAAATGAGAATCACGGTAGCGAGCATCGTTAGGTCGAATATGGGCAGGGTACAACCGTGGAGGGTAGCAGGGAGCACCAAAGTGGTTAGGAGTAGGATTCTAAATACATTCAAGAGGTGCTTTGTTGCTTTGGCAGGTAAGTCGTTTGGAAAAAGAGATTGGATGAACAAGATGAAGGCGACAAAGACGCCATAAAGTGCGAGCGACCAAAGCTTGTAATGAAGCCACCAAGGATTGGTGGGGAGGTATCCTTGGATGTAGAGAGTTCGAAAAGTAAGGGTAATACAGATCAAGGCGAACCAAAGGGGGGTTTTTTCCCGGCGACGAAGCAGGTAGAGAATCAGATGGTAGAGTGCCATGATTAGCCCGATACCGGTGACGAAAAAGTCGAGGTGCTCACGTTTCGCCGTGAGTTTTGGTAGATTTCTTAGGGAACCTATGGTTGGGGTTCGCCAGACTCCCCACCAGAAGGAATCATAGTTGCTGATCTCTAAAACGAATCGAAGTTTTCTGGGGGGATTTAGAAGCTGAAGGGATTCTCGAACGAAGCCAGCTTGGTGCAAGTTTGGATCTGCAGAAACTTTGCCGCTTTTAAGGCGACCCAATACTTCATGTGTTGCATCATCGTAGATTGTAAGTTGACTGGCACTGATGACCTGTCCATTGTTGACATGGATCCCGTTGTGCCACGATTTTGGCAAAGACTCCGGAAGGAAAACTGTGAGCTGAAGGGTGGTTACACCTTGTTCTGGTCGGATAAAATTTTGGGTATTGGAAGGTCGATTCCAAAGGCGAGGAACTGCAACGTATTCGGCGGAGGGACTGTTTGGAAGAAATTCGGAAACGAGCTGTTTCCAAAAGACTCTCCATTCTCCTCCTAACCGGATTTCAGTGGCGTCATCGAGGTTGGCTTGGCGGAGATCTAGTATTCCTTTTGATGCGTCTTGGGTAGGTTCGGTGGCTTGGGCGGGGGTGGTGGAGACCAGGAGCACAAAGAACAAGCAGCTGCCGAATTGGTTTGAACAACGCGTTAATCTTGCTTTCATGTTAATCATTTCTATCCTATCGCCTTGAGTCTCTGATTCAGCGAGCTTGAGACAGACTCTATCTTCCTGTTCTGCCTGCGAGTTTGTCTTTTCCCTGAGTAGGTTCGAATGCCGCTCGTGTCTGTGTTTGTGTTGGGCTGAACCACATTCGGCGTGACTGACGGGCCAATCTCTCTAAATTCGACACTCTGGCAGGCGAATGGCTGGGTCTTCGGTAAGTGTCAAGGCACAACGTACCTTTAGGGGGCTGGGTGTGATGAAGCTCAAGCTTGGATTCGGTGATTATCGTGCCGTTGGTTTCTGTCTACTTGCGGAAAAACGGAGAATGGTATTTACGCCGAGGATGTCTTTTGAGTCTGAAAATACAAGAAATAAGTTTACCCCAATGGCCAAGGTGTGTAGTCCCGGTGTTTTGTATGTGGATGATGAATCCAGTAATACGGAGATGTTTAAGCTACAATTTGGTCGATTCTTTCGGGTTTTTGTCGCCAATTCTGCCGATGAAGGATTGCGACTTTTGGAAGAACTGAGCATCGCAGTTGTGATCACCGACATTCGCATGCCAGGGATGACAGGTGTGGAATTCTTAGCCGTGGTGGCAAATAAGTGGCCTGAAATAGGTCGCTTGGTTCTCTCTGCATACAGCGATTCAGACATCTTGATGAATGCGATTAATGAGGGTCAGGCGGAGGAATATATTCTGAAGCCATGGCGCGCAGAAGAACTTCGGTTGCGTTTAGACCATGCCTGTAAGAAGGCTGAGCATCGCCTGGAATTGAGTCTTAAGGCTGAACGGGAAGCGGCTATGCGCCGCGATCAAGAGGTGGCCCACCGAGCTTTTGAGATGGTGGGGGAAGAGGGCGGCTTAGCTGAATTATTGGAGCAAACCCGTAGGGCAGCGAAGAGCGAATCTTCGATTTTGATTCGGGGTGAGACAGGCACTGGGAAAGAGCTTCTGGCTCGTTTCCTTCATGAGTCTAGTCCGCGGAATGACGGTCCATTTATCGCCCTAAATTGTGCGGCCATCGCAGACAACCTGCTGCAAAGTGAGCTTTTTGGGCATGAAAAGGGCGCATTTACCGGTGCCAATTCCATGCGGAGGGGGCGCTTTGAATTAGCCAATGGGGGCACAATTTTTCTCGATGAGATTGGCGATATTAGCCAAGGGGTTCAAGTTGCTCTTTTGCGGGTTTTGCAGGAAAAGACGATTGAGAGATTGGGAGGGCACCAGTCCATTCCATTGAATGTTCGAGTGCTTGCAGCGACCCATAGAGACCTGGAAGCGCGAGTGGCGAGTGGCGATTTTCGAGAAGATCTATATTTTCGATTGAACGTTGTTGATCTGGAAATTCCGCCCCTCAGGAAACGATCTGGCGACATTCTCGAATTGGCAAACTTCTTTATCCGGAAATATTCACCGAAAGGCAAGGAGTCTCCAACGTTGACAGAGGCCTCGGCAGATGCACTCATTCACTATGAGTGGCCGGGAAATGTACGTGAGCTAGAGAACATCGTTCAGCGGGCACTGGTGTTGAATCAAGATGTGAAAAAGCTAGATTTGGATGCCTTTACCTTTAATTTTCGCTTGGTGCAACGAATGAACGAAGCTTGGGGTATTCAAAGCCCTGAATCAGAATCGATTCGACGTGCGCTTCGAGTTAGTGGAGGAAATTGGACCCGGGCGGCGAGGGCTCTCGCGATTCCGCGAACCACCTTGATCAGTCGAGCGAAGAAGCTGGGTATTGGTTAGCCTATTTGCGGGTTTGCTCTAAGCTCTGCTCGGGAGTTTGGTTGGTGCCGGGGGCGGTTAGGGCATAGATATATTCCAGTTCTAATCCGTCGAGGATACCATGCCATGGTACAGCCCACGAAAGTCTCCCGTTACTTGCCTGATAGAAATATGGATTTAAATGCTTGTAGAGGTCGACAAAATTTCCATCCAAAAGAACCCTATCTAGATCCAGGTCTATATTGAGACTTTGCATCTTTTCTTGGTAGCGTTTGCAGCTTTCTCGAGTTGCTGGAACGTCGCGCTGCTGGCTTTCTCCCAGTATGACAAAAGCTTCCACATCGTCATCTGCGGTTTCTAGGTATTGATACATTTTTTCTACGGAACTGGGACAATTAGGACACCACTCCGTGATAGCTAAAAGCCAAATTGCTTTCGTTTTTCCTTTTAGAGATTGAAGGGTTATTTCATCACCATTACAGTTAGTTAGGGTATAGTCTGTGGTAAGTTTTTCACCGAGATTTATTCCAACTTCTACGGTTGTTTGGGTGGGAAGTTTAAGTTCGATTTCAAAGCCTAGTTCTTCAATGCACCAAGTACTAGAGCCTTTTCGTGCAGTCGAGGTTATCTTATTGAGGGTTGCGGAAAATATTGTATCTTGTTGCGACGTTATTTCATGGATGGTGATGGAGCCCCCAGACGCGAGAAACAAATTGGCACAAGAATTGGGAAAGTTATTGATGTCTGAGCAGTCGGTGAATGTGGCAATGCAGAGTCCATGCTCGCAAGATTCAGGGGTTAGTTGATAGGTTCCGGGTTGTTTCGGTCCACCTAGGGCAAGGTAGCTGTCTACGAAGATGGCATCGAAGTATTTTTCTCTTTCTTGAATTAAAGCCGCTCTGACGATTGGTCCATATTCAGTGGAGTTGTTGTAAATCGCCAATTCCCGGCTCGCCCTAAACTGCGTGTTGCATTTGTTTGAGGTGGTGATTTCCCTAGATTCGGGGGGGGGCGAGGGCACGGCGACATTCTCAGACGTGCTTTCACTCATGTCGGTTGGTGTATGTTCCCCACGACAAGACAGCGAGCAGACCATCATTGTGCATATGGCCAACCTGAAAACGGAATATGGTATTGTTTGAAACATTCGTTATATACCTCTCTCTATTAGAAAGGCCAGAATCGGATTTGGCAATGTAATCAATTTGGTGGGGAGGTAGGGAAACAAGCAACTTGCTTGTTATTGTTGACGAAGGACAAGAAAAAAATGGTACGACAATGTGTCTTTTCTGGGCTTCAGATACAGGGGTAGAGTAAGAAAAGGCAAAACTATTCTTATTTTTCTCTCTAGAATACACTTTGTGACCGATCTCTGTGCGACGTTTCTTCTCAGACGCGGCAATTTTATGTGGCCAATCTTTGTCCTTATGGGAGGAACTTGTTGAGCTTATGTGGCGGTTATCAAAGCCTTCCAGCTTGGGGTTATTTCGGGCTTCATGGGGATATATTCCTTGGGGGGAAGGGTTGGTGGGGGTGATGCTCGTCACTATTGTTACGGATAATTGGCACTATTGTTGCGGTTGAGCTTATGTTTTCGCTCTTTTTGACCTTGGCAGATGGTTTGTGGATCGTTAGGGCGCCTCGGAAGGCTTAAATCGGAGTGAGAGATGACACAGCGGATGAGAATTTTGTGTTGTTTGGTTTTGATGATTGGGTGTGGGGGGCCAGAGTCGAACCAAGTTGAGACGGCGTCCTCTAGCGCGACCAACACAGACAAACAAGGAAATACAGAAGTCGAAGAAGCGACAGTGGTGATGGTGGCAAAGCATCAGTACCCCTTAATTGCTTTGGCGATTCGTGGCGATGGTAAGGCGGTGGTTTCTGGTTCCATGGGGCCAGAAAATAATTTGAAATTATGGCAAGTGGAGCCCAGTGATGTTTCTGAGGCAGTGCCTTTTGCGACATTGAGTGGACATACCAGCGATGTACGCTCGGTTGCTTTTAGCCCAGACGGAAAACGGGTGATTTCAGGAAGTTGGGATCAAACGGTTCGCCTTTGGGATGTTGATCCAGAATCTGCGACTTTTGGGCAAACACTTAAGGTTTTTCAGGGGCATCAACATTACGTTTACGCTGTTGCATTTAGCGAAGATGGCTCTAAGATTGCTTCGGGTGGTTGGGACAATCTAGTGATGGTCTGGGACCTGAATTGTCGTGGGCAGGGAAACATCTGCTCAACACCCCTTAGGACCATGATGGGTCATAGAAGTGCGGTGTGGTCGGTTGCTTTCAGCAAAACCGGCACGGGCGTGATTAGTGGTAGTAAGGATTCCAATATTCGGATTTGGGATCTACGTTGTGAGGCAGATGATGCTAATGTGTGCGACGAATCGGTCGCTGTTCTAGAGGGCCATACCTCCTCGGTCACGAGTATTGCTCTTAGCCCAGATGGGGTAAAATTGGTATCTGGTAGTGATGATGGGACTTTGAAGTTCTGGGACGTTAACCCTCAGTCTCAGAATTATGGATGGTATTTAGCTACCTTTAGAGCGAATTCGGGTAGTTTCACCACTGTTGTTTTTAGTCCAGATGGTAAGAAAGTCCTGTCGGGGGACACGGGAAATAGCAATTGTAAACTTTGGGACGCAGATCCAGATTCGAATACCTATGGCCAAGTAATTGTTGGCTTTGCGGCACATCCAAGCTCTACTCAGGGGGTTGCTTTCAGCCCTGACAGTGAAACCATTGTGACAGGTGGCGGTGACCATCCCAAGATTTGGGATGTTTCATCTTATATGAAGTAGTGGCTTTGAGCACCCTTGGGGTTTTTGCAATGAGAATACTTCAAGGGCCGATTGATTTTTTGAAAGTTTACCCCAGCGCTCACTCATCATCAGGTAAACACGCGCCGGAAAGTTTCTCTACGTTCCGATAACTCATGTTTGATGAATCGCATGTGTTTGGTGGTCCAATAGTGTGAATTTCGGTCCCTTGATATTTGTCAGAGCAGGTATCGGCGTCGATGAGATTAAAGATGAATGGCCATCTGTTCAGGGAAAGCCTAGGAGAAAGAACGGATGGGTAGGTTTGTGGAAGGTGCGCTATGGGGGGGGGCTTGAGAACCCTTATTGATCAATAGAGAACTCTTATTGATCAATAGAGAACTCTTATTGATCAGTAGAGCACCCTTATTGATCAATAAGGGTGCTCTACTTTTCTCCAATTCAAAGCCTCAATGGTGGGTGAAAATCCTTATTGACCTTCGGGTTTATCCTTTTTCTTGTTTTCTTCGCACTTTTTCTTGCAGGCGTCTTTGTCTTTGTCGTCTTTGCACTTGTCGTCGCAAGTCTTTTCTGTGGGTTCGCCCTTAGCGCTGGTGTTCGCTAGGGCTGAATGAGAAAAGCCGAAGGTGAGAGCTAGGGCAAAGAGGGTCGCGGCTAAGAATTGCATGGGAAGGTCCTTTGAATGGGTTAAGAGTC
Source organism: Myxococcota bacterium (assembly GCA_036339465.1). Classification (GTDB taxonomy): domain Bacteria; phylum Myxococcota; class XYA12-FULL-58-9; order XYA12-FULL-58-9; family JABJBS01; genus JAYZAY01. Next base: position 1,056 of record JAYZAY010000021.1, on the reverse strand, counting down.
TCTTGTTCTTTAAGGGTTCTCGCATTGTGCAAATCCCCTCACATTATAGCGGATTTAAAGGAAAAAAGAATTTTTTTTTTGATGGGTTAGAGGTTTTTTAGGGAGGGATGAAGGCTCCTGCTTCTATATCCCATTCATTATCTCCCGGATTTGTGAGCCATCTGGAAATAAAGAAACCGTGAAAATATCCTCGATGTTGATGGGCCGCTAGTGCTCCGATGATGGCCCCCGCTATCCCTACACCAGGCTTTTGAGCGATGGAGTTTTTTTGGTTACGCGGGCCTTTATCTTGAACTCCTTTTATATCGGTACCGACATTGTGCGCGAAGAGGTCTGTATTTAACCTTTATGAAACAAACTTGCGTCATGGGGGATGTCCGTCTCTTTTCAGGGGCTCATAGTGAAAATATAACCCGCCATCACCGATAGCCTTCGGCTTGAAGGGTAAAGAGGCGCGCATAGCGACCGCCTAATTCTAGAAGTTCCGGATGGGTGCCCCGTTCAATCAACTCTCCTTGATGGAGGACCATGATATGGTCGGCCATTCGGACGGTGGAAAATCGATGGGAGATGAGAATGACCATTTGATTTTGGGTGAGTTCTTGGAAGCGCTCAAAAACGGTGGCTTCGGCTTCAGCATCCATGGACGCGGTGGGTTCGTCGAGGACCAGAACTTGGGCACGTTTTCGCATGAAAGCCCGAGAGAGGGCGATTTTCTGCCATTGTCCAAGGGAGAGTTCTTGCCCATCTTCAAACCATCGCCCCAGCTGGGTATGAAATTGCTTTGGCATTTCTCTAATAAAGGGAAGTGCCATACCTTTCTCTGAGGCTGATTCCCATTCTGTTTCGGGTTCTAGCACATCAATATCTCCAACGCCGACATTCTCACCCACGGAAAGTTGGTAGCGCACAAAATCTTGGAAAATGACACCGATTCTCTGATGAAGTTTGGTGCGATCCCAGTTTCGAACATCGGTTCCATCCAAAAGGATTGTACCTGAAGATGGCTCGTAGAGTCGGGTGAGAAGTTTAATGAGGGTGGTTTTTCCCGAACCA
>JAYZAY010000020.1:0-71211 GCA_036339465.1 Myxococcota bacterium | reverse complement strand
AGCAGCGAGGTCCCACCCGATCCCATCCCGAACTCGGAAGTTAAGCTCGCTAGCGCCGATGGTACTGCACGGGTGACCATGTGGGAGAGTAGGACGTCGCCGGAGATACACTATGAGGGGAGCTGAAAGGCTCCCCTTTTTAGTTTGTGTGTGTCCTTGAAATTCAAAAATTCAAGTCCATAAGACAAGTCCGAGGAGTAGTCCCGTAAATAACCCCAGGAAAGAAAGCATCCAATGGGGTGCTTGAGGCGGGGGAAGCGTTGAAGGGGCCTCTGACAAATCCTTGGAATAGTCGTTATTCGCTCGTAGAGGCAAAATGGGACTTAGGCGCATGGCGTCCAAGTTTCGATAACCTTCCCCATATTGCAGAAGATAGTTATTGAGCCCTCGAACTAGCATTATGATTGCTGGATCGTAATGGTCGAGGTTTAGCAGGAGTGCGAGAGCCTGTTTCAATTTGTCGGTCGCAGGATGAGGGCTGAATTGGATCGTGGGCTGCGGAACGCGGTCGGCCGTCAGATCTTGTGGATCGTAGATTGCGGCCGTTCGGACCTCCGCAGGAGGCTCATGCTCGATGAGGGTTTCTTGGTAGGTGAACTCTTGTCGTAAGAGCTTCCCATCGTCGCGAAACCAGCTGACCAGACTGCAGCCAGCTCCTGTTTGGTGGTAGACGGTTAGGATACCGTTAGCGTTGTTAATTTGAACGCATTGTAGACCAGGTGTATCGTCCATTCGTTCCTAGTAATTCCGAGCCGTTAGTGAGAAGGATCTACTACTCCTTAAGGAGTTTTCGAAATTGGGTAAATTCATTGAGAGGGTCAAAGGTTCGATCGATGTGAAGCCAGTTGCGTAACTTGATTGCGTCTTCATTATGTAGCTCAAGTAGAATTTCAAGAGCCTTGTCGGTTTTCTGCCAATTACTAAGGAGGGCTGCGAGATGATATCTGGCACTAAAATCGTGTGGGTCTTGCTCATTCGCATTTAGCAGGAGTTCGTGGGCTTGCTCGAAGAAACCTTGCGCGGTGTACGCTATTCCGAGGTCGACCTTAGCCTGCAAATGATGCGGATCTACCATTAGAAGGTCCTTCAATTCGGCGATGGCTTCAGGATAGTGCCCGAGGTCGACCATACAGCAGGCTCGTTCATGACGAATTCCTAAGTCATCTGGGGCGATGGAATTCGCTATATTCAATTGGTCTAATGCGCCAGGGACGTTGCCTTGATCCGAATAGTTATAGGCGAGATTGATGCGGGCTTCTGCGAGCTCAGGGTCGAGCTCAAGGGCTTTTTTGAGAAGCTGGTTAATCAGTTCTTGGTGGTGTTGCAAGAGGAACGAAGCGAGGTAATGATAACCGAGGGAGGCATCGGGGCCCAAGCTGATGGCTTTGCTGAGGTGAAGCAGGGCAGATGAGAGCTCTCCTTGTTCTGCGAGAGTGGTTCCTAGATTACCGTAGGCATGTGGTGCGTCCGGATCCGCATCCACAGCCTTGCGGAACTCATTCACCGCCTCATCAAGCCAGCCACGGTCCGCTAGTTCAATGCCACGTTCGTTGTGTTTGTCCGCTGTCCAGCGGTTATCGGGAGGTTTCGTCATGAGTTCCTATTAATGGCAGATTCCCAAGTTTCTATCATACTAGGAACGTTGGGTCACGGTGATAGGTTATTTTTGGAAATTCCGGATTGTGCGCGATATTTTGGCATACGCGTTTAAGTCCGGTATAGTGGCTTTACTTTAAGGGGTAATGCAATGTTGAGGGCACAGATCAAGCTAGAATACCCGGCACCGCGGCATGTGACCAAGGCGGTTGATGCATTTCGCTCCGGGGGCCTCGTTGTTTTTCCGACCGACACAACTTACGGGCTTGGGTGTGACTTATATAGCAAACGATCGATCGATCGTATTTATCAGGTTAAGGGCTTGGAGCGAAGCCACCCACTTTCATTCTTATGTGCGGACCTTTCCGATGTTGCTCGGTATGCCATGGTCGAAAATAGGAACTACCGGATACTACGGCATCATTTACCGGGACGGTATACTTTCATACTCCCAGCGAGCCGGGAAGTTCCAAAAGTCGTGCAAACTAAGCGTAAGACCGTAGGGGTTAGGATTCCTAACAGCGCAGCGTGTAGTCTGTTACTCAAGGAATTAGGGCATCCGATTCTGACCACGACCGCGTCCAAAAACGGAGTAGAGAGGGCCACTTATGCCGGCGATCCTGATGACATTGTGAAGGACTTTTCTCGCACTGTGGACTTCTTCTTGGATGCCGGACCGCTATTTGATGGGGCAAGTACTGTTATTGATCTCACTGGAGAGGATCCCAAAATAGTGCGCGCGGGTTCAGGATGCACGGCCTGGCTGGAGTCGTGAGCATTTTGGAATAGGTAACCTGTAATCTTCTCAGAAATCCCTTGACTCGCGATCACCGCGCGGTATGCTTAGAGAGTGGCCACGGTAAACTTCTACATGCGCGTGTAGGTTTATTCATTGTGGGACATCGGAGGGTTAGTTGTGATTTCAAACGACGCGGTAGGGTGCACCGTCTGTGGGCGCACTTTTCAGGTAAAGTTTAGCTTTCAAGTCGCAAAGACAGAAGCAGGTACAAAATATTACTGTAGTCAAAAGTGCCGGGCACCTGGCTTAGATGGTAATATGGTTTCCTGCAGTGTTTGCTCCAACCGTTTTCGACCTTCATTGGCTTGGCAGGTTGGCCAGGAAGGAAGCGGAACCATTGTTTATTATTGCCGCCAAGAATGTGTGCCAAAAACACGGATTTCAGCACCGCCTATGGTGAGTTCTAGGAGTCGTAAGAGGGCCGCTAGGGCAATTGCAGTGCTCAACCAGAAAGGGGGGACAGGTAAGACTACGACAGCATTATCTGTCGCTGCCGGTCTGGCACATCGGGGTTATGAAACGTTGTTGATTGATTTCGATCCGCAAGGGAATGTTGGAGTTTCCCTAGGAATTAAGAGTCCTAGATCCATTTATCATATTTTATTTGGTGGGCTGGAATTCGAACACGCTACGGTTCCGGTCCGCGATAATCTCGATATTATTACAGCGGATCCGAGTCTTGCTGCAGCTGAAATTGAATTGGCTCGGATCACCGAGGGGGATAGAGCATATTTACTATCGCGAAAGCTCGGCACGATTTATGATTATGATTTTGTTATTTTCGATTGCGCACCAGCACAATCATTGTTGAATTATAACGCGCTGGTTTATTCTGGTGAGGTTATGATTCCTGTGAGCTGTGATTATTTGGCGCTGGTTGGTGTGAAGCAAGTAATGCAGACGCTTCGACGTATCACCGAGCAAACGGGCAAGCCAATGAAGATAGCAGGGGTTGTTCCTACTTTTTTCGATGTACGTAAGCGGGTTTGTGTGGATGCTCTTTCTCATTTACAGAAAACTTTCGGCACTAGAATGTGTTCGCCGGTACGAATTAACACCAAGTTAGCGGAAGCGCCTAGCGTTAAGAAGACTATCTTTGAACATGCTCCCGATTCAAATGGAGCGTTGGATTATCTTAAAGTTATCGAGTGGCTATGTCGGGAACATATCCAATCAGCAACAACGAGGGCAGCGTAATGGGAATGGCGTCAAAGAAGCAGGGAAATACAACGGCAGTGACGGAGAATCCTCTTGATGGAGAAGAACTTCTCTTAGAAAAAATTTTTGGAAGTGCGGGAGAACAAGGACTAAAACAGGAAATGCTTAATACTGTAATGACAGAAACGGCATTGGTGCCAGAGCCTTCGCAGTCGAGGACCGTTCGACGGCAACCAACGAAGCCCTCGCACTATAAAATTGTGTCTATCTCACTTTATAACGAAGATATTGACCATTTGGAAAACATGGTGCGAGAGCTGAAGCGTCGAGGCCACTACAAGGCAAATAAAAGCCAGCTTATTCGGTATGCTCTGGCCAATTTGGATCTTGATGCGATACCTAGGGAATTCTAATCTTGGCGATTCGCGATGGTCTGGAGCTTTTTACGGTATTTGTTGAACGTGAGGCTAGCTTGACGGTTCTCTGACTCGTTAACGATATAATCGGAAATCAGACTGCTATTTGTCGGTGGAGACATGGATAGAATGCCTTGTCGAATTCCTATGGGAACCCAGCCGATAGAAGCGTGCAGGTCTAAATAAATTAAATAATGATTCTTTCGTTTTAATTTGGGCACCCCAGGCACAACTTGTCCGATACCACCGACGATTCCCCCGAGCATCGTAAGTTTGAATGGGCTGGTGGGGCAGTTTTGTTTGAGTGCTTCCACTGGACGGACAGAATGTTCGGTGATAATTCGGCCACGACTCCATCGGCTAGTTTGACCTTCCACGCTTACTACAATTACGCAATCGGACTGCTTATATCGGGCCTCTATGGTAAGCAGTTTTTCGGTGGCTGCTTGAGCGGCGTTAGAAGGGATGAAGCTGTAAACCAAGAGACTTAATAATATTATATTGAAATGACGCAAGCACATAGGAGCCAATCCTAGGGGCTGTTCATTCTTGTTGATTATCATGGCAACAAGGTGCCACCAGTGACGGCAGGTGGAAAGGTTTAGATCTTGCTACTCGTTTGAAAAGCTCGCTCAAGGTCGCTTTGGAGATCGCCGACGTCCTCGATCCCGACAGACAGCCTGATCAGTCCGTCGTGTATTCCAAGTTCTTGCCGGAGTTCCGCGGGAACCGATGCATGCGTCATGATGGCCGGATGTTCTGCAAGTGATTCCACGCCGCCAAGTGATTCAGCGAGTGCAAAAATCCTAAGGCTACGCAAGAAGAGTTTAGCTCGATCAAGATCTCCGTTAAGGACGAAAGAGATCATGCCGCCAAACCCGCGCATTTGTCGCTTGGCAATCTCGTGTTGTGGGTGGCTTGGAAGTCCTGGGTAATAGACGGTTTTAACATCTGAATGTTGATGTAGATAATGTGCGAGCTTTCGACCCGACTCGTCATGCCGCCGCATTCTTAATGGGAGTGTTTTGATACCTCGAAGGGTTAACCAGCAATCCCATGGTCCAGGGACGGCGCCGATGGAGTTTTGCAAAAATCGCAGCCTTTCCCCAAGCTCATCATTGTTGGTTCCCACGAATCCACCGACCACGTCGGAGTGCCCGTTGATGAATTTCGTTGTTGAGTGAATAACGACATCAGCACCGAGGGCGAGTGGATTTTGGAAGATGGGACTGGCAAAGGTGTTATCGGTGAAGACCAGTAGTTTGTTTTTGTGGGCGATGGTTGAAATATGTTCAATATCAACGATTTTCATCATGGGATTGGTTGGTGTTTCGATCCAAACCGCGGCAGTCTCTGGGCGAATATGCTCTTCGAGAGCATCAGCCCGTGTGAGGTCGACGAAGCTATAAGTGATGTTTCTCTGACTAAGAACCTTGTCAAAGAGCCGAAAGGTTCCTCCGTAAACATCATCACCACAAACAACATGGGCCCCTGGTGGAAGTAAGTGCATGACGGTCGTAGAGGCTGCACATCCACTACCAAATGCAAGCCCGTGAGCCGCTCCTTCTAAAGCAGCGAGATTTCTTTCGAGAGCTTCTCTGGTGGGGTTTTGGGAGCGAGAATATTCATATCCTTGATGTTCGCCAGGTGAGCTTTGAACATAGGTGGAGGTCTGATAAACCGGTGGCATAATGGCGCCGGTACTAGGATCGGGGGCTTGGCCTGCGTGAATTGCTAATGTATCGAGTTTCATGGGGCCCAAATACTGGCCGGGTGGAGGTGATGGCAATGGGAAAAGCGTATTCCTTGTTTTTTTCATTGGTGACGCGTTTGTGGGTTACACTTTGAGAGTAGAGACCCAGAGGGTTTTTGTCTCTCAGGATTCTACTTTTAAAGAAGTTCGTTGTTGGGTACACGGGGCTCCGATTCCGAACTAGATTCAGATGGGAATAGCCAAACCAATTTTACAGAACATGGTGCGGGTTTATTGCAGGAGAGATCAATGTTAGAGGTAGAGCCGATTCCCTTGTTGAACGATAATTATGCTTGGCTGATTTCTTGCTCTGATAGTTTATCGTGTGCCGTGGTTGATCCATCTGAAGGTCCGCCGGTGGAGGATATTCTGAGCCATAAGGGGCTGAAGTTGGATACAATTCTTATTACCCACCATCATTGGGATCATATTGGTGGCGTAGAACATTTAATAAAAACTTGTATGCCCGACCGTGTCATTGCCAGCGAGTACGATGAACTGCACGGGCGGATCCCTGGGATCACACACTCTGTGGGGGATGGTGCCGTTTTGACAGCCTTGGGCACCGAGTTTAAGGTCCTAACCGTTCCGGGACATACTCTAGGAGCGGTGGCATACTATTTTCCATCTCAGAAGTTGGTGTTTACCGGTGATACACTCTTTACGGCGGGATGTGGGCGTCTGTTTGAAGGGACACCGTCGCAGATGTTTGAATCATTAGGTCGGTTGCGGGATCTTCCGCGCGAGACCCTACTCTACTGTGGTCATGAATATACCCAGAAGAACCTGCGTTTCGCCACAACCATCGAGCCAGACTCAATTGCTATTTTGGAAAGATTAGAGGAGGTTGAAAAACGAAGAGAAAAGAATCTTCCAACTGTGCCTGTGCCTCTTGCCGTCGAACTTGAAACCAACCCATTTCTGCGAGCCGACAAGGCGCGGCTTTTGAGTCGCATGGGGGTGAATGATGGTGCCGAGTGTTTCGCCAAAATCAGAAAAGCCCGCGATTCATTTTGAGTTTTCAATGACTGCTGTTCTGGACCCGTCGATAGGGATGCACCCATCTTAGGAAGGGATTGATGGTTCTGGTTTGAATCCACACTTTTCCTTGACCGTTAAATTTACAGACGAGACCTTCTCCCCCAAAAAGAAAGGTTTTCACCTTTGAGCCAATGGAGAGTCCAGGGACTGTGGTGATTTGGTAGTCCAGTGTGCTTTCAAAGGCGACCACATATCCCGTATCTACGATAAAGCCATCGTTAACGTCAATTTCAATCATGGCTCCATAGGTGTTGAAGAATATGTCGCCTGTGCCACTTGCCTGAAGAAGGAAAATCCCCTGTCCGCTGAAAAATCCTTTAACGCCATCAAATTTCCCCGTGACTTCTAGCCCTTCGCCGTGAGCGACGAAGGCACCGGATTGTAGCAGGAGATTGGTTCCATTTACCGCGTAGTGATTCAGGTCGCCCATGGGGCCAGGAGCAAACGTCACTTCCCCTTCTTGATCGGCGGTAAAGGTATTGATGATCAGACTTTCACCGCCAAGGCCGCGTTTAAGAGTAGACATCACGCCTCCCTTGAAACCTGCCTTGAGCTTGATACAAGTATCCATGGTCGCCATTGCTGAGGGTTCCGCAAAAATCTTTTGTCCTTCTCGAAGCTTGACGCGTAGGAGTGAGTAATCTGGTCGTAGCTCAATATTAAAATTGTATTCCGTGTCCATTTCTTTCTCTTTTATGCTTGGCGAGGTCTGAGTTTGGGGGTGAGGCTTTGTCCAAAGCTAGGTGGATTATGGGTTTGGCAATAGAGCTTGCCCTGACCTTTGAATCGGCAAACCAACCCCTCGCCACCCAAGAAGCTAGAAACCCAGCTACTACCAGCCTTGGAAATATTAAAGTTTAGGGTGTCTTCAAATGCAACGATGTGGCCGGTATCGACGATATATTCACCGTCTACATCGATTTCGTAAATTGCGCCGAAGCTGTTTAATATCACGACTCCCTGGCCACTGCATTTGACCCAAAAAACACTTTCGCCGCTAAATAGGGCTGCTCCAAACCCCTGGAAGGTCGTATCGACTTCAATGCCCGTGCCGGATGCCAGCCAACTGGAACCTTGAATGATCAAGGTTTCACTCCTTAGATTGTGCGTGCAAATATCCCCCATTAAGGCGGGGCCAATATAGAGCTCTTGGTCATCAGCAGCGGCGGTGAAATGATTCAGGAAGAAATTCTCGCCGGAAAATATGCGTTTGATGCCTTTCATAATACCACCCTTGGCGCCGCGGTGTCGGCTGGTGGTTTCGACTCGAAGATTCGGGCTCATGGCAATCATGGCACCAACCTCAGCGGTGAGTTCTTCGCCTTGATTTAGCTTAACCAGGGCAGAAGATGCTGCCGGCCGACACAAGATTTCGATATTCATCATGAACTCCTGGTTACTACAAGTATTTGTTGGTCCAGCTTGTAAGTCCGTCTAGGCTTCTACTTTGGAGGTAGATGTCTCCCTGACCCCTTATCCTACTCACAAAGCCTTCACCGCTAAAGAAGCTGGAGAAGATGCCTCCGGAAAGACTGATGGAGAGCGAGATGGTGGGCTCGTATGCCAATAGATGACCGGTGTCGACGACGAGCTCATTCTGAATATTTTGTTTCAGTACTCCACCGTATCCCCCAATCCATACTTTGCCGTGGCCGCTGACAGAGAGTCTAAAGAGTCCTTCTTTTCCAAGCCAACTCGCAAAGCCCGCGAAGCCTAAACCCAGCTTGACACCGGGTGTGCAAGCGATGAAACTGCCCGAGGTGAGGAGTAAAGTATTTCCCTGTAAATCAATTTCCGCGATGTCGCCCGGTGAGGATTGTGTTAAAACGAGTTCACCGGGATTGGTTTCCCTAGGGCAAGAAAATTCATTGACGAATAATGTTTCGCCACCGAAAATCTTTCGCAAAATTGCAGTGAAGAAACCGCCATTAAAGCGTGCCTTCATTTCCAGTTGCGGGCTCATGCTCGCCATAGCACCGGCCTCTGCGATAATGGACTCTCCTGGCAGCAGTGATGCGAATATGGTTGCGAAGGCCGGTTGATATCGGATGTCCACATTCATGGGTTGGCTCCTTCTTTCTCGGTTTCTTTGACGGCTTGTTGGACTTGTGCCCAATGGACGTCAATGGGGGAATAAGCTTTTCTCGGTAGGGTTTGAAGTAAGGCATTGATAGCGTCGATTCGTTCTTGGTGTGCGGGATGGGTGCTTAGCCAATCCATGACGGTGTTGATTGCTTGCGCTTGTTTCTCTTTCTCGCTTGCTTCATTGGTGGCCGACTCGTCGTTTTCGAATTCATCGTCTTGGTCTCTCGGGGCTTTGTCTTTTTCTTCGTCTGGAAACTCCGGTTTTTTCTCGTTTTTCTCGTCCATCTCGTTTTTGAGAAGCTCAAAGAAGCCGATGAGTCCTTCTGGATTGATACCGGCTTGGTAGAGCATATGTGTGCCCTCGGTATCTGCTGCAGACTCTTGGACTTGGCTATATTGGTTGACCGCAGCAATGCTCGCTAGTTTCGCGGCCACGGCAAGTAAGCCGGTGGCATCTCCCATACTTAGTTGAATGAGTGTAACGACGCCCGCCGATTGGATGAGTCTCTCTACGCCATGTCGTAGAGTGACATGGGAGATTTCATGGGCGAGTACCCCGGCGACCTGTTCCGCTCTTTGGGCTTTTTCTATTAATCCGGAGAAGACGACAATTTTTCCCCCGGGGAGCGCAAAGGCGTTGGTCGCTGGATTTCTTATTATTTTGAACTCGAATTTTGAATCCTTGAGTTTTCGGTGTTGGCCAATTTGTTTCAGTAGTTTTTCAATGGCCTCACGTGGCTTTGCTGATTTGATTTCTGCCCCCCCCAAATCCATACTTTTCCAAGCGTATTCTCCGATGGCTTCATCCACGGAATATGGAATAGCATCGACTGCGACATCGAGTCCGTCTGTCCATATTTTCAAACCACCCCAGGCCAATAACCCCAAGAGCCCAAGACAGATGCTCCAGAACGCCATAACTCCCATACGTTTATGAGCCATTTTTCGTTCGATCGGAGCAAATTGAGAACCCAGTATAGGGCCACCGAAGTTTCGAACGCTATGGATGAAGCCAGGGGCTTCACTGAAGATTGTGATACTCCGGCCGTGATTTCTGCAGAAGAGCATTTTACCACTGGCGCCTCCCAGTTCGACGCAAGCATCGCTCCAGGGGATTTGAAACTGTTTTTGGTCTGGGGTGAAGGCTTGGATGCCGCTTTGGTCTAGAACAATGGACGCCCCGGCTCGCCCCGAAGGGAGTTTCTCGTTGAATACGCCGCCTGCAAATTCTTGTTGACCGTGCTGCATCTTCCTCACAGGGGTTTGTATTTGTCTTATCCTCTGATGGCCGGCCTGCAAAGGGACCACTATTCTCAGCTGGACGCACTTCAACTATGAATTGTCGTTGGACTAAGCAAGAGAAAGTTTAGTCCGATGTGGCCGGAACCAACTCATTTTCGTGACCTTTTACAAATTTTTGAGCAGGGGGTGTAGAGGTCTGGAGGCGGCTTTGCTTGATTGCTATCTTGGTGCAGTAAATCCAGCCAAATATTCCGGTGGTGGTGACTGTCAAGCCCAGTATCGTGTCGTTCAATAAGGTGGTTCCAATTCCGAAGAGCGTCAGGAACAAGAAAACCGTGCCGATGCACCAATTAAGCATTGCCTTGGGTAGAAGTCTGTGACCCTGGTTTTTGTAACTTTCAGTAATGGGGCCCCAAAAGCCGTAGGGTTTAACTCGAGCATAAAACTCTTCTAGTTTGGTGATGGATTCTTGGGGACCCAAAAATGTAACCCCTAGGACGACCATGGTCGAAATACTGACCACCAATAACAGTGTTTTTCCATAGTCACCGCCGGTCAGCAATTCTCCGAGGGGAGTTCCATAGAGCAAAATGGCGAGAACGACAGAGATGGAAAGGCCGGCCAGTTCACTCCAGGCTGTGATTCTCCACCAGACCCATCTTAGAATGGTCACCAGACCGAGCCCTGAACCAAGGACAGTTACAAATTTCCAAGCGTTTTCAATGGTGCTTATTTGACTTGTGGCGATGAGCGAGAGAACGACCATGACGATTACAGAGTAACGAGACACTTTTACCAGCTCTTGGTCGTTTGCATCGGGCCGGATGAGGCGGCGATAAAAATCACTGGCTAAGTATGATGCTCCCCAAGTAATGTGTGTATCGATGGTTGACATGAATGCGGCAAGCATACCGGTGACCATTATTCCAAGGAGCCCTACGGGTAGGAGCTCTTGCATAAGTATTGGGTAGGCCATTTCACGGTCAGCTAGAACCACCGATTGCATCGGATGCAAGCCGAGTTCTCCGATTTTTGGGAAGATGATGAGGCTCGCGAGTCCTACGAGGATCCAAGGCCATGGCCGTAGTGCATAATGGGCGATGACAAACCAGGAGGTTCCCCCGATGGCATGGGCCTCGTCTTTGGCGGCGCTCATGCGTTGCACAATAATACCTCCCCCATCCGAGAATTTCTGGGCCCACCATTGTACCAAGAGATAGACGAGAAAGGTTTCGAGAGGGAGCCATTTGGAATCGCCCTGTGGAAAAAACGAAAGAATATCATGAGATTCACTGCCGTAAATATTCGCCAATTTGTCGGGTATTGCATCAAGCCCACCTATTTCTTGTACGGCAAAGAGGGCTAGGGCGATACTTCCGACCATTGCGAAGCCGAACTGCAAAAAGTCGGTCATGATAACTGACCGCAATCCTCCTAAGGATGCGTAGCATGTGGCAAAGCCAACTGCCAAGATGATAGAGATAGCTTCCGATGGTGTGCCTATGGCGAGCCACGACGGCCAGTCCTCCACCAGAGCAGCGTAGAATTCGGCGGGGAGCCATTGGTCCCAAGGTAAGAGGACACTGACGATTTTACCCATGGCCCTAATAACCCAGCCCATGATGATGCAATTGATGGGGATTGCAAACATGAATGCCCGGCTACTTCTGAGCCAGGTTGCAGCTTTACCGCTGTATCGAATTTCGACCAGTTCTGCGTCGGTGATGATTTCGGCCCGACGCCAAAAGGGGGCGAAGAGAAAAGCGGCCAGAACGTGGCTGATGGCAAAGCTCCACCAGAACCAATTTCCTGCGATGCCATTTTTGGCCACAATACCGGTGACGACCAAGGGGGTGTCGGCGGCGAAGGTGGTCGCTACCATGCTGGTGCCAATGAGCCAACCGGGGATGTTGCGACCGCCGGTAAAATAGGATTCCATGCTCTCTTGAGCCCGGTTGCGATAATACCAGCCTACGCCAAGGGCAATTAAAATATAGAGTCCAACGATGAGCCAATCAGTAATATGCATATTTTTCGCTATTTCCTTGGTTTTTAATGCGCATGTCACAACGCTAAATCAAGGATTCACCTCGATTTTATCGTTTATGGGTGCAAGATCGGTGGCGAAGCTCCGCTTGGGCTGAAGAGGGTGCCGGATCTTTGTGTTAACGACAGTGCTTGCAATAATCCAAATGAGGGGGCTGGGTGGTTAAGGATGGCGTTACGATCTCTTTCACTTAATTGAAAAGGTTGTGATGAATAGTTGGAGTGTGCTTGTGGAGCATACTATAGGGCATGAATTAAACCGTGTGCTTTTATGCACTCATGATTGAGGTGGATTGGTGTTTTTACCCATTGGAGATGAGCCAAACCCACGTCAGACTCCAGTGGTGACGTATGCGATTATTGCTCTCAATGTGCTCTTATTTTTAGCTTTCACGTTGCCTCGGATGGATGTTCCGGTGACGAGAAACGACCCCCTTCTTTACGAATATTTGCGAGAGATTGGTCGGCAAACCGGGGTGGGTGGCTATCATCTTTTACGCTCGATTTCAGAATACGATTTATTTGTGTTTAAATGGGGGTTTAGGCCGGCGTCCCCAGATATATTGGCACTCCTATCTTCTATGTTCTTACATGCGGGCTGGATGCACTTGTTGGGTAATATGCTATTCCTTTGGATATTCGGGGACAATGTAGAGGCTCGTTTGGGGCGCATTCGTTTCGTGGGAATGTATTTTGCGACTGGCTTTGCGGCGACTTTATTCTACTCGATTTTTCAGTCGGATTCTCAAATCCCGTTGGTTGGGGCCTCTGGTGCGATTTCCGGCGTGTTGGGATGCTATTTTTTGTGGTTTCCGAGAAATCGTGTTCGGGTCGTGATGGTCCTCTTTATTTTCATACAAGTGATATTGGTACCGGCTCGGTTTGTTTTGGGTTTTTATCTGATTGTCGATAACGTTTTGCCGTTTCTTTTCAACCAGGGAGGATCCGGTGTGGCACATGGTGCCCACATTGGTGGATTTGTTGCGGGGCTCGGTTTTGTTCGCATACTTCAGTGGATTGAAGACCAAAAAGAGAAAAAAATTGAGAAAGAAAATCAATCGGTTACGGCCAACGTTACCTTTGAATACGATTTACAGCGTGGGGAGTGGTTGGGGGCTTATGCACAATTGGAAGTGATGAATGAATATCAACGAATGAAGTTGGGTGACTGGTCACTTTTGGGGTTGGCAGATGGTCTTACGGAAGTAGAAGCGTTTGGTGAGGCTTTGGTGGTATTACAGAGGTTTATAGGTAGTCGGCCTACGAGTAAGAATCTCTCCTTAGCGCATTTACGTGCCGGTTTAATTCAGCTTCATGGGCTCAAGAGGCCTACGGCGGCCTACCAGCATTTACTGACGGTTTTGGATTTAGATTCACCGAGTTCTGTCGACATTGAGGCACGGCAAGCAATTGATACTATTGAGAATCTTCCCACATCATTCCGATGATCCCATGATTTCTAGTTGCTATAGAAGCCACATAAACTTACGATGATACAGTGAAGATTCTGCCATTCTACATAGCGGCATTATGCTTTTTGTTGCAGGGCGCCTGTTCAAACGAGAAGAAAGTGATCCCTTATCTTAAGTGTCCGAATCCAAACCCGAACAAGGACCGTACCGGGGCGGTCTTACCACTCTGTGGGAAAGATAGGCTTTTACCCAACCAAGCTCGTCGATCCCTAACGACCAAATTTGGAGAGTTTGTCACAAGTGTTTCTTTTTCCCCAAATGGTCGAGTGTTGGCGTCTGCGAGTAAGGACCGTATGGTCCGTTTTTGGGATCTCGCGACAGGTCGGGATATTTTGAAAATTGGTCCCCATGAAGCTTCTGTTCACGCGGTAACCTTTTCGCCCAAGGGAGAGTACTTTATTTCGGCTGCGACTGGGGTTCACGTTTGGGATCCACGTAATGGAAAGAAGCTCCATACCTTTAAGGGGCACGAAGGTTCCGTGCTTTCTGTGGATGTCTCACCGGATGAGCGTTATTTGGTCTCCTCAGGCTGGGACCGTCGGGCGATACTGTGGGATTTAAAGAAAAAGCGTAAGGTACAGGTCTTAAGTGGGCATAAAGGCTCGGTGTCCGCAGTGAGATTTTCTCCTGATGGTTCAGTCATTGCTACGGCGAGCAATGACAAAACCGTCAAGCTATGGAAACCAAGGAAGAAAAGACCGTTTAAAACGATTAGGGGTTTTTCTGGGCAACTGAAGGCGCTGGCTTTTTCCCCGGACGGAAAAACCCTAGGTGTGGGAATGCAGACCGGATTGGCGCGTACCATTGACGTGAAAACGGGTAAGATGCGCCCTAAGCTCCAGGGGCATAAAGATCGGATTACTGCCGTTATTTTTACGCCCGATGGCCGAACTTTTGCGACTGCCTCGGTCGATAAAACCGTGCGTTTTTGGGATGTTGTGACCAGTGCTGAGTATTTTAAGTTTGATAAAGGTATCGCTTCTATCACTGCGATGGATATGTCTGGAGATGGTAAGCTCATTTCTCTCGGGGGTGCCGATGATACGATTCGAATTTGGGATTCAATTACAGGGAATGAGCTTTTACGCGTAACGAATCACAAACTCCCTGTTCGGGCTATGGCCGTATCTCCGAACAATCAATTCATTGCTCGTGGGGAGGCGGAAAAAATAGTGGTCGCGCAAAATAAGGCGGCGGGACATTATTTCAATTTTACTGCCCATGATACCGACGTTACTGCGTTGGCTTTTTCTGCTATTGACAACATGATCATCGCTTCGGGAGGGAGGGGTGGTGTAGTTCGCTTTTGGGCGTACAAGAAAAATAAGATGTTTAAGATTTGGCAGGCCCATAAGGGAAGTATTGCGGACATGCATTTTTCTCCGGACGATACAAAGCTCGTGACTGGATGTTCCGATGCAAGTGCCATTATTTGGGACATAACCAAGGATGTTCCTGAAAAAATTCATTTGCTTCAAGGGCACCAAGAAGGATTGACCCGTGCTCGGTTTTCCCCTGATGGGCAGTATGTGGCAACTTCAAGCTATGACCATACTGCCCGTGTTTGGGACACCGAAACAGGAAAGGAAGTTCATGTCATTAGGGGGCATCAATTTGCAGTGACCGCGCTGGCTTGGGATCCCCAAGGAAGATTTCTGACCACAGGGAGTCTCGATACCACGCTTCGCTTTTGGGGGGTTGATGAGGGGTTCAAAGATGTTTTTCAATTAGCTGCCCATGATGATGCAATCTACTCTATTGCTTACTCAAAAGACGGTAGAACGATGGCCAGTGGAAGTTGGGACGATATTCGAGTGTGGGATGTGGAGGCTGCACAGGAAATTCTTAAGCTTGCCGGACACTCGTGGCCAACTTTGCGATTACATTTTACGACTGACCATAAATTTTTGATGAGCGGCAGTGCCGATAGTAGTATTATGGTGTGGAACGTAAAGCGCCCAGAGAAATAGGATTAGGGAAATAATGTTGGCGTTTATTATGAGACATGGGGCTGCCGAAGAGAATCATCAGAAAGGTGACAGTTTTCGTGAATTGACCGAGACCGGGCGGCGTACCGTTGAAGAAGTAGGTAAGAGTATCGGAGCTTTTCTACCGCTCGATGCTATTTTCGCCAGTCCGTTCGTTCGGACTCGGCAAACCGCTCAGATAATTGCGCGAGCTTATTCAGAAGAATTATCCGTGTTTGTAGAACCAGGGCTTGCTTCGGGGCAAGGAGCCGAGTCTTATCAAAATGTTATTGATGCGGCGGCCAGTTTTTCGAAGGTATTGTTTGTTGGTCATATGCCCGAAGTTGCTACGGTGTGTGAGCTGATGACCGGGGATGAAAAGATGGCTATGTTGCCCTTTAGCCCCGGGTCGATAGCCGTTCTAGATTTACGGGGTGGGGTGAGAGAAGTCTTAGGTTTTTCTCAACCCTGTCAGTTAGGTGGGCTGATGAGAGCGATTGGGGCGATGTGAGTGATTTTGGGTTAGTGCACAAGAATCTTGTTGGAGTACATGACGGTAATCCATTTGTGTGTTCCGGTGATGGTTGGTAAATAAAGTTGCCCTTCTACTCGGTATCTGCCCTTCTCGGTGGTTTTGTAGGACAGATTTGAGTCTGTGGTGGTTAGAATAGGAATGCCAAAGCGATAGAGCACCAGTCGTGGTGGCTTTCCCGCCATTGGGGGGGAAGTAAAAGAAGCCTTGATTTGTTTGACGGTAAATTGTGTTTTGAGATCATGGGCAGGCTCTTCTGCACTCACGGAAAACTCCAAAGCTGAGTCTTTGTTTAGGAGGCGGCTGGCTCGGCAGTAAAATTTTCCGGCATTAATTCTTGCAATGATTTGCTCAGGAGAAATGGGTTCGGGGTTTTCTGCTCTCGGTATCACGAGTTCCCAAAGTCCTAAGATATCATTGAGTGGTACCCAGTCGTGGGCATCCACAGCACAGAAACCGAGGATGTTTTCTTTTTGGTAGTCATCCCATCGTGAGATCGCTTTTTGATCTTGAGAATAGAGGAGGGCATAAAACGGGGTTGGATTTATAAGATAACTAAGTATGGCGGGTATGGACTTTTCTAAGTATTTTCCAAAATTATTTTGCAGATTCGAGTTGATACTGGCTATTTCCATGCCCCCTAATCCCACCCAAGGCCCAATCCATGGATTTCTTCTTAGGGTGGGATGGGCGGCGATCAACAATGAATTTGGTTGGGCAAGGTTCTCTTTTGTGAAAAGTGGATGAGTCAGGTTTGATGGTGGTGGTGCGGTGTTGGTTGACTGTTTTGGGAAGCGTATCGCATGTCCAAAGGGCGTGGAGATCTCGGGTGCGAAGATGACGTGTACACCATGTTTTGTTCCGGGCCGTCTCTCGTCTACATTGTGGTCTGTGACGACGACGAAATCGAGGTTGTTTTTTTTAGCTGCTCGGATGATGCTATCGAGCGTATTTTTTGAGTCATGACTTGCCTCCGAATGCACGTGAAAAGTACCATGGATATGCGGCGTATGTGGTGGTTTATAGCCAAGATAGGGAGCGATTCCCCATTTGAGCCACGCCGCATATCCAAGCGAGAGTATGAACAAAAGCAAGGTGCTGGTTAGAAACAATTTTTTCAACATTGTGTTGACCCCATAGCGAGAGTTGGTTCGTTAGACTCAAATTGCATGCTATAAAGGCGGGCATATTCGGTGTTGGCATTAAGCAAGCTTCGATGATTTCCTTCTTCGATAATTTTACCCTCTTTAATGACCAATATTTTATCTGCGTTTTGGATAGTCGTTAATCGATGGGCAACGACAAAGCAGGTCCGTCCCTTTATGAGTGAGTCTAGGGCTGTTTGAATTTGTTGTTCACTCTCTACGTCGAGGGCGCTGGTTGCTTCATCAAGTAAAAGGATTGGAGCATTGCGTAGGAATGCTCTGGCGATTGCGATTCTTTGGCGCTGGCCTCCAGACAAGGTCATGCCCCTTTCGCCAATCACGGTACCATAACCACTGGGGAGTTTGGTTACGAATTCGTGGGCGTTGGCCATCTTAGCAGCAGCCTCGATATCTTTTGGATTAGAGTTTTCAGTGCCGTAGGCAATGTTTTCTGCGACGGTTGTGTTGAAAAGAAATGTGTCTTGTCCGACGATGCTAAATTGTTGTCGTAGACTGGCTAAAGTCATGGAACGCGTATCCTTGTCATTCAGCGAAATCGTTCCTTGCTGAGGGTCGTAGAATCTGGCTAGGAGATTGAGTAGTGTTGTCTTCCCCGACCCACTGGCGCCCACGAAGGCAATTGTCTCTCCTCGGGTACACTGTAGGTCGATATTTTTCAAGATCCAGTTATCGTTGTACCGAAAGGAGATATCCTTGAATCCTATGATTTGTGTTTCTTCCGTATAGGCTGTTGCATTGGGAGGCTCTTCTACTTGTGGCATTCGCTGAGTCACTTCGTCGATTCGTTCGGCAGCAGCATCGCCAGTGGCAATAAAATCTGCCACCTTACCAAGTTTCTTAATCGGGTCGTACATAAAGAGTAAGGCCGCGAAAAAACTCATATAGTCAGCGGGGTCAGATTGAGAAGACGCGCTACCTTGGACGACCCATCCAATAATTGCGGCCAATGCCACGGCTCCTAGGACTTCCATAACCGGCGTTCGGACCGCTCTAATGAAATAACTCGCCAACATTTCTTTAAGGTATTGGATGCTCGATATATTGAGTTTGTTGGCTTCTTGTTTTTCGGTGCCAAAAGCTTTGACAACCTGAATACCCGCTAGGGCTTCATACATATTTCTATTCATTTCAGCTTGAGCTCCTTGTCCGCGTTTGGAGACTGATTTGAGCCAGGTTGTGAATCGTACCAATGGAACAGCGGCGATGGGAATTGTAATGAAGGTTAAGAGAGCCAACTGGGTGTGACTGCCGAAAAGGTAGGTTAGAAGCCCCAAGAGAACCAAGGGCTCTCGAATCATAGGGCCCAATCCGTAAAAGATTGCTTGCTCGATCTGATTGACATCATTGGTGAGTCGGCTGATTAGGTCGCCTTGGGATCGAGAAGTGAAAAAGACCATCGGTTGGTCGACGACGTTAGCAAAGCTGTGACTGCGAAGTCTTTTCAGCAATTTCTGGGATATTTCCCCCATGTAATAGAATTGTCCCGCCTGAGCGAGCCCCTTAATAGTGGCAATGGCTACGATGATGAGCGGTAGAAATAGGGCGCCATCCTGAATTGAGAAGGATTCTAATCTGGAGAGCCATTCTGGGGGAAGAATACGGAATACGCTTCTGAATTTTCCGTCTGTTTGTTTTAGGATATCGTCGACCTCTCCCGAGAATAAGTATTTGAGGGCTGGACCGGAGATAAAGGCGTAAAGTGCGGTTGTAATGGCGTAGACAACCATGGCAATCAGGGCGATGGTGGCGGCGCCGAGCTGTTCCCGCAGAAATGGCTTCAAGAGTTTAAGGAGTTTCATGGTTGCAGGGGGGGCTGTTGAGCGGGTGTTTTCGATTTGTTTACAAATTCCAGGATGTGGTTAGCAACTTTGGCAGATACATCGTTGGTCTCTAGGGAGGCTCTGAGTTGGTGAAATTCGCTTTCTAAGGATTTCTGTAGCTTTTGGTTTGTGAGTATCTCCGCCATTTCCGAATAGAGATTGTTGGGTGTCAAGTCATCTTGAAGGAGTTCTGGAACCAGCCGCCTGCCGGCAACCAGATTTACCAGCCCGATATGGGAGACCTTGACGAGTTTTTTTAGGAGCCAGTAAGAAAGAGTGGATACCTTATAGATGATCACCATAGGGCGGTTGAGTAAAGCGGTTTGCAGAGTGGACGTTCCCGAGCACACGATTGCAGCGTCGGCGGCTCTCAAGGCAACGTTTGAATTACCGGGTAGAAGTTTTACTTGAACCCCTTCTATTTTGACAATTTGCTCCACGAGTTTTCGCAATACGGCACTTGCGACAGGGATGACAACTTCGAGTTCGGGGAATCTTTGTCGCAACATTGTAATACTTTGGAGCATCGTTGGGAGGTGTTTGGCTACTTCTTTGCGCCGACTTCCCGGTAGCAAGGCGATGATTCGTGTTTCGGGCGCATCGAGTTGAAGTTGCTTTCTTGCTTCTTCTTGATTGGGGGCATTCCGAATCTCTTCCATGAGTGGATGCCCTACGAATTCAACCTCGACGCCATGTTCGTGATAGAAACTTTCTTCAAAAGGAAGAATCACCAACATTTTATCGATGTATTTTTTGACTTGTTCGACGCGCTTGGTTCGCCATGCCCAGAGTTGAGGGCTGATATAGTAGATGACCGGAATTCCTATTTTCTTGAGTCGCTTCGCTAGGCGCAGGTTGAAGTCGGGTAGATCGGTGAGAACGGCAACGGCGGGGCGGTGTTTTCGAGCCCACTTTGTGAGTCTTAGGAGGTAGCTCAACATTCTGGGTAAGGCCAAAATGACTTCGGTGAGGCCAGCGATGGAAAATGATTCGGCCGGGATAATTGTCTCGAATTTTTCGGTTCGCATATGCTCCCCGCCGACTCCTGCGATTCGACCTTCAAAGCCTTGTTTTCTGAGGGCTTTGAGTAAATGGGCGCCATGGAGATCTGACGAGGCTTCTCCGGCCACAATCATGATGGTTGGTTTTTCTGCCACCATCGGGCAGCTATCATATCTATTGCGGGTGGGCTAGGGGACATTCGGGTCGTGATTTTTGTCTGTTTTATCCACTTAAAGGTGGGTTCGTTGACAGGTTCTTCGGAGCCAGCTACACCGGCTCGCATGGATTCAACGACTTTAACGATGATAGTCACCGGTATATTTTCACTGCTCTTTTTATGGTTGGTCATTACTGCTCTACGTCGTACCCATGAAGAAAAGAAAAAACTCTATGCCGAGGTCGATGAGTCCACAGAAGAACATCCATTGGATGGTCTTAAGGCAGAAGGAGCCACCAGCGATGGAACTTTTGGGCATGAGCCGGGAGAGGCTGATGTTTCCGACACGCGCCGAGATGAGTTCGACGGTCAGGTGGGAGGAGAAGAGGTTGCTGCGGTTTCGTTGGTGGCGGAGCCTAGGATTGAGGTTGCGGGAGAGTTTGAGGTTCAACCTGAAGATGAAACGAAGGCGGAAGTCAAACCATTGCCGCAGGTTGATGAGGCTCTCCGAGGGGGATTGGCAAAGACCCGTACGAGCTTACTGGGCAGAATTGCCAGTTTATTAGGCGCAGGCAAAAAGGTTGATGATTCCGTTTTAGATGAACTTGAGGAAGTTCTTTTGACTTCCGATGTGGGTGTGAAATTAACCATGGTGTTGGTTGATGCGTTGCGGGATGGGGTTCAATCTCGCGCATTGAAGGATGCTGAATCCGTACGTTCGATGTTGAAGGAAAAATTAAGGGATGCTCTGGATATTGGAGACCTCCCCGACAATCCTTTGGCACTTGGGGAAATTAATTCGAAAGTGATCTTATTTGTTGGCGTGAACGGGGTTGGCAAGACAACGACCATTGGGAAGATCGCCGCTTTACTAAAAGAAGACGGACGTTCGGTGGTGCTTGGGGCAGGTGATACTTTTCGAGCCGCTGCGGTTGAGCAGTTGAAAGTATGGGGGGAGCGGACTTCATGCCCGGTGATTGCCGGTGATGAAGGTTCTGATCCCGCTAGCGTGATCTTCAAGGCGGTGGAGAAAGGCGTGTCGGATGGAGCGGATTTCATTTTGGCAGACACTGCGGGAAGACTGCATACGAAGTCCGAACTCATGGATGAGATCAAAAAAGTAGCTAGGGCAGCAGGTAAAGCTCAGGCGGGATCGCCCCATGAGGTTTGGTTGGTTGTGGATGGTACCAGTGGGCAGAATGCGTTGATTCAGGCGCGTCAATTTAACGAGACTCTTGGGCTGACGGGAATTATCCTAACGAAATTAGATGGTACGGCAAAGGGAGGTGTGGTGTTTAGTATCAGCCATGAACTAAACATTCCGGTGAGATTTGTCGGTGTGGGTGAGAAGTCTTCTGACTTGCGCCCATTTCATCGGGATGCATTCATTGATGCTCTTTTCGAAGATGCTGCTTGACGCTCTTGGAAGATAGCCGCTAAGAGCTTAAACTCGAAGTTTAGGGGTAGTTGATGAGTTTAGAGAAACAAGTCAGAAGTCAGCAAGAGCAAGCAAGCGTCGAGGTCAATATCCTTGGGCAAAAATTGGTTTTGCGGGCAGACGAAGACCCCAAGCATTTGGAGCGTTTAGCACAGTTTATTAACCGAAAGGCCGATGAGGTTTCAGCTGGTACTTCGGTTTCCACTCCCAAGCTTATGGTATTGACGGCGATCAATATTGCCAATGAATATTTTAGAGCCTTGGAAGAAATGCGCGCGCTTAAGAAAGAAGTTTCTCAGCGGTCTAAGGTTTTGCTTGAAGAAATTGATGCGCTGGGTTTGAATTTAGACCAGTAGCTCTGTATCCTGCCTAACAGTGATTCAACGTCTTAAAGAAATAACCGGTACTTTTAATGGGTGTCGCATTTTGGTGATCGGTGATCTTATCCTGGATACTTATATTCATGGTGAGACCGTGCGTGTTTCTCGGGAAGCACCGGTACTTGTTGTTCGAAAGGAATCAACCTCCCATCGCCTAGGGGGTGCGGCGAATACGGCGGTGAACTTGCTGGCTTTGGGCGCGAATGTTGAAGTGATTAGCGTGGTTGGTCAGGATGTTGGCGGTGACGTTATTCGAAAGACACTGGATGACTTGGGTGCTATGGTGACTGGCATTTTTTCGGGTGACGGTAAGACTGCGGTAAAAACCAGAATTATGGCTGGTGCAGTGGGTACCAGTAGGCAGCAGGTTCTACGGTTGGATGATGAGGCCACCGACATAGAAGATGCCATGATTGCCGACATGGTGACTCGAATGAAAGCGAGGGCAGAGCACGCGGATGCTATTATCGTTAGCGATTATGGGCTTGGCATTGTCTGTGAGCCGGTGATTGAGGCCGCTCAAGACTTGGCGCGGGAAGGGCATGTGGTCTGTGTCGATTCTCGGTACAATTTGAGCCGCTTTACTGGGGTGACGGCAGTGACCCCCAATGTGCCGGAGGCAGAGGCAGCGTTGGGTTACGCTATCGACTCTCAAAAGGATGCGGCAACGGCTGCCTGTGAATTACGGGAAAAACTATCAGCGAAGGTCGTACTTCTAACCCAGGGACGAAATGGAATGACGTTGTCTGTGGGCGATGATGAGCTAGAGCACACGGATATTGTCGGTGGTGATGAGGTCACCGATGTCACCGGGGCAGGCGATACTGTGATGGCAACCTTTGCTTTGTCTTTGGCGGCAGGGTTACCCACGGGGCACGCCATGCGATTGGCCAATTGTGCGGCTTCGGTGGTGGTGAATAAACAAGGAGCTGCAACTTGCACTCAGCAGGAGCTTGAAAACGCAGCGATTTGTGAGAACGTGGAGTTACGAGTATGGGACAGCAAGTAGACTTAGATGAACTCAAGGGGCTCTGTGTTGAGCTGAAGGCCCAAGGAAAGGGCATCGTATTGGCCAATGGCGCCTTCGATCTTCTCCACGTGGGGCATTTACGGTATCTTTCGCATTCACGTACATTTGGTGATGTTTTAGTGGTCGCGGTGAATTCTGATGCATCCGTGGAGCGGGTTAAGGGAGAAGGGCGTCCAGTTGTCTCTGAGGGTGAACGGATGGAGCTATTGTGTGGGTTAGAGTGTGTCGATTGGGTGGTTTTATTTGAAGAAGATACGGTCGAGAATCTTATTCGAGCGATTAAGCCCGACGTACAGTCTAAAGGAACTGATTACACCGAAGACAATGTACCTGAAGGAGATCTTGTTCGATCTCTTGGGGGCGTGGTCAAGATTGCGGGGGATCCAAAGGACCATTCAACCACCCAAGTAGTGAACTATTTGGGCGCGGGTACCACTGCTGTAGATGGTCTTGAGCAAGTGCCCAGCGCAGGGATTCCATTCGTGGTTTCGGCCCCCAGCGGTGCAGGAAAGACATCGCTTTGTCGGGAGTTACAACGTCGCTTGAATGACCTGGATTTCTCAGTCTCGTTTTCCAGTCGACCAAAACGGCCTAAAGAGAGAGATGGAATTGATTACCATTTTATTTCCAAAGACGAGTTTAAGACAAAAATTGACTGCGGTGATTTTCTAGAATGGGCGGAAGTTCACGGAAACTTCTATGGTTCGTCCTTAACAGCGACTGAAGCGCTCCTTGAAAATGGTCGGGATGTTTTTTTTGATATCGATGTTGTCGGTGGCTACCAAATCCTAAGCAAAAGACCCGGTGCTGTCTTGATTTTTGTGTTACCTCCGAGTTTTCAGGTATTGGAAGAGCGGTTAAGGGGGCGTCAATCGGATACTGACAAAGTGATTGAAGGTCGACTTAAGGCCGCGCGTTGGGAAATAGAGAATTCAGGACAATATCATTATTTTATCATTAACGATGATTTCGAGCAGACGGTCAATGAGATGATGCATATTGTTCTAAGTGCTCGTCTCTTTGCCCGCAACCGACAGAAGCTGATGACCCGTATTGGTATAGAAATCTTCTGACTTGATACGGTACTCATTTCCTGGGGCCTTTGAGAGCACCCTTGCCATTCCGTGGGTTCAATACTTCCATTTCATCAGTCCAAATCAAAATTTCAGTCTTCTATGCATCTGAGTAATGCTCATAGTACGGTTTTCGGCTACTGAAGACGAGGCTTTGGAGGTTTTTACTCTTGGAGTGTTTCTTATGGCGGCGGTAGAGGAAATGAGGGAGTCGGGGGCTATTCCCATGCGCGTGTATGGGGTTTTACTGTGTGCGGTCGCTACGATTAGTGCGGCGGGGGTTATTGTCGCGGCTGTCCAGGGGATTGCGCCCGAAAGGATTGCGTTTTTGAGGATGGCCGGCGCGAGTCTTTTGTTGGCGCCGGTCATTCATCGTATATCCCGGCCTGATTTTTTTAAGGCGCTGCTAGGTGGGCTCTTATTGGCGGCCCATTTTTCTTTTTGGTTTGCTTCGTTGCAATTGATCCCCGTTATGAGGTCGACTCTCTTGGTGACCATGGCTCCAATATGGGCGGGCCTGATGGAATGGGGTGTACTCCGAAAACCTCCGAAGGGCCATTTCTGGTCGGGTATTGGTATAGCTTTGCCAGGGTTGGCGGTGATGAGTGGATTTGGCGGTGCTGGGGGCAACCTTGAGGGTGATTTCTTGGCTCTGTTTGGAGGAGTGATGGGGGCTGGCTATTTTTTTATCGGATCGGTGGTGCGGCCTCGGCTGGCGACCACGTGTTATTCTGGGATTACTTGTGCCGTGGCGGCCCTCTGTCTTTTACCGCTAGCCATTTTCGGAGAGCCGTTCTTGGGGGCGATTTCTGCCCACACTTGGATGTTGCTGGCTCTGCTAGTTATGGGACCACAATTGATAGGCCACAATGGCTTAAATTATTGCCTGCGTTACATACCTGCTTCGACCGTCACCGCGGGGATTCTATTGGAGCCCGTGGGAGCGGCTGTTTTGGCTTTGATTTTTCTCGACCAGGTTCCCGTGCTCACCGATATGATGGGAGGCTGCCTGGTTTTATTGGGGCTTTATGGGGCAATCAAGCAACCCAAGATCCCTGGTTGAGGTATTATTTTGAGAGTTCAACACCAGAAGCAACAAACCGAACTTCATAGGCCGATCCGTCTTTTTCTTTTTGTGAAAATGTTCCACCCTCTGCTTCGAGATACTTGACCCTATTGGCATCAATCTTTTTGAGTTGGATATTTCCCATCAGTCTGGCGTGTTGTCCCATTGAATTTTTTGGAACGAAAAAGGCGTAATCTTTGAAGGTGACACGGCATCCGGCTCCTTTGGCGGCGGAGTTAACCGCCAACTCCATCCAACAACCTTTCTTTTGGCAAACTTGTCTGACTTGACCCTCAGTTACCAGTATCTTTTTATTTTCGAATGTCTTAGGTGCTTTTAGGATTTGGGCGAGTGTGGTCGATTTTATCTTGTCGTCAATGGGGTTACCTACTTTGGTGGTGGTGGCCAACACCGAAAAGGGCATACCAACAATAAGAGAAACAATGAGTGTGGTTTTGAAAGGCGACTTGTTCATGGGACTCCTCCAAAGAGATCCAGGAGGACGTTAGCTTAACTAGTTGTCGGTGGCAAGAACGGATTTGGTGTAGTCCTGTATCATATTGGAGATGTTACTTACCTTGATACCTTTTGGACAGACTGCCTCGCATTCATTTTGATTTCCGCAAGCTCCGAAACCTTCCGCGTCCATTTGCTCTACCATGCTTTTGGCTCGGGAGTATCTTTCTGGCTGTCCCTGGGGAAGATCCCTGAATTGGTTTATTTTTGCTGAAACAAAGAGCATTGCTGATGCGTTCTTACAGGCGGCGACACATGCGCCACAGCCAATGCAAGTTGCTGCGTCAAAGGCTTGATCCGCAATGACCTTCGAAACAGGTATGGCATTGGCATCGGGTGCGTTTCCAGTGTTGGCAGAAATGAATCCCCCAGCTTGAATGATTCGGTCGAAGGCACTTCGATCGACGACCAAATCTTTGACCACAGGAAATGCTTTGGCTCTGAATGGTTCGATGTAAATTGTGTCGCCATCCTTGAACTTTCGCATGTGGAGCTGGCAGGTCGTCGTTTCTTT
Source organism: Myxococcota bacterium (assembly GCA_036339465.1). GTDB lineage: Bacteria > Myxococcota > XYA12-FULL-58-9 > XYA12-FULL-58-9 > JABJBS01 > JAYZAY01. The sequence continues at coordinate 44,942 of JAYZAY010000020.1, read as the reverse complement.
TTCCGGGCCGTGGGCTACACCGTTGATGACCATTGAGCACATGCCACAAATGCCTTCTCGGCAATCATGGTCATACTCGATGGGGGCTTCGCCTTTTTCTATGAGTTGTTCGTTAAGAACATCAAGCATTTCCAAGAATGACATATCTGGAGAGATATCGTTGGCTTCATACTTGACAATCTTACCCGCATCGTTGGGGGATTTTTGTCGCCATATATGGAGATTCAGCTTCATTACTTGTAGCTCCTCGTTGCCAGTTTGACATAATCAAAGTGGAGTTCTTCTTTATGGAGGGCAGGGGTTTCCCCGTAGCCCTTGTATTCCCAGACTGAACCGTAGCAGAAATTTTCATCATCACGGAGGGCTTCGCCTTCGGTGGTTTGGTGCTCCTCTCGGAAATGACCGCCACAGGATTCTTCCCGGTTGAGTGCGTCGCGACACATGACTTCACCGAATTCGAGAAAGTCGGCGACGCGGCCAGCCATTTCTAGTTCACTGTTGAGTTCCGCTCCGCTGCCAGGCACTTTCACATTTTCCCAGAATTCAGCTCGGAGCCCCTGAATATGCTCGATTCCCTTTTTAAGCCCCGTGGCATTTCTGGCCATGCCGCAGTTTTCCCACATGGTTTTTCCCAGTTCGCGGTGGAAGGAATCGACGGTTCGTTTTCCATTAATTTCCAAGAATTTTTTCTGTCGATTTTCACATTCTTGCATTGCCTGCTTAAACTCGGGTGCATCCGTAGACAGGGCAGGGGTAGCATTGTGGGCGAAGTAATTGCCGATGGTATACGGGATAATGAAGTAGCCATCGGCCAGTCCTTGCATCAGTGCGCTTGCTCCCAAACGATTGGCACCGTGATCTGAGAAATTTGCCTCGCCGACGACATGGAGTCCAGGAATGGTACTTTGAAGATTGTAGTCGACCCAGAGACCACCCATGGTGTAGTGAACCGCAGGATAAATGCGCATGGGCGTTTCATAGGGGTCATCGTCGGTAATACGTTCGTACATTTGAAAGAGGTTGCCGTAGCGTTGTTCGACTTGGTCCTTTCCGAGTCGGTTAATGGAATCTGCGAAATCGAGGAATACTCCCCGCCCGCCAGGCCCGACGCCGCGACCCTCATCGCATTCGTGCTTCGCTGCCCGAGAGGCCACATCCCGTGGAACGAGGTTACCGAAGGCGGGATAGCGGCGTTCTAGGTAATAATCTCGGTCTGTCTCTGGGATGTCTCGCGGTCGTCGCGTATCTCCTGATGTTTTCGGAACCCACACTCTTCCGTCATTGCGAAGAGATTCACTCATCAGGGTGAGTTTGGATTGATGGTCTCCGCTCACGGGAATGCAGGTAGGATGGATTTGTGTATAGCACGGATTCGCAAATCCTGCGCCTTTTCGGTAGGCTCGGAAGGGAGCGGTGACGTTGGAGCCCATGGCATTGGTGGAAAGGTAAAAGACATTGCCGTAGCCGCCCGTTCCCAAAACCACAGCATCGGCGGCCCAAGCGCTGAGCTTGCCAGTTACCAGATTTCGGGTGATGATTCCCCGTGCTTGCCCATTGACGAGGACGAGTTCGAGCATTTCTTCGCGGGTGTGCATATTCACTTTTCCCGCTTTGATCTGACGGGAGAGTGCACCATAGGCTCCCAACAGGAGCTGCTGGCCGGTTTGGCCCCGTGCGTAGAAAGTTCGTGAAACTTGAGCACCACCAAAGGATCGGTTGGTTAGATAACCACCGTAATCACGGGCAAAGGGAACGCCTTGGGCCACGCACTGGTCGATGATATTAACGCTTACTTGCGCCAGTCGGTAGACATTGGACTCGCGGGCGCGGAAGTCCCCGCCTTTAACGGTGTCGTAAAAGAGTCGGTAGACACTGTCACCATCATTTTGGTAGTTTTTGGCTGCATTAATCCCACCTTGAGCCGCGATACTGTGGGCTCGTCTGGGTGTATCCTGAATGCAAAAACACTCGACATCATAGCCGAGTTCGGCCATGGTTGCGGCGCCTGCTCCGCCCGCAAGACCCGATCCCACCATGATGACTCGGTATTTTCTTTTGTTGGCGGGGTTGACGAGTTTCATATCGAATCGATGTTTGTCCCATCGTTCGGAAATTTCTCCGGTCGGTTCGTGTGAAGTCAAATCCATTTTGTTAACCTCCTATTTCCGCACCGACCCAGCGGCAAAGAACAGCGATTGGCATTGATATATTTCCGACGACAACAATGATGGCCACCAAGGGGCCAATTTTTGCGATGAAGTCATTGTATTTTGAGTGCTTGAGCCCAAGGCTTTGAAACAAGCTACTGGCGCCATGATTAAGATGAAGCCCGAGTAAGCATATCGCGATGATATATGAAAGTGCGACCGCAGGGTCACGGAATCCCAAAATGACCATGCTATAGACATCATGCCGTTGCATATTGTCGACCATGCTATGCTGGTCAGGGTGGGTTACGCCGAGGGTGAAGTGTAGTAGGTGATAAACGAGAAATGCAAGTACCACCAAACCGCTTAGGCCCATATAGCGAGAGGCAAAACTGGCTTTTACTGTGGCTTTATGGGCATAAGCAACGGGGCGTGCATCCCTATTCAGCTTTGCGAGGCGAATTCCCGAAGCAATATGGAGGATGGCAACCGCAATTAGGCCTCCCCGAGCCAGCCACAGGAGACCACCGAGGTCTTTAAGGTTTTTAGCATATTGATTTAATGCATCGGGACCCAGAAACACTTGAAGGTTCCCCAACATGTGAGCCAGGATAAATCCCACGAGAGCAGCTCCTGTCACTCCCATTATGATTTTGGCGCCGATGGATGATTTTGCAAACGAGACAACCCAATTCATTTGTTTGTCCTCTGGGTGGAAAGTAATCTTTGAATGGCAGCCATGCCATTCTCTAGATAATACCTCTATCTTATTTCGATAAAAATTATGGTCTTAGAGAAGGGGCCTTACTCGACCCTCTCTCTAAGATTCCGTATCTCGGTATGATTATAGTCGCTTCTTGACTTGAGATACCAATTCTTCGACGTGTTCGACGCTGATTTTCAGGAGGGCTTTGTCTTTATCGGACAGTTCCACCTCTAATATCTTCTCGACGCCGCCCTTACCAATGATGGTAGGAACACCGACATACAGCCCATCGACACCGTATTCACCATTACATTGAGCTGCCGCAGGCAAAACACGTCGCTTGTCGCGGATATACGCTTCAGCCATGGCGATGGCGCTACCTGCAGGGGAGTAAAAAGCGCTTCCGGTCTTGAGAAGGCCGACGATCTCTCCGCCTGCTTTGCGAACGCGGTTGGCGATGGCCTCAATTTGCTCGATATCCATAAGTTGGGTCAGGGGAACCCCACCAACGGAGCATAGCTCGATAACCGGTACCATGGTATCGCCATGGCCACCTAGGACGAAGCACTTTACATCTTCCACGGATACGTTGAGCGCTTCAGCCACGAAATATTGGAAACGTCCAGAGTCAAGAACCCCCGCCATACCGACGACTTTGTTGGCTGCGAAACCGGTGACTTCCTTCATGGTGTAAACCATGGCATCCAAGGGATTAGAGATGACGATGACAAAGGCGTCTGGGCATTGCTGCTTCAGATTTGTGGCCACGTCTTTCATTATTTTAACGTTGGTATCGAGGAGATCGTCGCGGCTCATGCCGGGTTTACGAGGAATACCTGCGGTTACAACAACCACGTCGGCACCCGCTACATCATTCCAGTTACTCGTGCCTGTAACTTTTGCGTCGAATCCCTGGACAGGGGACATATGGAGCATGTCCAGGGATTTACCCTGGGGCATGCCATCGACAATATCGAAAAGGACAACGTCTCCAAGCTGCTTTTGGGCTGCGAAGAGAGCGAGGTTTCCGCCGATTTGTCCGGCGCCTATCATTGCCAATTTTGCTCGTTCAAATGTTCTCGCCATCATTTACTCCTTTTGGGGGTATGGGGTTGAGACCCCGTCATAATATTTACATATTGTCGATAATTGCTTGACCAAATTCGCTGCATTTCAGGAGCTTGGCCCCTTCCATTTGTCGTTCAAGGTCGTAGGTAACAGTCTTATTTCGAATTGCTCCTTCAATTCCTTTTTCAATGAGGTCTGCTGCTTCTGGCCAACCCATGTGTCTTAGCATTAGAGCTCCGGAAAGAATGACGCTGGAGGGGTTCACTTTGTCTTGTCCTGCATATTTAGGTGCAGTTCCGTGAGTGGCTTCGAAGAGTGCTGCGTCATCGCCGATATTCGCCCCAGGTGCTAAGCCGAGTCCGCCCACTTGAGCGGCGCAAGCATCCGAAAGATAATCGCCGTTGAGGTTCATGGTTGCGATGACGGAATACTCATTGGGGCGCAGTAAAAGCTGCTGAAACATCGCGTCGGCGATACGGTCATTGAGGATGACTCGGTTATCGGGGGCTTTGCCATCGTATTTTTCCCACATGACGTTTTCAGTGATGGTTTGGTCTGCGAATTCAGCTTCGGCCAATTCATAGCCGTAGTCACGGAATGCACCTTCGGTGAATTTCATGATATTGCCTTTATGAACCAAAGTCACCATGGGTAGATGGTTGTTGATCGCATATTGGACGGCGCGTCTTACGAGTCGTTTTGAGCCCGTGCTACTGATGGGCTTGATGCCGATGCCGCTGTCTTCTCGGATTTGTTTGCCGAGTTCCTTTGCGGGACCCTGATTGAGATGCTTGATTAATTTGGTGGCTTCGCTGCTTCCTTGTTGCCATTCGATGCCGGCGTAAACATCTTCGGTGTTTTCCCGGAAAATAACCACGTTGAGTTTTTGGGGTTCCTTAACGGGGGAAGGCACACCTTCAAAATATCGAACGGGCCGAATACATGCATAGAGATCAAGGATTTGTCGAATAGCGACGTTCAAAGAGCGAATTCCACCCCCGACAGGGGTTGTAAGGGGGCCCTTAATAGCGACGACATGTTCCTTGATGGCTTTGATGGTGTCGGTGGGTAGCCATTGATTATCACCGTAGGTGGAGACGGCTTTTTCTCCTGCAAATATTTCGAACCACTCAACTTTTCGTTTGCCATCGTAAGCTTTCTTGATGGCTGAATCAAAGACTGGCTGAGAGGCTTTCCAGATATCGGGACCGATGCCGTCGCCTTCAATGAAGGGGATGATCGGATGGTCGGGGACGTTTAGTTGTTTGTCTTCTGTAATGGTTATTTTTTCGCCGGCGGTAGGCGTGCTCAGTTTTTCGTATCCCATGGGATCCTCCAATGACTTACTATAACTTTCTTGATGGGCATTCTATTACTCTTTGCGAGCAGGCGCTGCAAGTTTCAGTTTTCGAGATTTCAGGACTTTGGCCTGTGTTGAGTCTCGATTTTAGTTAGGAGCTATTCGTTGAAGGCGGGCCTTGGCGCCCAAGCGGTACATTCTTGTATGTTCAAATATCGTGTGTGGGTATTGGTGCTTGGAATACGAGGGTCTTTTATAGGCCTTTGGGTGTGGTTTTGGGGGTAAGGCCTTTTACCAACGGCAGGATGGTGTAAGATTGCAATCTTTGGATTTGGAATGACGCGCTGCTTTATCTTGGTGGGGTGTCGGGTTATGGGAGTTACATGGGCTTGTTAGAAGGAAAGCGTGGACTGATTTTGGGTATGGCAAACCAGCGAAGTATTGCCTACGGGATTGCAAAACAAACCAAGGACCAAGGAGCTTCGTTGATATTGAGCTATCAGGGGCCGCGGTTCGAGAAAAAAGTTCGGCCTCTCGCCGAGGAGCTTGGGGCCATTGATTTGCTCGAATGCGATGTGACTTCCGATGAAGCCTTAGAAGAGCTGCGGTTGGGGGTTGAGCGGCACTGGAAAAATTTGGACTTTATTGTTCATGCCGTTGCCTTTGCTGAGGTGAATGATTTGAAGGGGAGATTTGTTGATACCAGTCGTGCTGGTTTTCTGCGGGCGCTGGAAATTTCAACGTATTCCCTGGTGGCTTTGAGCCGAACCTTTATGCCTCTTTTACATAAAGCCACAAGTACGGCATCGGTTCTGACCATGAGTTATTTAGGAGCGGAACGGGTTGTGCCTAATTACAACGTGATGGGTGTTGCTAAGGCGGCGTTGGAAGCCTCGGTGCGCTATTTGGCCAATGAGTTAGGGGAGCAAAATGTTCGCGTGAATGCTTTAAGTGCTGGTCCTATCAAAACGCTTTCCGCGGCGGGTGTGCCGGGTTTGCGCAAGATGCTATCGTCGGCTGAAGGGCAGGCCCCACTGAAGCGGAATGTCTCCATTGACGATGTCGGAGCGAGTGCGGTCTATCTTTTGTCTGACCTTAGTTGCGCAGTTACTGGAGAGGTTGTTCATGTGGATTCGGGTATTCATGTGCTCGCAGGTGGGCTCCCTTTTTTTGACGGTTCGTAGAGCGTTTGCTATCTCGCTTCTCTGAGATTGTTGTTTGTTACAGAATTCCGATATGTTAAGAGTGCATTACAAGTTTTTTATGCGTGGCGGTCAGGCGCCTTGGGTTTGGACGGGATCAAATTGTGCTGTGTTACCGGTGTGGCAGTTATACCCCCGATGGTGAACGAAGTTGTAGTGTTTGTGACGTCGATTTTTCGAGTGATCGTCGAGAGACAAATCAGACAGCTCATTCACGTAAAGGAGGCGGATTTGTTGGGAGTTTCCCCTTGCGACGGGGAGATCTACTCGCTGACCGCTACGAGATTATAGACTATGCCGATTCCGGGTGTTCGGGATGGGTTGCCAGGACTAAGGATAACGAAAGTGACGGCCGTCTGGTTTTGAAGATTGTCGATCCAAAGCTTGTTCAGCATGAGAAAGATCGAGAGAATTTCCAGAATCAATGCAAGCGTTTCAAGAAAATCAACTCGGATAATTTGGTTCCCATCATTGACTGTGGGGAAGAGAACGACCTGGTTTATTATACAATGCCGGTTTTGGAAGGCTTGAGCCTTAGGAAGATTATTGATCTAAGATTGGACAAGTCACAACTCTTTGATTTGCATGAAGTTTTACCCATTTTCTATCAGCTCGTCGCCGGCTTAACCGATCTGGGTCGATTTAAATTTCACGGCGTGATGACCCCTCGAAATATCATTATTTTACCCGATTTATTGAAAATAGGTGCGGGTTTTCATTGGCATGGTCTGCCACACCGCCCCTATGTGGCTAAGGCATCTCATTTGGGGGTTAATCACTATCTTGCACCAGAAATTCAGAACGATTCAATGGAGGTAGATGCGAGAGCCGATGTTTTCAGTTTGGGGATTATTTTCTCAGAAATGCTGACGGGTATTGTTCCCGGCAGGGATAGTTCCGTTGACTGGGATATGGTTCGAGACAAACTTGGTGAAGACCTGGGGAATGTTGTGGAACGAGCGATTGCTCTGAACCACACGGAGCGCTGGCGAAGTCCCCAAGAGTTTATGTTTCGGTTAGATGAAGTGATTCAGTTGGACCCGTCAGAAGACTTGGGGGCCAGGCCAAGGGACCCAGATGGTCGTGACACCGACGCGGATCTTGAACTTAGTCCAGAGTTTCTAGCGGATGATACAACTGTCCCCGACATGGTGAGGGAACATCGGCGTTCCACTGAAGTTGAGAATTTTGAGGCGCTTTCGAGAGCAGGAAAACGAGGGAATAAGCCTGAGGAACTGCCAAATCGCGGACCGTCGAGCAAGGGGCCAGAGGCTCGGTGGGTTTTGCGAGGTATGATTTTGCTATTACTTGGTTTGGGTTTTACCTGGTTCCTAGCGCCCTTTGTGCAAAAGGGCGAGAGTGACGAGCAGCGGGAGGGTTTGGGGGCGAAAATCCATAAGCAGGCCGCAGTGACGTTGGCCGATGCAATGGGGGAGATAGGGGGAGGGGGCAAAGAACGGCCGGCGCCCAGTGCACATATCGAGGCGGCGTTGGTGGTAGAAAAAGTAGGAGCGGAGAATCCATCCGAGAAGCGTGAGGCGGGGAAAGTAGACGCCTTGAAGGTCTCTTCGGGGTCACAAGCCGATACGAAAAATACCTCCAACCTAGACTCGGAGGCGGCGGAAGGATTTATACCTCCTTCTCCCTCTGCGCCTCCAAAGTCAAAAATAGGGGCGGTCCGCTGCCCAAGAGAAATGGTTGGTATTGCTGCAGGGATGTTTGTTTTTGGAACTTCACCTTCTGATCCCATGAGAGGATTCGGTGATCTTCCGTCGCAATCAAGACGCATAGAAGCCTTTTGTGTTGATCGGTTCGAGTATCCCAATAGAGAAGGTGAAATGCCTTTCTATAAAGTGACTTGGGGAGAAGCTAAAGACCGGTGTTACAAGAAGGGCAAGCGCCTGTGCACCGAAGAGGAGTGGGAGCGCGCTTGTCGCGGGCAAAGGGGTCGAAGGTTTCCAACGAAAAGTCGAGCGGCGGTTGAAAAGTGTAATTTATTACAAAGTGACGGTGTGCCTTCCCGCTTACGGGGGGTGGCAAAATCGGGTTGTAGGACTCCAGAAGGTCTCTTTGATATGGCTGGTAATGTGGCGGAATGGACGTCAAATTCCTTCACGGCGGGAAGTGACGGCAAGACCGTCAAAGGCGGAAGTATTGAGCAGGGGCTGTATGCCGGGCGATGTAGTGCTCGGTTTAATCGTATGCCATGGGATTCGTCGATATCTTTAGGTTTCCGTTGTTGCATCGCTCCAAAATAATGGGCATAGGGCCGGCCTTGAGAATTACACGGAGAAACTGATGGCTGATTGGAATTTTACCTGCTGGTCTTGTAGTGAAGTAACAGAAATGCACGATAAGGTGACTCGCGGCGATGAGTGTCCCCACTGCCGTAACGATATGCGTGCTTGCAAGAATTGCCAGTATTATTCGCCGGGTTCTCACAATGAGTGCAGTGAAACTATATCGGAGTATATTCCGGACAAAGAGCGCTCGAATTTTTGTGGTATGTACCGTCCGTTTGAGGGTGAACGCGAAGAAGAGATCAATATGAATGATGCGAAAGCAAAGCTGGAAGCCTTATTCAAAAAATAGCCGACTTTTTTCGCCAAAAGACCCGAGCTTAACTTCTCTATTGAATGACCGAAACTCTTTCCGACGTCTAGGTGATATTACGAACTTTTTTTGGAGTCCGTGTGGTCTGCTGAATCTTTAGCTGATTGAGCCGTGATTCTCCGACAGAACAGCCATTTTGAATTGCGCTATCTTTCAAAATCCAAGTTTAGTTCTCAGAGTAGATGATATCAAAAACCTTTTTGGAGGCGGGGCCGTCTTCTGAATCCGTGGCTTCCAACATGAGGAGAACCAAATCGTCGTTGATTTCTACCTGATTGAGCCGTAATTCTCGGGCTGAAGTGGTGTTTCGAATTGGGGCAATTGCCATCTTGTTTTGGGTGAGGTTTGCGAGAATCAAACCGGTGTCTCCTGGAATGGTACCGGTAAAAATCACTTGGCCTCCGTCGATAAGGCTGAGTTGAAAGGGGGCGTCTGGGGACGCAGCATCCAATGAGTCTTGGATTGTCGTTATCAAGTTCTCTCCGGTGGGGGTTAGAGCTTGGGGTTTAAGGATTTTCTCATAGGCATCTCCACTTACTTTGAGCAGTGCACTTCTTGGGGGGGTATTGGTTAGGCCGATAAAGCTACCTTTGGGGTTCACGGTGCCTTCGCTTAATGTTTCGAAGGAATGGGTGTCGACGAGTTCAAAGCTATGGGTGGGGGTAAAGCTATTTTCTAAGGCGATGACATAATCCCCCGCACTGGTTAGGGTGACTTGTGGTTGGTTTCCGGCGGCGGCGTTCACATTGCCATCGCTGTCGGCGGTATTCTGCGAGCCGCCTTGATCGTCCATCCCCGGAGCTTCAATTTCAGTTGCTGTGTCGGAGGCAGTTTCCGAACCCTCTACTGTAGAGGACGGAAAACTCGTATCTTTTAAAGACTCACCCTGGTCTGCTTCGGGCAGTGGGGTGGTCCCTATAATACAACCTGCGGTGAGCAGAACATGTCCGATTAGAAGGAGGCTGAGTCCCATGTGTCGAGATAGATTCATCATCATTAGACAAGCACGATATATGCCACCCGTTGTCCGAATGCAAAGGGACTTAAGTGGATGATTTTAAAGGACTATATTCCGTCCACGGATCGGCAGAACGATGAGCGTGTTTCCGCTAGTTTTCATTTATGCCAAATTTGTTGATTTTTTTATACAAGCCAACTCTTGTGAGGCCCAGTAGTTCAGCTGCTTTGGCGACGCGATTTTCGTTTCGTTTTAATGCTTCGATGATAATTTTCTTTTCGTAGGAGCCCACTAAATCTTTCAAGGATACCGGTGAATCGAGATTCAATTCCGGAACGGTTTCTATCTTTTCCCTGAGTTTTGGGGAAAGGTCTTCGGCACCGATGGAATCGTCACATAGGATAAGTGTTCTCTGGATCTCGTTTTCGAGTTCTCGAATGTTTCCAGGCCATGGGTATTGTAGAAGGAGTTTAAGAGCAGCCTTTTTTAGGTCGATTTTCACGCCCTGAGAATGTTTCTGGATGAGGTGAGCAATCAAGTGGGGGAGGTCTTCGGTTCGTTCTCGAAGAGAGGGGAGAGTGAGTTCGACCACGTTTATTCTATACCACAGGTCTTCTCGGAATGAGCCATCGGTCACCATTTCCTTAAGGTTGCGATTGGTCGCACATAGGACTCTTGCATTGGTCGTTAGTAATTTCGTTCCACCAACCTTTCGGTATTCTTTCTGGTGCAAGACACGTAGGAGTTTTACTTGCATGCTCAGAGGCATTTCGCCGATTTCATCAAGGAAAATGGTACCGCCATTGGCGACTTCAAAGAGGCCCAATTTGCCACGCACTGCTCCGGTGAATGCACCTTTTTCGTGGCCGAAAAGTTCGCTTTCCAAAAGTTCTTCTGTGAGGGCTCCGCAGTTTACGCCCACGAAAGGGCCGTTTTTTCTGGGAGACTCCTGATGGATCGCGCGTGCGACCAGCTCTTTTCCGGTTCCAGATTCTCCCTGAATGGTAACTGGGATGGGCTTTTGGGAAATTCGCCCAATGAGTTGGAATAGAGTTTGCATTTTGGCACAGCAACCAACCATTCCGTATTTTTCGGTTGGTCCTTCTTTTCCCATTTTAGCCCGAAGAGCGTTTAATTCCTCGGATTGGGCATCTAGCTGAGTTTCAAGTTTTTGATTAAGGGCTTCAATGGTGGATTGCGATTCTTGAAGTTCCTTTGTTTGAGATTTTAGTTCACCAATTAATTGGGCGTTGTACATTGCGAGGGCGATTTGGTCAGCGAAGGCTTGGACGACGGGGGTCTCAAATTCATTGAAGACATCATATTGTTGGCGATGGTCGAGATAAAGTGCTCCTCGAATGGTGGGCTCTGCGATGATGGGGAGGCACATCACACTTCTTAATTGAAGTTGGTGGATGGACATTTGTTCTGCGAAGCGTTCATCCCCACTGGCATTCCAGGAGATGACGGGTTGTCCTGTTGTCATTGCTTCATGGGCGATGGTTTGGCTAAAGGATTGCTCTGAGTTTCTTAGATCACTGAGCCCCGTGGCACGTCCGGAATAGGCGGTCATATTTCCCCCCTCTGGTTCGGCGAGTAGCAAGATGCCTCTTTCTGCGCCCGTCAAGGTGATGGCGGAGTCTATGATGCGGTCGAGAAGACGTTCTCGGTTGTGTTCTTGGGCCAAGAGCCGGTTGATTCTCAGAACTTGTTGCAGTCCATGGCTGTGATTGGATAAACTTTGTGTGTCCATTTTACGATACTCATCCATGAGTTTTTTCCTAAACCAGTGCTGGTGATAGCTTTGCTCAACCTTTGCATTGAGGAAACGCACGATTTCTCGCTCAATTTTTTCGGCGCGATCAATAAAATCTCTGACTTGTTTCGTCTGACCTCGTCGCCGCGCAGCGAAAGCGCATCCGAGGTAAATTTTCCAGCGGAGTTCTTTGTCGTGAATGCGTTGTCCTGAATTGATTGCATCGCTGAGTCGCTTTTGTAGTTCCTGAGGTTTTTCTTGGTGGTCGAGAAGTGCGCTTAAGAGATGGAGCAATTTACATCGGGCAATGAGGTGGTCATCACCACTTTGCTCACTAAGCTTAATTGCTTCATTGGTTTTCAGCTGCATTTTAGATAAATTGTTTTGGCGCCAAGCAATTTGAGATTCGATAAGAAATGCTTCGGTAAGTAGTGCTAAATTATTTTGGGTTTCTGATTCCGATAGAATCTTTTGTAGCGTGGCTATCGCTTCATCATAATCTTCACGAGCGGTTGCAATTTCTGCTTTGACCAATTTTAAGAGAATTGTCTCAGTGGTTAGTTTCGTGATTTCAGCGACACGCAATGTGTTGTCGAGAATTTCTGCACTTTCAGTGAATCGTCCTAGGTGACAGAGAAGGTTTGACCAGGCCAATCCCGAGCGTACCTCATGCACTGGGATATTTAACTGTTTCGCCAATGTATTTGCCTCTTGGAGACTTTTTTCTGCTGCCGGGTAATCGCAAAGGTCGTGCTGGAGAGTGCTGAGATTGATGAGGCGGTTGAGCTTTTTGGGCTGGTGACCACCAACCTCCGCTTGTTCTACCGCTTGTTGATATAGCGTTGATGCCAACTGGAGTTGATTTGCCTTGTGATAGGCCAAGGCGAGATTTGCCTCCAAGCTCGCGGGTCGGTTTAAGCTGGGATCTTCAGCGCATAGCTTCTGGGCATACTCTAAAGCTCTGACTGCCTCTAGGTTTTGGCCTTTATAGAATGCAACCAATCCTTTTTGTACCCAGACATCGGCTAGAAATGGGTTGTTTTCGTCACTGGCGAGGATCTCTTCGATGAAATCAGCTGCTTTGGATAAGTTTTGCGTAAATACCAGGGACCGAATGTAGAGTGTTTCCGATTCTTTGGTACTTTTAGGATCAAGCTCCTTAATTCCCTCGAGAACTTGATTTGCTTCTTGATAATTTCCAAGCTGGATACAAACTCGAGCGAAACCTAACTTGGCCTGGGGCGCTTGAAGGGCTTTCTCATAAGCTTTGAGCGCGGTCGGAAGTTGTCCTTGATTTTCGTAGTGCCAACCTTGTTTGTAGAAATATGTGATGGCGGTCGTAGGATCGGGCTTTAGGCTGAGGAGGTTGTGCAATAGCTCTAGGGCAATCCGATGATGTTCATGTGAGTTTGCAGATTCATAGGCTTGGAGCAACTTGAGGTGTGCAAATGAGGTTTTTAGTTCGAAGCTGAGCCGGGCAATTTGTAGAATGGTTTCGAAGTTTTGCTCATGGGGTGGGATGGTTTCTAAGCTTGAAAGGATTGTTTCGAGTTCCTTGGTGGTGGTTAAGTTTTGGAGTCGTTTGCGTTGAACTTGTCCTGTAAACTCATAGCCTGCCTGTCCTGTTTGTGATGCGGTTTTCAGCAAACCGTGTTCGAGACCCCTTTGGATAATCGATTGAATCTCACTGGCCGATAGCCTATGTACTTCGGAAATCGAGTTTAAAGACCAGGGTTTTGGCCACCAAGCAAAGAGGGCGAGGGATTTTTCCCATGGGTGGATGGATGTTTCCGGGTTGGGGGCCGATGATTTTAGCGTTGCGCTATGGATTTTATCGCCAGGGTTTAACAGGAGTAGTTCCATTAGAAGCTGGGCGTTACCGCCTGAGAGTTTATGGAGTTTTTCGGCGTGAATTTCATCGGTTGTGCGTAGGGGACGCGCTGTTTTTAGGAAGCTTTGTGTTTGCTCTAAGTTGAAGTTGTCTAAGTCGAGATGACAGGTTTGTTCATTGGGGCCTGTGATTTCCTTGATTTGCGTGGCTCCAAAAATTCGCAGTCGATCTCCAAATTCGGCGTAGTATGGGGTGAGCCATTTAAGGAATATGTCCACTGAACTTTCGGGTTTGAGATTGTCCCAAATAAGCGTAATGGGCGTGGCTTGGGCAAGCCCTTGTAGGCCGGTCAAAATTGAGCGGAATATCGCGAATTGATCGGTGCTGGCGGGAGGAGGGGCATTGAGCTCTATTGCGAGTGTTTTCAGTGAATCTTCAGAGTCTCGATCTGTGTCTCGAATTGAGCCGACGACAGTTCTTTCGAGTGTTAAGCTTATGAGTTCAACTTCGCGGCAAATGAAGGTTTTTCCGGTTCCGGGTACACCCCGGAGAATAGTTACGGGTTCTCTAAGATTGCCTCTAAGCCACTGGCTGATGGGGCCTGTGATTTTCGGCGAGTGCACCGATGCCCCTTGAAGGTGCTGGTGGTCACGTAGGACTTTAATGGGGGCACCGCCCAATTTTCTGTCCGTGAAGCGGGTTAGGGCCGAAAAAACCTCTGAAGCGGTAGGTCGCTTTTCCCAGCGTTGGTGGGTCATGGCATGTAACAAACCATCGAAAGTTTCAATTTCGAGGGTGTTTCCCAGCTGTTTGTTCGGTTCGGGACTTGGATTTAACATTTCGGCCATGGTTTTTCCCAGGCTGAAGATGTCGGATGCCAATTGGGGTGAATTGCGAAGGGATTCGGGGGGCATAAAAATGGGGGTACCGCCGGAGCCCATGGCGGCTTTCAAGTGACTTAGACCAAAATCGATCAACCAAGCCTTCGTCTGCGGCGAGGATTGCAACATAATATTCGAGGGCTTAATGTCCCCATGCCTAATATGGCTGCTGTGGAGAACCGAGAGTGCCGCAGTGATTTGTAAACCGATTAAGGCGACTTCGTCTTCACGGAATTGTTTCATGGACGCGGCGGACTGGCCTTCTATCCAGGGCTCAACCAGACAGAAATCGCCGGTGTTTAAAGAGAATTCCTCATTGGGAGTTTCAATGGAAAACATGTCCAAGGCGGGTACGATACAGGGGTGATTGAATCTGGAAAGCAAGGCGAATTCTCGATGGAGTGTTTGTCTCGTGTCTACAGATGAAAAGTTGTAACTTACTAGTTTAATAGCAACTTTTGAGTTTTGAAGCCACGTATCCAGCGCGCCAAACACGCGGCCGCCACCGCCTTTACCCAGGATTGTTTTGAGTAGGTAGCGGTCGGAAATGAGATTTCTGTTTTCAGTCATAATGGTTTGTTGTGTAGCCTTTAGTTAACACAGAAATATAACACTATTAACAGTAAACAAATGGAAAAGAGTATTAGATGGGAACGAAGGCTCTATCGTAAAGACCGGCTCCCCTATTGCTTGACAGCCGTTGTTGGCTCGCGTAATGAGTCGCGCGTCGCTGATGTAGCTCAGATGGCTAGAGCATACGGCTCATAACCGTAGTGTCCGGGGTTCGATTCCCTGCATCAGCACCAAGTCGCGCTTCTTTACTCCGAGTTGTGATTCAGTATGTGCCTATGGTGAAGCCGTGGTGCTCAGCCTGTGGTTTGGGGCATATTTTCTAACGAACCCGTTGATTTCTTGGGCCACTTCATTGTCATATTTCTAGCCTTTGGTTGTTGGTTTTACTTTGAAATTGTGCGCTATTGCCCCAAGGTTCCAGAAAATAAATTCGAAACCCCCAATGCTAGAGTAGAGCCTAAGGGTTGATATTGCACTTTGAAGGAGCTGTTTGTGGGGTGGTAGCTCAAGGTACAGATAGGTCGTTTTCTGTGTCGCAAATGAATTGTGGAGCAAGGACCTTTTTCGTCCAGATACGAATCTACTTGCTGTTTGCTTGGCTCGAACGAATTATTCCGGTGTTAGAGTTCTACTTGGCGGGGGCCTTGGCCCCAGTGGGGATGGTTAAGACCAAATCGACTCTTCTATTTTTTTTGCGGCCCTCTGGAGTCCGATTATTTCCAATGGGTTTGGCGGGGCCAAATGCAGCCGCTGAAATCTTATCGTATGGAAATTGGCATTTACGGACAAAGTAGTGAACCATGGCCAATGACCGGGCCGAAGAAAGCTCCCAGTTGGAATGAAATTTCCGTGTGGCAATGGGCATACTGTCGGTGTGCCCTTCGATTTGGAGATTCAGTCCTGTTTCTTGAATGACGGGGGCGATGTCACGTAACACGGGCTTTTGGGCCCGTTTAATGATTGCTTTACCGGATTCGAAAAATAGTTCAGCGTTGAGACGTATGGTTATCCTGCGTTCTTCTAAAATCATGTCCACGGCATTTTGAACCGATGGGTCACTGAGTTGCTCCTCAATTTTCTCGGCAATACTCGGCAGTGTTAATTGGGAGGAACCAACGCCGTGGTCGACGATCTGAACGGGACTTTCGTCCACGTTGGCTTTGTTTTTATCGATGGCATAATGAACCACAAACAGGCAGAGCAATAGAGTGATGAAATCGGAATAACTCACCAACCATTTGTTATCAGAACTGGGTGTAAAGCCTTTGGTTGTCATTTGGATGAGGCCTATTCAAACGAATCTTGATCAGATTCAGTCTGATTGTTGAGCACATTGACGGTTTTAGATTGGCGAATGGAGATGGCTTCTTGGATGACGAGTGGATTCCTTTGCTCGAGTATTCCGATCATCGCATTGGAAACCAGGTCAAATTGGGACAATATTTCATTGTGGTATTTCGACAAACGATTGGCTAGGGGCATGATGACCAGGTTGGCAAGTACTCCACCGTACAAGGTAGAGACGAAGGCGGTGGCGATACCTGGCCCCATATTTGATGGGTCATGTAAGTTCTGCATGAGGTGGATCAGGCCAAGAATGGACCCAATCATTCCCATGGTGGGAGCGTAATTTCCAGCAGCTTCTAATACTTGGGGAGCAGTCAGAAGTCTATCGGATAAATTTTGCCGTTCGGCACTCAGGATTTCCACGGTTGAGGCTGAGCTACCATTTTCCACGGCGACGTATACGGCTCGTTTAAGGACCGGATCCTTGATGGTTTCAAGGTCGTCTTCGAGTACGCGAATCCCATCCCGTCGCACTTTTTTGGCCCAGGTGTAGATTTGCTTCGGAACCAGTCGAGTTTTGTGCCCGTGACTTCGGCTAGTGCTGATATCACTTAGGGTTAGGCGGATGTCGCCTAGGCTAAATTGCATAATTAAGCCGCAGGTAATTCCTCCAAAAACAATCAATAGGGAGGTTGGTTGGTAGAGAAGGCCTAGGGAGCCACCGTCTAATTTGTAGCTGAGGGTAATGAGGCCTGAGGCCAGTATTAGAGCCATCCACACATTTGGGCGCATCTCTTTCTCCATTGTTTTTATCGAAACCAATTCTTCGCGAGTCGTCGTTTGTTTGTCTTTTGTCCTAATTATGGGTGCAGGAGTAACCTCATCTGTTCATGGGCTTGGTTTGTCTCCTGAGTCTATGTTCGCGTGAGAGATGACACCGGTGCTTTTGGAGGGGACAGCGAAGTGACCAGCCTCACAAAAATCCGAAGGAATTTTCAGGGTGATCTAAATAAGTTTACGATTACAGATGGTTTACGCTGTTAGGCCGGTGAGGCTCAAACTTTTAGAGAGCAGAGGGGTTGTCGGGCTTCTTGTTCATTTTTACCATGATGGCGAATGTGAAAGCATTTGTGTCTCCAGTATCACCGACTGTCATAATGGATTTTCTCCAGGCCTGGTTTAGTGAAGGATACGCCATGATTTTATAGAGATAGAGACTTAAGGAAGATCAGATGGGCTTTGGTCTCGGACCCACCTGGCTAGCTTGCCATTGTTTGATGCCTACAATCTTGTTTGAGCGCTTGTCTTTTGTTTGGAGACGTCTGCGGTTTTCCTGGTGGAGGAGTCAGCACTCTCTCCAGGGCCAAGGCTTTGTCTGGATAAAACGATGCGGCACAGGGTCTGACTAATTCCACGGGACCGGTGTACTTAGTAGTCCACCCAATGTTGTGTGCAGTGCCAACGAGATGGCGTGTAGGTGTTGTTTGGAATTTTACAAGCCAGAAGGTGTCGGCGTTTGGGATATCCAAAGTATCCCCAGGTAGGGGGATTTGAATTTTTTCACAAATCGAAACCCTAATCCGCTTTTTTCTTTGTGTTCAAGAAACCGGAGTTAGAGAAGGTAGTTCCGATCGAGTCCATAGGATGCATGGCTCAATTTCGTTTTCTTTGGTTGTGGCGGCCCAGTGGGTTGTGTCGAAATCCGGGTGCCTCTTTTTTTGAGGATGGTTTGGCTATTCGCTGCCAATGGTGGTGCTGCTGATTTTGGGCATTGCTAGATGAATGATGCCTTTTTTCTCGGCATAGGTGATGATACGTCCTGTCTTTTCGGGGGTAAGTCTGTTGCTTTGGATTCAGAGACGCTGGCACTCTTTAGTGCAAGCAGTGGCGTTTTGATACATCTTCAGTAGAGGAGGTCATGGAATGACTGCACCATGGTTGAACACGCGTGAGGTCGTGGGGAGTGCGTCGTTTTTTTGGGGCGTTACGGAGCCTCAGGCGTTTCGCGGGAGACGGGTCGGTAGGGATCTAGGACAAGAAATCCATGATTAGGGTCCAGCTTGGTTAGCTGTTCGATGAGTCCTGATTGATGATTGGCGCCCATTACCAGAACGCATGTCGAGTTTTTCGCCTTGTCTACTTTCTTAAGTGTGGTTCCAATCGCCCTTTTTTCACGTTTGGTGAAAGTAATGTCGGCGTACTCTTCATAGAGCTCAGAAAGCTTTGTTTTGAGTGACTTCTTGTTTGTTGATGAGAGAGGTATGCCTGTGTTGTTGGTGGAGGGAGGTGGGGAATCGAGGTTCGAGTAATAATCAAATTCGCTTATAATTTGTCTGGGGCTGAGGGCCAATGCGTAGACACCTTGAATGTTTCTGATGAAGTGCCGGAGGGTGCGGTATTTTTTTTCGGGGCCGTCTCGGATCTGCCTTAGAATTTCTTGGAGGATTTTGAGTTTTTTGGAAATGGGTTTGATGACTTTTTTGTTAAAAGGAGGAAACTCTTTGAACCAAATATTCCGCAGAAAGTCTTGTCCTTCAATAGAGGTGGGATCGGTGGGCACTGTTTGGGAGCTTAGAATCTCTTTTTGCGTTTGGCGAATATCCTTGAGTAATTGGACGGCTCTTTCATTGAGAGCTTTATTTTCGATTCCGTACCATAGCCTTTGAAGCTGGTTTATGGCCCCAGGGGAATTGCCTTCGGAACCAATCCTGATTAAGGCCATGGCGACACCATCGGCGGCTTGGATGTGCTGTACAATAAAGGGGGATAGGAGCGCGAGAATCTTTTCGCTTTCTTCGAGGACCAGTGAGTTCTCTTCCTTGAATTCTTGGTGGAGATTCTGGAATCGGATGGCGAGCGTGCGGACTGCGCTCAGGCCCATATTGAGGACGGGTGATTCGCGAATTGTATTGGCGCTTCTACCTTCGACCCCCCAGCAGCTGATGCCGTAATTGTAGTAAAGGTGTAGTATGAGATCTTCTATGTTGTTTTGTACCTGGGCGACTTTTTTGCCGATGCTGGACCAATTGATGGGATAGTCCTCCGAACGGTGGTATTGAGGAACGAGGATAATCAGTTTCGTTGTGGATGGTTGGACTCTATGGGTTTCAATCGTGGCAAAATGACGTAGTGCTTTGGTTTGACTGAGTGCTTTGAGTAGTTTTTGCGGTGATCGCTGTTTTTCTCGGGTGTGGTTATTTTGGGATTTTGGTAGGAGTGATTTTAACACGATCTTGTTTGACTCTTGGCGCTCCGAAAAGGTCGTCGATTTTGTCGTTATGCTGGAAGTTGTCCACCATTGGTTGGGAAGTCTTGATTGTCCTGTTGTTGAGGCACTGCTTGCACATCCTCCGAGTATTTGTAGGAAATAGGTTAGTATGACTATGCGTATGGGTGGTTCGATGGATTTTTTCCGATTTCGGTCGTCCAAAAATATTACCAATGACTCATAGGGAACTCAAATTTGAGTTCTGCGTTTCATCAGAAAAAGGATAGTTTTGGTGGGATTTTTCGTTGATCGTAGAAATAACGTTTTCAACAGGAAGAGAGAGATGTTCTTACTAGGCTTGATTGAAATTCAAGCCGGGTCTCAGGTAGTCAAGAAGAGTTGGTGCTGGTAATCAGCCAGAGGGCCAATCGGGGATAAGGAGTGATAAGATGGTTGATTTGAAGGATTTTTCGACAGCCGATTTATGCGATGAATATCCAGACCTGAGGGTATGTGAATCAATGTTTTCTTGGTTCGGTACCCGTCGACGAATTGCAGGTTCCATTGTGACTCTCAAGCTTTTCGAGGACAACTCGTTGGTCCGGGAAATACTTGAGCAAGAGGGTGAAGGTCGTGTCTTGGTGGTTGATGGTGGTGGGTCTAAACGCTGTGCATTGGTGGGGGATAATATCGCAAAGCTGATAGAGAACAATCATTGGGCAGGAGTGGTTGTCTATGGTTGTATTCGTGATTCCGCAGTGATTGCTGAAATGGACGTAGGTGTGATGGCCTTGGGTACACACCCCAAAAAGAGCATCAAAAGAGGCGAGGGAGAGCGGGATTTGGTGGTTTCGTTTGGTGGTGTCACGTTTCAACCGGGAGACCATCTTTTTGCGGATGCCGACGGTTTGGTTGTTTCGGCGGTGCCAATCTAGATTGGATACCTCAGCGCAGGATGACTGGGGTGGTTTCGTTGGCTTGTTCCACAACAGAAAAAACCTTGGTGGAATTATTGTCCCTAAGACTGGCTTCTCCGCTTTCCACGATTAAACCGTCAGCGTACTCGCGCATGAATTCAGCATACTCCCGTTGGAATTCGCTACCATATTCTTCCCAGGAAAAATTAACTTGGGTGATGTTTGGATCGGTGATGGGCATACTTTCTACTGTTGCTCTTTGGGCAACTTCTTGTGGGGATGCTTTCGTGGTTACGGGTATGTCACCGGAGGCGTCATGGGTTTGGGCCAACTTAAGCCCTTCGCGAAGCTCTTCAACCAGTCCCACGGCCTCTTCATACAGCTTGTCGTATTTGGGTTGACTCGCTTCGGTTTCACCTTGTTTGGTCGCGATAAGTTGTTTGCGGAGTTTTCCGATTTCAGTGATGGCATTTTTATAGAGTTCGCCGTGATGTGCTTGTACTGTGGCGGGGAGGTCGGTGACCCTCGCATTTTGTTGGTCGACCCGGAGCTGTTCCACGAGATTAATGGCGCTTTCGTAACTTTTCTCCAAACTTTCATGTTTCGTCTCAACAGCTTCGACTCCAGTCGTGGAATCAGCGTTTCTGGCCTTGTTTTGGTTTAGATTTTTTCGTGCGATTTCGTCTTCAGGGCGGTCATCGTAGTCTTGCTTGGTACGCTTACTACCCACCAGTGCAGGGGATCCGTCGGTCCGCTGGCCGGTCATGTTGGGATTTCGGGGTGCTAAAGCATCTCGTTGAACATCGGATTGGTTTCGCATGCGTTTGGGGTTGATATGCGCAGGGCGCTGAGCTTTGGCTTCATCAACGAGACAGTCGGTGGTGGGGACTGTGGTTGCGGGGGGATTAACAGACTCCGAAGTAGCTTCATCGAGCATCTTTTGAAGCCTCTGATATTCTTCAATTTGTTCTGTTCTAAAGCCAACGCGTCCGCTCATGCTTCTCTCTCCCTAGGTTTGTGTATAGCTCTACTTGACCTACATTACCGGAGAATTGAGCTTCAGGTTGTGCAAAAAGAAGAAAATGTTGCTTCTGTGGTCCCTGACTTGAATTCCGGTGGGTGAAGGGGTAACCCCATGCTTGATCATGGCAAGTCAAAGGGTGGTAGAGGGCGTGAACGATCGCAGAAGTGACTCGAAATTGGTATTGCAAGACAGAGCTGCGAAGGTCGTGGGGGCTGACGTGTGGTTAGATCCTATTCAAAGGGTTTCTTCCGCTGTGCTCTGCCACGGCTTTGATGGTTTGCCCCAGGCCCATGGGGCAGTGGTCGTCCACGAGTCTTTGGCGCGGATGTTTCGTCGTCTTGGTTCTAGGAGGCCATACTTAATTACTCCGTGGTATAGGAAAATCGGTTTTGGTGGGCTTTGCCTGGAGTATCGGCCAATCAATGAGGAACTCGCATTGGGCATGGCAATTTGTGAGTTTGACAATTCTCGCGTAGTTTTTCTACCTGCACTACCCACCGGCGCTTGTCCTGGGATCCCCAGTGCGGATGAAGTGGTCATACCCTTTGTTGGAAAGGGAGGTGGCATCACGCCTGAAAAGTTGGCGGGTGAACTTGGGAGGATGCTCGTTTCGCGGGAATTGGTTGTGGTTGTTGACTCGTTGGCGGCGGCGCTTGTTTTAGAGGCAGAAATAACCAAGTTGGGCATTGGTGTACGGGGCTTTGGTAACCTTCGGGCGTGCTTTAAGGGCAGGAAATCAAAGACTCAACCGCACTGTGTCATGGGGTTGGTAAGGGATATGGCAAAACGTCCTCCGGGTGATGAATGGTTTTTTGTTTGTACGGGATGGGGAAGGAAAATGGGGGGTAGGGAAATTGAGGACCTCGCGACACTTACTTTCCATATGGAAGTTTTTGCAGGCGCCGATGAGATTGCTGAACTTAGGGTGCCGGCTGGTCTTGGTGGGCAAAGTATGGTGATTGAAAGTCCATCGCAGAGGCGATTAAATTTCTTTTCCTAATAAGGGTGAGAGGGTGGGGCGTTGTCGCATGATGCTGCTTGTGTTATCGGCCTGTTATGGCCGGTAAAATTCCTTCTCGTAAGTTTCGTGTTGAGGCTCCAAAGAAGCCATCTTTGATTCGCAAATGGTGTCGTCGATTGACTTTATTAGGAATTGTTGGTGGGTTTTTGGGGGCAGGGATAGGTGTGGTGGTTTATTTTCACTACCTACCGACGGTTCCTCAATTTGAGTCCATCGAGGATTATCAGCCGAAGTTGGGTACGAGAATCTATTCCCTCGACAATCAGCTGATTGGTGAATTCGCAGAGGAGCGTCGTGTTCTAGTGCCGCTCTCAAGGGTTCCGAAGTTGTTACCCCTTGCGTTTATTGCGGCTGAGGACAAGCGATTTTATTCGCATATTGGCTTGGACTTTATCGGTTTGAGCAAAGCCGTCTTAGATAAAGTGATGAATCCAGGAAAGAAACTCAGGGGCGCTTCGACCATTACTCAGCAGGTGGCGAAGAGTATTTTGGTTTCCGTAGAGGGCTACGCTTCGGCGACTCAACGTTCGCTGGAACGAAAAATTAGAGAAGCGATTTTGGCTCGTCGTTTAGAGAGTAATTTGTCTAAGGATGAGATCATATACATGTATATGAATCAGATTTTTTTGGGTCACCGAGCCTACGGAGTTCAGGCAGCGGCAGAGCACTATTACCAAAAGAATGTTGAAGATATGTCATTGGCGGAGATGGCGACGTTGGCGGGTCTACCCCAGCGCCCGAGTGATTATTCGCCGTTTTCTCGTCCTGAGGCAGCCAAGGCCCGACGTTCATATGTCCTTCGGAGAATGTTAGCGGAGGAGTTTATCACTCAGGAGGAATTTGAGGCGGCGTTTGTTGAGGAAGTGAAAGTTTATTCGCGCCGGGAGCTCTATTTAGAAAAAGCCCCTTATTTCACGGAGCATGTTCGTCGGATCTTGGTCGACCGCTATGGGGAGCGAGCAGTGCTCGGTGATGGTTTTCAAGTCTACACCAGTATGGATATCGAGTTTCAGAACTATGCTCAGAAGGCTGTTCAAAAAGGTTTAAAGGATTTGGATAAGCGTCAGGGGTTTCGGGGACCTCTAGGAAACTTGCCGACCAAAAAGTTACGTTCTGAATTTATTGAGCGTTATCGAGAAGAACTTGGACTCGACCAAGGTGAGCTCCCCGACTTTTCAGACCGAGACTCTTGGGTTGGCTTAGTGAGCAAATTTGAGCAGAAAGGCCGCTTGGTGAGCCTGAATATCGGTGGCAAGAAGGGCCTTTTACCATTGGCGGGTATGAGGTGGGCGCGAAAACCAAACCCTGTGGAGCGATGGGAATACCACTATTTGAGGGATGCTCGCAGGGGGGTGAAGATTGGTGACTTGGTCGAGGTTGTACCCACGACTCGAGCTCGACTCGCACGGGACCCTCATGGTTGGGAAATTGTGCAACAGGTGCCACGAAAAGGTGATTTGTTTGCTTTGGAACAGGAGCCCATTGCCAATGCCGCTTTGATGTCGGTGGACCCGAAAACCGGTTACGTGAAAGCTCAGGTGGGGGGCTACCACTTTGAGACGTCAAGTTTTAACCGTGCTATTCAGGCATGCCGCGAACCGGGAAGTGCGTTTAAGCCTGTGGTTTATTCAGCCGCCATCGATAAATTGGATTTTACGCCCTCGACTTTGATTGATGATAAACCGCTGATTTTCGATGATGCTCGAAATGCAATGCGCTGGAAGCCCAAGAACGCTGGGGAAAAATTTAGAGGCCGGTTACCCATGCGCACATGTCTAAAGGACTCAATTAACACGCCAGCTATTCGTCTGGCTCAAGCCGTAGGTATTCGAGACATTATTCGTAATGCCAGGAGATTCGGCATTACAACCGACCTCAAGAGTGAGCTTGGGACTGCGTTGGGCTCTTCTTGTACGACTTTGAATGACTTGATTAAAGTTTATGTTGCTCTCAACCAAATGGGTCAGCGCAGAGATCTCATATTTGTTAGACGGGTGATTGATCGATTCGGTAATGTACTTGAGGAAAATAGTGCTTCGAGTGATCCAACAGCTCATTTTGGGACTCAACTCGACCGTGCTTATCATGAATTAACGAAGCCGACCCAGCGTGTGTTGGACCCGCCGAGTGCATACGTGATGGTGAGTTTGCTACAGAATGTTGTTCAAAGCGGTACGGCCATGTCAGCTCAAGCGCTGGGGATCCCAACTGCGGGTAAGACGGGAACGACGAATGATTCATATGATGCTTGGTTTATGGGATTTACTGAGCCGCTGGTCACGGGGGTTTGGGTTGGGCACGATCAAAAGGAGCGTCCACTGGGAATGGGAGAAACTGGCGGTCGTACTGCCTTGCCCGTCTGGTTATCTTTTATGGACAAGGCATTGAGAGATTATGGAGGGAAGAGGTCGAAGCGACTGGAAGTAGGGGAGTTTAGCCCACCTGATGGAGTTGTTCGGGTGGCTATTGATCCAGATACAGGTCTCCTAGCGCGTCCGGGAGCCGTACGAGTTGTAGATGAGTACTATCGCTCAGGGACTCAGCCTACCGAGTTTTCTCCAGACGAGAACTTTTTGGACCCAGATTCTATCGACTTATATGGAGCGGACGCTCCTTTATAGGTGAGGAGTCTACAGGCGAATCATGAGCCCACCTTGGAAGTGGATGTCATTGAGGTTTTTACCTTGGCGTGAGACATGCTTGTAGGAGCCCATTCCGAAGAGTTCCAAGTTAGAAACCAAACCGTAGGATGTGTATCCCAGCAAGCCCCAATGTCCTTGATACGTTTGCTCGGCGACGGTTACACCACCCAATAACCCAAAGCCTAATTTTAGATTCGAAATCGGGACGATAAATTTGAAATTGAGGTCAACGTCTGTAGCCGGGTGTGAGCCGTTGCCGGAATCAATCTGATAAATCGTTGTGGAAGGTGAGAGATGGAAATAATCGACCAGAGGGATATCCACGAAGAATCCCCACCCTCCTCCTATTTTTTCTCGAGGAGCCGAATCCAAATCCCCGCCTGCGTAGACGACGCCACCCGCGATCCCCAAGCCAACGCCGGTGGATCGCGCGTATATTTCTGGAGAAAATAAGAAGAGGCCAACGATTAAGATGGCCACATTACTAGCAGGAGTTTTCATGGTTTTACCCTTTGATGTTGTACTGCAGACGGTTTTGAGCTGTGTGAGATTCAATGACACAAAAGTACTGCGCGATGCGGGTTTCTATCGAAGTAGCCTTTATAGAACAAATTTCTCGGTCTATTTCTCGGTAGAGGAGTGTGGTTACTGATGAGAGAAATTGTAGACAAGATTTACCCACGTTTTCGAATGGCGGCTGATGTATTGACCGAGCATTATCGGGTCAAAGGGCAGGGCACAACGAATGCTTTGCGGCCCGAAGGAATATTATTGGGGCGAACGTTTTGGCTGGATTTGGCCTATTGGGATAAGGACGGGGAACGATTGGTCGATGGTGAGATTTTGAGAGTTCTAGATTGTGATTTCTCCTCCCTCATGACTTCTATTGTCGAAAAAGTAAGAAAACGATTTGAATGGTCGGCGCAGAAAGTCAGCGATGGCCTGTGGAAGTGTGAGTTGGGCCAACCTGAGCTGGCGTTTCCATTTGTTTTTACCGGTGCATTTAATGGTTTGGAGCTGGAGTCTGAACCTGTGGTCATGTGTTCGGATTTAAAGACGCTGCTTGTTGCCGGGATCAATGACGAATCGGCGTTGCAACGAATGGCTAAAGAGGCGGAAACGATTTGTTTAAGCGGGTCCGTTGGAAGTTTTGTTCCAGTGACGCGTTCAGAGGAAAATCGGTCTTGGGAGATGTTTCATGCTGAACGGCGTTTTGATTCCCTGCAAATATTTAGGCGACTTCGTCTGGAGGAGTGTAGCGAACATTATCGTCGGCAGAAAGAGGCCTTGTCCGTTTTGGCTGACGAAACAAATGTTGCAGAATTCTTCGTGCGAACGACGGAGGATACTCTGAGGTCGTACTGCGAATTTGTGGAGGGGAAGGATGCTCTTTTACCCGGGGTCGACCGGGTCATTTTACGCCCCAAAACCTATTCGGAGTTTGATGGGTTGGAGATTGGTATGAGGGATTTGCTCTTTTATTTACAGGGGGCGATGGAACCGCAGGGTATGGTTCCCGAACGATACCTCGCTCGTGCCTTTCCGTCGGTGAAACAGTTAGTGCGCTTGGGGCAAGTTCATTGATTGGAATCGGTAGCGAGCCCCGCACAACTTCCTTTAACGACGACTTGGTTCAATGACCTGATCTCGATGGATGCATGGATCCAGCTGCCCTTGGGGTGGGGGGTTACGTTGTCGATGACAAGTTTACAGGTAACTGTTTCGCCGGTTCTTACGGGTTTGTTAAAGACATATTGGAGTTCAGAGATTAAGAAGTTTAATTTACCTCCCACCTGAGTTGGGAGTGAACCTGTCAATAAACCAGGTACTACGACTTTACCATCGGATTGCTCACGGTTGTGGTGGGCACCAAAGTCTCCGGTTAAATCACAAAATGCGCTCACCTCTTCCCGATTGAAAACTCGAGTGATTTGGAAAGAGTCGTCGAGTTTAAGGGGCGGCATCGATACGGTCCTTTTAGTTGTTCGTTTAGGTCGGTCGCAAGGTATTAAACCGCCATGTACTTTACCAGCGCTATTGAACCTTTCTAGTAAATGGTGTTTCTTGTGTTTGGCAATTCGTTGCTATTTTAGAACATCTAGATAGGAGTTTTAGGAATGAAAATCTTGGCAAAAATTGCCCTGACTGCACTCATTGGCTCTGGTTTGGTAGGATGCCAATCAAGAGCTGATGTGGACGAGATCAAGGCAAACCAGAAAAAAATACTTAAGAAATTAGACGAAGTAGCAAAGGCTGGTCCCGCTAAGCCCGCAGCGCGTCAGCGGCCCGCAGGCCCAGATAGAAGCAAGACTTATGCTCTTCCCGTGATTCCCGATGCCTCCTTTAGAGGTAGTAAGGATGCGTGGGTAACCATTGTGGAAGTGAGTGATTTTCAATGCCCCTTTTGTAGCCGGGTATTACCGACACTTAAGCAAGTTGAGAAAGAATACGGAGACGACGTAAAGATCGTATTCTATCACAATCCTCTGAGTTTTCATAAGCGGGCCATGCCAGCGGCTGTGGCAGCAGAATGTAGTGGTGAGCAAGGCAAGTTTTGGCCTATGCACGACAAACTTTTTGAAAATCAACGTCAACTCGAGGATGCGGATCTCAAAAAATATGCTGCGGCGATTGGCGTAGATTCGGGTAAGTTTGACAAATGCTATACGGACAGTAAGTATAAGGCTAGAGTGACTAAGCAGCAGCAAACAGCGGCTAAGTTTGGTGCTCGTGGCACGCCCGCATTTTTCATCAATGGTCGTTTTCTAAGTGGCGCTCAGCCATTTCCTGCTTTTAAAGCTCTAATTGATGAGGAACTAAAGAAAGCGAAGGCAAGTGGTGTCTCCAAGGGAGATTACTATGCCAAGAAAATCGTTGGCGAAGGTGCTAAGTCTCTCTAGTTTATTCGTTGGAGAGAGTTGAGTGGTAGCGAGAAAGCCCGGTGACAATAGATTGTTGTCACCGGGCTTTCTTTTTTTTTCAATGCTGATTGAGTGATGGGTGGAGCCTTCGTCTTGGGATGAGGGACGGATGTTTTTTCTTTTGGGGCTGAAAAAGTGAGCATTGATTCTTATGCTACCCGGATTGAAAGAGGATTTTCGGCTGCCGCATAGCTCCGAAATCTAGCTCCGAAATCTAGCTCCGAAATCTAGCTCGCCTCGGGAGAAATAGGACCCGACAGCATGTTCTTCCGATGCGGCTTCCTGAACTGCTTGTTCTGAAGATTCTTACCCTAGAGAAGGGCGGACTAAACTTTCTGACCTTGATCTCTGAGGTCGCGAACGACCCCTTCTAAGCCACGCTTATTGATGATTCGAATTCCGCGTGCACTGACTTGAAGATTAACCCAGCGATTTTCAGCGTCGAGCCAAAATCGTCTCTTCTGAATATTGGAATTCTGACGTCGTCGGGTCTTAATATTGGAGTGAGATACGTGGTTTCCGAAAAGGGGACCTTTACCTGTAACTTGGCATACTTTCGCCATGACCATTTTCTCCTAAATTGATACTTAGCGCTTGGAGTGGCTAGGCATTTTCGTTTCTTTAAACTCGACGTGCTTGCGCACGAACGGGTCGTACTTCTTGAATACGAGCTTATCTGGTGTTCGCTTCTTATTCTTTGTTGTGTAGTACGCAAAGCCCGTTCCGGCTGTCGATACCAATCTAATTTTTTCACGCATCGTTCTACCTCATAGCGTATGTTGTATAAGCAGAAGGGAGCTATTCTTCTTTTTGCTGTGCTCTCTTATACTTACGTCGGAATCTATCCACGCGACCCTCAGCATCTACGAGTCTTTGAGTTCCCGTATAGAAAGGGTGTGAGAAGCAAGAAATATCGCATTTAATAACGAAGTGACTTACCCCTTCAATATCTCGCGTCTCCCTACTTTTCGTAGCAGATCGAGTCACAATTTCATCGCCAGTCGCTGCATCTATAAAAACGACCGGATTGAGCACTGGGTGAATTCCCTCGCGCATCGTTACCTCCAAACTATTGTTAGCCTATAAGGCCTACCAGCGCGTGCGATTATCGGATACAAGGAAATTAGGCAAGAGAAAGGAGCAAGAAACTTCTGGCAATGACTAGGATTATGATCTTGGTTTTGGAGGTTAATGCTCAAGAATCTGGCTTATTTTCAACAATGAATCTTGATTTTTTTCCCAAACTCAACCATTGAGCCAAGTCTAGTAGAGTTTGAGATTTAAGGATTGTATTATGAGTAATTACGAATCATCTGAAGGCAATGAACGTGACGGCGGTGGAAGCCGAGATCAGCCGCTTTTTGCGAGACGTCGTCGGCCTCGTCCCTCAGCAACGCTAACGTTCTCTTATAAGGATGTGGAGACTATCAAGGGCTTCTTGTCTGAGCACGGTAAGATTGTTCCAAGAAGGATCAGCCATCTCTCAGCTCGGCAGCAGCGAGAATTGAGCCGAGAGGTCAAAATCGCTCGGCAATTGGCGTTGGTTCCCTACACAAATTATTAGAATTACTGAATTTACTCCGGGTCGAATCTCGACACGATTCAGAATTGATTCTCTGCGAGTTAATTTCGCCCGGGTACTCGTTTCATTTAGGTTTGCTCGTGCTATTTATCTCAAGAACGAGCCTTAAACGTCGATAGCTTCACGTCGTATTTAGTCGTCCGCTCCATGCTCAGGGGACGGGCTTGACCTGGAGCTACCAAATGACCGACGTCAATCTGCTTATTAGAACGCAATATGAAGAATATCCATTTCCGAATGTGCTGCCGCGGGATGAAAGGCGGCGACTTCAGATGGTTCCCGTGGATTCGCTTGGGAATATTAATCATATCTGCTTTAAGGGCCGTCGGATTTTTGATGAGAATTTTCGCGTGTTGGTTGCGGGAGGGGGCACGGGGCATTCAACGATATACCTGGCTGAGCAACTTCGGGATTCGGGAGCGGAAGTTGTTTATTTGGATTTGAGTCAGGCTTCTATGGTTGTAGCTCAAGAGAGAGCAAAACTTCGAGGGCTAGATAATATTAAATGGGTCTGTGGGTCGATCACGGATTTGCCTACGATGGCCTTGGGGCCATTTGATTACATTTCTTGTACAGGGGTTCTCCACCATCTTCCGGACCCCAATCGAGGGCTACAGGCTCTCAAGTCGGTTTTAAAGGTCGATGGTGCCATGGGGATTATGGTTTATGCAACTTATGGCCGACAGTCATACTACCATATTCAGGCGTTGATGGAGCAGTTGAACGAACCCAACGAGTGCCTGAAGCGTAAAATTATTAATACAAGAGAAGCGATGGAGTCGATGCCGTCGCATTTTTACCTGGCCCATGGAATTCACAGAGACCGTCACCTAAAGGGTTTTTTTGAGGATGATTCGAATTTGGTGGACACCTTTCTGCATTCCCAAGACCGGTCTTATACAATTCCGGAACTCTATAAATGGCTGGAAGATAACGAACTTTCTTTCAACGATTTTAGCAACTTTAATGCTACGATGATTGAAAAAATCCAGTATTGTCCGGAATTGTACCTTGAGCAAGGAAAATTGCTAAGTCGGGTACAAGAAAAGCCTTTACGTGAGCGTCACGCAATCGCGGAATTGTTAAATAGTAGAATTGGGCTACACACATTTTATGTGTCCGCAGAGCAGAAATCACAAGCTCGACCGACCGACCCCCATATGGTGCCCTATTTCGCGGAAATGTATCTGGGGGGAAAGTCAGTGTTCCAGCAATTTACCCCAACAGAGCTTTCGGACCAAATTAGAGCGAATACCGGCGAAACTTTTTCCGTACTTCATGCTGGGGGTCTTAATTTAGAGTTAGTCGTGGGACCCCATTCAGCCGATATTTTGGGAGAATTGGATGGTAAAAGGACGATTCGTGAGATTTTCAGCAATGTCCGGAAAAAGTATGAGGGCCGATTCTTGCCTACGCAAGCTTTATTTGATGACTTCTCTAGAATCTTCTCCGTGTGCTCTGCCGTAGAGTGGATGCGGTTGAGGCATGTTGATTGCTCGGTACCCCGTACCTACGATGAGATGCAGAACAAGCTATTTCGCGCCCCGGATGCGGTTTCAAATATTGTCAATGCAGCATGAGTATGACCTTTTACTTGCCACAGAGGCTTGATTTAATACTTGTCGGTTGTTGTTCCCACCATTAAGAATACTTCCTTGAAGTTCGATTATTATTTATTGTAATGCGACAGAAGGGGGCGGAACAATGGGTCGCGGACGTATCTATATTTAAACGATTTTTTTCTCCAATACAGGATGTTTTATTGAAGGGAGTGAGGGACTGCTGATGGAGGTTTCACCCATCATAAGGTTATCGTACCACGCATCAATGCCTATTTCGCGCTTTGTCATTTTGAGAATTGCCCAGGCTTAGGATATTTTACGAAGCATGGGAATGCTAATATTATTGCTTTGAAAATCTTGGAGAAGATGAGGTTGGGGGAAATGTCTCCACCAGTTTCAGAACGTGAATGTCGTGATTATCTGGGGGATGATATCCCTTCCTTACCCATTGGTACTATCGAGGTCTTTAAACAATGGATCGACCTAGGTAACCCCTTGGGTGTTGACACCGACTGTGTCCCAGAGCGAGCTTGCCACAAGCAAACGTTAAGCCTGCGGAAGCCGGTGTTGGGCCGATCACGGAACATTCGCCCCCGTTTCTTTATTGGATGATAGTCTGGCGGTGGACCCAGATTCAAGACTCAGAATTCAGGTTCCCTGCAAACCAATGTTTCCTGTGGCCCAAACCGGTTTTACGATTCCGGTGGGAGATGACTCGTATACACGCAAATGGTACTTACAATGGCCATTGGATATCAAGACCTTCGAGACATTTCCGTATAGGCATGTTCTCCGGTGTGTGGCGCGTGCTAAGCACTATGAACTCGATAATCAGCTAACGTATTTTCTTAAGAAACCTCTTGTTGTTGATTGGGGGCCGAGTTTGGAGTGGTCTTTTACGTGGAATCATTCCGAGGCCAGCCCACGGTTGATTTATGACTGGCCCGACAAGGCGAACTACGGCGAACGAACCAACCAACCAAGAAATGCGCTTTTTCTTTCCGCTAGTCAGCCCACCTTTGCCGCTTTAGGGGCGCTCCTGTGCCAATGGGGGGTGGTGTTACTTGGAGTCTAGGTTGAGGGTGCTTCTAAAGAGAAGATATCTAATTTATAGGATTGCCGCTGGTATCTCACCAGTTTTTGTGACTGTGATTTGATGTTTTTCGGTTGACGCGCCAAAAAAACAGGTTAATTGGTCGTCAACGATGATGTCCCTAGGGATATCATAGCTTTTTATACCTTTCTCATGGTGGTTGGTTCTCTAGCCATAGCGCCGATATCTCTGTCCAGTGCTGGGGAGGTTTCTCGGGAAGAGATTAAAAGTGATGCTCGAAAAGCTGTGGCAGTGAGAGTGTGATGCTCTTTCTTTTTGCGTTATTGGGAACTCAAGTATTGGAATGGTCTGGTATTTCATTGGATTCTTGTCGAATTGCGAGGGCTGGGGGATTCTTCTCTTTAATATTGCGCTCGATATGGTTTTTGTTTAGCCGGAACGGAAGATTAGAGCAGAGCATCAAGAAGCAGAGGAAAGAGAAGAGAGCGTTTTCCCCTTGGAGACCCCAGTTGAGACTGGTTCCGGTGCGATTACGACAGTGATGATATTGGCCGGCGAGTCTCACGCGGTGTCCCTTGGCCTTGTAGCGGTGTTTGTGAGTATTCTACTTGTTTTATTTTTGGCTTATGGGGTTCTGAGGCTTTCCGAATTGGTAGTGAAGATGTTAGGGCGGCATTAACGTTGTTGCTCGGGTACTGGGCGTGCTGCTAACGGCGCTATCGGTCCAGTGTGTCGTGGGTGGTATTCGGGGCTTCGTGGTTGATGCCCTTTGTTAAGAGGTGAGTATAAAATGAGTGTTGTTTCATTCGATATATCTGGACTGATTCAGGGTGAATTAGAACAAGAGTTTGGGTTTCCGACCGACGAGCTGCAGGAAAGACTTGGAAAACAGTTGAGACCTCAATCGGAGACCTTCAAGGTTGAGTTGAAGGTTCAACTTTTGGGTAATGTTTTGGAAACCAGCGGAACCATTAAGGGTGGGTTCGAGTTTGAATGTGGACGTTGCATAGAAACCAAAAAAATGACGATTAAGATTCCTTTTCGTCATCGGTTTATGAAAAAAGGTGAGCTTGGTAACGATTCGAGCGAAGCCGTTGAGGAATTAGATTTATCTGAATATTCTGGTCAAGTTATCGAGATGGATGAACTTCTTTTGGAATACTTGATTGTAGAATTACCCTTCGCACCGACCTGTGAGCATGCAGAGCTAAAATGTCCAAAGTGGACCGACAACCCATCGATTTATACCGATGACCATAAAGAGTGGACTCCCGACGAATCTCCATGGCTCAAGGCTTTGAAGGACGTAAAAGTTCCCAAGCCTTAGCTTTTCGAAGGGAGGATAAGTTGGAGGTCTTCCGTCGGAGAATTAATCATCGGCCCAGTGACGAATTTTCCAGGCATCTTGGTCTGCGACGAGATAGATCCTGGTTTCTTTTAGCTTTCCTCCAAATTGGCTGACCATAAAAATAATAAGTTCACCGTGCTTGAGGAGTTCGATGCCGCGGCGTGGTCTATCTGGAGTAAGGAGTTCGGGGGAAACAAGTTTTAACTTTCTTGTTTCCGGTGTGGCGTCTTCAAGTTCCTGGCCTAATCTTTTGAAAGTTGATTCACCGATGCTGGCGTTGTTTTGGGTCCATACATTGAGGAATGTGGCCTGTTCAATGTTATGAATCGATTCCAGAACAGGTTTCAGTCTCTCAACGACTTCGGTAGATATCCGGATAAATTCCTGGGATTTTGTATCGTCTGGCCATTGTATTGAAGTCCGAGGTGTTAGTTGGAGCGAACGTTGGGCCAGAATCTCGAAGTGGGTTAATTGCCCCCCCTCGCAGTTCTACCATCCGTTCGGCATCTGTTAAGATCGAGCGCCAAAATGCCATATTTTTGAGTCTAGTTTCTACTTGATGACGATCTGGGGCTAGTAGAGTTTGAAAATCCAGTTTTTCTATTTGGGTTCGCGCAATTTTTCGAAGCTTTCGTAATTTCCGATTAGCATCGAGGTCGAATGTTGTCCGAATCAGGTCCAAAGCGACCTGCTTTCGAAGGTGTTCACGCATATATCCTGGATGTTTTTCCAGGTCGCGAAGTATTTTAAGGAGTTCGTCGAAGGCCATTAAAGAAAGAAAACTGGGTTGTTCTAGGGCGACGCGAAGTTGCTTGAACAAATGTGTAACGGCACGATTAACTGCTAATTGAATGGCCTTGGGGGGCTCTTGCTGACTCGCTCCACTAATAACTTCTGAATGTTTTTCCACCAAAGATTGTATTTTTAGCACGACTACCCAAACGTCATCGATAGCTACAAGCTTTGGGGTCATCAGCCATCTTAGCCCTAGTTGGTCTTTGAGGAATGTTTGACAGGATGGATTCTCTGTACATGGGGGTTCGGGCGGGCTTTTTTGGGTTAAGGGACTAAGGCTCTGGTGGGAGGTTACGACATGGATGGATTTGGAGTCCAAGAGTTTTTTTAGGAAGTGCCTATAGAGCAGTTCCTGGTTGGCGGTTTTAACCGGTTTTCCGCTCCTTCGACGTAGATTCCTGCCGAAAATCCACGGGTGGCATGCATGAAGAAGACAATGGTGACCCAGAATACAATCCATGGCTCCTTGGGGTTTTCCTGGGGGTTTTTTGGAGCCGAAAACATTGCCACATAGGAAAATACTACTCGTGATGCCTGAAAATAACGACGTTTTATGTGTTTTATCCCGCTTGGGCTGACTAAGGGATTGGTCTCTATACAGTGTCGATTTGGACCAGAACGCTACTTCTTCGTTCCCGGGTTCGCCGTTCTTGTTAGGGAATGCTTACCTAATTATGGACCTGAGTGTGATTGAGAGTGCCCCAATCATGCCGGATCATAAGCTGGTTTATTTTTCTGCGCCATGATGGCTAAGGCTCACCAAAAAAGAGTTCTTCTAAATCATTGGGATGACGATTCCATCACAAGAGTCCCACATTGATAATCCCTTCCTGATTGCCAGGTAATTTCTGGGATGCACGCAACGGTTTATCCGTCGCGGTTTCGAGAGGGCCGGCCCACCAAGCTGTGAATGCCGCCAATGAGTTATGATGGAGATATTTCGCTTTCATGCAGGGTGGGTGAGGAAGTACATTGGGGATGGCACCAGAAAAAGTTTGGATGCTTGGGGGAAGATGGATAGCTAAGAGCGAGATGGCCAATAATAACGGTCGGATTTTTGTTGGATTTGAAGTAATCGCCACTCTTTAGGTCTGGTTCCAGGACATCCAATGACAAAACTTAAGCTCAGGTAGACACCCCGTAGAATGCATAAATTTGGGCGATGAGTTCAGGTAATTAAATGTCAGAGGCTCTAAACCACCAAAGTCCCAGTAATGGATGGAAAGTGCTCCAAAAGGGGTCGTGCAGGCACGTTATCATTGGTAAAATGGCCAATAAAGACGATAATTGTGGCGGTTGTGTAACCCACGATGCTGCTGAGGAGGGGAGAGGGAATTCTAAGGTCCGGGATGATGAGAATGGCATCGGTGATAGGCTATTGGCCCATAGAGGCAATCGTCGCGATGTCTGTTTTCCTTTCTGCATCTTTATTTTATGCAATTGATTGGACTCATCAATGTTGGGCGATTGGGTTGCAAGTGCGTTGATTGGGCTTAATCTGGTTGTAGATTGCGCCTGGATAGGGTAATTTTCCCCAACTTGAGGAGAGGTAAACATGGATGACTCACAGCAAACAGGACTCGACCAGGTCGAGTTTGATGGAAACAATCTCTATCGCGAAGAGAGGCTAACAGACCTCAAAACAGGGGGGCTGAAGCTCATGAGGCCCGTAACGATCTCTGGTGAGATAGATGCGTCTAGAGAACTTTTAATTGTCGGGCAGACCCAGGTCATGACTCAGGCAGGTCCAGTACCCATCGATTTTCCGATTGAGGCGAAAACCGTCGAAGAAGCGGTAAAGCTTTTTCCAAAGGCGGTGGAGGAAGCCCTAGCGAAAATGATGGAAGAGATGCGAGAGATGCAACGGCGCGAGGCTTCTCGGATTGTTGTGCCAGGGGGCGGTGGTGGTGGCCAAGGTGGTGGAATGCCTGGTATGCCTGGTTCAGGTGGTGGTCGGATTGTTTCCTAATGCGCGGACTCAGGGGGCATTTTTTCTCATTTGCTCACGAGACGGCTTCCTTTCGGGTTTGGTTGCCATTCCACCAAGATATCGTTCTGTAGGACCTTTAACCAATCGAACTTTTCCACAAGTTCTGACGGCGTGATTGGGGTCGCCTCCGGAAGTATTCCGGAGATGTGGGCCAATTCACCGCAGAACCGATTGGGCCTGGTGTTTTTCCTAATTTCTGTTCCGCCTGTGGCACCGTGATATTTAGATAGCTTATCCTTGTGCTTTTCTAAGAAGAGTAAATGGTGTCGATATGTGGGTATCGGTTTACCTAGGATTTTGAAAAGGGCTATTTGGAGTGGCGTCGTGTCCATAAGGTCTCGGCCTCTCACGATTCGGTCAACTTTCGTGCTGATGTCGTCTACGACCGAGGCGAAATGATAGGAGAATGCCCCGTCTCTTCGTCGGATCACCGGGTCACCAAAGTCTGTTGGTGGATAATAGGTTGTGGTTTCGTTGGCATCGTCATGAAATTCGATGGAGACGTCTGGCAGCTTAAGGCGGATAATCTCTGTGCATGTCCGCCAGCCCGCAGCAGGAAGTTGGCGGTTTCTCGAAATGTTGGGGTAAATCCACCCACCATTTAGGGCCTTCTTGCCAAATGCTTGAATTTCTTTACGCGACAGGTTGCAAGGATATAGGAGCCCGAGGGCTTGCAGTTCATCCATGGTGCTTTCGTATCGTACTTGGTTCAAACTTTGCTTTTCAAAGAGGTCCCAATCCAAGCCAAGCCAACGAATATCATCTTCTAAAAGTTTTGACTTTTCCGGAGTTGAGCGAGTTGGGTCCAAGTCTTCGAGTCTTAAGATCCACTTTTTATCTTGCTGTCGAGCATCTAACCAGGAGAGAAGGGCAGCCAGCCAGGTGCCAGGATGAGCACGGCCTGTTGTTGAAGGGGCAAATCTAGAAGCGCCATGCATAGAAGCCAGTGTTCATCGCATTTCGTTGTTGATGTCAACTCAGGAGATCTAGAAGAAGAACTTCACTCCTTTCGATAGCTGATATGCAGAACCCGTTTTCCTCCTTGATTGCGATCCCGTCTCCTTTTGAGAGCTTGTATTTACCTACGGTTATTTGTCCCGTCACGACCTGGAGCCAATATTGGTGGGAGGCATTTCCGTCGAAGGGGAGTGATTCTTCCGCGGGAATTTTGGCGACGTAAACTGATGCGTCTTGATGAAGCTGTAGTGAGTCATCGTGTCCGTCGGCCGATGCCAATAGCGACCAGTTATCTTGGTGTTTGAAGGTTTTATTATTCAACTGTTGATAGGAGGGATCGGTTTCAAAGCGCTTTGGGCTTAGCCAAATTTGGAAGAAATGCACCGAATCCTCGGTGGATGCATTGGCTTCACTGTGTGCGATGCCGCTTCCTGAACTCATGACTTGGAAATCTCCGGCTCTGAGGAGTTCCTTATTTCCCATTGAGTCCAAGTGTAGGAGCGTCCCTTCGACGACATAGGTAAGGATTTCCATGTTGATGTGCTGGTGCTCTTGAAGACTTCCACCCTGTTCTAGCCAATCTTCATTTAAGACGCGTAAGGTGCCGAAGGAGGCATGGTTTGGATCGTAGTAATCGGCATAGGCAAATGAATGGAGTGCTTCTAGCTGAGGAATTGAAGTGCGCCCACGCTCCTCGCTTTTTCTGACTTGGTACATGATTACCCTCCCCCTATGGTTAGTTTACCCCGGGAGGTATTTGAAGCAAAGCCTTTTGACCGACTGCGTGCCTATTCGGCGAACCCTTTAAGGATGGTTCGAAACGTGGAACTCCGACTTAGCTGGTGGAGTAAGTGGGAAATGGATTCCTGAATAATCTTTGTGGTTGGTTCGAGGAGTCCGATTTCATCCAGTAGCTCTCCGGGGCTTTTGGCGCCAAAATATTGCCAAATGATGCCGAGTTGGTCGTTGACAAAATCTTTGGATGGTCCATGTTTCTGATTGTGATAAATAGTTTGAACTGCCCAATTGTTGATGGTCTCTATTTTAATTTGTTCTGCCAATTCATAGACTTGGGTAATATTCATGGAGAGAATGGCTTCAATGGTTCGCTTTCGCATTGCGACCACGGCGTCCTGATATTCTGGACGCTGAAAATGGTCCACGATACTCTGTTTCAGTCGGTCGGCGGACTGGCTCGCAAATTCACCGACATAGGGGGTGAGCTGTTGTTGAATGATAGTGCCGATACCCGTTAAAGCCGAGCCTGCGTCTCGTAGTTTACTTGCTCCTTTACGGGCAATTGTACCTAAGAGTCCATTTGATTTGGGCGTTCCCTGCTCGTTACCGGTCACGCTTTGACTTACTTTACTGACGAAGTTTTCCAGGATTTCCTTCAGCGCTCCGCCCAAAACTTCCCGGACAAAAGATGCATCGACGATATTCTTACCGAAACCTCGTGGTAACTTCGGCGGATTCTCTGCAAGTGCGAGTAGTTCCTGAGCCACTGTTTTGGGAATGAGATCCTTAAGGGCATCGGTTGAGTTTGCGCTTCTTGCTTGTTCTTTCGCAAAAGATTCCTGGGTAATTTCCAGGGAGATTTTTTGTACTGTTTCTTCGATGGTTGGGTGAAAAAGCATGGCAGAAACTAAATCGCGACTTATTAGTTCTAGCCACCGGGTGTGCAAAATGACATCAGTGATGGTGGCCGCTAAGACCTTGTTTTGCTTAATGTCTAAATGATTAAAAAATTTGTCCAGATTGGTGGATGAAGCGTCGGGCATAATGGTTGCTCCTGAGGGATTAATGGGTTTGTGCCCGGATTGTTTTTTTTAGAACGAATCCTAACAATACGGCTCCGACAATGACGAGTGAAAGGATTCCATGGGTTAGTTTTCGAGTGTTTCTAGATAAGTCCCAGGGAGCAATGCTCGGTTTGGGTACTGGTGATTCGATGGCTTCAATTGAGTTCCAATGGAGATCAGATATCCCAGCACTGTTATTGTCTTGCAGACCCTTGAGAAATGCAAAAGTTTCTTCCCAAACTACAACTTCTTGAATTCCTGGTTTGATGGATGAGTCGAAATGGGAATCAGAGACATGCTCGAGTGGCTTTTCATCGGAATTTCTCGCTTGAAGTGGCAGTAAGAACTTGACGGGTTCAATGCTGTTTTTGAGAAAACTGGCCACGTACCAGCTTGTGGCTACGCTATAAAGTTGGTCATCGAGAACGGGGACTGGTTCTTTGGATCCACCATGTTTTGGGAGACGCCACTGTTTGGTTACTTGGTCGATATTGGGACGGTTGGGATTATAGGTGGTGCGAAGTCCGGCCAAGAAGATTTGTCGCGTATAGGAATTGTCTGTTTGGTTTGGCAGTTCGATGGCCAGTTCTGCCTGGTTTCTCAACTCTTCTCCCGTGAAATACATTTGCACAATGGGAAATCCGGGTTTATCTTCTGTGAGGTTCCAACCCAAGGGACTCAAACGAAAAATATCGGATACTGTGAGGAAACCATTTTTCCCTTTGAGAAGATCGGCTTGCTGAACGTCGCTTACGGTAAATGCAAAATTGGCGTTCGATGCCTTTCGGATGGCGGCGGAGACAAGCCAGCCAGGATTATGGTCAAAAGATTTTCGCTTCCATTTTCGAGATATTTGGGTGATTCGTTCATCAAAAGAAAGTCCATAGGGCGCCAAGACTTCTTGGGTGAGAAGCTTCTTAATATTGGAGACGAAATCCGGAATTTCCCAATGACCGGGGATTCGGTCATCAATGGGGTGGAATTGATAGTCTGCCAGCTTCCACTGTCCATGGTGGCTTCGAATGACCTTGAGTTCACCGAGAAATTGTATTTCAGAGCCCGCCTGTACGATTAGGGGCTGGCCCACCATGACTGGGGTAGAGGCGGCGAAGTGCGTATGACCACTGACAATGATATTAATTCCTGAAACCTGTTTGGCCAAATCAATATCGTCACGACGATAACCGAAGGTTCCTTTCGCGGGGGTAAAACCTGAATGGGAAAGTGCGATGACTAAGTCGACTTTATCTTGATTGCGAAGTTCGTCCACGATTTTACGGCTGGATTCGATTGGGTCTTCAAAGGTTAAGGGAGGTGCGCCTTTGGCTACGTCGATGGCGGTTTTTCCGAGAATGCCGAAAAGACCGATCTTTAAACCATCGGGGTTTAACACGAGCTTTCTCCGAAGGTTTTCGGCCCTCATGGCCTCTTCAAGGGAATGGTCTGCGGGGAGTTTAGAGAATTGAATATTGCCGCAGAGTATGGGTGGTACTCGATTTTCCTTTTCATGGGGTACTTTTATGGACGAGGCCAATCCTTGGGGCCCTAAATCTAGCTCGTGATTTCCGAGTGCTACTGGATCGTAGCCAAGTTTTGCCAAGAGACGAAGTTCTTCCGCATGGGTTCGAGTTACGGTTTGAAACAGAGAACCCATTGTGAAATCTCCCCCATCCAGTGTGAGTGAGGGAACCGACTTTCCGTGAAACTTTCTACGCTTTTGCAATAGGCCAGCGAGACGGGCGACACCTCCGACGGTGTCATCGTTGTCCATTGTTTCTGGGGAGTAATCTTGGTTGGGTCCGAAACCAAGCAGGTGTGATTGCCAGTCATTGGTATGAAAGATGATGATTTCTTCAGTCTCTTTTGCCAGTAGAGGGCTTATGGCTGAGCAAAGGCTGAGGACCTTCCCAATTGAAATCCAGATAAATCGCACGCAGCGCTCATAAGCAATCGAGATTGGCTATGCAATAGACCTCTAGTGAACGGCCCCCGAGAAATTCATGGGTACAGCCAATGGCATAATAGGGGTCCTGGACTTGTTTTTGGGTAGTTTTAACTCCCTATGGAGTTGGTTGCAGTGGTTTTTAACCTTTCTGAGCTCCGAATAGAGCGCCTCAATGTTTGTTCGAGCGGTGTGCCAAGAAGGCTCATCAATTTTTGGGTTTTGTAAGGTGATTATATGCTGACGAATCCGTAAACAGAGCGAGTTGAAATGTTCGAGTCCTTGTTCAAGGAGCCAAACCTTTTCTTGTTCGTCGGCTAAAAATTCCAAAGTGATTCGTTTGGCATCGTGTTTAACCCAGGCCGGTTGAGTCATGGGTGCCACTTTTCGGAAATTGATTTCTTGGTTAGCGAGTTTTTGTCGTGGGTACATCAAAGAATTCCTCCTGGTTATCATAAAGCAAGTATCGTACCAGTCTGTTTTTTTAAGGCTGCTAGATAACTAAGTGGTCGATTTTATGAGAACTTAGGTTGATATTTTCACACGCTCGGTATCCAAAAGTGCCATTCTCTCGACAGCTTGAGCCATGGAGCGACGGATTTATGGCAGTATGGCTGCTCATGTGAGGTAATGGAGTGTTTCAAGCGCCAAGCCTGATCCTAAGCCAATTGTTAAATTATCGTCCATAGGACCACTCCAGAGCTCTCCAAGGGCGCCAGAAACCGATCCAACAACTGCGAATACGAGTGCATCGAGAATCGGAATTGCGGGGTACCAGAGGCTTTGGATTAGCATTGCGGTCAAGAGACCACTGGTAAGGAATGCGAGGCTGCCTTCCACCGTCCGACGGTGAGAAAGCTGGTGCCTGCCGTATTTTCGTCCCACGATGCCTGCCATTTGATCGGAAACCGAGAGAATTCCGAGGCAAATTGCGAACGTGTGGGCTTGAGTTAGGGGATACAAAAACAGAAGGGACCACCAAAACCACGTGGCCGAGGTGAAGGAATCTTTTTCGTGCTGGTGTAGGAGGGGAGTCCCGATGAATAGGAAAAGCTGATTCAAGGTGGGCCAGTATTTTCTGAGGAGGTCGACCGATGAGAGGAAAAGGACCATTCCAATGGTAATATTTAAGGTGCTTTTTGGGGAAAGAATTGTTTCCGCGGCCCAAAGAAAAAGCAGTCCTCCTAGGGTGTGTGCAAGAAACCGAAAAACTCGGAAGGGTCTTAGGGGTGGGGTATGAGCTGTTTTCATTGGGCTTAAACGAATCTTTTCTCGGGGAGTTAACTCGGTGTTTTTTTCTGAGGTGTTTTGTGTATGTCATACGCCATGTACTAAGATCCGACTTCATTCAAGATCCACTTTAGGTAGTTGTCTGAACTCTGATGGATGGGAAGTGCGATAATTTCTGGAATCTCATAGGGGTGGCTCTTCTCTACCCAAGCACTTAAGGCTTTGAAATTCGATTTGGTGGTTTTAACAATGAGTAGGCATTCTTCATCCCGTTGAATTTGGTTGTCCCACCGGTAGAAGCTAAGTGCTTTGGGGATGACATTGACGCAGGCCGCTAGTCTTTCTTCAACGAGACCCTTTGCCAGTGTTTCCGCGGTTTCCTGGTTGGGAGTTGTTACCAGAACAACCAGTGCATTGGTTGGGGATGTCGAGTTCATGGTGCCTCCAAGAGCAATATATTTTGTGTATTAAAGGAGAAAACATTTTTTTGGCGTGTAAGCAAAAGAGCGTCAAAGAAATTTTCCTTTCCATTTTTCCTTGAGGAACCAATCCGGTGACCTTACACTATATGTAGGGCATGTGGGGAAATACAGTAAGACATAAGCGAGTGCTGGTACTGAATCGGGGATTCTATCCGGTCAACGTCATCGGTGCGCGCCGTGCTTTTTGTATGCTCTACTTAGGTGTGGCAGAGGCATTGGATGAGGAGTTTAATCTGTTTGATTTTCGTTCTTGGTCCCTGCTTCTCCTTAAGGAAAGTGATGATTTTCTGGGAACTTCTCGGGGGCGATTGCGGATGCCTCGAGTACTGGTATTGAAAGCGTATAATAGAGTTCCACGTGGATATGTCAGGTTTACGAGAACCAATATTTTCATTCGAGATGGCTATTGCTGCCAATATTGCCACAAACGTTTTGCGCGTTCAGACTTGAATCTCGATCACGTGATGCCCCGTTCTCGAAATGGAACTCACTCATGGAGTAATGTCGTTACGAGTTGTATCAGATGTAATAGTAAGAAAGGGTGCAGAACCCCTAAGGAGGCCAATATGCCATTGTTACGGAAACCGAAGGAACCTAATTGGCAGGGTGGGGGGCAAATTATGGGGATTGCTGTATCTCACGCCGAATGGAGGCCATTTCTGATTGCACTATCAACCTATTGAAGAAGAGTGGATTTGTCTTTGTATTGTGGGCTGGAGTGTAGGCGCTGTATGATGAGTCGAATGTTCGACTGCTTTTTCGCGTCATATTATCATGAATTTTCTCGATCCATTATGTAAGGAAATGTACCAGGATATGTTTTCTCCTCATTTATACGAGTATAACCCTTCCACGGGTTCTAACCGATGACCATGGAAAATTTTTATGAAGATTTTGTGTTCGCCTGAAAAGATTGTATGCTGATTGTTGGGTGTGGAATCTCCGGCCAGGGAGCGTTTGGTGAGTTTAAAATACTTT
The DNA here is from genome assembly GCA_036339465.1 of Myxococcota bacterium. Classification (GTDB taxonomy): domain Bacteria; phylum Myxococcota; class XYA12-FULL-58-9; order XYA12-FULL-58-9; family JABJBS01; genus JAYZAY01. The sequence goes on along the minus strand of JAYZAY010000020.1, from coordinate 1,165 downwards.
TCGCAGTTTATGATGGTGGAAGGCTTTATCGACCGAGAGCAGCTGGATGCCGCTCTCGAACGAGGTGGGCTTTCCCACAAATCATTCGGCCAACTTGCCATTGAGGCGGGATATATCACGGCCAGCGAAGCTGCTGAGCTAAATAGGGAGCAGATGAGGAGGGATGTGCCATTTGGTCAATTGGCCATAGAGCAGGGCTTTCTTACCGAGGAAAAATTGGAAGTTCTACTTCAGGCACACAAAGATGACCACCAGGCTCTTGTGGAGCAACTTGTCGCGTTGGGACATCTTAAAGATGGTGAAGCCAAGCAGGCTTTGGAAGATTTTTGGGCGCAGTTTCCAGTGAGAATAGCCCCCGAGCATTTGGCGCATTTGGCGGATTTTGAGGGTCATCGACCGGCTCTATTTGTCGCCGATGTTTTCGCGCGACTGGCGATGCGCCTGACTCGAATCCATTTGAAACTTGCAGGGGGCTGCGCGTTTGGGGATACGAAGCTTTATGAGTATTGTGCGGCCATTACTTTGAAGGGTGAACAGTCGGTCACGATAGGTCTTAGTACGGATGGGGTGTTTGCGAGTGAGGTCATTCGTGGAATGACACGAATCATGTCGGGGGACGAGAATATTAACTTTGGCGGAGACAAGGGGGATTTCGAAGACCTACTGGGTGGATTCCTGGATATTGTTGGGGGGCATACCATTGCGGGCCTAGAAATCGAAGGCGTCAATTTGGAGATGGGAACCCCTGTTTTTGGTAAAGATGCCTTGGGCGGGGAGGCTTTTGAGCTTGTGTCTGGCTGTGGCAAAGCGGTGTTAACGCTTGAACGGGGTTGATGCCCTATTCTAGCGTACCCCATAAAAGTCGATAGCGTTTTGAAACAGTCGTTCCGAGAATTCTTGAATGTTCTCGTTTCTTATTTTTGAAACAGTTGCAACTACTTCCGATATAGATGCAGGCTCATTGAGGAGATTGGGCCAGTTTTTAGGCGGATGGTCAGGAGTATCACTTTCAACCAGGAGTTGCTCAGTGGGGGCTTCTCTTGCAGCTTTAAGCGCTTTTGTGCTTTTTCCCGAGGTAATACTGCCGCCGAAACTGATCCTAATATTAAGATTTTGCAGTGTCTCCAATATTTCACTTGGCCCCCCAAAGCTGTGCCACATACCT
>JAYZAY010000019.1:0-16537 GCA_036339465.1 Myxococcota bacterium | reverse complement strand
ATGGCATCCATCTCTTGGCGTTTCAGGTCTATAAGAACGCCATGCAATTTTTATCGATTCATGGTCTCGTGGCCCCCGAGCCCGAAGACTTGGGCTCTCCGTTAGGCTCTCTGTTTATCAGTGGTATCCCCTGTGGCTTTGAGCAAGCACTTTATCCTCGCTTACCTCCCGCCATTGTGGACCATCTAACGTGTCCCTCCAGCTTGGTAGAGCATCCCCTCACCGTAGGTTCATTTTATGAAAGCTCCGCGCCTCCTGCTCAATTCATGACCGACGAAGCCTTCAGTTCCCAGGTGGTTCGCCTCTACGCCTCTTGCACATCACCAAAACAAACGAGAGCCCTCCATCTAAAGCGATACAGCATCGGCAACGCCCGTGACTACACGGCCTGGATGATTCAAACAGCCCTCACGTCCGCCGATGTCAATGACCGCAACGCTGTCTTCGCAGATTGGAACCTCGATTCCGACCGAGGCTATGGCTATAAAAACTGGACGGGTACCGTGCCAGATATATCAGGCAGTCCATCGCCTAACCCCAGTCCTGAGGGCTTCTCCATTCTGGATGAAGCGTACGTCAATGCGCCATAAAATAAAAAGTGATCCCTGCAAACAATCACCGGGTTTGCTTCATTGAACAAAAATTCAACTCGGTCCAACACACCGCAAACAAAAGCTCAATTCTCTTTCTGAGTCTCCTGCTAAGCGTAGCCACAATGAAGAACACCGCAGCGACGTCCACTTAGACATCGCTCTCATAGGAGCCATAAAATGCAATTATTCACCCACAAAATACTTTCTCAGGGCACATTATTTCTGCTCACGACCCTATGGAGTGGCTGTGGTGTCTTCAGCGACGCCCAATACGGCTCGGTCACCCGCACCACCTACGATCAAAGGCTTCCCAATGCTCTGGAAGAGGTCTTTGAAGCATGTACGCAACCCCTCGTCTTTAATAGCAACACCACTTCTGTCGATCTGCTTGCTAACTGCCCCCCCGGCCCCATCGGAGCGGGACCTGCTGTGATTATGGCCGGTCTGAACATACTTGGCCCCCTAAACCTTCCCCAAGAAGCGGTCGAGGCATTTGAAACCGGTTATTCGGTGCATGGAACTCTTCCTACTTTAGTGCCCATCCCAGGTCCTCTTCCTCCACTTCCGGCGTATTGCTTTATCACCTATCAAGCAGACGCATCATTGAATGAACTCTCCCTCGAAAATCTCCGCGCCGATTGGCACAATCGTGGTTCCATTCCCAGCCTCCGGGTCCAATTGGATGGTTCCGAAGACTCGGCTTTGATTTCGTTTGAAACCCAGACAGGCGTCATGTGTCCACCGATTTCACCCGCATTTCCTCTACTTCCATGGTATAACCTGGCCCTGCAAGGTATCCTTCCCAATGGGAACCACTCAATTTTTGTTGCCGATTTAGATATCGATCTCTTTGTTAAATTGAGCCACAATCAAACCGATATTATTGCGAGCCTAGAGGTGGTGATAGATACTCCCAGTGGGATTACGACCTCTCTTCCAATCACCAATGCCGCCCCTATTTTAGACTTCATGCAAGCCAACACCACCAATATAGGAAATTCAATAACCGATATGCTATCGGAAAATATCTCTGACCTGGAACTCACCCAACTAGAAGATGCGCTAGAAAGTAACATCCCTCTGGGACATATCATCTGTGATATAGAAGTTCAGAATAGTGAATTGGTGATCATCACGGATCATCCTAAAACCCCACTACCATGCCGGGAAATTTCGTTCACCAAGCGTTCTACTAGACTTAAAAAGAAAGTTAGAAGAAAGCGCAGATAAAGGGGAGTTAAGCAGAGATCAATTCACCACTGCCCTAGAAGCCTGGCTTCGGAATTGGGATGGGGTATGGTCAGTGGTGATTTTGAAGACCCGACAAAATTGTGCCGTATCAGAGAAACCACATTCATAGGCAATATCTGTCACCGACCAATTGGTTTGCATTAAAATCACCTTGGCCTCCTCGATCCTCTTCCTATTGTGGTATTGCTTTGGCGAAAGGCCATAGGCACCCCGAAAAGCTTGCCACATGGATGTTCTAGATATACCTTCATCTTCAGCGTATTTTCCAAGCTCCAGCTTTTCAAACCAATTCTCATCGATATAACCACGGAGCTTTTCTGCCTCAGGAGAATTTTTGACGGTCTTGTCAATCACGGGGACCACCGCAGACATAACTTGGCGCCGAATCAATTGGATTAAATCCAAGGGGATCAGTTGAGCCCCCCCCACCTCGGGCTCAGTTCCCCTTAAAATATCGAGACAAATATCGATAATCCAACGACTTTGCCCATGCAGCTTATTAAAACCAGGAGTCGAGTCCACGGCAGTCAGCAAAATCTCCGGCGCAATCCCGTCGCGAAGCACAGCTTGGGTTAATAAAACGATATAATAGGGGGTGGTTAGGCGTTCAGGATAAATCCCCAATTGCTCAATCAACACGCCCAACATTTGAGTGGCCATCATGGGATCTTGGGGCATCATCAATTGATGTAGAGCCATGGCATGAAGTCCACCCATGGGATGATAACCGCTCATCGACGCCAAGAGTCCCTTCACTTCGTTGTATTGACCATGCAACACACAATTCTGAGCTAAAGCAATGGCTGCCAAAAGATGGGAGATACTAAATCTTTGATTGGATAAAGCCGAAGCCATGAGCTCAATCTGAGACAGCCTTGGCTTCACACCAAAATGGCGGTCACCAATAACTTCAAAACATAGGGGGAAGGAAACTTGAAAATAGGGGCCCCCAAGCAAATCGTGTGCGGGGGATGTCGCCGAAGTTGACAGCTGGGCATAGGCATTCAACTTGGAAATATCACCTCTCTGCCATTGGACAATGGTTTCTATGAATGTGACATACTCGTCTTTATAATCGTTGTTTCCGGGTGATTTAGTTAAGTCTTCCAAAAGACCCACCATCCCATCCTCATCGCAGGTGGCAAAATAGAGCATGAGCAAGGTATAACGGCAATATTCTGCAAATTGTTCTAACTTCGCTCCAGAAAAGAGCGCAATGGCCTCCCTACACACCTCGGTGGCCTTGGTGAAATCCAAATTCCACGCCGCTTTTGCGGTATCCTGCATTCGTTGGTAGGCGTGTTGAACATTGGTTGGAAGAACAATTTCATCGCGAAGTTGGGATGCTATTTCAGCCACTTGGCTATCGGGGGAAAGATGAAATCCCACGTAGCTATAAATGTGGGCCACTTGCTCCAAAACCACTTCATACCCTTCTCTATGCTCGGCACGGTTGTCCAAAAATCCTTTCCAATATTCCGCTCCGGCGCCGTTTAGGTTTCGCGTCCGGGTCAACCCCCAAGCTCGCAGCAAACACAATCTCCCCAAAAGAGATTCATCCTCGATTTCTGAACCTTCGAAAAGGTCGTGGGCCTCCATAAGGCGTGGCACATCCGCATTCTCATAAAGAGCCCGGTACCCCTGAAGCTTGGAAGTGGGAGGCAGATCATCAGACAAAAGGAGTTCGTTGATTTGAATCTGCAAGAGTCCCAAATTGGATTTCGAAACATCTTCAGTGGTCGCATAGAGGCTCAAAAACAGTCTTAGTTGTGCACCGGTGGCGTATCTAGAAGAAAGCGAGGTAAGTCGACGCAAATCTCGCATTTCGAGATCGGATTTGCTTAGCAGGTATTCAAAAAGTTGCCTCTCTGTGCTTTCGAAGTGACCACTCTCTCGCAATCCATGACGTAAATAAGGACGAATGGTTCTTAGAATTTGGCCATTCTCCTGAAGAAGACTTCGTTGCTGGATATAATCGAGTTCCAAGCACGTTCCAGATCCGTGACAGGCCCACCAAAGCTGCTCTTTGGTATCCACCAAAGAGAGGCGCCAAAGCAGTTTTCTTACCGCCTCGGGTGCCTTTCGTAATTCATCCTCTATCCACGATGCCACGTCTACATGGCCGTGCCGGGCATAAAGAATCATCAGGCCCGGATTGCCGTGAACATGCTCGGGGATTTTCTCCAGTGGGAATCCCAAAGAATTGGCCAAAAGACGAGATTCATCCACCTTAAGAGAACCTAAGGTCAAACGTTGGAATCCATAGCTTAGAAAGTCGCCTTCATGGAAGTATTCACGGCTTAAGAAGCAGAGGGCGAAGGGCAGTCTTGATTTACGCGCAGCCTGTACGAGAATGCCTGCAAATTCTCTTTCGACTAGGTGGAAGTCTTTAATCACCACCACCTGAGGAGGATGCTGCCCATCCCGTAGATGCCCCAATTTTGAATAGATCCATCGATTCAGAGCAAAACGACTGTCCCCTTCGGGGGCACCACCGAGGTAATGGGTGAAACCGTCGATGGCTTCTTCCCTTGTCTGGAGCCACGACCCCTGGATGAGGACTCGCCTTTTCTGACTGGTTTGCACCGCTTCTTCCATGAGCCTGCTTTTGCCGATGCCTGGTGGCCCCACCAGCCAACGAACTGCTTGATGGGTAAATGCCTCCAGAAGGTCGTCTAGAAGCTCTGCCCTGCCTACGAAAACATCGTTGTTTAGATTCATAGGTCGGTCATAGAAACGTATGAACAAAAGTTCAACGGTTGAGAAAGCCTATCAACAAATCAGCAATCTTTGAGGGAGCAAAAACGTTAAGCCATCACAAAATCAAACGCACAGGAGAACATTCATGCGTCTATGTACTTTGGGTTTCATTGCGAAGCCATCCATTTGGAAGATTGGGGTTACCCTTTTAGTCTCCGTTTTTTTCGCGGCATGCGGCGATGAATATCCCTTAGACCTGGAAAATATCTCGGATGATATTGGGGAAGCCCTAGCGATTTCCACAGAGGAAAACGAATTAAGTTTGAGCAATGCCCACCCCAGACTCCACCCTCATCTTTGCCCAAAATCGCCACGGTCCTGCCAGGGAAGCAATTGCCGCGGCCGACTCTCCTTTGGTGCTAAAAAACTTCACTACTACCGAAACCATGCCCTTGGCACCAGAAACACTAAAATTCGCAGAGCCATCGTGGCCGTCCATGGTTTGGGCCGTAATGCCTCCAGTATGTTTAATCAAATACGCCGCGCCACAGAACTCGCCGAGAAAGCACACGACCCCTGTGCCAGCACCAATACCATCGTCATCGTGCCCTGGTTTCGAAATCAAAGCGATAACCCAGACAGCTTTGAACTATTTTGGAGAGGCGCGGATTGGTCAAAGGGCAACAATTCCATCAACAGTGGTTCTACCCTTAGTTCTTTTGCCATCGTTGACCAAATCCTGAGTCGTTTAACCGATCTGAATAAGTTCCCAAATTTAGATGAGATCGTCGTCACTGGTCACTCCGCCGGGGGACAATTCACCCAACCGTTCGCGGCCGGATCTCGTTGGGTGCCGGCATCCCACCTTGATGTCGCCGTGAAATATGTCCCTTCAAATCCATCGAGTTATATGTATTTGTCCGACCGGCGCCCCGTTCCTGGCAGTGACGGAAGTTCTTTTGTCGTCCCTTGGGTCTGGGGCCCCATTCCCCCGTTTCTCTTTCCTCATCCCGATTTCCCACCCGCGACCGACGATGATGATAACTTATTTTGCCCCCTCGCTTTCAATGCGTATAAATATGGCTTCGAGTTCCGAAATAGTTATATGGCCGCCAGCTCACGCAACAGTATCCGTAGCCGTTATCGAAACCGCGATGTGACCTATCTTATGGGACAGGATGATAATTACGACCATGGCAGCATGGCCACCAATTGCGAGGCCAACGTGCAGGGCAGCCAACGTCTAGAGCGAGCCACAAACTACCTAGCCTATCTAGATAGGTTCTACGCTCCCCACAATCATGATTTGGTGGAAGTACCCGGCGTGAATCACAGCACCCGGGTTTATACGGAACCGAGCGGGCTTGAGGTCTTGTTTAGATAGTCTGAATAAACAGCGAACCATCGCCAAAAACCCGCAAAAGAAGGAGCGAAAACTCCTTCTAAGTGTTGGTTTAATAATCGCTTTTCCGAATCCAAAGCAAGTGGGCCAAAACTATTAGCAACTCCCGCTTCTTTCCGACGAAGATTTCATAGCCTTCCCCAAGGCACCACGATCACTTCTCGGAGCACCCAGTGACCCTTATCCGTAACACTCAACCCACCATCGCCTCGACGCGCTCCTCCTCAGTGCCGCCCACAGGCAGTAGGCTTTTGGGATGTATTGCGTCTAAGCTCCTCTGCCCCCGCGATTTGGCGATTGAGGTGGGTCTGGCAGTCGCTAAATTAGGGAGTGGCGCATTTTTACACTCCGTCACCAGCACACAGCCTCGAAACCCAATCCGAGAAACCAGGCACCCATGAGGCCACAGATTCTTTATCAATACCGAATCAAATTAAGGAGAAAACAATGCCCTTAACAAATACAATCCCTTCATTAACCACGAGCCCGTCCGAGTTGACACCCGTAGACTCTATCGCCCCAAGCTCTAATTCGTCACCTGTCGCCTGTGAATCCAATGCCGCCGTCTTTGTGTCTGGCCGTGAATGCAATCTTGAAGTTCCCCAACCCATCGACGATATGGAATACGCCACCAAACAATATGGCACCGATGCATTGATCAGTGGTGGTGCCATTGCCGCAGGCGTCCTCATTTTTGCACCTGAACCCATCGCAACTAAAATCCTCGGAGGCAGCATTGCTTTGTCCTGTATCGCCGCTGGAGCATTCGCGAAACATAATAACTACCGAGACTCCTACGCCCATAAGGCGCTGAGTGGTGCGCTTCTAAAACTTCGAAATGAAGTCGATAGCTTGAACACGGAAATCAATATTCTCAAAGCCACAGGTAAAGGTCTCGAAAACACCAACCAAGAACTCCAACTCACCAAATCAGCCTTGGAGGTCCAAGCTGCCGAACTTCGATTCCAAACGCAGAAGTTGGAAGGGAGAGTCGCGAAAGCCTTCGAGCAACTCAGTAAAGACCGAGATGCCTTTGGAAGGGAAAAAAGAGCAAAACTAGCTCAGCTCAATCACGAAATCGCGGAAGCAGACTCTCACGAAATTCGTGCGCAAGAGCGACTGGAGACCCTAGAAGCGCGGAGTATCGAACTAAAAACCGTTGCAAGAGAGTTAGATGCCCGTAGAAAGGCGCTCGTAACGGCAGAAACCGAACTTCGCGAGATGCAAAGTAAGATCCTTGATTTTGCTGTCGCAAATCCGGAAAGCTTTAGCTTTCGACCTGAGTCTCTTGAACATGTCAGCCCTAGCGTATCAGAGGCCGTCAATAGAGCCTTCCCACCCGAAGCTGACCTCTATTTTCAGCAACTAAAAACCCTGGCTATGCTTCCAAGATACAAGGGAGCAAAATTACGGGTTGAAAACGATGGTTGCTTTATATTACAAAAGAAGGGGGTCTTTTCTCAATCCATACCGAGAACCTTTGCCACCAGTGAAAGTGTCAGAAGTCGTCAAAATTTCTTCCGTCCCGTGTTTAATTTATTTAATCAATCGGTTTCCTATTTCGATAATTCAGAACTTCAACAGGCTTTCAATGGCCTCCAGTCAATGTGGGGGACCTATGCCCACGAGCCCGCCAAGAGAAAAAAGCTTGAAGATCTTATTGGGGTGATTTTGGCCGACAACCCAACCCTGCAAGAACAAAAATAGCGCCCCACAAACACCTTGAGTTTGATCTCATCAGAATTTTATTGACGCGAAAATTCTATGGTCGATTCCCTATCAGCAGCTTCCTTTGTCAAATAGTCGCCATAACCCGCCTCACCCAAGAGATGGTGCCTAAAGAAAGAAACCACGTAACGATTTAAGAGTCTGTTTAGCATGGGCATGGGCAAAGCATCTTCACCACAGGTTGATAGATACGGGTTTATCAAGTCATTCGCGCCGATGGTCGGCCACAGCTCCTGACCAATTCCCAAATCGATCAGATATTCCCCAATAGAGCAAACATTCGTAAAATGCGTGTGGTTCGCTCCTCGAATGGCCACATTGTATAATCTTGGTGCTTGGACCATTTGTGCGAAGGCCAGGGCATTGTTCTCGATGGGAACGTCTTTATCTTTGGTGCCTCCCACCAAAAGAACCGGCACTTTGATGGTGGCCAGTTGTTCACCGCTGAATCCCCCATAGGGACTGGTGCGTTCATCTTCCGGTTTTTTTGAATCGATCACCGCTGAGATGGAAGCGATCGCCGCCACCCTCGAGTCCGCCTTTGCTTCTGCCCATCCCGCAGCAGTCCCGATGGCGGTCATTCCACCAAAAGAGTGTCCCAAGACCCCGACTTTTTCTTCGGCGATGCGCTGATAAAGCAAGTCACGGGTGTCTCGATTTCGCTTTATCATGGTATCGATTAGAAATGAAATATCCGGTACCCGATTCCGAGCCGCATCGTCGAAGGTATCGGTGTTGGTTATCTGTGAATTACCCGTATGTTCCGGCGATATCACAATGAAACCGTGACTCGCCAAGGTTTCCATAAGATCCACCGATTGACGGCTTATTCCCCCATAACCGTGGGAAAATATCAATAAGGTATGCTGCGAATCGGGATAGACAGGTAGACCCTCCACTGCCACCTTTGATTCCATTCCTATACCGGGTGCGAGGGGGTATTTAATTATTGTCGCAGTGTGAGATTGTTTTAAGTCCACCGGATACCAAAGGTCCACCGGTAAACTCCGGCCACCTCGCTGAGAATCAATGGCGGTGAAAGAGAAATAACCGACGCCGTGTTGCCCAAGAACATCAGGTGATTTCATGTCTTGATTGTCCGTGGGGGCCCTACAAGCACCGAGAATCATCGCCCACAAAATCGCAAATATAAGTCTTCCCATTCCCGGATAATATTGAGCCGAGTCAATATATATCAACCAAGCCCAGAATAATTCTTGGGAAGATTCATGCCCCCGACACTAAATCCTGTGCCCATGTCGGGCCAAACGATCTTCGTCTGTGAGATACTCGGAATAAGACATGTGAAGGTCGTAGTGGTTTTCACCATCGAGCTCGATAATTCGCGTGGCCAACGTGCTGGCGAATTCCACATCATCGGACACAAAGATCATGGTCCCCTTAAATAGCTCCAAGGCTTTATTAAGTGCGGTGATTGATTCGAGATCGAGGTGATTTGTGGGACTGTCTAGAAGCACAACATTTGGATTGTTCAACATGATTCGCGCCATCATGCAGCGCATCTTTTCTCCTCCGGAGAGGACATTCGCGCTTTTCATGGCTTCATCACCACTAAAGAGCATTCGCCCCAAGAATCCCCTGACAAAATTCTCTTCTACTTCGTCAGTGTATTGACGGAGCCAGTTGATGAGGCTTAGGTCGGTATCAAAATAAGGCTCATTGTCCTTTGGAAGATAACCGCGAATCGTTGAATGCCCCCACCGAACCCCACCGCTATCCAGTTCGCTTTCACCCGCTAATACTTCCATGAGTGTGGTAACTGCGTGGTCTGGTCCCACCAGCGCCACCCTCTCTCCTTTTCCAACATTGAGTTGAAGGTTTTTAAATAGAACTTGCCCAGCCGCAGACTTCGTGGCCTGTTCAAGGAAGAGGACCTCCTTTCCCAAATCCCTTTCCGGCCGGAAAACAATGTAGGGATATTTGCGGGAAGAAGGCTTGATGTCATCGAGGGTAATTTTATCGAGAAGAACCTTGCGGGACGTGGCTTGCTTAGACTTAGAGGCATTGGCACTAAAACGTTGAATAAAGGATTTCAATTCCTTCATCTTATCTTCTTTTTTCTTGTTGGACGACTGACGTTGTTGGAGAGCCAGTTGGCTGGTTTCGTACCAAAAAGTATAGTTGCCACTGAAAAGATTCACAGCCTGGAAATCCACATCTGCGATATGCGTACACACCTTGTCGAGAAAGTGTCGGTCGTGGGAAACCACGATCACCGTATTCTTGAAGTTTAGGAGAAAGTTTTCCAGCCATAAAATGGAATCGACATCCAAGTGGTTGGTGGGCTCATCAAGAAGCAAAACATCCGGATTTCCAAAGAGAGCTTGGGCCAAAAGAACCCTGACTTTCTCGTTATCGGAAACGTCTTTCATGAGCATCTCTTGATGTTCAGTAGAAATATCCAAAGCCGCCAGTAGCTGCCCGGCCTTGGCCTCGGCTTCCCAGCCCTCCATATCTGCGAATTCCACCTCTAATTCGGCCGCACGCATGCCATCGTCGTCATTGAAGTCGGGCTTGGCATAAATCGCATCTTTCTCCTGCATGATTTGCCAGAGTCGGGAATGTCCTTGAATCACGGTATCGATCACCTTCACCTCGTTAAATTCAAAGTGATTTTGGCGAAGCATGCTGAGGCGAAGACCCCCGGGAATGGTCACTGAACCCGAGGTTAACTCCTGCTCACCCGCAAGGCATTTTAGAAAGGTGGATTTACCCGCACCATTGGCCCCAATCAGCCCATAGGCATTGCCTGGCGTGAATTTTATATTGACGTTCTCAAAGAGGATGCGCCCCCCAAAAGAGAGTGTTAGCCTATCGGTCGAAATCATGGCATCTTCCTCGGTTGTGTGAAGCCTGAGGCGCCCTTAGCAGGCGAGTTTCGCGATGGCAATGCAGCGTGGTAGAGTAGAGGGTGGAAGTGCATCCGGATTTTCGACCTAGACGCCCTTAGAACGGGTGGGGCCGGGGAAAAATCGATTCGTTGTCTCTTTATCTCGTTTATAATCGAGCCGTTTTTGCACCGAAAAATATTCCGTTGGCTCCGCCCCCGTGCGGTACACCAAAAACCGAGACATCTCCCGGGAAAGATAAAGTAATCCACACCCCGAGGCCAATGAACTCCCAAATCGAGAGATTTGGCTCAGGATTAAAGCCCATCACAAAGGCAGGCAAAGCAAAAAACGAAATATTCGTCACGCATTGGAGTAAAATCTCCACCTGTATCTTAAAGGTGGTGTCTTTCAGCCCGGCTTGTTCCCACATTAGGTGACGATACTGGTAACGTGGAAACTCGCGATTGAGGAAACCCTTCTGAAGAAGTACCAGAGCCCCCAATACTATCCCAATGCTTACGCCTCCAAAGTTTTCAGGCGCCGATCCATCCAAAACGCTCCGAGGGGGATCAGAGAAGCCACAAATACTTGGGCGCTAAATTTGAGTCTCCATCCATAGGCCACATGGGCCTGCAAGAGGGTGAACACCAAGACGATAAAGAACAATCCGTGTAGGATACCGAAAAATCGTACCGCTATGGGTATGCCATAAAAATATTTTAGGGGCATCGCCACAGCGAGCAAAATCCCATACAAAACACCCTCCAATAGGGCGATGAACCGAAGTCGTCCAAGCCAAGCTTTCGTCATTCCAAGTATCCCTTCTTGCATACCCCAAAATTTGGGCCCTAGCCGCGTCACACCATCGAATTCAAAATCTAGCCAGTCAAGGTTAAGTGGACTGGTTTTCCACTGATGGCACGTCGTAATGCAACTTGTGAGCACCCGCAATGCCATGACTGGAAACATCATACATAGCACGTAAATCACCGACGGTGAGTTCGAGAAGTTCGAGATAACCCGCCATGGTGGCTGGACGCAGCCCCAAAGAACTGCGGGCTGCTCGCCAAGCTTTGAGAGTCCGCCGAGGGCTATGAAGACAACCCATGACGGCGCCAAAAAAAACGATACACCGCACGTAAAAGCCAAAAACGCCCACACCCCGTCGGAGCTCCCAAGCGGAAATCTCACCTTCCCCGGTGGGATCTGTGCCAAAGCCGGTCATGATATGATGTAGATCATGGAAACGCACCGCGATTTTACGTTGTGGGGGATTCGGCACCGGAAATGTGATGCCCCAAAAGGTCACCCTCACCACATCCGCGTCGTATTCCTCTACCGTAAATCCATTTTCATTTAAATAAGAACTTAGGGCATCTTTAACAGACCAATGGTCAGGCACGGGTGTGTGGAGGGGATGTCGGATCATCGAGAAAGAGCTAATGAAGCAAGTAAAGAAATGCAAGACCTCAATTGGCGGCAAAGCATAAAAACCACAAAATCATGGGGCTAAGCGTATCGTCCTCGCTGGGGGGCGTTCTTAAGCGACCTTTAGACCCGTTCAAATATTCTACGCCGGCGATAGACCCAATAATAAGTCATGCCAAAAGTCAAAAGAAGAATCCCAGAACCCGCCGCCGTATCACTGGAAGAACAGGCACAGCCTGTAGCCTCCGGAGCAATCAAAGCTGGACTCGTCGCGGTGGGAATCACATTTAGCTCGGGGATTTCATCGTAGACCAAATCTTTCAAATCGTTGGAAGGTAATTTACTTGGACTCTGCGTTTGTGCGCCGTTACCCGTATTGCTGGTGTCGGTGCCTGTATTGGTGTTACTGCTCTCAGTATTACTGGTGTCGGTGCCTTCACTGGTGTCGGTGCCTGTATTGGTGTTACTGCTCTCGGTATTGCTGGTGTCGCTTTGATTTGCCGCGGGCGGGGCCACGCCACCTGAATTCGGGCTGACGGCGGCTTGAGCACTCACCGAATCGCTGCCACCTTGGCCACCCCAGCGTCTATCGGTGCCGGGGTCATCGCATTCCACAGGCCCTTCCCATGGATGACGAATGATATAGCGCCCCTGGAAATTGTTGACATTAGAAGAAATCGAACCCGTCTCAAGAAGATTGGGACTCGTGTAACGTTCTCTACCCCCAGCAATGGGCGGCGCTGCCCGAAAAACCAAATCGTCACCAATGGTGTTGGAATCATAACGAACATGAAGTCGGGTTACCACCCAAGAAGCCCACATGCTATCGTCGGAATTCAACACATCTGCCCCAAAGGTCATATAGTCTTCTTGATTCAAAGTGGGACCCGGACAAGGGTCACAACTGCCTGCGTCCCAAGAGTACTCAGTCACCGCTGCGCCGGGGTTCTGAGCGATGGTTTCAGCAAAGAGGGTTCGGTAAAACTCTCCAAAGCTGTTTCGAACGTCGTTGATGACTTCGATATTGGTGGGGATAGTTAAGTTTTCGCGGTTTGCAACGTCATAGCGCTGATTTTTGCCTAGGGTATAAACAATGAGATCCTGGCTGCCACTGGAGTTGATCAATCCCAGACGAATGGGAAGGCTAAATTCCGTGGAATCATAATGGAATCGCAGTGGGGATAAAACAGCTCGGCCATCTTCCATGGTTACCTTTTCCGTTTTCACCTTGGCCACAAAGAAATACATCCCACTTTCAACGTAGGGTTCAAAATAAGTGTCTGCACCGCTTGGAATATTGTACTGGTTGTCCACCAACCATGTTTCCAGAGCCGTGGAATCGCCCGTACTCAAAACAACAATCTCATATTCGCCCACTTCAAATTGGGCCTCTATCTGAACGGCGCTTTCTGGCACACCTCCTGCACTGTCGGCAGTAGCCATCATCACCCCATCTCGCTCCATATATTCCGGTTCACAGGGGTCCTTCTCCCAATACTCAACGAGTCGAGGTGCCGTCAGGGTATCGATTTTCTTGAATACATCAGGCGATAGCGTTTTCACGTTCTCTTGTTGCAACACCTGGGGGACCGGGGTCACCATGGCAAAATTTTCAGGGGGGCCTTTGTAGTTGTTTTGCATAGAGAGCACAGTTTTGGTTCCGTCCCGCATCAACACCACCTGGGTGGCATCGTTAAAGAGGCTGCTCTCACCACCCGCAACATAAAAGCCGCAGAAAGCTTGAGCATTCCCTCCTGCCAATAAGCAGGCAGCACCAGAAATCATCACTGTTAACCACCGAGCTTTTTTTCTCAAAAAACGCTGCATTTTATTTCTCCTCATGGGTTGTGAGATTTTTCGACCTTCTAAATCCATCATCAATTTCCTTTTGCCTCAGCCCGACGCATTTCATGAACGTGACCAGGCAAACGCTCCCTCAAACAAACACTCGACTCATCACTACATCGACTTCTGATCTCAGGAGCCGCTTCATCTCGCTTGAATTCCAAAAACGTTTTTCGGGCCACCAATGCCTGCTCACTCTGGGGGCGGAGCTTATTCAAGGCCAACATCTGAACCCGCAACAAATCCACATTCCGAGGTTCGATTTGAAGGCCCCTCTGCGCCGCATCCAATGCTTCTGGGTATTGTTTCAAACTTCCGTATGATGTGGCCAAAGACTTCCAACAACGCATGTCTCTTGGGGCATTTTTGGCCGCCAATTTATAGGGTTCAATGGCATCCTTATATCGCCACAATTTTACCATGGCGTCCCCACGGATTCTAGCCAAAGCGGGATGGTCTTTGTAAATCGATGAAACTTTGGCGATCTCTTCAAGAGCTTCCTCCACCCGTCCCTGACGTACCAAAACATCGGCCAAACCCGCTCGAAGCATGGCATCCTTATGGGTGGAACCTGGGCCCTGACCCGTGAACTTTTGAGCGCGCCTAAAACTATTCACCGCCTGATCCAACTTTTCTTGCAAGAGATGAGACGACGCCAAACCATGCCAATACCACCGCGCCCACATCACCTCGGAATTTTGAGGAACATGTTGACCCCCATCAACCAAAATTTCGTGTTCGGCCAAAAGAACCACCGGTTGGGCGGTGCAAATATCCACTTTCAACCCGGTGTATTTCTGAGCCGCCTGATTGAAAAGAGCGCCTCGTTTTGTTTTGGATGCCTCACAGGCAGCATTCTGAAAAGCTTCGCTCAATCGCCTTTGGTGTAGCTTCGCCTTCATCCGAAATGCCGATGGTAGTTGCTCTCCTTTTGGCAGTGCCCACCGATAACGGATGACCTGTGCATCCAAGGGTGCAATGGTGTGGTCATAGGCCGCAGTTCGAAAATGACTGACCGAATGGGATTTCACCAATCGGCCCTTTTCATCGACCACACCCGCATGCAGGATATGGGCGTCCGCCTTTATTGGGTCTTCAATGTGACCCGCACCAGATTCTGCAATGATTTTACCATCTTTGTCTTCTAGAGTAACCTCCAACCAAGTATCACGTAGGTCACGCGCTCCCCCGGGAAAGTGATGGGCCACCCCCGTATTCGCCAGTACTACATCGAACCAAATATCCTTATGGGCAGGGCTTGGTTGCCATGGATCTTCAGAGGGATAACCAGGCTCACGCCCTTGTCCCAGTAAGGGAATATCCAAATAAGCCACGTTCTCCACCAATGAACGATGATTGGCCAACTGAAGTTTAGAGCCAATGGCTGCAGCAAACGCTGTATGCCCTCCTGCAAAACGGTGGGAATGCCGTGTGGCAATTTTTCCATCGGGCTTAAGCTCCGTGTATTCCTTCATATGACAATCCACACATGTGGCCTGCTGCACTGTTTTTCCGAAAATACCCGCGTGGCTATTGGCATAAGCCGAATGGCGCCAAGGTCCAAACTCATCCAAGGCGGGCACAAAAACCTCGTGGCCGGATGCTTCTGACAGAAATCCCCGATGACACGATATACACATAGCCTCCGAACGAAGTCCCTTCATTCCCACCCTAGCTCGGTGTGCCACAAGACTCTCGGGGTTTCCTTCTTCGGGAATCGGGATTGGCGTCGTGGTCACAACATAACTCGCGACCCCGGTAGTCGTTGCCTTCACAATCCCATGACAACCATTACACGTAATGCCCGTGTGGGCACGCGGGTCGTTGGGTTCGATTTTCTTGGCGATGGACCCATCAAAGATCATGGAAGTATCATGACAACCTCCACAAAAAGCCGCCTTTTCAGGTCCTACTTTGCCGACGTAATCATCAAACGCCATTCGATAGAGCGGGTTATTAAACGATGAGAATGCATGCATGCTCTCTCGCCATTGTCCAACATGGTCTGGATGACAACGCACACAAGTCTGGACATCTTGATGAATTTCAGGACGATACTTCTCCCCTGCCATCAAACGCGCAAAAGAAGGCCCATGGATTTTAGGATTGGCAGGAAGCGCCGCTTTATAATGAAGGTTGACAACAGCCTCTTCTTTCTCCGCATCCACTTTGACTTCGACCGCCTTTTGGCATCCACCAAAACCAATAATGCTTGCCCACACAAAGAGAGTAAGCTTGGTAAGGGGCAAGCGAGGCTCCGCGGTCGCACCGCCTAATTGCCAATGGCGATAAAACAACATATCTATTTTCTCGTCCTGTAAATTTCCCCTCGCATATCGCACAACGCGTGTAATCGACAGCCTATTACGCAAGAACTAAACCGAAATAAAAACGAGGCAATTGTAAGAGTTTTCCCCGTGTTTGTCGATTTCGGATCATTGGAGCTTGTTAACAATTGTTTACCGATGCGCAAAAGTTGTCACTCGAAATTGCAACCATGTGTCCATTGGGTACTGGCCAACACACATCCATATTCACCACAAGATTTCTTGGAGATTTTGCCACCAAAGCATTACTAGGCTCTTAAACTGTGGTTTTGTTTGCCACGCCATTGATGTGAGCGCCCCTGGAACGATGCAAAAATGCCCCCCCCCAGAGCCCCCACTCCCGGTTTTCAATTTTGATTCGAAACACAACATTCGCTATAGAGAGCACTGGAACGATTCGGGCCATTTTAT
>JAYZAY010000018.1:0-27267 GCA_036339465.1 Myxococcota bacterium | reverse complement strand
TGACCCGGATGAGGCTGAGTTTTGCACCAGGATGGGCGAAGAATTTTTTCCAGATGGCCACGGCGGGAGCTCCCTCACCCATTTCCTTAGTGATTTTCTGGTGAAGAGTGTTTACGGTGATCTTAAGTTCTTCGAAGATCTCCACACCAACGAGTCCTCGGAAAGAACGTAAAATGCCGGAAATGGCAATTCGAGGTAGCTCCCCTCCGCGCCCCTCAAGCATATATTCAAATTCGTTCACGAGGAGCCTACCGAGCACGTCTTTACGTTTATGCTGAAATTCTTCTTGTTCGTCCCAGTTATGGTAGGCATCAAGGATTTGGTAAACCAAGTTACTTAGGGTTGAGATATCTTCGCTCAGGGAATGACAAATCTCTTCTATTTGGGTCGTTTCGATGGAAGCGTTATCATGCTCTGCTGCTTCTTGGATCAACCGCTGTTCAAGGATATTGATAAGTATCCTCAGCTTGGGACCATGCCCCTTCGCAAACCGCCGCATTCCTCGTTGTTTATCCGTTACCATCGGTTTTATTGTATCTATTTAAGCTACTTCAGCAAAGAAAACATTTTTTAGTGGTAGACGCATCGTGCCGGTGGCCATTTAGCGAGCTTGGATTGTTCTAAATAGCGATGACCCCAGGTTACCTTTTGCTCTTTAGAGTGGGTGATTTAGTTAAAAGTGGCCCGGGAGGCGGCGATTTTATGGGGCGACTGTGGCAGGTCTTTTGTGGTTATTGTCATTCCTTGTCTCCTGGCGATTCACGATCAATTTTATTATGGGAGTTGTGGTCTCCCTTCTTTTTCTGGTTGATGAAGCTACTTGATCTTTCCCTCTTATTTAGGGGATCCTAGGTTTATGGCTCTAGGATGTTTTTGGCGAAGGCTGAGAGGTTTGAAGAAGAACTGTTATTGGCAATTGGTTGGGTTCATTGCCCCATTTTGTCTGATCGGAATTGCCCTCGGCAAGGAAGTGAAAAAGTCGAAAAGAGTGGGGCCTGCAGACCGATTTAAAGGCGTGAGTCGTTTTGCTAAGGAGTCTGCGGAGAGTGAAAGCACCGAAACTTTCCTGATTATTGGTGGCTGTGTTGTGGGAGCGTTGGTGCTTGGTTTTGTGGTTAGTAGCTTACGTGAGCGTAAATTACGGCAGCATCGCAAGAAAATTAAGCAGGATGGGGTGGGGTCGATGAAGCGCCCGAAGAAAAAAACTTCAGGCAAGGGCAAACCGGGTGAAACAGTGAAGAAACCGAGTAAAAAACAGTGATCACGCTCCTTCTGAAGGTTGTTTGTTTCGGCGATGCCTAGGAGGGAGTTAGTTTTTGGGGTGTGCTAGCTGTTCAATGGCTGAGGTTAGTTGGAGCTTTAACTCCAGGTTTTGCAGGCAGATTGTATCCAGCAGATCACCTTTGAGGACCCAGAAGAGGGTGGGCGTCGACGATTGAAGTTTGATGACCGGTTGACTACCGAAAATAAAATGGCCCGTGGGAATGATGGGTCTTAGGTCGGTGGTAGTGGGGCCGAGTTGAAAGGAAAAATCCTCGTTTGTGGTAATTTCGCAATTGCCCGACTCGATTACGAATAAATGAGCTGGATCCTGAATTGGGAAACTCCATGAGTCACCGCTAGAGAGGGTTTGGCTCCGAAGGACATCGGCCAATTGATTAAGCTCAAATGGTTGCAATATTTCACCCAAAAGAGTTTGGGATAAGATGTCCCTATGGCTTCGAAGTCTCGTTATTCGAGGTTCCAATTTATAGCGCAATATCTCGTCTCGAAGAACTTCTGTGGGGATTTCGAAAATCTCCATAGGGGTTTGTGCCGTCAAATCATAATGCTCCGTTAGAGAGGGTAGCATCGATTCTTGGCCGAATGAGTTCCCTGGCCCGATGAGGTCGTTGCACAGGCCTTCTGGGACCGAAATGTGTGCGGTGCCACCGATAATGACTGTAAATAAGTGCGCTTCTGCATTTTTAATTTGGTAACCGCGGTTAACATGTCTCATCCTGCCTGCGAAGAGTAGTGGAGAGAGCCACTGAGATTCCACCGGGTGTAGGTGATTGAGTGCGGTGATTACGCGTTGCGGTACAATTGGGTGAACTTTTCGGGGTTCGAGCATAACGAAGGTTCGCCCGGGTTGTGCGATTTCCTTACCGAATGAGCGTGTATATTCGTTATCCGGACAATGGTAATAGACCACTTGGTTGGGATTGCTGGCATGGTCTTTTGGGTGCCCGTGAATAATCGCTTCACCCACGTCGTGAAGAAAAAGTGTTCGTTCCACTTTCTCTTCTGGTATTAAATGCTTCATCCCATTGATGTAATCATTTGGAATAATATCTTCCGAGGCTAGTTTGTCGATGCTTTCGCGGTCTAGAGTATCACCGGAGATCACAATGGTATGCTTTTGATTGGTTTCGTCTCGCATGGAGACCTTTAGCCCTAAAGTGGGAATCGAGTGTAGCGTGTAGAAGAAGGTTAGTTCCGCACCCAGGACATTGACCGTCTGATTATGTTCAACGCGGTGGTAATCAAAGTATTTGGCCACCTCCTCTTTCGGTTTATCAAAGGTAGCTGAGAGTTTTACGAGGGCGGAGCGATAAATGGGTTCTGAGGTAAAGACTCTGGGGCGACGGCCCGACCCAATAAGTTCGATGAAGGCACCGAAATGGTCTTCGTGACAGTGGCTGAGAATCACTGAGTCGATGTCGTCGAGGGTGAGACCCTGTTGCCCTAGTAGGTAACGCATGCCGTCGGGGCCATCGTACGTGACCATCTTGCCGTTGATCCAAATTAGAAAACCGGTACAGGGTCCAGACAAGTCAAATCCACTTCGGACACCAATGGCTTTGAGAGCAAGTGTATGGGGGTGCTGTGGGTAGCTGGCAGGGGGGAGGAGAGAGAAGGGAGTGACGTCCTTGGGGAGGCGGAGGTCTATGTCGTAATTCTCACCGCGATAGCCTAACTCGAAGCTTGTCGCACCGCTTCTGTGTATACGGAGTTCACCGGAGAAAATTGTTATTTCTTCCGCCTCATCAAATAAGAGTGGCTCCACGATAGTGTCGACATGACGGATTTTGTTGCCATCCTTGATGGCCAGATAATCACTGATGGTGGCCAGGAATCGGGCGTCTTTTTCGGGAATTGACTTTGTTCCGTCTTCGTCGCGATATCCAAGCATCTCTTCGAGGGTTGGCCCGGTTAATGTCATACGTAATGCATCTAGAGAGGCAGCAGCCTGCTTTTGACCCAACACTAGGTTCAATCGGTCCTTTGCGAGCTCAGGCCGGAAAGCGGCACCATAGACGAAGAGAAAATCGTATACGAAAAATTCTGGGGTATATTGGGACGTATGATTCGAAAGCAGTTGCTTGGGGGCCACGAGGGCTTTCGGAAATGGGATGTCGTGCTGCTTACAATAAGATTTCGTCGCCTTGAAAGCCGCGGCGGGGGCGCCGAAGAGAGCAGACTGATCGCCAGCCACAACCAAGGCGACACCTGGATAGATAGAATGAATTTTCAAGTCCATGCCAAACGAAACCCACGGATAGAAAGTAACTCGTTCTCTACATCACGATACTAACAACTAGAAGCTTCTGTAGCAAAGAGACGGCAACCATTTTCGTGATTAAAAACACACTTTACTCGTGGGTTTTCCGATGGAGCATCGTGTTAAAGTTTCATGCCGAATACCTATTTTTTAGCTCCTGATAGAGGAGGGTTTGAAAATCAAGGGCGTTGACATCGAGGGCGGCGATAATCTCAGCAAGATGTTCGTTGTCTTCTCGGCCGTTCCAGAGTTTCTGATAGGTGCCGGTCTTATATCCGTGATCTTGTCGAAAGAAATTCAGCACATTTTTTCCTACGTAGCCACAATAGAGGTCATCAAACGAGAGCTTGGATGCTTCCATCAGTGTCACGAAGGATTGGAGAGGAAAAGATTTGGTTTCCAGGGTCAGGCGGGCGAAGTTTTCGACTGCTTCAAGGAATGGCATGGAGTCTGCGGATTGGCGAAGCTCTGTCTCAACCCGCTCGACTGTGGTTTTGGAAATGCCGTTTTCCTGGATGAGCAGGCTTAGGCCGAAGTGCCAAATGTCGATCAATTCGAGGTGGACTTGAGCTAGCTGGGGGTCTTGCTTTTTCCACCATTTCCATCCCCAATGGTCCATCATTTCCGCGGCTTCAATCCATACGGCTCGAAACCATTCGAAGCCCTGGTCCTCCCAGTGGGGATGTACTTTTTGGTTGATGGAGTTTTGTAGCTCGAGCATGTGTTCTAGTTGGCGGATCATGGTTTTCCTCCCTGGTGCGGATTTCCTGCTTTTGTCGGTCTTTCATAAGTAGGGGCGTGATTAGGGTCAATAGGTGTTGGCGCTGAGTTTCATCGGTTTATAGAAATCACCGTCGAATCTTTTCAGGTAACGCACAATGCGGTTACGTTATGTCGCATGCTTGTTGGGGGCTAGCAGGGGGAGCTATTTTCTGTCTCAACGCCAACCCTAACGATGGGTCGGAAGCGAGTGTTGGAGCGCTTTTGATACGTGTTTGTGGGATAGAAGTGGCGGAAAAGGTTTTGCAGGCCGAGTTTGGAGGTTTGGGATTTGATCGTGTGGGTGGAAGGATTTTGAGTGTTGACGTCGTGCAACGAAGTCTTGAAAATTTCCCTGCGGGTTTTTGGAAGAAGCATTTTGTGCTTAGCCCACAAGGGTTTCCGGGGGATTTCATGGTGGTGGGGTTCAAGGGGGCCTGGCGCGAGACTTTAGGGGCACTTGGTGGGATTGGTGCGAGCTATTCCATGGGTAAGGCGAAGGTTGCGTCGGGGTTGCGGGATGAGAATGGAGGCTACGGGAAAGTGGTAAGTGGTCGGATCACTTCACAGGGGTATCCGGGTGATACTCAATGCACTTCCGCGGGTTTCAGGTTTTAATTGGGGGGCTTCTTTTGGATATATGGAACATCCTAATAGGAACTGAGGATTTTAATCTTTTGGTCACCGAAAATCCCTATGGGGGTGAGATAATCGATGAGGATATTTTGGGGGAGTGCTTTTAGGAGGACACGGGAGAAGCTATCGGTTGCGACATACCCAATCGACATGCCTTGAATTTGAGGTCGGTCCCAATTGGGGTTGAATGCATGTTATGACCTCGTGGTTGGTTGGCCGTCTTTTCTGTTTTTTGGGAGTGTTGTAGGGGGAATCAGTGTCCTAGAATATCGTGAATTCAAATTCAAAAAGCTCATTGGATTGATGGGGCTTGGGTCCTATTTGATGACAAACAATGGTGTTACCGCGAACAGCCTTTTGTGGAATCGCCAAATCTTGAGAATCTAATTGTGCGATTCTCTTCTGGGGTTCGAAGAAGTGAAATGGGGCCTTTTTACCATAGGGCAGTAGGTAACGGTTGTTAGGGAGAAGGTATTAGGGGGGCGAATGCTTCGAGTTACCACAAAGTCGACCCCAAAATATCCAGAAGGATAAGAACGTCTTAATTGTTTTTGATGATGGTTTCTGTTTGGTACAGCCCGGCCCGCTTTCAGGGGTTGTAGGGTTTCCAGGCTACCCAACGCGAGATTGATCTTGGAGTAGGTCTGTGGCGATAAGGTTTGCGTTGTGTGCCGCAGTTTGATGTCCTAATTCCACGATTTTTCGACCTGCTAGCCCGACTTTTTTTCTGAGCTCGGGCGAAGCGAGCCAAAGTCGCAGGGTTTCTAGAAGTTCGGATTTGGATGAAACTTGCTTGAGTCCAACGTTTTTGAGGCTGGAGATCATGTCCAAATTATTTCGCATGTCCGGTCCACAGAGAGTGGGTATGCCATAGAGGGCGGGTTCGCTTGGGTTGTGCCCGCCTCGGGGTTCGAAACTACCGCCCACAAATGCGATGTCGCTGATTGAATAGTAGCTCAACAACGTTCCCATGGTGTTTACAATGGTTATTTTGGTTTTAGGTTCGGATGGGGATTGCTCTGAGGCAACGACTCGGAATGGGAGTTGTCGTTTTTCGCAATTCTCTTGGGTTTCGGTGATTCTATGGAGGTAACGAGGTGCTAAAATTAGGTGGAGTTGGGGAAAACTTGGGCTTAGTTGCAAGAATGCATCCAAGAGAATCTCTTCATCTTTTTGGTGGGTGCTTCCGCCGATGAGGATTATGGTGTCGTTTTGGATGTTGAGTTGTGCTCGGGTGGATGCTGGAGGGATCTCTGCTAGGGGACAGAATTTGGTGTTTCCGGTGATGTGCACGGCTCCGTTTGTGGCCCCTACTGCCCTTAGATTGTCGGCATCACTTGGGCTTCGCATGAGAAAGCGGTGATAATAGCAAAAGAGGTTGCCGGTCAGCCAGAAGAGCTTACGGTAGGATTGTATCTTTTCGGTTTTGATGCGGCCATTGTGGAGGTAGGTTCGTACGGAGTTTTCGTGGCTGAGTCGGACCAAAGTAGGCCAAAGTTCAGGGGATTCTAAGACTAGGGCATCAGGTTGAACTCGACGGATAATCCGCAGCACGGCGAAGGGGATGTCGAGGGGTAAATAGAATGCGCTGTCAAATAGGTCCGGTGATGCTTGAAGTTTGTCGAAACCTGTCTTGGTGATGGCCGAGCCCACCAGAGATACTTCAGGTATCTGTGTCTTAAGTTCGAGGGCGGTGGGTAAAAGGGCCTGTATATCGCCTGCTGAGGCACCATGCAGCCAAATTCGGGGCGCCTGTTTTTTGGGTATGGGGGGCGGTTTAAGCCCTAGGCGCTGCGCAAGGCCTTCTTTGGTTTTTGGTGTCAGCCAGAGGATTGGGATAACGAGTGTCATGGCCAAATAGCTGAGGAGCCCCCAGATGAAGTTGGCGAGGCCGCGAATGGGAGAGGTGATGGTCTCGTGTTTTGGAGGAGCGTTCATGTGGCGGAGTTGGCAATAGCAGACTTGGGACCAGATTTAAAAGGTCCAAAGCTGTCTTGTTGACAGGGAACGAGAGCAGGATTAAGCACCGTTAGGCCGGGTAGGTTGCCCAGCTAGAATAAAAGGAGCTTTTTTTGCCTGTTGTTGGTCGATTGGGGGTTTATGTCGGTGGTATCCTCTTAATCGCGGCCGTTTTGTCGCCGCCCCTCTACCTTCTCGCCAGTCAGGGTCTGCCTGAGGCGTTGTGGGACGTGCTTCGGAAATTCAAGTTTCCCCAATATTACAACCGAGTGGCGATGTTTGTGGCGTTGGTGGGGGCCATTCCATTTTTGCGTTCCATAGGGATTTCAGATTGGAAACGAATGCATTTGGCGCCAAATGCGCACTGGCTCCGGGATTTGGCATTGGGGCTTGGGGTTGGCTTTGGAAGCATGGGGTTGGCCGCTGGGGTGGTGTATTGGATTGGCGCGGTGGAGGCGAAGCCCTATTTCAAAGAAATGTGGTTTTTGATGGCCACGGGCACGGCAGTTGCTGTGGCGCTGATCGAAGAGTTCTTATTTAGGGGTGTCTTGATGGCGGCTTTTTTGCGGGTTTGGCCGGAGCGGAAAACGTTGGCCGGCCTCTCTTTGGTTTTTGCGCTCCTTCATTTTGTGGGCAAACACCCTTCCCATAGCCATTACAATAATTCGGAAGTTGATTTATGGTCTGGTTTTCGTTTGATCCCAGAACTTTTTTGGCAGTTTCTCGAGCCAAATTTGGTGGTGGGAAAATTTCTGACCCTCACACTGGTGGGGTTTACCCTCGGTTGGGTGACTTTAAAGACGAGGTCCCTAGCGGTAGCCATTGGATTACACTGCGGTTGGGTTTGGGTTTTGAGGATGCTGACGCTAGCGACCCTTAGAAAAGGAGAGCCCACTTTTTGGATAGGGCGTGACCTCACCACTGGTTTGTTGGCGTTGGTGGTGGTGGGGGGGAGTTTGGTTGTTCTCTGGTTATGCCTAGGGGACCGAAGGGCAGAATCCACCCCAATCATATCTCCGGACTGAGCCGAAGATATGACTGGTGGTATCTAGGGGAGTGATTAGGTGTGTCTGGTCTGTGCGGCTTGCGCCGCTTAAACACATCGACCTTGGGCTTGTGAACTTGAGGTTAATCCGGTTGGGGTTTCAATCTTTTTTGCGGGCATGTGTAGAGTCGCTCGGGGTGATTTTTTGGGGTCGAATTTTTGAGGGATGAACATGGGTGGCGATAAGCATGTGGGTGAGGCAAAGAAACGTGGCCTTGCTTCGGAGATGGTTAAATTAGGAATTAAAGAAAGCGACCTACGAGAAAAATTTGTTCGAGGGCGGGGGGCAGGTGGCCAGAAAATCAACAAGTCATCCTCGGCCGTGAGCTTGCGCCACATTCCCACAGGTATTGAGGTTTTTTGTGATAAGGCCCGATCGCAAATTGACAATCGCTTTTTTGCACGACGATTGCTTATAGATAAATTCAAGGCGGAAATCCTGGGCTTGAAAAGCCAAAAAGAGTCAAAGGCTGAAAAGATTCGAAAGCAAAAACAGAGACGCCGAAGACGGGGGCGCTTGGACGTAAATGAGTCTCAGCTTTCTGGGCCGGAGGAGAAAGAGTAATAGAGGCTCTGCCATTGCCCAAGGGGGGTTCTTATGGGGGTGGGACAAGATCCCAGTTTCGCTTCTACCGCCTTACGATACACTTCTTCAACCTCTGCGGCCTGTTCTGTAAGGAGGCCACTTAACAGGAGGTGTCCGCCTGGCTTGATACGCGCTACGATGTCTGGTGCGAGTTGGATCAGGGTGGGAGCGATGATGTTTGCCACCACCCAATCAAAACGGGTGGTGATATCTCCCACGGGCGTCGTACTCACATGGATCTTGTGGGCGATGTGGTTGATGGCGGCGTTGGTGAGTGTGGCTGCGATGGATTCGGGATCAATGTCTATGGCCTCCACGGCCCCGATTCCCTTCATGGCGCTGGCAATGGCCAAAATCCCCGAGCCACAACCCACGTCCAAAAGGTTTTTATGGGTGTTTCGTTGTTGGTCTTGGGGAAGGTATTGCCAAAGGGTGGAGAGCACGAGTTGCGTGGTTTCATGTTGGCCGGTGCCAAAAGCCATGCCGGGATCGATCAGAATCAGCTGGGCGGTGGTATCGGCAGGTCGTTGCTCCCAAGGTGGAAGGACCCATAGGCTGGGCGTGATTTGGAGCGGCTTGAAGAACTGCTTCCAGGTTTCTCGCCATGTCTGATCCCTACGCGCAAGGATATTGATGACTTCGACGATTGGGGCGGGCTGGAAGAGAGCGAGGGTCTGAGCTATGGCAGACTGGATGGATTCGAGTTGATAATCCGCTGGGAAATGAGCAATGAGGTGGGTCGTTCCGCAGACAGGACTGGGGATGGCTTGGGCGGCTCTTGGGCGCTTAGTGGAAGTGGGAAAAGTGGGGAGTTTCTTTGGGTCGTCTTGGAGTTCTACACCTTCTGCACCGAATTCAAAGAGCATTCCCGCGAAATCATCAGCCAAGGAATCGGGTACTTGGAGCGTGGCCTGCCACCACCATTCTTGGGATTCTGCTTGGGATTCATTGGAACCGCTAGACATTAGTAACATCCGTGGAATCAGGATTATTTGATGACGCGAAGATGGCCCCGCGGTGTATCCGGGGAATCCGGTGGCGGGTCATCCTGTGGATCTGGTTCTTTACCCACTACGGGCGTCGGTTTTTGTTTGGCCTCACCGACGAGCCGAAGGTGTTTTCGAGTAGGTTCTCGTGAGTCGTTTCCATCGGTCTTGCCCGTTTCAGTGGGTATCGTTGTGATGCTGTTTTGGGGTTGCTCCAAAACCTCGGGTGGCAAATCCTGTGGGAATAAATAAGGATGGTCAGACTCGTGGGAGATAATGACATAAATCGCGCTCCAGGGGAGGACGCAATCATGGAGGTCGCCCTGGAACGTTAGGGTGGCCTCTATGCCGGTTTCGGTCACCGCTAAGGGCAACCCAAAACGACCGGATAAATTGAGCCGTAGGTCATATTGCCCCTTTAGATGCGCCGGGACATCAACTTCCTCATGGCGTGAGTCCAAGATTAGTTGCACCATGCCTGTATTCAAGATCTCATTGACGATCTGAGCTTTCGAAGGGGTCATGGAGTCATCCTCTGGATTTGAGTGCCGGGTCCATAACACTCTTGGGAAAATGTGCAAGTCGTAAGCACCGCTGCCCAGATTGCTTTTTCTTAGGTATAGACTTTGTCTTCGTGGTACGAAAAATAGGTAATTGAGGTTTTTACGGTAATATCTACAAGTGACGTTGCCAAACTTTATGACCCATCGGCGTTGAGTCGATTTAAAAGGATGCGTATGCCACGCACGGTTTTAGTTGTCGACGATGATGCCTCCGTGCTCAAGGTCCTTAAGCACGGTTTGACCAAATCGGGGTATTTGGTGGAGGCTGTTGACGGTGGGATGGCTGCGCTTGCGCTTCTTAGAAGCAAAACTTTCGATGCTGTGTTGGTTGATTTGGGGATGCCGGAAGTCGATGGCTTTGCTATTTTGGAGGAAGCGGTTTCTAAGGGGAGGTGTCGGGCGGTTATTGTGATAACCGGCGAGGGAAGTATCCCAATTGCGGTGGCCGCGATGCGTGCAGGTGCTTCGGATTTTATTACCAAACCCATCGATTTTTCGCGGCTTAACGCTTCTTTGAAGCGCGCCTTGGGGGAGCCGGTGGATGAGCGGCTTCAGGCAGACAGGCGTAGGGCTTGGCGAGACCAATACGCGCCCGGGTTTATCGGCGATGATCAGAAAATGCTGGAGATCTTTGGGATTATCGAAAGAATCGCCACCACCGATTGCAATGTTTTGGTGACGGGGATCAGTGGTAGCGGAAAGGAACTTGTGGCCAAGGCCATCCACGCAGCCAGTGGCCGCCATGAGGGCCCACTTGTCGCGGTCAACTGTGCGGCGATCCCTAAGGAACTCATGGAATCGGAAATCTTCGGCCATGGTAAAGGCGCTTTTACCGGGGCGAGCGAAGCGCGGGAGGGGAAATTTCAGCAGGCGGATGGTGGAACGCTTTTTCTTGATGAAATCGGTGAGATGGACTTAAGTCTGCAAAGCAAGTTTCTACGGGTCATCCAAGAGCGAGAATTCACGCCCGTGGGGGAATCCAAGCCTCGCAAGGCGAATGTACGGATTGTGTCTGCTACCAACCGCGACCTCTTGGTCATGGCTGGAGAAGGCAAATTTAGAGAGGACCTTTTTTATCGTTTGAACGTTATTCCTATTCATCTGCCTTCGTTGAAAGAACGAAGAAGCGATATACCGCGCTTAGCGAATTTCTTCATTGAGCGATCGGCCACCAAGCACGGTCGGAGGGTGAGCGGTGCAACCGAGGAGGTCATGAGGGGGCTTAGGACTTATGATTGGCCGGGCAACGTTCGAGAACTCGAAAATCTCATCGAGCGAATGGTGATCCTAAAGGACGGGGACGGTTTATTAGAACCCCGAGACTTGCCCGGGATGTTTAAGGAGGGTAGCCCTCTCGCGGATGACATGGAGCTTCTTAGCTTACCAGAAGAGGGCGTGAATATGCGTGAATTGGTGGACGAAATGGAGTCCAAGCTCATTATTGCGGCCCTGAATAGGTGTGATGGAAATAAAGCGAAGGCCTCTGAGCTACTTGGCCTTAAACGAACCACGTTGATTGAACGCTTGAAACGATTGGGTATCGATAATTATTAGTTCGGCTATGTCGGGATCTTGACGGCATTGTCGGATTTACGACCTAAGAACCATCAATGGTGGTTCCCACTCACCTTTTTGGCCGCCATTTTCCTCCGGATCTTTATATTCCAACTTGGCACCCTTTATGCATCATTGCTGATGGGCGGACGTGTTTGGCGTCTAAAGTAACTGGAGCAGTGTATCTTGACTTCCATGGTGTCAATAGCCTTTCAAAGACGGAGTTCTGTGTTGTCGCACGGTGCTTCTCAAGACTGGTGTGCCCCGCCCTCGAAGGCGCGATATCCGATTCTCAATTTGGTGGTGGTACTTGGATTCTCGCTGATCTCAGAAGGCGCATGGGCACGAATTGTGGAATTCAATATTCCGGCTAAAAAGGGTTCGGTGTCTTCGGGGCTTCTAGCTGACCGTTATACGCTGGTCGTGGTGGTTTCCCGGGGTGTGGATAAAGTCGAAGATTCCATTAAGAAAAATATGGTTTTAGGCATGCGGTATAAGGTGGTCTCCCTGCGCAATAAAGGACGTGAAATTACAATCACCATGCCGAATGCGATTATGAAATATAAGGTGAGTCGCAAATCCGGACGCTTGAAGATATGGGTTGATTACAAGCCACGGGAAGAAAATATGCAAGAGCGGATTCGGGCCCGTCTTTTTGTTCCCGTGCCATCATCTTTTGTCGCCGGACGATTCAACACTGCGGAGCGTCTCCTAAGGACCGGACGTCTCCAGGATGCTTTGGCCTCGTTCAAGGAGTTAAATGAAGAGTACGCACTACGTGCATGGAGTCAGCTCCGGTTGTCAGACATTGCCTTACTTGGCGGTGATATTCGGGGAGCCTGTCGCCGGTACGATAGGGTTGCCGAGGCGTATCGAGTACAGGTTTCAGGAATGCTGGCGCAAATCAGGCGTCAGGTTCTTGGGTGTGGATGGGATGAAAATGATAAGCCAGATTGGGACATCATGTTGGAGCGTGCTGATCGGGTACAGGGCCGGATAGGTAAATTTATTAGGGAAGAAGCGATATGGGGTATGAATCAGGTTCATACGACCTCCGAAATCGACTACGTGTTGCCTTTCCTAACGAACCTAGGGATCAGCAAATCTGGGTTGAAGCGTAAAATCAAGAAAAGCAAGCAGGTTCTTATTGCGCGTGCAATAAGACTCCCCCAAAAACCACTGGACGTTGCGAAGATGTGTTATCGATATCGCGAAGACATCGAGAATCATCCCGAAGCCTTAGACCTCCGTTTCCTTTGCGCTCAAAGTTATTTGGCATTGGATCTGGTGGACCAAACTATCGAGGAACTAAAGAAACTCCAAAAAATAAAGAAAAGAAAATTTCAAGGGGGCATGTGGAAAAAGCGTGATGGTTACGCCCAGGTGATGCTCTACTTGGCCCGTGCTTACCGGCAAACCGGAGATCCGGATTATGTTTATGCAACCCTCGTCCGGTTTCAGCAAAAGTTCGGTAGATATATTCCTGAAGAAATAACTGCGCCGGAAGAAGTCGCTGTGATGGATGTCAACGACTTGCAAGTGGGCCGAGATGCCATGGGACTCAACCGTCGACTTCGATCCATTAGAGCTGCTCTCAAGGCGGATCTTTCGAAGGATGTGACAAAAATATTGGGAAGGAAATAGATTATGAAGATTTTCGGCGGTGTAAATAGTCTTGAAAGAATTATTGATTATCATTTAGAAAGACACGGTGTTTTGACTTCTAACCTGACCAATGCCGACACGCCGAATTATCGTCCCCGAGAGCTTATCTTTAGTGATTCGTTAACTCGCGCCACTGCCATCCAAAAGACCGATGCACGCCATGTGGAAGGCCTGGAAACAACTCCCTATATTGTGAAGAAATCAGAAGAGCCGATTAATATAGACAATAACGGGGTTCGGCTTGAAAAAGCGATGGCTAAATTGGCAGGCAATAAGATTCGATTTGAGACTGGCCTAGATCTCGTTAGGCGACGATTGGCCATTATAAAATACGCAGCAACCAATGGAGGGCAGTAATGGATTTTTACTCAGCAATGGAAATTGTGTCGTCTGGTTTGACGGCCGAACGGGTTCGGCTCAATATTACGGCATCAAACCTGGCAAATGCCGAAACGACGAGGACAAAGGAAGGAGGCGCCTATAAGCGACGAGACCCCATCTTTACGGCGACAAATCTTGACGATGATGGAGGATTTCGAACGCATCTCGAAATGGCTACACGGGGTGTAGAAGTAACGGATGTTGTTAAGGACCAAAATCCCCCTCGAAAGATTTTCGACCCAAAGCATCCCGATGCCGATGCTACTGGTTACGTGGAACTTCCAAACGTGAATCTCGTGGAGGAAATGGTGAATATGATTATGGCCACCCGTGCCTACGAGGCAGGCGTTACGGCCATGAAATCTGTGAAATCCATGGCTGAAAAAGCCTTAACAATAGGACGTTAATCATGGCGATCGAGGAAATTGGTAAGGGGATTGAGGGCCGCGTTGATGGCTTGGGAACAGGCATAGACAGTCGGTCCATCCATCAAGACCGTGACCGCAAACTGGACCGTTTTGCGGACATGATGGAGCGCATTGGGAATGCTGGTGACGCACCGCACCAGGCGATTCAGGGTGCTTCTGACCGTTTTTCACTTAAAATGGATGGCAGGATACATGAGACCATGATGGTGATGGAGAAGGCTGATATCCGGTTTAAGTTTATGATGTCTGTTAAGAATAAGGCGGTAGAAGCCTACCGTGAAATCATGAGGATGGGAGCATAGGTATATGGCAGGCATGGACGACACTCTAGCACAACTAGGTGGAATTTGGGGGTCGTGGTCAACGGGACGGAAAATGTTCGTCACTTTGGCTTCAGTGGCCAGTATTGGCGGCTTAATCGCGTTATTGTCGTCGCCGGATTCTTTACAGTATTCGCCTTTGATGACGAACCTGAGCCTAGATGACGCCAATACTATTACCGAATCCCTAACGACCATGCAGGTTCCCCATAAGTTGAGCGGCAGTGGAAGTACCATTATGGTACCCAAAGATCGGGTTCACGAGTTAAGGATGAAGTTGGCCGGGCAGGGCTTGCCGAAAGGGGGCGGTGTTGGCTTCGAACTTTTTGATGACCCGGCCTTGGGTATGAGCCGATTCGCGGAGAATCTAAACTATCGACGGGGTCTGCAGGGCGAATTACAGAGAACCATTAGTAGCATAGACGTGGTTAAGAATGCGCGAGTGCATTTGGTTTTGCCCAAGAAGCGGCTTTTTAAGGATAAGGATGAGCCGGCTAGGGCGTCGGTGACTTTGCGCTTGGTGCGTGGCCGGGCCTTGACCGATGAACAGGTACAAGGGGTTGTGCACCTGGTTGCGTCTGCTGTGGAAGGCCTATCTCCTCAATATGTGACTGTGGTTGACGCCAATGGCAAGATGTTGGCCAAAGGAGGTGGCGACAATCTCGAATTGGCGTCAGGGATGGAGCAACAACGCAAGCTTGAAGAGAGCCTAGAAAACCGAGTAAGTCGTATTATGGAACGGGTTGTAGGGGAGGGTAAAGCGTCGGTTCAGGTGAGTGTTGAAATGGATTTTTCCCAAAATGAATATGTTAAAGAAGAATTCGACCCAGAACTGGTTGCGGTTCGGAGTGAACAAACCTCCACGGAAGAAAGGGGTAGCGCTGAAAAAACAGCGGCTGGAATCCCGGGCGCGAGAGCGAATATGGCAGGGGGCGTCGGGGGAGTTGGAGCCGGGGCTGAGTCGTCTGGAGATTCGCGAAAAGCAGAGACTAGGAATTACGAGATTAGTAAAACCACGACAAGGCAGGTTGCCAAGATTGCAAGATTGAAACGAGTTACTGTCGCGGTGGTTGTTGATAAGGTGCGAATGCCATCGGCAGATGGAAAAACAGAGACCGTGGAGGAGCGGCCGGCAGAAGAGATGCAACAATTAACGGAATTGGTCCAAAAAGCGGTCGGCTACGATGCGAAAAGAGGGGATGAAATTTCGGTAATGGCTATGGCCTTCACGCGCACCGAGGCCGAAGAAGAGTTGAAAATCGAAACAGGTATGACTGGGATGGATTGGTTTCACCTCCTGTGGCGCCCCATTATCGGTCTCTTTTTGCTTATCCTTCTGTTTATGGTCATCCGTTCTTTGGGAAGAGCGGCGGATGCACCTCCTGTTCCGATTTTGGAAACGCCTAGGTCTGTGCGTGATCTAGAGGCGGCTCTGTCTAGTGGAGCGGCACAGAGTGAAGCGCTTGCGGCATCAACGGAGGCGCAGGCGGTGGCAGGTGCGATGAAGGGTGGGAGACCTGATCCCGAGAAGGCAGCGGCAGTGATTAAGGGTTGGTTGAGTGAGGGGTAATGATGGCGGACGCAGAAAAAAAAGAAGAGACTAAAGCGAAGAAGAAGGGTAAGCCGAAAGAGAGGGCTACTTCTCTCGCAAAAAGCGACGATGTGTCGAATGTCTCGGGTACCATGAAAGCTGCTCTGTGGATGCTTAGCGTTGAAGAAGAACTCGCGGTGGAGATCATGTCTCACCTCAGTCAACCCGAGATTTCAGCAATATCAGCTGCGGTTCAAAACCTAGCCAAGACAAACCCGGCGCAACTTGCGGCGATTCATAATGAATTTAATCAGCTCTACGCGCTCGAACCGTTACACCTCAAAGGCAGTATGGATTATCTCGGTACCCTGGCGACCCGCGCCTTCGGCGAAGATAAAGGGATGGCCATGCTGGGCCTCCAAGAGGATATTTTCGATGACGAAGCTGATGGTCTAAATGAGGCAGACGTCGACGTTTTAAGCTCCATATTGAAGATGGAACACCCCCAGATCATTGCCGCAGTTCTCGCGAACCTTGAGCCTCTTCGTAGTGCGGAGATTTTAAAGCGGGTGCCTGAAAATGTTCGGAGAGATGTGGTGGGGCGAATCGCGGGGTTATCGAGGGTCCCACGACAGGTTCTGGAAGCAGCAGAAAGGGTTCTTTCAGCCGGGCTTCCAAGTAGCCGAGACGCAGATCGAGAAATCGATGGGATCAGAACGGCGGCGCAGCTGCTTAACCATCTTGAGTCTGAGGTGGCTGACGAAATTCTCGATGGTCTCGAATCGGAAACCGATACAGTGGCGACCGATATTCGACAAGCAATGTTTACCTTCGAAGACCTCTCGGCTCTTGACCGCCGAGGTTTTGCAACCCTACTCAAAGAGGTGCAGAGCGACCAGCTTCTCGTTGCCCTTAAGACCGCCAGCGATGATTTGAAAGAGAAAGTCTTTTCCAGTCTTTCGAAACGTGCGGCTGAAATGTTGCGGGATGACTTAGAGGTAATGCGACCTGTTCGTTTGGCTGAGGTTCAGGAAGCTCAGCAGGCTGTTGTGAGTGTGGCGTTGCAATTGAAAAACGAGGGTAAGTTGGTGATTGCGGGTGCAGGGGGCGATGAATTTGTGTAGCAACCCTCAAGGTTTGCTGCATATTGCATGGGTTGAAAAGCGATGAATGCTAGAGCAAGTCAGGACTACAAAGTTGAGCTGAAACGCGTTGAGCCCTTGGTTCACGCCCATACGCCGGGACTCATCAAAAAACCGCGTTGGTCGTCGGATCTCGAAGAGGGCTTGACACCACTTTATGATATTCTAACGTGCTTAGATGAAGTGAAAATCGATCCCGCACAGGAAGTGGCTCGGATTCGGCAAACAGCTTACCGGGATGGTTATCAAGAAGGCTTGCAGCGAGCACGGGATAAGATCGAGGAGCTGAGCGGGAAATACCAAAGTTCAATGGCTGAAATGGAATTGGTAAGGGACAATATCCTTATTGAGACAGAGGCGGAAATCGTCGAACTCGCACTCTTGATTGCCCAAGAGGTTCTATTATCGGATACGTCGGTGCCACGGGAGTTTACCGAGCGCATGGTCGAACACGGTCTAGGCGTGCTTAGGGAGGCTGACCAGATTACAATTCATTGTGCACCGATGGATGTTAAGGCCGTGAAGAAAAAGTTCCCTGAGTTTGCCTCTGATAAAACCGTGGTTCGGGTTTTGGAAGATCCCAGTATCGAAGTTGGTGGTTTGCGGGCCGAATGCAGTTTGGGAACGGTCGATGCGACGGTGGCCAGGCGTTTAAATGATGTCGCTGACCAGTTGCGGAATCAATATGTTCTTAATCAAGAGGTGCGGTAATGGCCGGATTGGGTTTGCTGAAGCGCTACAAGGATTCAACCCATGTCGGTGCCCCTTTTGTTCAGGGGCGCGTGGCTGGGGTTACCGGCTCCCTCTTGGAGGGATTCGCGGCAGGAGCGGCGGTGGGCGACCTCTACAGAGTGGGAGGGGATGATGGCCCAGGAGCCTGGGCAGAAGTCGTGGCCCTTCGAGATGATAAGGTTCTTATGGTGCCATATGGTGCGATCTCGGGTATTCGAATTGGGGATGCATTGCTTCCTCAGGGGGGGGCATCACAAATCCCAGTTTCGGAACAGATGTTGGGGCGAGTTTTGAATGCCCTAGGGCAGCCGATGGATCGAAAAGGTAGTCTTCCGGTTGATGAATACCGAAAGGTTTATGGCGAACCACTTCCAGCCCTAGAGAGGAGGCAAGTGAATGAGAGGATGTGCACTGGGGTCAGGGTGCTCGATACTTTTGTTCCTGCAGGCAAAGGGCAGAGGCTTGGCATTTTTGCTGGACCGGGTGTGGGAAAAAGTGTGCTCATGGGGATGATTGCAAGGGCGAGTACGGCTGACGTTATCGTGATGGCCCTTGTTGGCGAGCGTGGGCGGGAAGTTGGACATTTTATTCATGAAATCCTTGGCGTTGAGGGACTTAAACGATCTGTTTTGGTTGTCGCAACATCGGATAAGCCCGCCAACGAGCGGGTCCGCGCGGCCTTTGTGGCTACTACCATTGCCGAGTATTTTCGAGATAAAGGAGCGGATGTGGTCCTCTTTGTCGATTCTCTCACCCGATTTGCCATGGGGCAGCGGGAAGTGGGATTGGCTGTGGGGGAGCCGCCTACCACTAAAGGCTATCCCCCAAGTGTGTTTTCGATGTTGCCAAAACTGTTGGAGAGGGTTTCCCCAAGCCTCGATAGGGGAACCATCACGGGGCTCTATACGGTTTTGGTGGAAGGGGATGATATGACAGACCCGGTTGCGGATGCGGCGAAGGGGCTTTTGGATGGACATGTTTCGTTGTCTCGGGACCTAGCGAACCGCGGGCAGTACCCGGCGGTGGATGTCTTGTCTTCGATTTCGAGGGTTGAAACCGAAATTGCGACGCATGATGAATTATTGCAGACCAGGAAGCTTCGGAATTGGATCGCCACCATCGAGGACTCACAAGACCTGATATCAATCGGTGCTTACCGAAAGGGTATGAACCCTGAGCTGGATATGGCCCTGACTAAGTCCGACGGAATTAAAGGTTTTATGATGCAGGATATTCATGAAATCGCACCGCTGGATGACACGCTTCAACGGTTGAGGACGGTGGCGAATTAATCATGCAATCGAAACGTGTAAAAAGACTGCTCGAGTTGAAACGGAAGATGGAAGATCTCGCCAAGGTTGAGTTCGGTCAGGTACAGGGACAGCTAAACTCCGCGGTGACCGCATTCGAGGACCTTCAAAGTGCTCCGGCGGATGCCGTGTCAAAAGGGACATTGGACCGAACGTTTATCCACTTGGCGCAGCGAGCCGCACTTTCCACAGCTTTTGCAATTGAGGAGTTTCGGGAGGAAAGAGACAAGAAAAAAGCGACCTTTATGGCACGAAGGCAGGAGACGCGTCAGATGGATACGCTCTATGGAAAAATAACAAAGCGTGAACGCGCTGAAGCGGAGAAACGAGAGCAAAAGGCCTTGGATGACTGGGCGACCACCGTTTGGGGGAGGCGGAAATGAGGTGGATTTGGATGGTGATGGTGCTTCTTTTTACGGGTCCAATGCTGCCGGGTTTGGCGATGGCCCAAGAGGAGGAAGCGCCGGCCGAAGAAGAGGGAGAGGAAACCCAAGAGGCAGGTGAGTCTGAAGAGGGTGACGGAGAAGAGGATGACGATTCGGGGCCGCCCACTGAATTGGATGAGGCGGAAGACCTTGAAGACGACGAAATGGAAGAGGACGATTTTGATGAGGCTTGTCGACCCGAGGATTTTAAGGAACTTGCTCTTTTGGCTGACCTAAAGAAACGTGATGACGAGCTTCAGAAACGTGAAAAGTTACTGGAGGAAAAAGAGGCTGTTTTGGCTCGGGTTGACGATGAGCTAAAACAAAAGATGCTGAAGATGATCGGACGGATTGAAACGATGGAGAAGGTGTTAGAATTGGGTAAAGAGGAACGGAGGGCTAGGGATGAAAGGTTTCAGAAGCTGGTGGATACGATTAAGACTCTTTCCGCGCGAAAGGCAGCTCCTATTTTGGAACAGGCCGACATGCGTTTTGCGACGCGCTTGATGCGCGGCTTAAGTCCTAAGTTGATTGGTAAGCTTTTGACAGCGATGCCACCGGGGCGAGCTGCTCAGTTGATGGGGCGGTTAGAGAAGGGAAGGAATGTTGCGCAGAGTGCCGCGGCAAAAGCGAAATAAGTAACTGGAGAGGTGGGGTGAGAAATGTTGGGTATTGATGGTGGCATTTCGGAGACAGAGCTCAGTACAGGTAGCAGATCCGAAGAAGCGAGGGTGGTGGGTCAAGCGGGGTTTCAGGAGAAGCTAGAGGCCGTTTTAGGCGGCGGTTCATCCGGAGAATCTTTCGATGGGGAAAAGGAGATGCGCACAGAGCGCGGCGAATCAAAGACGAAGCCGAAGGTCAAAGATGGGGAGGTGATGACGGAAAAGGAGTCGGGTGAAGAGGTGGGGACAGAGGTTTCTGCCGGTGAAGAGCCCTCTGCTGAGGGGGCCGAAGGCAAAACCAAGCCTGAACTAGACATGTCTGGAAAGCAGGCGTTGGTTAATTCGGCCAGTCTGGTTGTGCAGGACTTTCTACGGCAAGAGAATAGCCTGTCGGATAAGGAGTTGGTTCAGGAGGGCGAGGCGAAGGTGTTGGCGAAACGTGGACCGGATAGCGCTCGAATTTTGTCTGAGATTGAGAGGCTTTTTGGCAACCCAAAGAATTTCATAGGGAAGAAAGATTTGGGCGGTAACACTGGGGAAGAGATTGAGAAGGCCTCTAAGGTTAATTCGCTCCTGGTTGACGGTGAGGTTCAAGGCCTATCCGCCGACACCAAAGAAGCAGTCGATGGCATTAAGGTTTCGGGCAATGTTAAGGGCTTTTCTGCTGGTGATAAGCTTTCCATTGGCGCTGCAGTGGAAAAGAGTCCTCAAGTA
Source organism: Myxococcota bacterium (assembly GCA_036339465.1). Lineage (GTDB taxonomy): Bacteria > Myxococcota > XYA12-FULL-58-9 > XYA12-FULL-58-9 > JABJBS01 > JAYZAY01. The sequence continues at coordinate 6,325 of JAYZAY010000018.1, read as the reverse complement.
AAGGTTGGTGCTCGGGGTTTAGACGTCTCGGGTAATCTTTCCGAAGAGGTTAGCGGGGAAGTGTCGAAAGCCAAGGGGATGATAGAGAAATCAAGGTCTGCAGAAGCCGGTTCTGGGGTGAAAAAACGTGTTGGGGTGAGAGGGAACATTTCTCCAGAAGTGGCCGAAGGCAAGCTTACTCAAAAAAGCGCAAAAGCAACAAAAGTATCGGTCCAAGTAACTGCCGCAATCGGTGCTACAGAGTCTTTTAAACAGGCAGGCGAAACCGAAGGGAAAGGGAAAAAAGGTGCGGTGGGTAAGGGCGAGAAGGAGGTTTCGGCACCGCTGCGAGTATCGGCTCAGAAGGGGCGGAATAAGGCTGTGTATTCAGACATCAAGAGTGAAATAAAGAAGGTTACAAATCACCGAGGCAGCGCATCCGGGTCGGTGGAATCCGGGGCAGGGGCCGACAAGCAAGAGGTCCGGGAGGTGCTGCTTAAAAAATCTAATCCGAAAACAGGAAGCAATGCGGCCATTTCATTGACTGATGAAGCGAAGGGGAAAACGTCTAGAGAACGTACGGATATGCCCATGAAGGAAGAGAGAAGTGGTCTTGATGCGCTGAGGGTGAGGTCGAAAGTGGCTGGTTTAGATCAAACGAAGAACCCACGCAAAAAGGGTAAGGTCGGTGCAGAAAAGCCCGTTTTAAAAGCCGCTGAAGAACTTGAAAGAAAGCAGGATACCCGTTTAGTCGAGTCGAAGGTGGTTGGGAAATCTAGTGCTGGGGTGAAGGTTGGTGCCGATAAAAGCAACTTTAGGGAGGTCGATTCCAAGGGTGTGAGCAAAGACCTAGGGCATGGGAATGGGCCCGAGAAACAAAGAGAAGATGAGTTTAATATCTTGAAGGAAGGCGGGAAGGTAGGGACAACCGCTGAAGAACAGATGGCGGTGAAAGGTCGACGCCGGATCATGCCCCAAGAAAAAGGACAGCAGCTAAAAGCAGATGCTACGGTGGTGGCTGAAGAGAAGAAGGCCTCGGAGAACTCGGATTTTAAGCAAGGAAACAGCGATGCAGGCGGTGATGGTAAGTCGGAACGAAGCGATGCCAACAGCCGTGATTTCGGTGTGGCCAAAAAAGATTCCACTCTAAGTAAAGCCTCAGAAAGCTTTAAGTCACAGCTTGGCAGGGCCCAGTCGGGTCAGTCTAGTTCGGGGTCGCCGGCTGAAATGAAACCGCTTTTTGAGGGTTGGTCGGCTAAGATCACCATGCAGAATGTCCAGCGGCTCATAAAGTCTGGTGAAAGTCGGGCGTTTGTGAGGTTGAATCCGCAATCCTTAGGGATGGTTGAGGTGGATATCAAGAATCGGAGTGGTGAAATTAGTGTGACGTTTCGAGCCGAGAATCCCGCGGCGATTGCGGAGCTGCAAAATAATATAGGTGATTTGAGGGCCAGCTTGAAAGAGGCTGGTTTGAAACTCGGCGATTATGACTTTCGTCAGGGCTTTGGAGAAGGACACGCGGGTGCTGCGGATGATGGTCGCGCTCAAGATGAGGGGGGGGGCCACGGAAGACGATCGGGCCAAAGTTTCGAAGATAATGATGATGTAAATAAAGCGAAAAGAAGAAAGATTTTATCCAAGAAAAGGAATTCAAGAGCGGTCGATGTGGTTGCTTAATAAAAGGGGAAGATGATGGATTTAGAAGGTGTGAGTAAATACAAACCAACCGACGTTTTTGGTACGCCGAAGGCCTCGTCCGGGGATTTGGGAAAACAAGAATTTTTACAGCTATTGACAGCACAGCTGCAGCATCAGGATCCGATGAATCCGCAAAGTGATGCCGACTTTGTGGCCCAACTGGCAACGTTCAGTAATCTAGAACAGGCTATCCAACAAAACTCGGCTCTTGGAACTATCCAAATGTCGCAAAATGCTTTGGTGAGTTCACAGGCAACGGAGCTGGTCGGCAAAGATATTGTGGCCACAGGTGATGCCATGACGGTCTATCACGATGGTAATGCACCTGATATCGGATTCGGATTGGCGAATGAAGCGAGAAGTGTGGATGTTAGGCTCGTGGACCAAGCGGGGAATGTGGTTCGCAGTATATCCCTAGGCCCTCGCAACGCGGGTCGTCAAAGTCTGGCTTGGGATGGTTTGGATGATCACGGCAATCCCCTAAGGGCAGGTGTTTACAAGCTGGCCTTGTCAGCTGAGGACCATGATGGTCGTCCGCTCTCGGTTGCAACAGAAGTGGAGGGGCGGGTCGATAAGGTGACTTTTGAGAATGGATATCCCGAATTGGTGGTTGGGGACGCACGTGTCACGCCAGCGGATGTTTTGGAAATCCGCATGCCAGAGGAGGAGGCGGATGCAGGTGTCTCTACGGATGGGGAGTTGACGCCTGAGGAGGAGTAAGGAGATCGATGTACTGATTTTAATAATAACGATTGAATTTTTTTGAACACAAAATCTCAGAACGCTTACGAGGGTTTGGAGAGAGGGAGAAGGGTGAAATGAGTATTCTGAAATCTATGTATAGTGCGGCCAGTGGTCTGCTCGCACATGCGCAGGCAATTAGTGTTTCCAGTGATAACATCGCAAATGTTAACACGGTTGGTTTTAAATCTCAGCGGGCACGGTTTGAGGATGTTCTCGGTAGTACCGTTGCCGGGGCGGTTGATAATCAAGCCTCGGGGCAAGGGGTGCGGTTAGGGGGTGTGCATTCGCTCTTTAGTCAAGGCTCACTCTTGGGGTCGAGGCAGAATACAGACATGGCCATTCAGGGGGATGGTTTCTTTGTGGTGCGTGGGGCTTTTGATGGGGTGCAGGATGGTCAGTTCTATACCCGGGATGGGCAATTTAGTATCAATAACGAGGGCCATTTGGTGAACAACCAGGGATTAAAGGTTCAAGGTTATAAGGCTGACCAAGAGGAAAACCTTGCGAGTACCATGAACGACATTGAAATTCCATTGACCAAAATCGTAGCACCCAAGACGACCAACAGCGTCAACTTAGCTGCCAACCTTTCGCCCCAAACGGATTTTATCGCCGATGAGTCCAGTACCACTGTGGCCTTTGGCGTGGGTAGTACCCTAGCGGGGCGTGCCGATAACCTCACGGACGCGGGTTTTGCCGCGGCCGCTCAGGCTGGGGATATTCCAAACACCGTGTACCATGAAAAATTGAGTACCACGGTTATTGACCCAAATGGTAAGCAACGTGCTGTTGATGTCTATTTTTATCAGACCAGTGGTGACGATGATACATGGAGTTACCGGGCGGTGACAGACGGCACTAATTTAGGTACCACCGCTGACCCCAACGTAGCTCGGTCGGATGCGTTGGTGATTGTTGCCGGTGGAGCGTTGGATTTCAATGTTGATGGTTCGGTTGCCACCCACACACCGGACACTGGTTTAAATGATTTCAAGTGGATTAACGTAGCGCCTCAGAATGAATCGTTGGTGGAATTCTTTTCCGATGGCCAGCAGGCGAACCTACCTTCGGTGAGCCAAACAGACGTCGGGACTGGTTCTTCGGTGGGTGTTTCTACCAATGGTAAAATTGGTTTCGACGTGACAGACCCCGAGAGTTCATCGCACTTTTCGACTTCCATCACTGTTTATGACAGTTTGGGAGTGGGTCATAGTTTGAATGTCTTTTTCAATCAAACTCAGCCGATGAATTGGGAATGGCATGTCTTGGCCAATGGCGCCGAAATTGGAGACGAAGGTGCGACGCCAGCTTTTTCGACAACGAAGGCAGGGGAGAATGTGCTCCTCGCGGGTGGTTCCATGAGCTTTGATGCCAGTGGAAAGTTGAAGACGGAAAATCAAACTTCCGAGGCATTTACTTCCGAAAACATCTCATTTCCGTTTTACAATACGGAGGGGCAGTCTATTTCGTTTGACTTTGGTGACAGTATTACCACCGACGGTGGGGATGGTTTGGGTGGAGTTACCCAGTTTGACCAACCCTCCAGTGTTTCAGCGATTTCTCAAGATGGTTACGCCTCGGGAGCTTTGGCCGGAATGAAGGTGGATCTTTCGGGCAAGATTATTGGCACGTTTACCAACGGTGAGCGTCGTGTCCTAGCGGCGGTCGCCCTTGGTCGGTTCGTGAACAACGATGGTTTGATTCGTCGAGACTCGGGGCATTGGGCGGAATCTCCGGATTCGGGTCAGGCCTTGATTGGTCAAGCAGGCACCGGTGGTCGAGGGGCTATCGTCGGGAATAACTTGGAGCAGTCCACGGTGGAATTGGCCAACGAGTTTGTGAATATCATCTCTTACCAGCGTGGTTTTCAAGCGAACTCTCGATCCATTACCACCGCCGATCAGCTATTGACCGAAGCGGTGAACCTGAAGCGTTAATAAATAGAGGACGGGAAGCGGTGAGATGCCGCGTCCCGTCTAATCTAAAACAACATCTTCTCAGCCGAATTTCCGCCCTTGCTCGATTCCACTGTGGTGGAGATGGACGGGTGTGTTCAAGAGCCTTCGCTTGTCTAAATTCCGTGTAAAGTTGCGACCATAGTCGGCTCAAAGTTCGCTTTCCTAGGGTAGTTTTCTTGCGGTTTAGGTCGGGTCGGTACTAGTATGTTCAAGTAGGTCAGGCAAGACGGTGAGGCAAGACGGTGAGGCTTTAGGAGTCGAGGTAGATGGATCTCGGTCTTATTATTGGTACAATATTAGCTTACGGGCTTATCTTGGCGTCGATCCTCATGGGCGGATCGCTTCTGACTTTTATCAACCCACCCTCGATCCTCATTGTTGTGGGGGGGACGTTCGCGGCCATCATGATGGCCTATCCCTTAAGTGATTGTAAGAATTCGTTTGGGGTTTGTAAGAAGGCTTTAAAAGACAGCAACCGACCCGCGCCAGATACCACAGCCCAGCTTCAGCAGTTGGCACAAAAGGTACGTAAAGAAGATTTACTCTCTTTGGAAAACGAGCCCATCAGTGACGCCTTTCTCGCCCGGGCTGTCCGCTTGGCGGTGGATGGGGTACCAGTGGATACCATCCGATCGACTTTAAGTGATGAACTCAAGCAAATGAAAGCTCGCCACACCGCGGCTCAAGACCTTCTAAAATTCGGTGGCACGGTCGCGCCGGCTATGGGGATGATTGGGACTTTGATTGGTTTGGTGCAGATGCTCCAGTCCCTAGACGATCCGTCCACCATTGGGCCTGCCATGGCTGTGGCACTGTTGACGACACTCTATGGTGCGGTCATGGCGAACTTGATGTTTATTCCCGTAGCAGAGAAGCTAGCGACGCGGTCAACGGCCGAAAGCATTAATATGCTTTTGGTGATCGAAGGGATGGATTCGATTATCAAGGGTGAGAACGTGATGATTACGAAGGAAAAGCTGGAAGCCTTCTTGAAGCCGTCTCAACGTGCAGTAGACGGGGAAGCTTCGGCTTAGGAGCATGGATGATGAATGTGATTGTCCCCCAGAAGGTGCCCCTGGTTGGATGGCCACCTTCGCCGACCTTTCGACGCTTCTCTTGACCTTCTTTGTTCTCCTCCTCTCTTTTGCGAACATGGACGTCATTAAATTTCAGGACATGGCGGGGTCGATCAAAGATGCGTTTGGTTATCGGGAGGATAACCTGGGAAATTTCCATCCCGAAATGCTCGCTCGACGGACAAAGGTTCGGTCCAGTATCGAGCAAGAGCTTCTGGGGGGCCCCCGTAAAAAACGCCGCAAAATGACACGTAAGATCCGAGACCTGATCAATAAGAGGCAATTGAAGGGTAAGTTGAGTGCCGCCACCAATGAAGAGGGGATGGTCATCCGGGTCAATGATAGCGTTATGTTTGGTGGTGGAAACAACCGGATGAAATTGGCTGCCTTCCCCATACTCGACGAGATCGCCAAGGTGTTGTCGGAGTATCCGTGCGATATCGTGGTGCAGGGACATACCGACAACAAGCCCATAACCTCACGGAGATTCCCTTCAAACTGGGAGCTTTCGGCATCGAGGGCGATTGAGGTCATGAGGTACTTGGTGGAACAGGGGGGGATCGACCCCAGGCGGATTGGGGCGGCTGGTTATGCCGACCAACGGCCATTGGTGCCAAACACCACGCGTGTGAATCGACTCAAAAATCGTCGCGTTGAATTTCTTTGCCATCGTCCTTTGCTTTCAAAGCCAACGGTTTACAAGACCGATGCCGATGGCAATGTGGTGGGTGAAGATGTGCAGAAGGCAACAGCACCCACGGAAGCTGAACCCTTGACACCACCTCCTGAGGGTGAAGAAGGCGAGGGTGCTGAGGGTGAAGCGACCGAAGGAGAAGGTGAGGGGGCTGAGGGCGAAGGAGAAGGCGAGGG
>JAYZAY010000017.1:0-8241 GCA_036339465.1 Myxococcota bacterium | reverse complement strand
GGTGGCGGCGCTCCAACCAAAGGGGTCGTGCATGGCCTGAACCAACTCGGCCGGGTTGAGGCCCACCGTGTCCATGTTGCCCCTCACCACCTCGCTCAAGGTCTGGACAAAGAAGCCCGGGTAGTCATAACCGCGTATGGTGGCCGGAGGAGGTGGCGAGTCGAGCAGCACCACCGCCACCTGACGCGTGGGTTCGACAGCACGAAGGCGTTCAACAACCCCCATCGACACCCAACCACCCGCAGAGTGACCCATCAGCACGATGGGGCCCGCAGGGCTTGCTTTGAGGATGGCGTCGGCGTGGGCGCTGATGAGGGCGTCCCATGTGAGAAGAGTTTCGTTGGGCAGGTAGCCGGGGTGACGGGTGACCCGCATCTCGCGAGTGCCCTCAAGGTGCGGCGCTATCTGGGCATATTGCAACACGCCCGTTTGGGGGAAGGCAGGAATGAAAAAGAGCGGCGGGGTGGCGTCCTCGGCCATGGTCAGGGGCGACATGGGCTCGGGGGTAAGGGGGTAGTGCGAAATCTTCTCCTAGTGGCCACGCAGTACCGCGCTGGTGTTGGGCCGCGGACATTCCTGCAACATCAGACCCCCAGGTGCTTGGCCGAAATCTGTGATTTTGTTTCATCAGTGTCTCTCAATTGAACAAATCAACTTACGCCAACGTTAAAATGGTTAACCTTTTGGAAGCCGACTAGTGAAACTAACAATTTATTGAATCAGGTGGTTAGCTTCTCTGATTGTCCGTTGGTCGCTCTGTCTGGTTAGGGGGACGCTTCGTTTTAAGGCGTCAATGGTGGATAATAACATTAAACGGTTAGGTAATTGAGCAATCCTTGTGCATCACGCTTGAAAATATTGGGCACACGCTTAGTGAAGTATTGTGAACCAACTTCGGCATTGTTCCAGTGATAAATGTGGGTGAGTCAGACACTCCCGCCGGTATTCCTTTTCCATCTCCTCTCGACTTCTCTTGACTCTTTTCAGAAGCCAGACAATCATCACTCCATGAACCAAATGATAGCCGTTTTAAGCAGAATTAGAGACACCGGCTTCCTCCCTTCCAACGCTCTCGATATTGGTGCCTACGAAGGAAGTTGGGCTAAAGCAGCCAGTATTGTTTTTCCGGGGCTGTCGATAGTAATGATTGAAGCTCAGGCGGAAAAACAAGGGCATCTGGAGCGTCTGCATCAATATAGCGAAAACACCTTTCGGTACCACATAGCGATGCTCGGAGCCGAAAACAGAGAGAATGTTACCTTTTACAAGACGGACACCGATAGCGGTTCAACCGGGTCCTCTATGTACGAAGAACAAACACACTTTCCTCGAAATGCTGTTTCTCTTCCCATGATTCAACTGGATTCGCTACTTGAGCAATATCCGGAGAGAGCATTTTCTTTAGCAAAACTCGATGTCCAGGGCGCTGAATTGGATGTGCTACGCGGCGGTTCTCGCCTTCTTAAGGACGCTGAATTTCTAGCCATGGAATTATCGTTGATGCCCTATAACAAATCGGCCCCCCTTCTGGCGGAGGTGGTATCCTTTATGGATGCGAATGACTTCGCGCCGGTAGATATTTTTGAACCCAAGCGTGACGGTAAGGGTCAGTTGGTGCAAATCGATTTTGTTTTTGCTCGTAAAGGCAGTGAATTCACGCCTAAGTTAGCGCTCAATACGTAAAGATTGGTTATTCCGGCGTTGTTTTAGCTAATCGTAGGTTTTTCCCAAGAATGCGTCGACATCGTCATTAATAAGTCCATGCCTGTAGTAGTTGATTACCGAGACGATATCTGGTCCGAGAAAGTCATCATTGACGAGCTTGAAAGGAACTTCCGACTCCCAGGTAAAGCTAAGGTCCTTGATGTTTTCATCAAAGTCGGCGATAGCGTCGTACCAGGTGTCGGTTTCCAGGTAGTTTATCTTGGGAAACCCGAATAGATGACTGTTGCGAATCGTGAATATCCAGCGATGATGGATATATCCCCTATAACAAGCCCCCTTCAGGGACATTTCAAAGCGAGAAAGTTCACGGTATTTACTCGGGACGGAGATGTACCCCGCATTTGATATTTTCCCGAGTTGCTCAGAGACAAATCGAGGATTTGAGATATCTTCGAGAGTGTGAGAGCAAATACTGAAATCGAATTTTCCGTTCTCCTCAACATGGGCTTCAATATCTTCCCAATCCTTCACGACATTAATATTCGCACGAAAGACCTGTATATGTGACTCCACATCCGGTGCTTGGATGTCGACGATTGCATCGACAATGTCCCTTGACCACGCGTTGAGACTGGCTCCTACGTCGATGATTCGAATAGCCGGGTTTTGACGTTTCAGTTCAAGAAGTTGCTCTACGACTCCACTTCTATCTGCGTTTCCAATGCAAAAGTTTTTGATCATTGATTGGTCTCCTAAGCACCACCGGTCAATGGCATCACACAAAAGCCTATGGGACCTTAGAAGACAACGCCAGAGAATTCTGTGAGGCCAGGGAAATCAAGCTAGCAAAATACGGTTCCCCAAGAATCCGCAACCGGGATAAAGCGCAAAAGACGGTGTTTAGTGACCGCGCCTTGAGGCTAGAAGGGGATGAACCGTCTTGAGGGGCTTCGTGAGGGAGCGAACGTTGTCAGGGATGTTACGACCGAGGCTAGCATGCAAGCCCCTGTTTTCGGGGCAGGCCAGACAAAGAATTCATCATTTAATTGAAATAGTACACTTTAAGAACTAAAATCACAAAAACTCGGTTTGAACAAAATAAGGAAATCACTATCCTCCAAGGGGATTACTTTCTAATGACTTATACTAGGATTATCGCTGAAGCCGGAATAAATCATAACGGAGACATTCAATTAGCTCACAAGCTCATCGACGCCGCATCCGATGCTGGGGTCGATGTCGTTAAGTTTCAAACCTACATTGCCAACGAGGTAATGACAGACCAAACCCCTTTAGCAGCATACATGGGAGATGGTGAAAAAAACTTTTTGGAACTAGCGAGAAAATTAGAGCTAAACCTCAAAGAAACCATTGACCTGAAGGCTTATGCAGAAAGCATAGGTTTAGAGTTTCTTAGCTCTCCATTTGATGAACCAAGTGTCTACGCTTTACAGGAAATAGGGCTTAAAGAGTTAAAAATTCCTTCGGGCGAAACAGTAAATCCTTTTGTGTTAAAAGCGGCCGCAGCAACGAAGTTACCCCTCATTGTGTCTACCGGGATGTGTGATTTGGAAGATGTTAATTGGGCCGTCAATTTCTTAAATAAACACGAATCCGGGCCAATAACTCTCCTTCATTGCACGACCCAATATCCAGCAGACGCAGAGAATTTGAATTTGAAAGCAATCAATACCTTACGGAAGGAGTTCGGGCTTTCCGTGGGCTATTCGGACCACAGTGCAGGAATAGAAATCCCGATCGCTACCGCAGCCATGGGAGCAGCGGTCATCGAAAAACACTTTACCCTAGACAGAACTCTCCCCGGACCAGACCATGCCGCAAGTTTAGAACCCCTTGAATTAAAACAAATGGTCACGGCCATTAGGAAAATTAATCGTTCGATGGGCACCGGTATCAAAAAACCTTTCCCTATCGAAATTGAAGTAGCAAAAGTTGCACGTAAGAGTCTTGTATTGAGGCAGGAAAGTATTAAAGGAACCGTAATTAATGAAAAATCGGTAACAGCAAAGCGACCAGGGACCGGAATCCCAGCTACGAACTTTGAATCCTATATAGGACGCAAACTAAAGACGAACCTCCCTAAAAATCATCTGCTGACTGAAGCGGATCTCCAAGCATGACAAACCATAGAAAACATTCAAAAGTCGTCTGTGCTTTGTCTGTGAGCCGGTCGGATTTAGGACGAATGGCTCTAATTTATAAACAGCTGATGGACCAGCCCGAGATTGATTTTCGCCTTATTATGGCTGGCGCTCACGTATTTTCGAAGTTTGGAGAACCACACACTCATGCCCAAGAACTTGGTTTAATCCCCAATTATCTGATTAGTCATCAATCTGGGTCTTCTCCAGAAAATACCAGCACCGACATCCTGCAAGAAGTTCACTCCATTTTAAGAACTTCTAATTGCGATTATCTTCTGCTGATGGGGGACCGTTTTGAAATGCTCGCAGCGAGTCAAGCTGCCTTGTTAGCGGGGGTTCCTATCTTGCATGTGGGAGGGGGCCATTTAACCCAGGGGGCAATCGATGAACAATGCCGTCACGCCTTAACCAAGCTGGCCAATCGACATTACGTAGCCTGCGATCAACACGAAAACCGCCTGAGACAGATGGGAGAAGAACCGGAAAGTATTCTCAATGTGGGCGCTCCGGATATTGACGGATTGCTCTCGGTAGCACCAATAGCCCGAAACGAATTTTGTAAAACAATCGGCCTAAACCAGAAACTAGATTTTATTCTAGTAACGCTTCATCCAGAAACACACGACAAGAAGAACTTTGAAGAAAAGGTACGCGTCCTTTTTTCCTTTTTAGCCGGGCATAACTCTCAAGTCTTGATAACCGCTCCTTGTCAGGATGATGGCTGCGAACTCATTTTTCAACAGATTTCGCACCAAGTAAAATTCCACCCCACTAAGTTTATCTATCACCCTCAATTGGGCGAATCGCTTTATGTAAATGCAATGCATCATTGCGAATATATGTTGGGAAATAGCTCAAGCGGCATCATTGAATCAGGCTCCGTCGGTGTCCCAGTTATCAATGTAGGCGAAAGGCAGCGCGGACGAGTGCGCCCCAAAAACGTGATTGATTGCGACTGGGATAAAGAATCGTTGGAAAAAGCCTTACAAGCGTTGCGCTCCCTAAATTTAAGTGAACTTAAAAACCCATACGGTGATGGGAAAAGTTGCAAGCGAATTGCCGCGGATATTCTCGCCCTCCCCAAGACAATGACAACAGCAAAACGATTTATCGATTCAATAATTGAACAGAAGAAACCGAGCGAATGAATATCCTCTTTCTAAATGCTGGTCGCCGCTGCGAACTCATACAGGCCTTTAAAAAAGTGATGCCTCAATTCGGTTCAGGGAGAGTTATTGCAACGGATATTGTTCCTACGGCCCCTGCCCTGGCCTTTGCCGACCGAAGCGAAATCCTTCCCCATTCATCAGCTAAAGAGAAATTCCTACCCCAATTTATCGCTCTTTGCCTGGAAGAAAACGTTCAATGCGTCATTCCCTCGATTGACCCCGACCTGGTCCACCTGGCGAAATACCGAGAAGAAATAGAAAAGAGCTGCCCGAATTTGCAACTTTGTCTGTCACCGCCCGAAGTGATTCGCCTCTGCCGAGACAAGCGTTTATCGCGAGACAAGTTTGCCAGTTTAGGAGCAATTGTTCCTCAGGAAGTCGAACCCAAAAGTGACTCTTTGAATTTTCCGTTGTTTTTGAAGCCAGCCGGAGGTAGCGCTAGTGAGGGAATTTATCGAATTGATACGATGATGGAACTCGAAACCTATCTTCCTAAAGTGAACCAGCCGATGCTGGAAGTATTTGTAGAAGGACCAGAATACACTGTTGATGTGCTCTGTGCATTCGACAGACCAAAAGCCTATGTGGCTGTTCCTCGAAAACGGTTAGCGGTACGTGGTGGAGAGGTCAGTCGCGGTATCGTCGAAAGAAATCCGCAACTCGAAGCTCTCGCAAAACAATTGGCCGAAGGTTTTGACTGTCGCGGCCCAGTGACTCTTCAATTTCGCAGAACATCGGATGAAACCTTTGTTGCTATGGAACTAAACGCACGAGTTGGCGGAGGACTACCTCTTTCTATAGCGGCAGGAGCTGAATGGCCTCGTTGGATTTTTCAGATGTTACGAGGAGAGATACCGGATTGTTCTCTTCCTCTCGAAGATGGTCTCTTAATGAGTCGGTACGACTCGTCGTGCTTTATTGAAACAAAACGCACACAGCGCTTCTTCGAGGATGTCGATATTTCGCAATCGGATTTACTTATTTTCGATATGGATGACACCCTCTACCCTGAAAGGGACTTTGTTTTTTCGGGCTACAAAGCTGTTTCCGCAAAAGTTTTCATAGATTTCGGAATAGATATTGAAAGCCGTCTTAGATGCGCGTTTGAAAGCGGCTGTCGGGGAGATATCTTCTCTAAAGTTTTTAATCAAATGAATTTCCCACAACCGGAGAGTTATATAAAGGAGTTGGTGAAAGTCTATCGAGAACACCAACCAAGCATCAGACCATTTCTAGATACGACACGGCTTCGCGACCTGAAGAACTCGGTCCGTAAATTAGCGTTGATTTCGGATGGTTGGTTAAATACCCAACGTCTTAAATTAGAAGCCCTTGGCTTAAGTCATTATTTTGATGAAGTACTCTTTACTGATGAATTGGGCGAAGACCGCGAGTTTTGGAAACCCCATCCCCGCGCTTTCGAGTTATTACTCAAACGCTTAGATGTTCCAGCAGAAAAAGCTGCGTATATTGGGGATAATACAAGCAAGGACTTTCTTGCCCCAAACCAATTAGGCATAACTAGCATTCAGATAAAAAGAGAGAGTGAAGGAGAATATGCTTCGGTGCGTTCCCCTTCTACGGAACATGAAGCTGATTTTCTGATTGATAGTTTGATGAGATTAAAAATATGCCAATAAGTTTATTAATCAGGCTCTAACTAAGAACGAAACAGGCCTACGATTCTACTCAAGTCGAAATTCTTTGCATTGCCGAGCGCGTCAATAATCTCCGATTGAAAACTGCCCGCAGTTATATATATTCGGTCATAGTCGCTAAGATCATCTGTGTTTTCTGATGAGATTATCGGATTCGTCGAAGCAGGGAGAAAACAACCATCTTTGGCTGAATCACTATCATAGATGGGAAGACAGATGAGCTGCTTGTTACTGAGGATGCTAAGATGGTTATTCAAGCCATTGGTTACACCATAGAAACAAATACTCTTTTCGTCGTTTAAATCTGCCAGAAGAGTATCCACTAAGCCAAGCAACCGAACAGCGTAACCAACAACAGCCTTTGAAAGAAGCTTAGAGCCTGCCCTTCTAAGAAGTACTTCAGATTCCTCGCTTACATCGATATTCGATTTAACAAGCAAGCAGGTCGCTAGGTCATTCTGAACATCATAAGCGGCAACGGAAAGCCCTACACTAGAAAACAGCGCTCTTGATGATTCTTCATCCAGGTAAATCAAGTGCTCATGGAGGATGAGGCTAAAAGGCGACCAATCAAGAGCGGGCTAAATTGGGAAAGAGAGCGATTATGTCGAACTCTACGGCGCCCATTTCCCGGATTTCTTACGACGGTCTGATATCGTCTATGCGCCAGAAAAGTTTATTTTGCGACACTACCCGTTTCGGTCTCTAGAACAAGCGCAGAGCAAAACCGAACGATTAAAGCACTCGGTTAACAATCCTTGGGGTTGGAATATACATTATATCGGCATTACCGCTTCAAAATCCCTGGTGGTTGATAAGGCGGATTTTCATTGTTACGGCGATGTTGGCCGTTGGGATTATGACCAGACGGTAATTTTCGATGGCGAGGGAATGGCTGTTTCTGAGGCTATGGCCAATTTATGTGAAGCAGAGTCGGGAGCATGTCGAGCTCATGGTAGAGCATTTTCAAAAGCAATGCCCGCGGTGGAAAGCCGAGCCTGGCTTGTTGAAAATTCTCGGTGATATCAACCGACTCTCTGGAAATAAAGGAGAATCGGTGCGTTATTACACTGAATCCCGTCAGCTTTGCGAGTGTGTTCTTGCCGAAGTTAGCGCCTTTTAGGTCCTAACCTACCATTTTTCCAAGTTATTGGTTCAAATGGAACTGCTGTGCTCAGTTAGCCGGGTTTGGTGCGCCCCCTACAGAAGGATAAAGTATAACTTATTGTGTTTGCAGGCGTGTTTGTGGATTTGAGTGGTGGAACTCTGTCGTTTGATTTTTCTCAAGGTTTGATGAAACCAGGCGATTAACTAAAGTGGAGTAAAAATTGTCCGTTTTTTTGTAATTGCTACAATCTTGAAAATCTAGAGCACGGAGTTGAGGGAGCGATGGGGAACACACTTGACCAGATTTTCGAATCTTCCATGGGCGGGGCTGATTATGCTCGAAGCTATGCCAACTATTTGTGTCAATTATTAGAAGAACTCGATTACGAGAGCGTTGCACAGGTGATGGATATTTTCTGCGCGGCACGAGAGCGGGGAAGCCGAATCTTTTTCCTTGGAAATGGCGGAAGTGCGTCC
>JAYZAY010000016.1:0-43177 GCA_036339465.1 Myxococcota bacterium | reverse complement strand
CACTCAAGCGAGAAAATGCACTTCTAAAGGGTGACTCAGAACATGCCTTGCAGCAATTTCAGAAAGACATCCGCCGCCTTCGCACCACCAAGGAGCAAGAAATTGACGCCCTGAGAGCACAGCTTGCTGAATCAAAACGGATTTATGCAAAGACTACGTCATCATTGGATAAAGATGATTTTTCAGATGATAACCTTACTGCTGCGATTGCGCTAACCATAAAGACACTTCAACATTCGACCATACCCGATGAAGCCTTATCTAAACCAAAGACCTTATCGATAAAGGATTCGAGAGACCATACGCATCCGACCCGTGAGTTACCTGGGCTAGGAGCTTCAAAAGATTCTAAGCATTGCGATTTGTCCATTGATTTTCCAGCCGAGACAGTTCAGGAAATCGCCCAGAGTGAACCAGCCATCTTTGATGATGTTCTTTTTCACAACTTAAGTACCCTGATTGCGCTAAGAAAGAACCCCGGTGCAAAGCTGTGGTTTGATGAAAACGGTTTTGAGTTGCAGAAAGCAGGACTTTTCTCCCAAACCCTTCCGAGAATGTTTAGCTCAGGAATAAGTATCCTCAATGACAAACAATTTGCGAACCCAATTCGTCATTTCTTTCGGGTTGGAAAAGAACAACTGAGTCGTGCCGATTTGCAACAAGCCTTTCTTGGGGTATGTTCAATGCGTGCAACCTATGTTTCGAATTCCGAAAAAACTCAGATTCTTGATAACCTCATTTCCTGTATTTCGAAGGATAATCCAGCACTAAAACCGCTCCGTGACATACAAGCCCCAAGACTTACTTCAAAGCCACTTATCAATCGAAACCAGTAGTGCACTAAAGGGCACTCCTCAACAATGATTCCCTAAGAGACAAGGCATGGACCGTGGATGGTTTTCCTCAAAACATGTCTGGTTCCAGTAATCTGACAGCTCCGGGATCGACCAAAGTGGTCACAGGATTTGAAGGGCATCGGTGATGCTTATTTACTTTTTAGACCCTCGGGGTTTTGTCAATAACTGTTGCGGCAGGTTCTTTGATTCTCTCAACAGAGCCAAAAACAGCCAAGCTTATCCGATATTCGCCCCTATATTTAGGCTGGCGCGTTTCAAAACCGACGGTTCTGCTTTGTTGGATTCCGGTAAGTGCCACCTTCCGTGGCAATACGACTTGAATGGTGAACCAATGCATCCGGAGCGGCACCGCCCAATATCAATTGCCACCAAAGAAACCCTCCCAGACCCCAGGTAAGACAAAGTCTGCGGATGTGGTTTCAACCAAAAAAAGAGTGGTGACAACCGCGAAAAATCGGTTAAACTTTTAGGGAATACTGCAGTTCCAATTCACGACTTCGAAAACCCGAAACGACCTTTGGAATCGAATAAATGCTGTTCTACCGACTGAGACCCCAATTATATCTCCTAGGGTTTGTTCTTTTCTCTCCCGGTGCCTGTTTTTCTACCATAACCGCGCCTCAATTCGATGAATCCGAAGCGATCAACACCGATTCTACCATGACCGAGTCTCAAATCGATGAATCCGAATCGACCGACACCGAGTCTCAAGTCGATGAATCCGAATCGACCAACACCGATCCAACCATGACCGGGTCTCAAATCGATGAATCCGAATCGGTCAACACCGATGGTAGTCAGTCAGCAGAAGACAGCACGGGTCAAACATCCCAAACCACCTTGCTAGCAATATCGGAAAGTGTCACCGTCATTGAAGACATTTCGACCGCCATCTACCTGAAGGCCGAAGTCTCCGACAACTCAATAATCAACACCTTTTGTTCCTTGCGCTCATACCCCCAATCAGGTTCCCTGCGTATAAGCGAGAGTGGTCCCATCGAAAATCGAATACCCTTAGACATACGGAATGACCCACCAACAATCTTTTTCCAGACCCACCCAAACAGTGTCGAGGAACAGACTTTCACTTTTGTGGTCAAGCAAAATAAGCGAGTAGGACCTCCAAGCGCCTTAAAATTAGACGATAGCGAACTGGGAACCATCACCATCCTCGTCACACCGGTAAACGACGCCCCCAACGCAGTAGACCAAACCGTGGAAGTCAACAAGGGTGAAAGCGTTGAAATAACCCTCACCGGAGACGACGGAGACGAAGACGAAGAACAAACACTCATCTATATTCTCAAATCGCTGCCAAGTCCTGGCACACTCACTCAGGATGGTGAACAATCTCCCATTTTGAACCAACAACTTCCCTTAGTTCTCAACTCTGTCAACCTTAACTATAGCGCCGAGACGAGCCACGCCGGCCCCATCAACTTCTTCTACGTGGTGGAAGATACTGGTGGTGTTGAAAATGGAGGGCAGAATACGAGTGCCCCAGGGGAAATAATCATCAACGTCAATCCGGTGAATGCTGCCCCCATGGCCGAAGCTCAAAACGTGGACGTTGATGAAGATAAAGAAGTGGAAATAATTTTATCCGCTTCCTATGCTGATAGCGAAGCCAACGAGCTACTCCACTATTTCGTGACCGCCCTACCCGCCCATGGCGTTCTATCCAAAAGCAGTGGTGGCACCGCCATCAAAGACTCAGGTCTCCCAATCCAACTCGACGCCGACCGCCTCAACTACCTCCCCAATCCTGACTATTTTGGCAACGATAATTTCACTTTTAAGGCCACCAATAATGGGAGCACCGACCAAGGCGACATTGACGAAAGCAGCGCTGCGCAAATTACGATTAACGTTTCTCCCATCAACGACCTCCCCCGTTTTACCATCGAAAAACCTGAAGACTTGATGGAGGATTTTGGTACAATCACCATTTCGATTATACCTGATGCTGTGCCCACCAACGAACAAGAACAAACGGTTACTTATTCCGTGGAACCATCTAGTTCTGCGCTTATCGAATATTCCCTCGACACCACCCCACCAAAACTAAACTTACACTCCATCGAAGCAAAATCGGGAACCGTCACTTTAAATATCGTCGCCGATGATGGCCTGGGGAAATTCACGGTGGAAAACTTCACCATCACCGTATCTGCGCCCAATGACGAGCCCATCGCCAAAAGTCAGAGCCTCGAAACCCATGAGAATACCCCCTTAGCCATCACCTTGGTCACCCACGATGGTGATGAAGACATACAGGCGCTCAGTTATTATCTATCTTCCCTCCCCAACCAAGGCACCTTAAGCGAAACCGCAGACGGGCATGCCATTACCTTCGATGTTCTTCCCTTCCCACTCAATTCGAGTAGCCTGTACTATCATCCTAATTTGCACACCCACGGCAACGATGGTTTTGAATTTTACGTCACCGACGATGGGGATACCGAAGAAAATGGGGTACTTCAAAGTAGCGTGGCTCAAATAACCATTACCGTGGTAAGTATCGACGCCCCCCTCTGAATTTACCTTATCTGGAACGACCACCCTCGACTGGGACTTTGGGACCGCCAAAATATTCATTACTTCGACCGACATCCCCCCTGAGGAGCAAACCCAAGTGGGCACCTATTCCATCGAACCAGAAACATCTGCCATCATGCAGTTTTCACTCAAGACTCACTCTATTGAAATCCAACTAGCATCCATTGAAAACAGATTCAAAGCAGATTCCCTAACCGTCGTAGCGAACGGCTGGGTAACAACCTTCGAAAAGACCATCGATATCGTTATCATAGCGAACAACAACAGACCCATTTTGACACTTAAACCATACTGCGTTCATCGCTTATACCATAAGTGGGTCATCCTGCGACACCACCGTTCCTATCGAGAAAACGAATAAGAACAAAACGCGGGGCTACGAGGTAGACTGTCAATATAAACCATACAATATTCAACAAAATGCACCAGAATAATCCTACAATGCAAATACCCCTGAAAATTGTTCCCTACCACGGAAAAATCGTCGAATCTTCAACGGGCTCCGAATCATCCAACCAATCAACGATAAGCGCTTCGGCAACCCCCGCCAAAATCGCCGTATAAAAAAGTCCCGCTGAAACATTGCGCATGGCCAGGGCCCCCTCTCGGTCGCTTTGGGTTAGAGTCCTATCCTCAAGGGCAGACTGATGGGACGAAACCGCTTGTAAATGCCACCCGAGTGTCCCCACTTGCAATAGCGCCACCGCCACCGCTGGCAATACTCTCCCTTGATTCAATTGAGCCAACCCAAAGGGCGAGTAATTCATGGGCACTTTATACCAAGGGTCCGAAAGCACCTCATAGCGGGTCCCTGGTAGATAGGTGTACTTGGTAAAGCGATTATTCTTAATCTCCACTTGAAACACCGTAAAACTTGAAGAATCGCCAATTGACGCAATACCCACCACCCGGTCCACCTTCAACCAGGAACCTAGAGCACTGAGATACTTGGGACAATTATCCTCACATTGAAAAGACACCTTCTCCCCAAGTAGAATTCGGCACTCTAAATCCGCATCGAGATTCACCATCTTCAGACCATCTTGTACTTTAATCAATCGGGGCAAGGACCGTTTTTCATTAAGAGCTGACCACACGCGGTGTTTTCCCTGGGGCATAGCGATGGCCGCATTCACAGAGCCGATTTCCTGCCCCATATAAAAGACCCGCCCTGGGCTAGGCGACATCACCTCAACGGTGGAACGTTTCCGATCCGTGAGTTGATTTCTGACATCGGAAAATAATTCCTGAACCGAGGGGTTGTAATAATCCCGATCAATTTTAGGATCATCAAAATCAATGAGAGCCTGCAGAGCCAATCGCGAAGCGAACTCTTCCTTCCCTTCGCTGAAGGTAGCTGCTGCTATATCAAGACTCGTGGAAGCAATAACCCGAAAACTATCCCTGGATGGCCATAAAATTCTCTGGTAACCCTCAATAATTTGCTCGCGAAGGGCCTGGATTTCCTTTTCTTTGCCGAAAGTTGTTTGCTCTAGGTTTCGGGCATCATCAAATAATTTTTTTAGACTCGCATCGGTTACCTTTTCATCAAAGGCAAACCCCATCTCTTGCTCTAACAATTCGCGAATAGGTAAATAAACAAACTCCACCCGCTCTTGCTGGAAAGATTGAAGCCCTTTTTCCAAGTTCGCGTCGATGGTATCCCCGATCTTGATAATCAGGGTTTTATCGGGAGTCGGGCTCCCCAACAATAAACATGCACTTAGGAGATAGAGAGTTCCCATCAATCGTGACCCAGCTATTAAGAGCGACCTCTATCCATGCTAGCCACTTCCGGTCAGCGATGCAATTATCTGCGTGAGATAGCCAGAAGCTGGATAAAGCGCAGCTACCGGACAATATACTGGGTCAATTCTCCCGGTTTAATCTCAAGCTCAAGGAGCTCATCAATGCCAGCAGCCTTGTTCACCAACTGGAAGATCTGCTTTCCAGAGGGCACCTCCACATTCCGCAGGGGCGTATGGCCCAACTTTTCACCCTTGAGGTAAACCGCCACCCACGGCCCTACCTTCCGTAGGGACAAGGTGCCCGGAGGTGCAACCACAGGGGCTTTAGCTGGAGCTGCGACAGTTGGGCTCGGGGCTTTAGCTTTAGCTGGAGCTGCGACAGTTGGGCTCGGAGCTTTAGCTGGCGTCACCGCCTTTTTTTTCTTTACAGCACTTTCAATTCTCGACGGCTTCCTTACATTTTCAGAGGTATCTCCTCCGGAAAGCGTAGGTGCCATCGCTTCACCCTCATTGGTTACTTCCCCATCCCCCTGCCGGTGACTGGACGAGCCTCTTCTGCGAGCAGAGTCGACACTCCCCGAAACATCGACTTTCGTCCCGGATAACGCTGTCGAGGTTTCAGGTTCCACACCTTGGATAGCCATATCAGGTGTCTCAACCGCGTTGATACTGTTGCCCTCCATGGTCGTTTTCGAGCTGTTATTCTGGGTGGCAAAGAACATACCCCCCACAAATATCACGCCTACAACCGCGAAGGTTGCCCACTCTTCCTTCCTCGTGCGTCTTTCATTGGGAACCAAAGCAGATCCCCGAGCGCGTTTCACTGGGAACTGGCCCACTTCACCAGAGGAACTCTCTTTGGCAAGACCCCTCATACTTGTGACAGAAGCTTCAGTCGGTTTTCCAACCTTCGACACCTTCATTACCCGATCCTTCTCTAGAACGGATAAATCGGTATCTGATGCAAGCGACATCTCCCCCGTCACCTTACCGTCTGGATACGCTTCCATGCTCAATACAGGCCGCTCATCTTGCTCCAAATCAAACGGGTGACTGGAATCACTAGATACAAGGGGCATCTCCCTCGTCACCTTACCGTCTGGATACGCTTCCATGCTCAATACAGGCCGCTCATCTTGCTCCAAATCAAACGGGTGACTGGAATCACTAAAATCATTGGGCTGTTTTCGCATACGATGGGAAGGACTGGAGTTTCCCGAATAATTGAGGTTGGTCTTCGGGGACTGCAATTGGGGGTCTTCTTCCTCTTCCTCTGGGGTTTCCTTGATGATTTGGTCGACCAAGCACTTCAACTCTATCGCCCGTTCCGATGCCAAAACAACCCGACTCAGGTCGTCAGCCATCTCCCCAATATCTGCATAGCGACTCGTCGGCTTCCTCGCTAAAGCTCGCATTACGATGTCTTCCATACCCTTCTCAACTGACGCATACTCCGAAGGCTTCGGCACGTCGCCCTTGATGACTTTCATCAAGACATCAGCTTCATTACAACCGGAAAACAATTTTTGGAGCGTTAGAAGTTCCCAAAGCACACATCCCAAAGCAAATTGGTCAGTATATTTGCTCACAACACTGTGCTCAATTTGTTCCGGCGCCATGTAGCTGAACTTACCCTTCAGCGTCCCCGTTTGGGTTTTAGCCATTCTAGCCGCAGCTTTTGCGATACCGAAATCCATCACTTTAACCTCACCAAAGCGACTCACCATGATATTGGAGGGTGTAATATCGCGGTGGACGATATTCAATGGCGTACCGTCTGAGGCCTGAGCATTGTGAGTATAGGAAAGTGCACTGCCAACTTGGCTACCGATAAATGCAATTTCGTTAGTCCTAAGGACACGTTCTTGATCAATAGCCCACAGGATTAATGACGTTAAATCGACACCATCAACAACTTCCATGACCATATAATACGATCCATTATAAGTGTCGAAATCGTAAATTGAAACAATATTGGGATGATGAAGCTGCGCACATAGCTTTGCCTCATCGACAAACATCGCCCGAAACTCTTTATTTTCACTCAAATGTGGATGAATTCGTTTAATGACAACCTGCCTCTGAAACCCCTCAGAACCGGAGCGGCGGGCCAGAAATATTTCGGCCATCCCACCAGAACCGAGTCGTTTCTCCAAGACATAGTCGCCAAACGCAGCACCAACGATCAACCTTCCCTGTCCAAATTGATCAGTCATTGTTCACGCTACAATAGCCTCATCATTCTATGTGTTAAGTCCTTGATAACCAAGGACCTCCTACAAGACCCGAAAGCATAGAAAGGCCCACCCCATGCGTATCGGTTCCACCGCGCAATCGCTCCTGTTATTTTATTCAAAAGCCGGGGGTCAGTGGAATAGTCGAGGCCAGGTTTTGTTTAATTTATGCTCTAGGAATTCAGTTTGACCGGTCTCCACACTCTATAAGGCCCACTTTCCCCAACCCACAGGACCTCCAACATACACAAACTGACGACATCCTTGGAAATCCTCACATTCCCAAATAGCTAGGCTCCGTCACTTAAAGAAAAGCACCAAAAACAAAAAAACATCGGGTTAAACCAAAAAGGTCCACAGACAACCCACGAGATAAAAACCATCACTTGGAAGCCGCAACCACCAATAGATTCGCTGAGAATCATTATTTGAGAACGCACCACCTCCATCAAACCAATCACATTATTCGCGTATATCCACCCGCAAGAAGCTTCCCAATCTGCAAACCGTAAAAAATCGTCCGCTGAACAGTTCACCCTGCAAAAGAACAAACCAATCCTTGACCCTGTCTCTAAGCAGCCCCACACATACTCAAAATCCATTTAATTAAATCTCGAAGGCCTTCGTTTCCGTCAGTCCCCAACAAGTCCATGATACTTGAGAATATTCACGGGCCACTGTCTACAAGATAACAAACGACATGTTGGTCATGCCACCCTTGCATTTGGGCCGTTTGAGCACCTCAATCTCATACGCACAATGCATTAACCGGTGCCAAACCATCCGCTTTTTGTTGCAACCCAAGCCCTGCTCACTCCCATAAATATCAGTGCACAAAAATATGCCTGGCGCTGGCGCACAGAAACGAAGACTCGCCCCTTAAGCAGGAATGGGCGGTAGACGTTTTGAGGCCTCTGCTCTTCATCCTCCCCTTTACGGCGTAGGTTGGGCTTGGGAGCTTATGATAAACACGCTTGGGCGATGGATTCGATGTCTTCGGCAATGGGACCGGCTCAGCAAAGGCACTTTAGTTCGTGGTTTGTTTCCACAAACACACCATGTGGAATGCAGCGCCGGCTCGTAAGGAGACAAGAAATGCTCTAAAAGCGTTGATTCTAAGCGACACCGGCGGTGAGCGGCAGGCACCTTCCAGACACTTGGGCTTGCTCGCTCTGCATCTCCGAGGTTGGCCAAAGAGTCGTATCGTTTTCTCTCTCGGCGGCATCATTCCGATAATGTCTCGAGCTAAAGGGCGCGGATGCTTCAGAGCAATTATGACCACGAAGTGGTGAAGTGCATCATCGGCGACATTTGAGGTCCCCTCGCTTTTCATGTATTTTACTACCAACCCGGGCGCTACCATAGGTAGGATAATCCAGGCTGGCCGGATTTGGCGGGCGAGCGTAACAGACTGCGGTTTCCTCAAGCCATGGGTCATGAGAGAACAGCCAAATCTCACACAGGAAAAAGAAGATGGGAAGACGGTCTTTATTGGTAGCTGTAATATTGCTTGGTCTGTGGACGGGATCGGCGCAGGCTGGGGAAGTTCATGCACACCATAGCCATGCAGCGTTGTTCATCGGTGCGACGACTCATACCATTGACGACGTGGTTCACCATGGGATTACGGTGGGAGCTGACTACGAATATCGGCTTTCGGTGATGGACGGTCTCGTTGGGCTTGGGGTCTTGGTTGATGCCGCTTTCTTTGATGAAACCCATCTAATTGGGGGGCCGATGGTGGTGGTTCATCCAGTCGGTGGCCTGCGGTTCGCGGTAGCTCCAGTCATTGTTGTAACCAATCTCGACAAGGCGAATTTCGGGCTTCGCGGAAGTGTGGGCTACGATTTACACTTCGGAGCAATGTCGGTTGGTCCTGTCGCAAGTGTGGATTACGCCAATGGACATGTTTCCTATGTCTATGGTCTGGCCGTCGGAGCTGGTTTCTAATTCCGCCACAGAACTCGGTCCTGTTGGGGACCCAGATCGACCTCAGTGTTCGACCCCGATTTTCCCTGTGGGGGGGTATCGGCGGCAGCAAGCAGCCACTCGTTGACCCCAAATCAACCTCTTTGCAATAGCTCTGAGCGCGGTTAAGGATTGCCCCAGGCGTTGGCTTATTATGATTGTTGGCCCCCCGCGGGCTTGCTTGAAAAAAAGGCAAGGGAGGGCCTTTGCCGGCTCTATTTGGCGTGCAAAGGGGCTTTCATCGCCAACACTGTGACACGCCACAACGCAAATCAAATCCCATTCGGGGTTTGGAACACCAGTGGTTGTCAGTCGTTAGAAAAAAATGCCATTTGGCCTAATATTTGGGATTCGCTGCCTGTTCCAATGGACGCAGGCTTGAGTGTTTGACCGGTGTCGATGAATGGATCCGAGCGTGTCTAATGGTTGTGCCAGCCCCACGCATTTGTTCATAGCGTGTGATTACGCCCCTTGCCCTGCCTTTTTCTTTGCACCAACCTCCAGCATTCATCCGAAGTAATAACGGAGGGGTCGATAAATGTTGGTAGATCAGTAAGGGCGGCTGGGGGGGAGCAACACGTGGATCGTTGTTCTACACGTCGACCCTCCGAACACCAAAATCGGGCACCTCCAAAAAAGCCCTATATCTAAGCCGATCGTCCGTGCTGCCGGTTGTTCAAAAGCATAGAAGGAAATTACGACGGTCATTAGCGCCCACCAGAGACAGTCCTGTGGCTGTTTTAAGAGAGTGCGTCCGGAACGCACCGTTGAATTTTTGGGTTTTCCCATTCAGGGATCGCTACGCTTATATAAACAAATCATATAGAGCATAAGCTAATACGCATTAAACTATAACAAAGCGTTTGCGTTACATCTAACGGTTACATATGGTGAGAGTGTAGTTCTGTCGATGCGCGTCGGCTTCAGCTATATAACATCAGGAGGGATGCATTATGCGAGATTTTCTCTATCGAGACTTAGAAGCCATATTTCATTTCGAATCAACCAAACAGACCATTCTTAGGGCAGAAGAGTCGGAAACCAATAGGTTCCCAAAAGCTGATCGCGTACATCGCGGTGTTTCCAAGCAACCAACGCGCGTTTGGAAAACCCCACAACTACCTGAAATAGCCGAAGCAGGCCACGGCTTCCTCGATAAGTCACGTCTCAAGGAACCACTGGTCATTGCATGCTGGTCTCAGAAAGGTGGTGTTTACAAAACCTCCACCGTTCATCAGCTGGCGCGAATTTTCGCGATCGGGGGTGGCCTAAAAACCGTTTGCGTAGACCTCGATCAACAAACAGATCTCAGCTCACTCTGGGGCCTGGAAACCGTCACCAACAAAGACCTCCCCAATCCCGAGGGTAGCTCTGCACAACTTGACCGTTACCTCGAATCACAGGTTGAATGTGCGGTGGGGTTACTGGATCTCCTGCGTAATCCAGACTTGGACGTCTCATCACTCATTGAAATGGATTATAGTCTCGGGAATCATTTAGGCATCCTCCCGGCCAGCCCAGAATTATCCATAGTCGACCAAGAGCTATTCGGTAAGATTCATCGTGAGAAATTTGTAACCGATAAAATTGTAAGACCCCTCAAAGAAAGTGGCAACTGGGATGTCATCC
The DNA here is from genome assembly GCA_036339465.1 of Myxococcota bacterium. Lineage (GTDB taxonomy): Bacteria > Myxococcota > XYA12-FULL-58-9 > XYA12-FULL-58-9 > JABJBS01 > JAYZAY01. The sequence continues at coordinate 32,182 of JAYZAY010000016.1, read as the reverse complement.
TGCTGGACCTACCCCCAGCCTGGAACCTATTAAACCAAAGCGCCATTTACGCCATCGGGGAACTTCAGGGCACCCTGCTCTCCCCCATCGAATGCTCCATTACGATGTTCAAATCCCTTGAGGTATTCCACACGTGCCTGGAAACGTTTGAAAGAGATGCATCAATGTCCATCGACCAATTATTCATTCCCACGAGATTCTCTGCGACGGCAAAGTTAAATCGCGAGATTCTCATGGAATATTATCGGCGATACCAAGGAAAAATCATTGGCAATCCGATCAAGTCCTCGGTTGCCTACGAAGAAGCCCTCGCCACCAATCAATCACTACTAGAATACAAACCGAAGCATAAGCTGGCTTCGGAACAACGAGAGATATTTATAGAGCTCTTTGACCGGCTAATGGAAATTCAGACCCAAAAGTCAGGCAAAACACAGGCAGCTTAAACTCGAGGACAGATGACCCATGGCGATGGACTTAGATATGGCCTCGACCCCTCGTCGGCGGCCTAGGAAAACCACAAGGCAACAATCCGCCTTTAACAACGGAAGAAGGTCGCTCCCTGTCTCCCCTCCCCTTCTCGACAAGCGAGCTGCAGCCGAAGCGACTCACTCAAATCAGGAATCCTACCTGTCGCCCCTTAACTCAGAACCTAAACCGCTGGGCTCCCCTGCCGAGACGGCAGCCAAGGCCTTCGATCCGCAATCGGGACCTCCAATCGGAACCTCAGGACCTCAATCAGGCGCTCGAAGTACACCTTCGGATGCTCAATCAGGTGTTGTGGTCGGAATCTCAGATAGCCATCTAGATCTCTCAGTTGCGAGATTAGAGAATCAATCGGAACCTGGAACTGGAACCTCATTAATAGGATCAGACTCGCCGATAGTAGCATGCCAACGGCAACCAGAACCTCCAATAAGAACCTCGGGAACCCATACAGAACCTCCAATTAGAACCTCGCAAACCCATACAGAACCTCGCCTGACAGCCGGGGCCGTACGGAGCCCCGTCGCCGCGACCTCCGGCATTCCTCTATGGGAACCTCCTTTGAGAACCTCCCAACCCAGCCCAAGCGAGACATACAAAACTTCCCACCCTCAACCGGAACCTCTTAGCGCGGAGGCACACCACCAATCGGAACCTCTTAGCACGGAAGCACACCGCCAATCGGAACCTCTTAGCACGGAAGCACACCACCAAGCAGAACAGCCAATCGACCCGACCCCTCAGCAAGAACACCCTCCCACAGCGGCTTCACGTCTTAAATCCGACCATCGGAGTGCGCCCTTACACCCCCAGGAGGAGGACTCTCTCCACACTACGTCCTATCTATCGTCACCACCATTCCTTAATCCATTGCCTCCATCAGAACCTCCAAGCGGGACCTCAAAGCGGCCTTCTGAACTCGTTATTGGAACGTTGAAAATCCAATCGGAACCCGAAACAGGAACCTCCGATTACCCATCAGGACCTCAAGTCACCGAAAGAGAACCTCAGCCAATCCAATCAGGACCTCCATCCTTAGGTTCCCATTCCCAATCAGAACCTCTCACTGGGACCTCCGAAATCCAATCAGGACCTCCAATTATTCAACGGGGACCTCAGCCAATTCAATCGGGACCTCCATCCATCCAACCGGAACCTCACCCCCCTCAAACCGTACCTCCACTTCGAGGTTCTCATGTACAAATGGTACCTCAGGCCTCAGGTACCATTTCCCCCCCCCAAGGTTCCAATTCCCCAGTCCTAGGTACTCATTCACAACCGGAACCTCAAAGCCGCCTAATCGAAACCTCAACCACAAGGTCTCCATTAAGCCAAGCGGAACCTCTCAGAGCTCCTGACCAGAACCTCACCGACCATTTCTTTCCCGCCTCTCCACAGGAACAGGTCGTTCTCCTATACATCGCTCAGCAAGAAGCACAATCAGACGACCCCACCAAGGGAACCCGATGGATCACCTACAACGAACTCGCCGCAGAACTCGCAACCACCACCGCCACTGCGAAAAAACTAGTCTTTAAACTCCGACGCCTCCAGCTCATCCGAGAAACCGAAATATCCAGAGGAAGGTACTCAAAAGGGAAGCGCTACCAGATCATTAATCCCAACACTACGGTACTTGCCCTCAGCGTTAATTGGAACCTCCGCAACGATTCAACCGGAACCTCCTACGGAAACCGACGACGGCTTATACAGAACCTCCAAACGGAACCTCAGAACGTAGTAGTTAGTAGTATTTATAATAATACAACAGACAACAAGAAAGCAGGCAGTGAAATTGACGAGGCATTAAAAGAAACCCTCGACCGCGCAGGACTCACCGAATTTTTGATTGGTCTAAGTGATGTACTACCCCTTTATCGCAAATTCGTTTTATCCGGTGAGTTGAGTTTCGAAGAGTTCAAAGCCGGCTTGTTTCATCTCGGTTTCTACCTCGGAAGCCCCGAGCACTCCGAAGGCATCGATAAACCAAAAACCTGGGCAATCTCTCAGCTAAAGAAGAATGGCGGCTACTATCCAGAGCCCGCTTCTTATATTTCCCCAGAAGAAGCCCGCGAGCAGGCCATCCTCAAAGATAAAATGAAAAAATTACAACGCCTCAAACAGATAAAACACCAGCAGTTCAATCTCGATTACCAACTCTGGGTTTCGGAACTCCCAGAGCCCGAGAAGCGACGTCTTGCGGGCGTGGCTAGCCCAAGTGGACGAGTTGCAGAGGAGGCGCTTAAAGAAGCCTTCAGAGCTCAAAGGGAAGAAGTGGTTTAGCGCGGATCCGAAGAGAAACCCGACAATCGTTTTTAGGGGGAGGCTAAGGTATCTCGAATGTTTCCAAACAGATTTCCATGGGGGAGGGGAGCGAGTTCTTTGAATGGGGGTTAAGAGACGAATTACATGGGATTGTTTGATGAGGGAGCAGGGTACCTTCTGTCGTAGTATGTGTTTTGATTCAATGCCATAAGCCATAGGCCAAAGCGCCAAGCATCCAATCGCAGCGGTACACCATGAATGCCACGGTCTTAGGAACCTCGGAACTTTGTTATCTATATCCAAAGCGTCTCGAGTTCTCGCCAGCGGCATTCGCAAAAAAGTCCCGATATCGGCACCGAAGCTTTCATCCGGTGGTCATGGCGATCGATGACCCCTACTGGAGGGCCACCTTCTGTCCTTGGTTGTTGGGCGATTTGAGGATAAATTAGCGGATATCGAGACGGATATGAGCATGAGTTTGCCCATAAGAGAGGAGGGTGTTTCGTTTCACAATCCTGTCCTTTCTTTTTGAAGTGACTTAAACAAGAAAATCGCCTTCCCTTAGAGGGCCATCGGCGAGGTGCGCAAGTCCTAACTGCGGATTTTAGCGTTGCCTTAAGCCCATAGGCCACCGCCTGGTAGCAAAATCCACGCTACCAAATCCACCAGGTCACTTGGAAGCCCTCCCGCCCCCACTTACAGATTTTGGTCAGAGTAAGCTAGGCATCGCCTGGCGGGGGGGGGGGCGTATTTCGGTCGTGGTATTAGAGTGGTCGGCTGTTTATGTGCGCGGCCGGTACCACTGCCGCTCCCATAAATATCTGGCAACGTTTCCATGTAAGCGCCATGGACTCTGCCTAAGGTAACAGGTTGCCGGAGCTCTGATTTGCCGCAGGACCCATAGCCAACACCTTTGTGCCGGTTTATGTGCCAATGGACGTACTTCTTTCATCTACTGCTGCGCTACCGGCTTTTTGCTGTTTTTGAGAAACATGGGGGGGATTATTGGAGAGGTTGGTTGGGTGCGGTGGGATTCCAAGAATTCCTCAGTGAGCATTAACTTATTAGAGTTTCTAAGAACGAAGAATCACCTTCGAATCTTGAATCTCCCGGGTGGCATGCACGGTGTGGACAGTTAGTGCGCTTTGTGTGGTTCTTTTCCCGGCTTTATTGCGATGTTGGTGAGGGGCCAAGGAAGTCATCGGTGTTTCACCGAGGGGCTGAACCGTTCAGTGGACCACGAAGAGCTTATTGGAGGGGAGGGGACTTGACTCAAAAGGCAGGCGTCGAACTCAGTTCGTCTCGTTGATTTTGAGTGCACGAATGGCTGTGGAGTGTTGTTTCTCTTTTTCGTAAGTTACCGAGGTTACGGGTCTTTATTTATTCTTATCATAGGCTCGGGATGCACTATTTATTCCGTTGACACGTAAGCTTCGCCCGTGCGTCGAGGTTGGCACGTTCTTCGCAAATGCCTAGGTAAATCTAGAAACGGAGTAACATCATGTCCTCAGTCAATTCTCAACGCCCTGCTTTTCATTCTCCTTCTGCCTCTCGGAGTGTGGGGGAATTCAAAGTGACCAACACGATGGAAACCATAGGGGTATCCGGAAATCTCGCCCGTGTGGAGGTTGAATCAAGCGGTGTGTCAGCAACGTCCATGGCCTTTACTGCCGAGGTGGGGCTCTCCACCGAACTGGCAGGCAATGGCTTTCAGTTGGTTGGCGAGTCGGATATTGGGTTCACAGGACGCTTGGATCTCTTAGCTGGAAGGATTGGCACCCATGCTAGAGCCAAGGATACCGGTGGCAGTGTTGGTATCGCCGCGGAAGTTGACGCGGCTCGTCTCACAGTGGGGTATCAGGGAGATAGGGCGACGGTGGAGGTTGGCGTGGGTATTGGCGCTGGGGCGCACCTTGAGGTGTCGCAACAGGACCACGACCGGGACGGTCAATCGGAACTTTGCTTATCCGTGGGTGCTGCCATTCTGGGGGCCTTCCATACGAAGGTTTGTGTGGAGTTGCCAAACAGGGTCCCCGCCAAATCCCTACCTAAGCCCGAGGCGTGTGCCAGTCTGGTCCTTGGTTTAGGCGGTCCCAGAAAGTAACTCGAATCCACTCATTCAGCCATGGATATGGCTCACCAACCAGGAGAATTCCTATGATGACCGCAGCACCCCATTTAAATGTTTTCTTGAGTCAAACTGTCAAACCCCAGGGAAAACGATTGGTTTCCATTTACTATAGCTTCATGGCCAAGACCGAGGGGGCCATGCTGTCCATTAGCTCTGTCTTGCTGGCCGTGATGAGTGTGGTGTCGGTGGTGTTTCTACTTTATCGAGGCGCGGACTTTAAGCTGATGATTATGCCTCTGCTGGCTGGGATCGTGTTCGGTTATTTTGGTGTGCTGCGTCGGCCCAAGCCTTTACCCATGGTGGAGTTGGTGGAAGGCCAGGATGGTCGGCTTTGGGTGTATGTAGAGAAGCGATGGTATTCTATTTCGTGGGCAAATCTGGGCCGATGCAAGCGACGGTTTTCGCTGGTGCGTCGGTATCGAACGTTCCTGTTGGAAATCATGCGGCCCGATAGTGTTCCTTCTGTCTTTATGGTGGGAGGAGCGCGTCGGCACTTTAAGCGGCTTTGTCTTCTCCGGGATGATTGGCGTCGAGAGCAGGGTTTACCCGCTTTGGATGATAATAGCCTTTTTGAGACCCAATAGAAAAAAGGCCTCGAGTCTCTTTGAGGCGTTAGGTTTAGGTCTTTTTTGGGACCTGACCGCGGCTCTGGCTTGACTTCTTTACTCGGGGCACCTCCCTTGATATGACTCTCTGATGGACCTTAAGTTTGCACTCATTGCCAAATCCTAATTGAGGAATTGATGGTGGTGATTTCTAAACCCCGAAGCCAATTGATTCGTTATCACAGCGCGTTTGTTCCCAATGCACGGCTTTGAAAGTCGGTGGTGACAAGGGCCTGGGTTCGCCTTCACAAAGCACCACCTTTTTGTGGTTGCTGGCTGGACCCGAGACGTTCATAATTATGTGGAGGAGTTGTTTCTTTGCCTCGAGTTAGCGCCTCTTTTGCGTCGTTGCTAAATTGCTCGTGAGTCAAGTGGGCGTGTGCGTCAATAAACCACATTTTATCTCCTATTCGGTTGGCTCTCTGCCGGCTATCTTGTACTTACTCACATAGACACACATATTCTATTGGCATAGGTCCAAAAAATGAAGGAAGTCAAAGGCCACGTTGAAATGACAAGCGGTTCATTTTGGAAAGGTGTCTCCAGTTTTTTTTGTGAAATAGTCGGGTTGCTCTACTTGCTCGGAGCTACTACAATCCGGTTATGACAGAATCAGAAGAGTCCGGTCAGGAAAACATAGTAGAAACGATCCTGGTCGTCGATGATGCCGAAGCGAATAGGATAGAGATTTCAGCTTTTCTTGGTGGTTCTAATTCGACAAATAACCATCGTAAGATTTTAACCGCGGGCAGTGGGAAAGCCGCGTTAGAATGTATCAAAACAGAAGCTGTGTCACTGGTACTACTGGATCTCGATATGCCGGACTTAAATGGGTTTGCAACAGCCAGTGCGATTCGCGCCATGCCAGGTCACGAGTACCTCCCCATAATATTCATGAGTGCGGCCAGAATTTCAGAAATGGATATTGAATTGGGATATTCCTTGGGTGCTTTTGATTATATTAGTAAGCCTATCAAAGCCGAGATACTAAAGTGTCGAGTTGAGGTCTTTCTTCGCCAGCAAAAACATCAACAAGAGTTAGAGAGAGTAAACGCATCTCTTCACGAGCAAATAACGGAACGGTTAGAAGAATTGGAAGAATGTAGATCCGAACTCTCCTCTGTTTCTAAGGCCCACAGCTCACGAAATAGTGAGATTAGCAAAGAATACGCCTCATTCTTAAACAATGGTTATTCTCTTAGTGATACAACCGAAGAGATCAAACGACTTGCCCGTTCGATTTCGAAAACGGGCGGTCGCGGAGAAGACGCGTTGTCTTATTATTTTAATGCGCTTGAAAAAAACATCGACGATGTAAACATTGCCGATCAAGCCCATGCCAGATCCCACGCTCGTGAGCTGCTCGTACGCGTACTCACCGAGCTCGTGAATATATATTCCGAAGCTTCAACATTAATGTTCAAATGTCCTATCACAGAACTGCAACCATCTACTGCCATCACCGTTGAATCGGGAACTTCTCTGAGAAAGGCTATCTTTGTGCTCAAGGAAAACAATATTGGCTGCCTCCTAGTGAAACAAGATTCACGACTTAAAGGGATTATGACCGAGCGTGATTTTCTCATGAAAGTTATAGGGGAAGACATCAATCTCGACTGCGCGGTCGTCGATGACTACATGACTACAAACCCCGAGTATCTGCATGCCGTTGATCCACTTGCATTCGCCATTAATCGCATGCAGTTAGGTGGTTTCAGGCACATTCCCCTTTTGGATGTTAACGACGATGCTCTGGAAATTATATCCGTCAAAGATATCATCACTTTCCTGGCTGAAAAGTATCCCGAAGAGATTCTGAATCTACCGCCCACGCCCGAGAACTATCCCCATCACCGGGAAGGTGGCTAACTTGGTTGAGCTTTATTTGAGAGCGAGATGATTTGGGAATTGAGTCTTTTCGTCAAGGCTTGTGCCAATGGCATTTGTTCATGTAGCGACCGCTATGCGGTGGAATCTTTTGAAAGACCAAGAGAGTCAATGTGTGGAGACAGCATGGTGTTGGCACTAGATTGGTCTTTTCTGACTTCTTCTCTTGGTTTTTTTCGGGATGGTTCGCATTGGTGTGGGTTAAGCGGCTCAAGAAGGGTACGACCCAGAGTTTCCTGCTCGATATCCATTCTCTGAACATTCGTTTGTTGAAATAGTGCTCCCAATATCGAAAGCGTTTTCGAAAATCCGAAGGAGATTCAAAGTCGAGAGGGAAGTACCACATGTGCGGGATTGCCGGCATTGTTGGTTTGGACCGTCGGTCACTTTTCATCAACATTGTGCGGTAAATATAGGCACTACTGACACACCGTCGGCTGAATGAATCCAATGGATATCGATTCCAGAGAAGGGCGGGGGGGATGGGAGAATTGTCTACGGTGTATCGGGTTTAAATTAGGGTTTGGATTTCTTCTTGGTCACCCAGGAGTTGAGGATGTTTGAGAGGTGCTTTGTTTATTTTTTCCCTGTCTTGATAGAGGTTCAAAGCTCGGATTTGTATGATTTACGTTGATAGGCTTTCTCTTTATGTGATAGCCGCCCCACTCCTTCGGTTATAGGAAATGAGTAATGTCAAAAATACATATAGAAAAACTTATGGAAATGAAGGCTTATGGGGGTGAACGCAAAACCCAGGGCCTTGCGGAATCGGTCCTTTGCGAGCACATGCCCAACCACCCGAAGCTGGTTGCGGCCATTGATGAGGCTTACGTGCGTCACCAGGAGCTGCGTGGAAACTGTGCCCACGATCTGGGCCTCGACGAGACTGCACTCATTGAAAGGCTTCAGCAGAGCTATCTCAATTTCTACGCGCCAGAAGCTGTGAACCCCTATGTGGCACTTGCAGCTCGTGGCCCGTGGGTCGTTACCACCCATGGTGCAGTCCTTCACGATTCCGGCGGTTACGGGATGCTCGGCAATGGGCACGGCCCGGCCCATGTCCTCGATGCTATGTCGAATAATTGGGTCATGGCCAATGTTATGACAGCCAGCTTTTCTCAGAAGCGCTTCGCTGAATGCCTCAAAGCAGAAATTGGGCACAACCGGGCCGGGGGCTTTCCCTACGGTCAGATTGTCTGTCTTAACAGTGGTTCCGAAGCAGTCTCTGTGGCCACGCGAATTTGCGACATCAATGCGAAGTCAAAGACCGATGTTGGGGGTCGCCATGAAGGTAGGACCATCAAGATTCTGAGTCTGACCGGCGCATTCCACGGGCGAACCGATAGGCCCGCACAGATCTCGGACTCCAGTATCGGCACCTACCGCGATACTATGGCATCATTTCGGGACCGGGATAACCTTATCACCGTGAAGCCAAATGATGTTGAGGGGCTTAAACAAGCCTTTGCCGATGCCGACAACAACAACGTCTTCATTGAAGCGGTGTTTATCGAGCCAGTCATGGGTGAGGGTGTCCCGGGCCGTGCTCTGAAGCGTGACTTTTACGACCTGGCGCGCAAGCTTACCCTCGACCACGGTAGCCTTTTGGTGATCGATTCGATTCAAGCGGGCTTTCGGGGAACCGGCAATTTGAGCATTACCGACTACCCGGGATTCGAGGACTGTGATGTGCCGGATATGGAGACCTATTCAAAAGCCCTCAATGCGGGGCAGTATCCGTTTTCAGTTTTGGCCTTGAGCGCCAATGCAAGTAAGCACTATGTCTGTGGTGTCTACGGCAATACGATGACCACCAATCCCCGTGCTCTGGAAGCTGCGTCCGCGGTGTTGGAAAATATGACGGCGGAGATCCGAAGCAATATCCGAGATCGCGGCGCTGAGTTTGTGGCCAAGCTTAAGAAGCTTGCCGAGGAGATTCCGGGGGCCATCACCCATGTTGAAGGCACGGGCCTTCTCTTGTGTGCAGAGCTTGACTCCGACCGCCTACGGGTGGTTGGGTTTGGCGGTGTTGAAGAATATTGCCGTACTCGGGGCATTGGTGTCATTCATGGCGGAAAGAATGCGCTTCGGTTTACGCCCCACTTCACGCTCACTTCGGAAGAAATTGATTTGATCATCGATGTTGTTCGCAGCGCGCTGAGCCACCTGATTACGAAAGACTAAAATAAACAGAAGACTAAGATCAGAGAGCCCTTATTGAGATCTCAAAACACCCACCGCCGTTTATTTGATTAAACTAGAAGTGCCCATGTCGCTTGGGGAAGTGCGTTGGCCTGGGTAAGTAGGGCGGTACCTGCTTGGGTGATAATTTTCTTCCGTGTAAATGCGGCAGATCCTTCGGCGACATCTGCGTCTTGAAGACGCCATAAACAAGCCCCTTGATTTTCATACAGGGATCCGAAGTTACTGATAGTCATGCTGAAAGGGTTTTGGCTGGCACCAAGTATTCCCAATTTGGTATGGACAGACTCCAACGCTGTGTCCAACGTCGTGACCGCTTTTTGGGCGGCAGTCGCTGTACTCAAATGGTCGTCATTGAGTCCTAATTGGGTTGAGGTTGAACTGGTGATGGTAATGAAAATCCGGTCGTTTGCCGTATTTCTAAAACAACCTTGGAACGATGCTCCAGTGGCTAGGCCCTCGTTGACCAAATTTGTACCATTGAATTTTGTCGCTTGGATGATTCGAACACGCCCTGAATCTAAAAACTTAAATTCCTGATTTAGGAATCCACGTTCCGTGCTATCCATGCCTTCGCTGCCGGAGGCTTGAACTGAAACTTCCCGCATCCGAGTGATGATACCTGTGAACTTTGATATCGCAGCATGGGAAACTTGCACCACGCTGACCACATCATTTCCGTTTTGTTGTGCTTGTTTTAGGCCGAGTATGTGCGCGCCGAGTTGACTGGCAATTGAACTTCTGGCGGGAACGTCGCCGCTTTTTTGATGCGGAGCTCCAAACACAGGTATTCGATGGACTGTCCCAAACTGTCAGTGGTTTTTCGAAGGTTTTTTTGCGCACTGCGGCACACAATGTTTGTCACCATTGATATTGTCATAGCCTTGTTTGTTTATGTGGCGAGCTTAAGGTCACAGTATTGGCTTTTTTATTGGCTCCAAAAGGAGCCTCAATTCGGGCTAAAGCCATAGGGGCCTGGCGAGCGGGCTTGGTCCGGATAATTTGAGAGTCGGTCCTCCTATGGGAGCCAGTAAAATACCTTCTTGTGCCTAAATAGGGATTTTGAACCTTTAGGCATCAAAATTTGATATTAAAAGAAATTTACTCCCTCTTGTTCCACAGATTGCTGCACAATGGCGTCCTCTGGATCCCAGTGTGAATGAAATGACATACGTAGATACATTTGAAACGGATCGAATTCATTGGCTCCGTCTCGTCCGTCGCGAATGCCAAAGTCAAAGCATAGAATTGGTATGGCAGGACCAAAACTGACGTGTCGATCACGGCTTATGGACATTGGAACTTCTGGGTAATCCATGTTTGGGTTAAAGTCATAGGAAACATATTTGCGCTTAAATGCGCCTGCGAGTCGGTTGACTATCTCCCGGATCACACTTTCAGCGCAAAGTGAGGCCTCCTCGACTGTTGGTGCAAAATGAGTTCGTCCAAGGCTTACAAGATTGGTTATATCTGATGTATTTGTTTCTAGGAGTATTGAACCAGCACACCAACTGCTTTTAATGTGTATGTGGTCTATCCGATCACCGTGCATGCGTCTGTCGTCTGACGATAAAATTTGGTTGATGGAGGGGGTTACTTCAGAGAATTGCTCTGCGAGGATATCGCAAAGATCACGAACGACATGTTGAATAAGTTTGTTTGGATAATAACGGGAAAAAATATATTGTCCCATAATCCAAGTTAATTGTGCATCTGAAATTGCGTCATATTGCACGACCACTGAGCCGGGTTGCTCCAGCATGAATTCGCTGATTAATTGGGATTGGGATTCGGAAGAGCGAATAAAGATTGGGATTTCTCGTTTTCGTTCATGAATTTTATCTAGCAAGAGTTTTAGGTCAGGAAAGGGGCCCCCAAGGAAAATGGCTCCGAGTTTTAGGTCGGAATTGAGGGTTTCCCAAAATGCAACATCCGTGTTGACCACAGCCCCTGTGACCTGTCGGCGGCGGAAAAAGTCGATCAATTGGGATTTGGATTCCTCTTGTTTTTCAAACGCGAGCATTTTGGTTCCAATGTGAACTTCTGACTCCATATCAATCGGCCTTTCTTAAAGTATACATACCACTCTAGCAGGTGATGATTTTCGGGTATAGACGGGGCATTCCCGATGGATTTTTTTTGGCAAGGACCAGCGGACTCCATTTTCGCCACCTCTTCTGTCTCGGCGCAAAAGCTCCTAAAAAACAGGTCTTGGGGATTTGCCACAAGCCCGTGGCCTATTTTCTCCGGAAATGCCCTTAGTTTGACGACGTTTTATGGTTGCAGGCCCGGTGGAAGTTTAGGGTCTGACCGTGATGGGGGCAACCGAAACCAAAAGATGGGGACCGCCCCAACCCGAAAACTCGCACCTAGAAACTCGTGGTTCTGATTCCCAAGCCCCGAAGTTATGTCGTTGGTTATCACGGGGGGGGGCATGCAATTCCCGGTTCAGAAATGTTGTTGTCGCGAAATTCCCCAAACACAAAAGAGGGGAGGGGAATCAACACACCAAGGGTTTATCCTGATAGCAGGGACGGGTGATCCGTTTGACGCGGTTGATGCGCAGATGTGGCTTTATCAGACGTACCTGATTACAGACTATGATTCCGCTTTGACTTCAGGATGAATTAACAGTTTAATGACCCTATGGTGAAACCGGAGATAGATTCACCCTCAGATGAAGAGGCTGGTCGGCTTGTCTATAAGCCGGGCGAAGTCATTATCTACGAGGGTGACGAAGGTTCCACGATGTTTATCATTTCATCGGGGTCGGTTATTGTCTCCAAGTATATTCTTGGTGAAGAAAAGGTTCTGACCAGATTATCGAAAGGCGACTTTTTTGGGGAGATGAGTCTTCTTAATACTAAGAGTCGGATCGCGACGGTTACCGCAGAAACTGATGTTGAATTGCAGTCACTTAATTGGGAAATGTTTTCTTCGCGGGTCACGAAGTATCACGTTGTTGCTCGCCACATCATTCAAACCCTGGCTCGCCGGTTGGATGAAACCTTGGATATTGTTGGGAAGCTATCTCAAATGAACACAGCCACCAAGGTTATGAACGAACTGGTTCAACAGGTCGAGTCGAAGCAGATGGTTGAAGGAAGTGTTCAAGGGGAACCCATTCTAGAACCAGATGAGACAAATGAGAACAAAGCAACGGCAAACAGGGAAAAGAAGGAGTGTCGAATTCTCGTGGGGACGGGTAGTCGAACCAACGAAAAGATAATTCGAGGGCAATTGGAGAACTTTCCTCACACTGTTGAAGTCGAAGGAGATGGGCCATCAGTGTTGCGGGCCGCGCAAAGTGGTAAATTCGATATTCTTCTTGTTCAGAGGAACTTAGAGTCTCTTTCTGGGATTGAGGTTTGTGGTTTATTGGCGTCCAACCCGAATACCAGTCAGTTGCCCGTACTGGTCTTCTCATCCGATGATACACATCGAGCAGATGCTCGATCGGCTGGGGCGCGAGCGTTTATCACTGTGCCATTTTATAAAGTTCAGCTTACGACTCTTCTCCGCAAGATATTAACCCAGACCGTTACCATCATGCATGTGGACGATAACAAGACCGTGCATACCATTATTCGGGAAATGCTTGCGGACGATACATTTGATTTAATTCCAATTACCGACCCCCACGACGCGGTGGAAGCCATCGAGCTGAAGAGGCCGGACATCATTTTGATGGATGTGGAGATGCCGGGTATGACTGGGTATGAGCTCTGCGAGAAAATAAAAAACGACCCCAAGACTTGCGATATCCCCGTTGTTATTTGCTCCAGGTTTTACTCCGGTCTCGATATCGATAAAGGATTCGAATCTGGAGCGGATGATTATCTACCGAAACCCATTGATCGAGACGAACTCTTAAGTCGAATACGACCGTTGATTGATCGAAAGGTTCGTCGTGGGCGCGCAAAGATATTGGTTGTGGACGATAGTCGGTCTTTGCGCAATCACATAGTGCAGGGATTGGCGAATCAGGGCTTTACCGCTATGGCCGCAGAAAATGGGATTGACGCCTTAGCTATTCTCGAGAATCACAACCCTGAGCTTATCCTCACGGACTTAGAAATGCCCAAAATGGGGGGGCGGGAGTTTGTTCTTAAGGTTCGGGAAAATCCCAACTTCAAACTCACCCCAATTATTATGTTGAGTAACCGCGACAACAAAAGCGGAAGGGCTAAGGGATTCAGCGCCGGAGTAGATGAGTATATCACGAAGCCGTTTACCATTGATAAGCTCATTGTTATCGTTGAGCGGATGCTCTCAGAATATTCATTTCGAAAACAGCATGAAGCCATTAAAATGTACCTCTCTGACGCGGTTTTACAGGGGGCAACGGAGAGCTTTTGCAGCTACGCCACTGATGGGCGTTCGATGCGGGTCGAAGAGAAGTTCGTAACCGTTCTTTTTTGCGATATTGTCGGATTCACCGGACTTTGCGAGAAGCTGCATCCGGAGAGAGTCGTTGAAATCTTGAACTGCTATTTCGATTTAGCCGTCGGTATCATCAAGAAGCATGATGGCCTCATTGATAAATTCATCGGTGATGCAATTATGGTTCTTTTTGGCCGAGTTGAAAATGGCGCCTACCGAGCAGTACGGACTGCTCTCGAAATTACCGAAGCTCTCACCAAGTTTAATGAAAAAAATGGTCTTAATATTCAGATTCGAGTTGGGATTAGTTCCGGAAAAGTCATTATGGGGGATATCGGGAGTAAGCTACATCGCCGGGACTACACCGTCATTGGGGATACGGTGAATCAGGCTCAACGATTAGAATCCATTGCACCGGTGAACAGACTTCTCATCGCGGATTCAACCCACGACTTGCTTCAAGATGTGGTCTCGGTTCAATCTCGCCAAGAGGTTTATGTGAAGGGAAAAACCAAAAAAGTTGGTTGCTATTTAGTGGACAGCCTCAAAGCTATTAAGGCTTAAGGTCCACTTCTCGTTTAGATTACAAGCGAAACAAACTTCCCTAGGACTTCCAAGACCTTCTTGGTGATGTGAGCTTTGAAGCTCTTTTTTTTGGAAAACTCGGGGCTTATGTCCAGGAAATTGGGGGCTTCACTGAAGATAGCGATGAAAATAAGTGTGATTCTTTACATGGCCTTGTCCTGTGGAGAAATTTATCGAGGTCGAAGTCTTTTATAAGGGCTTGCATAGATACAATGGAAAAAGCGGTTCACTCATATGCCTAAATGGCCTAAGCTGCACTTGCATTAGCGCTGATTGGGTCCAGGCAAAACGCAAATTCGATTTTCGCCGGGTTTTGCAATGTGGTTCGATTTTTCGGCTCTGTGAATCGGAACTGGTGATTAGGGGTTTATGTGAAACCATAAGAAAGGGCGGTTTGAAATGGCCAGCAACTCGTTGATTACCATGGGGTATTGATGGAGCTCCACCGGGCATCGGAGATCCGCGAAGCTCGCAGGGAAGCGAAACTGGTGGTTTCTGCTCGAAGGGCCCGGGAAGCTATAGCGAGGTTACGTCAGGGTTCCGATTATCGCCGAGAGTTGAACGCCTGGATGTAAGGTGCTACTGAAGGCGCCATCATTACACAGTATTATTGATAACCCTCGCGGCATCATGACAGGAGTAGGGCGTGAGTGACGACCAATGGACCCGCCGACAATTCAATCGCAACGCTCTACTTGGAATAGCGGCTGCTTCCATGCCCGGTTTGGGTTCGGGGGCTTGCACGCAAGCCGTGGGTCAGGGAGCTTCTAAGCCACGAGGCATTGTGGTGATTACAGCTGATGATCTTGGGTGGCGTGATGTGGGGGCTTATGGTTTGCAGACAGTTGCGACGCCGGCGCTCGATCGATTGGTGCATGAAGGGGTGGCTTTTGATTATGCGTTTGATGTGGTGTCGAGTTGCTCGTCTAGTCGCGCTGCCCTTGCTACGGGGCAATATCCTCACACCAATGGCGTGATGGGGTTGGTTCATCGGCACCCTGAATTGTCTCTACCCATTGACCACCCCAATATTATTCGCACTTTATCGGGGTCGGGGTATGCGACCGCGATTCAGGGGAAGTGGCATCTATCCTCGGTGGAAGAGCCGTCCGCGTTTGGCTATGACGATTACCTACTGACCGATTTTGACCAGGTCATTCGCTGCACCGATGATGCGCTTGCGTTCTTAGAGAAGAAGGGGGAAGGCCCGTTTTACCTCGAACTCAACTACATGCAGACCCACCGCAACATCTTTGGGAAATTCTTGCAGGCGCAGGGATTTGAGGTTTCGCTTGACGATGCCGAAGTGCCTGCGTGGTGGGGCCTACCCGACTGGCTCGAAATTAGGGAAGAGGTTGCGGGCTATTTTAGCCAGCTGAAGTGGATGGATGCTCTTATTGGAGAGTTACTCGATGGCATGGACACCATGGGTTTGACCAACGACACTTTGGTTGTTTTTATTTCGGACAACGGCCCCGCGTTTCCCGGGTGCAAAACGACATTGTACGACCGTGGGGTCGGCACGCCACTGATGTTTCGATGGCCAGCGGTGTTGTCACCAGGCCGTTTGGATGAATTGGTAAGTTCGGTGGATATTGCACCGACAATTCTTGAATTGGCGGGAGCACCTACGCTGGCTTCGGCACAAGGTCGGTCATTGGCTCCGTTATTATTGGGGGCGCCGGGCTGGGAACCTGCGGTTGCGCTATTTTCGGAAATGGAACGACATGTTGCTTTGCGGCCCGCGCGGGCTGTGAGAACACGCGATTACAAATATATTCGCAACTTCACCGACGACCCCTGGGGCTCAGGGGATGGCAAGGGCGTTTGGAAGGGTCTGCTTGCATTGGAACCTGAACAGACCTGGCATGAAGCGAGGGTGCCTGAAGAATTGTATGCGTTGAACGACGACCCCCTCGAACGCAACAACTTAGCGGGCGAATCCGCCCATGCTGAAACCTTGGCGGCGATGCGCGCCCGGCTAGAAGAACACATGGTGACAACCGATGACTTCCGTCGTGTGTAGCATACTGGGTCAATGGGAGAAATAGAACTGTTCAAGGTCGGGTTTGTGGGTAGGGAAAATACAGCACGCCGACGTAGGATTTAAAGTAGAGATCCACCCTCGCTCTTCAGTGTTTCCTGACGACCATACGTGGGAAGGGTGGGGGTGATTTTCCATGGCCGGAGATTCAAAAATGCGTATCCCATGGGGCGCTGTGTTAGGCCTGTTGTCAGTATCGTGGAACGTCTGAACGAACTATCACGCTAGGTGGTAGATGGATTGCGCCGTGTCTAGCTTGGTTTTCGTCGAAGGATTGTTTTCATGGCTGAAAGGCGCAGAGAAGGGGGTTATGGACAACGACGCGCTTTCGAATTGCTCTGCGGGTGCTATGGTTTTGATGCAAGCGTCGATTCTATGGCTGCTATGGGGGCCCCAGAAAAAGTATTTGGGTGCTCTTGGCCCCAGAAGAGCGATGGGCACAACGGCGCCGTTGGTTTGAAGAAGGAGGTGGGGATTTTCTGTTGAAATTTGTGTCGTTTTTTTCGGTAGATTGGCGGATTCGATTTTGTCCCGAGGCTTGAGATGTTGGTGCATAATACCGAGACCGGTATCATGGGCCAAAGTCTTATTTTTCGGGGATGAACTCTTGTTGTGCCGTATATTTAAGCGTAAGGTATAAATATCATGGGTAAAATAAGGGGCTTAAGCTCAAAAATCGACGAAATGTTAAGAATATTTCCTGTGGTGGCCTTGATTGGTCCCCGGCAGTGCGGGAAATCGACTTTGGTGAAGGACCTCCATCCGGATTGGAAATATTATGATTTGGAGAGCCCTGACGATTATCAGCTCATCACAAGTGACCCCGTCGCTTTCTTTCGGCTCCATTCGGAAAGTCTGATTATCGATGAGGCCCAACAGTATCCCGATCTATTCAAAGTTTTGCGAGGCGTTATCGATTCAGATCGCAAAAAGAAGGGGCGTTTTCTTTTAACAGGTTCTAGCTCACCTGAAATCATCAAAGGTTTGACCGAAAGCTTAGCCGGACGGATCAGCACAATTGAGATGTGGCCCTTCAAAGGAAGTGAATATTACGAAAAGAAACTTCCCACCTTTTACGAAATGTTGACCTCGAAAAACGTCGTAATTGAGGACTTTAAGTCGCTGAAACCAGAAGTGAGTTTGAGAGAGTCGATGAATATTTGGTTTAAGGGAGGATTTCCAGAGCCACTTATCGAAAGTGAGCAGAACGAGAATTATCATAGATTTTGGATGGAAAACTACATTTCAAATTACATCAACCGCGATGTTCGGGGGCTATTCCCTAAGCTCAATATCCACAATTTTAGGCGTTTTCTCACCCTTCTTGCTCAATTTTCTGGTCATCAACTGAATATGAGCGATATTGGACGGGCGTTGGAGGTGACCGTACCTACGGTAAAGGATTATCTTGATATTGTTCATCAAACATTCATCTGGAGAAATCTTTCTCCTTTTGAGAAAAATAGTCTCAAGAAGATACAAAAGTCCAATAAGGGTTTTTTTAGAGATCAAGGCCTCTTGCACCACTTTCTCAAGATTCAAAGTTCTGATGACTTGCTGATTCATCCTGTGGCGGGTTTTTCATTTGAAAGTTTCGTGATCGAGGAGATTGTTCGAGGATTGCAATGTACTGGTGAAACCCAACTTGAGTTCTTTTACTACCGAACTGTGGATAAGTCGGAAGTTGATTTAGTGATAGATGCTCCATTCGGCATCATTCCTGTGGAGATTAAACTAGGCTCAACGGTTAAAAAACAAGCCCTAAGAGGTTTGAATAATCTAATTTCAGATCTGAATTTGGAATTTGGTTTGTTGATTAATTCGGGTAAGAGAGTGGAGCAATTAAGCGACAGGGTTATTCAGGTCCCGGTTCATTTTCTCTAAAGTGCAGCCGCTGATAAGCGGGGGTGGCCCCTATTTTGCAACGCCTGTTTTGAGCCTATACCCAAATCGCCGAAGTAAATCAGAGCTTCCTTACCGTGCTCAGGACCACCAGTATTGGAATTCCTTCGGGGGCCAGAAACCACTCTTGGTGGAAATATTTGCAAAACAAGATAAGGACGTATCTCCAAAACCCGTTCTCGCATCCTCCGAAGGTGCCGGAGGGTTTTGGAGGGTCTCGGTAATTTCCGTCTTCACGATAAGCTTGGCCTGCTTGGCTATTGACGACACCCTGAAAGTTCGGGTGTTTTTCAGGCCGAGGTTTCGAGGCGAAATACTTGGGCCAGTTATCAGGTGGAGGCGCTAGATAACGAGCCTCTGATCGACTCAGGGTCAGGGGATAGGCAAACCCCAGGGAGTTTGAATTGGCCCTCAAACGCCACCTTGCCAATCCTAAGGCCGAGCGTTTTAAAGCCATTCGGGAGCTGTTAGAAAGTGTCATCAATATCGGTGAAGATATAGGCCAGCTTGCACACTGCAGTTCCTTTACTGCGTGCTGTGGAGTTTGGGGCTCCGATTCCCATGGAGTCGGCTCACACTCAGATCACGCTCGTTAGGACATGGGTACGGACCAGGTTTTAGCCAGAGTTTAAGCGAGAAACAAATGAATAGGAGATCACGGACGTCGTTGACGGCGACGGCGCTCTTTGTTTGGGGTGCCGCTCGTATTCTTGGACTTAACCTTGGGCTTAACCTTGGGTTTAACCTTGGGCTTCGGTTGAGCTTTGCTGGCTTCAATCCGCTGGGCATCCCGCTCAGCCTCGGCAAGGGCCTCGGCGAGTTTCCGCTGTCGTTTCTCCTGATAGGCACTTAAAGGTCTGGCACGAGCATCGTTGGAAGATGCCTGAATCTCGGCCAAAATCCCCACAGTGTCCGCCTGGCGAGTGTCGCGTTTGAAACGACCGGTCAGTACGGAATCGGGGTGGAGCTTACCCTTCGTGTAAAGATCCCAGATTTCAGGGCCATACTGCGTATTTTGGAGCCGTGAGGCAAACCGGTTGAGGAACATGCCTAGGTTTTTGACATCTCGCAGAAAGATACGCTCGCTGTTTTGGTTATGGGCAGCGTCTGTGGCTTGGGGTAAGTCAATGATGACCGGTCCGTCTGAGGACATCAAGATGTTGTACTCGGATAGATCTCCGTGAACGAGGCCCGCGCAAAGCATGCGAACGATCTGGCGAATTAGGAAGGAATGCACCGAAAGCGCTTCAGTTCTGTTTAACTGCACATCCCAAAGTCGCGGTGCGGGATTGCCATCCTCATTGGTGATCATTTCCATAATGAGAACATTCTCCCCAAAATGATAGGGAGTCGGGACGCGGACACCTGCGTTATGGAGACGGTAGAGAGAGCTAACTTCTGCATTTTGCCACTCGGCCTCAAGCAGGGCCTTACCATACTTGCTACCTTTGGCCATTGCCCGCCGTTGACGGGTATTGCGGACTGCCCGGCCCTCCGCATAGGCGGCGCGCTGCCGGAAACTTCGATTATTGGCTTCCTTATAAACTTTGGCCACACAAACTTTGTTTTGTGCATGCACCATGTAAACCGACGCCTCCTTACCGCTCATAAGAGGGCGGATTACCTCTTGGATGATACCATCATCAAAGAGGGGGATGAGGGGGGAGGGAATGTGCATAAGTCCCATCTAATACAATTTAATCGGTTTTTCCGCAAACGAAAACACGACGTAAAGTATCTAGGAAGTGCCCGATTTTGCAACACCTGTTCTGTTTCGAGGCACTTAAGCATCTAAAATACCCCACTGCAGGAAATCTAAGCCAGCCACGGAAGTTGTAATTCCTGACCCCGTCGCCACACACCCAAGTTCTACAACCCCCCGCTGTCCCATAAAGACGCTGCTCCACGAAAGCACCGCGAAAACACCACGAAACCTTCCCCTCGGAGCTTGAATAGGCCGGTCCACAGCCGCAAGGCATCAATCATCAAAACAAGGCAGGGCGAGATGAGTGAATCTTGTACCTTGTTTAGTGCATGTCTAGTGCATGTCTAGTGCATGTTTAGTGCAGAAACGGGGGGGAGATCCCCGGCATCATTGCGTATTTCTGGAACAATCCCCAAACGGAAGCTTATAGCGATTATGAAGGGCGCCGCCGATGGAGGGGGAGGTTTGGTCTTTTCGGCTATTCCTCTCGAATTGATAAACGGCTCTTCGAAGGGCGTAAAAGTGCGTAGGTTTGGGCCAAGAAACGTAAAGACCTCCGTCTCAATTGCGATGATGGTAGAGATGAATCCTGATTTCTAGGGAGAAAGTCTTATGGAGTGGTAAAGGACGCACTGGCCGGTGCGTGTGAAATAGAGGGTGGTAAGACGGTGTTTGGACTCTTCGAGGTGGATGAGGGGCGGAGCACTTTTGTTTGGGAAGTTGGTTTTCGCAAAAAACGCTGATATTACCAAGCGTTGGTAGGCAATTCCGGTGGAGGTAAAATCCGGACCTTATCGACTCGAAAATCGTAAAATGCTCCATAAGGATTTGCGGGGGCAAAGTATTTATCTGGGCGAGCAGGGGGACCACGCCGCTTTAAAAATGCTCGGGAGGCAACCCTTGACCTCCTCCGCCATCATTTTGGCGGATGAGCCCGGCCCAATTGAGCGTAAATTATGAACAACGTGTTGTTGCTGGGGCCGATAACCGAGATGTGGCCCATCCCCGTGCGGCCTTAGTGGCGTGAGCGCGGGAGCAAGTCCATTCTTGTATGTTATTTCTCGGGAGGCTCAATTTATGCAACGTTTTCTTTCTTCTTTCATTGGCCGGATCCCGCCCCGTGGGGTGGGGATTGGAGTGGGGGTTGGTGCTCTGGCCACCGGTGCGGCATTGGCTAATCAGGCGAGGCCCGTCTCTTTAACAGACCCTGACATGTGGAACCCGAGGGTTAATAGACAACGATGGGCGCCTCGGGAGGACCCTTTTGGGATCCCGGTAGGGTCTGTTTTTCGTTGCGAGCACCTCAAGCCGGTGCCCTCTCTTGGGCAACAGGCCGCGTTAGCGACCAAGGCAACAATTCGAGAAAACTACTTCGTGGTGCGACGCGGCATCGAGAAATACACCCGCATCTTTGGTGCGGAGTTTGGGGAAAGAGTCTCGGGGTTGGGTCCGAAGGACCATCTCCTCGATGCAGGGGCGGGGCAGTGTGTGGCGGTGATGGATTACGTGAAGTCGGCCGGGGACGATGGAGCTAAAGTGAGCGCTGTGTCTTATTTTGTGACATCGAGCGCGAAGCAGAAGATCAATGCGCGCGGTGTGTCCCTCTTTACGGGGCGATTTTTCGAAGATATCGAGAACGACGAACTGAAGGGGGATTTTGGAGCGATGTCGATGATCGTGGATGTCTTTGGGATTCTGCCTTACTCTTCAAAGCCGGCTACGGTGTTGAATAAATACATTGACCTCCTTGCTGAGGGGGGAAGGGTTTATATTCACATGGCCGTAGTTGGAAGGAACGTGGTGACCTGCTCTGATGGGAGTAAATTGACGTTTAAAGAGTGGTTAGAGCAGAATCAGGGTATTGTTATTGAGGAAGCCAATATGGGTATCTGCATGACGTTAAAGGACCGCTCCCAGGCGCATTTCCCCCCCCTGACCCTAACCGATGTTGATATGGAATCCCGCCCTCCCCATCGAAAGACATTCCAGCAAGCGATGTGATGGTTTCAGCGACCCATCTTTGTTTTGCACCACATCCACATCCACATCTAACAATAGACACATGGAAGCTCGTGGCGAGTATTCCCAAAACGAGAACTTATTGGGTCCGTTATTACGTGTTTTTCAATCTCACCTATTTTTCTTCGGATTTTGCTTTCTCCTGAACGAGGCTGTTTGGCGTGAATGTATCGGTGAGTTCCCAAATCAGGGTATCTTCTTTTTTAAATGCATCCATGGTTTGATGGGTCGTTGGCTGTGTGTGTAGCTACAAGAAAAGATGGCGCACAGAAAAAGGAATGTGAACTGGCGGGGAACAAACACAGTCACTGCTTTCCTGCAATCCACCGGCAAAGTCTGTGGGCACCTTCGATGGCTTCTGCACAAGTTGCATCCAGGGCCGAATCGGGCAGGGGGATGTCTATGGGGCTTTGTGCTGCTGCGGCGAGAGCGGCGGTGCCGTCGAAATTAACATACGCAAGACGAGCGGAGAGTTCCTGTGAAGGTCGTCCGAAGTCTTCTCCGGGCAAAATGGCGATCCCGGCTTCATCGAGAAGACGATGGGTCAATTGCCGTCCGCAGGTGATTCCACGGGATGCTAGCTCACCTTCATGGGTGGAGAAGTCGAGAAAAAGGTAAAAGCCGCCTGCCGGTGCCACAACATGGATTCCGACCGCTTCAAAAGCGCTTACCATTCGTGTCGCGAGGGCTTTGAGAATTCGACGGGAGTGGCCTAGGTATTGCTGGATATCATCTCCTCCCTTAAACGCTCGGACCGCGGCGTATTGGATGGGGGCGCTGGTGGCGGTAAATGTTTTGCTTGCGATGGTAGCCATGGTTTCCTGGAGCCATCGAAGGGCAGGGGGAAATAGGAATGTGCCCAACCGCCATCCTCCCGCTCCACACCATTTGGACAGACCTGCACTGATAATGGTGCCTTCTGGATAGAACTTCGCGATGGAGACATGATTTCCCTCGTGGTGGACTTCTCCGTAGATTTCATCAGAGAGGACCAGAAGTTTTCGTGCCCGTGCCACTTCTGCCAACTCAGCCAGTGCGTTAGCTGTGTATGAACTACCACTCGGATTGTTTGGATAGTTGAGAATCAAAAGTCGGGGGCGATCTGGATCTAGGCGGCAGGTGGCATCGAGTCCCGATGGGGTGAGTCGGTAGCCATCGCTCTGTTGGGTTTCGATCCACCGAACCGATTGTCCGATGATACTCGCCTGGGGCGCATAGGATACCCAACTCGGGCTCGGAATGATTAACTCGCCGCAATAGGCAAGCTGGGCAATGAAGAGAAGTTCCTTGGAACCGGGCCCGATCAGAACCCCGTCTCCTGTGCACTCAAGGCCATCTCGTCTCCTGTGATAATGCGCGACTGCATCGCAGAGGGCCCGGAGTCCCATCACTGGGAGGTAATCTTTCTGGTGGGCATTGTCCTTGAGGGCCTGCACCACGGACTCTGGAACAGGAAAAGGGGATTGCCCAAGACCGAACTTGGTGATTGCTCTACCCTCTCGTCTCAGAGCATCGCACCGTTCGTTGATGGTGAGTGTTGCAGAGGGCTTGAGATCCTTTACCTTCGGATTCAAATGAATACGGGGGCCTCGTTGGGAATTGTCGGTCATTCGCTTCTCCATTTACGGGGCTTCGCAGCCCGAATGTTCTTTTGTGAGCGTGATTGTTCGTTGCAGTGTTTTCAGGCAAGAACACACCGACTTTGCGGTGCTATGCGGTCACGCCAACCGGTAGGTGAGTCGACCGATGGAGCAGGTACAGAGAGCGCTGCCTGTGCGGCCGGCCATCGCTTGCAGCCGTCCGGAAGTATTCATGTAGCAAAGGACCA
Organism: Myxococcota bacterium; assembly: GCA_036339465.1. Taxonomy (GTDB): domain Bacteria; phylum Myxococcota; class XYA12-FULL-58-9; order XYA12-FULL-58-9; family JABJBS01; genus JAYZAY01. The sequence continues at coordinate 8,140 of JAYZAY010000016.1, read as the reverse complement.
GAAGTTCATCGCCCTATCGTTTGTGCCACTAACTGCCACTCACCACCCTGCTTGTTGATTTTCTTGATTTCCGATTCCTCTTGTTGATTCTTACTTAAGTACTTTGTAGTGGTACTACCATGCACTGGATCAAACATTGTCTCAAGAATTACCTGAAATTCACAGGACGCGCGTGCAAGCAAGAGTGGGCAACCTTCGCTTTCTTCATGGCCCTGGTGCTTCTGGTCGCCTTAGGTTTGGACAGATTGATGGGTTGGGGAACAAAAAATGTCGTCGATTGGATGACCTGGCATCCCACCTTTGAAATCGCGAGAATGCTCCTGGTACTTCCAGGGTTGGCGGTAACGGCCCGGCGGCTCCATGACGTAGGGCAAAGCGGATTCTTGGCGGGGCTTTGGTTTATTCCCATTATCGGTTGGTTCTTCTTGTTGAGACTGATGGTCAAGGATGGAGATTCTAAGGTTGATGATTCTGGTGTTTCTTAAAGGATTTTCTTTCCCATAACTTTAAATAGAAAGTTTCCGAATATTGGCCAAAGGAGCCTGTTCTGCTTTACCACCCCTTCCACTTCAATGTTCTTGTGGGGACGCATCATTGATGTTTTGCCTTCCAACGAACCCTTCTGATATCAAGAAAAAATCATGGTCCTACGAACTCACCAAACCAAGACTGAGCCCTCACTGTGGCTCTCTCTATTTTACCTAGGGTTCATCAATCTCGTCTTCTTGTTACTTTCAGCCTCTTGTAACACCGATGCCGATACAGCAAATTGCAGCGAACTGTTCGGGAAACCGAATGACTCCACTGGGCTAGACAACTCTGCGTGTTCTCCAACCTGCAGGTGCCACCGAGAGCCATGGATAGCCCCTGCCTACACGGCGGAGGTCGTCGAAAAATTCAAAGTTAAAAAGCTAAGCAACCCTTTTCCCAACCTGGGACAGGACCCATACGCGGACCCGAATTTCGCTGCTTACCCTACAGATGGATTTTGTGGTGTCCTTTACGAAGATGATGAAAGACTAACGTATTCTTTAAAAACTTACACAAGTGAAAGCGACGCTCAATTGGCCGGAGCCTTTATTACACACGGCGGCGCGTGTGGGTTATGCTCAACTCTGACGGACCTCGCTGTCTACATTGCCAATCCAGATCTAACCGGACCCGTACGTACCTGTGGATTCAAGGGGATACTTGAAAGCCCCGAGGCCAATCTAGCCTGTCTAACCGAAATTGGTTTTACCCTGCCCTGTGCGCAAATTTGGTACTACAACACAACCAATACACGAAAGGAATGTGAGGTTTGTTTCGATTTGCTTAATGCGGCATATAATCAGAAAGACGGAAGTTTAAACGCCTGCCTCCAATGCGATGAAGACCAAAGTGGCCCCATTTTTAAAGCCGTTTCGGCTCGAACGCGACGAAATTCAGGCTTGCCCACAGCCATCTGTCGCCCCTGTATTGGGGTTTATCCACTGGTCCATGACTATCTTTAGGAACTCGCTGAATTACTAGGGGGGAAATCCGTGGAATTTCGGTCACCGGAGATCATACCCCTATCCTGCAAGACCAAACCTAAGACTAAACCGCAAATAGACGCGCCCGATTGTCTCCTAGCCCCCCTCACGACTTATCGCACAAAATATTGTTAAGTTAGTGAGGTTTTTAGATATACCTCTGGCCGCCAATAAAACGTCGACATGGAATTATCTGAATGGTTCAGGGTTGTGATCCAAGGGTAATGGTTCAATTTCGTATTATGAGGAAGTTATCGCCAATGACTTACGCCTCGTGCGAAAAATTTCAGCTAAGCGGGTATTCTACACTATTTCTGGAACCAAATCACGGACCCATCGCCCCCGTAGAAAAGCTCTTCCTTCTGCCAAGAGCCTAAATGAAAGGGCTTGGTGGGCAACGTGTGGTTTATCATTCAGTGGATTTGATATTTTTGAGGGGGCGAACCTGTGGAACCATATTTTTTCATTTTTTGGGTACATGTACTTCAGTTCGCCGATAATGACCTCGACGAGTCTTTCGTGAAGTTTATAAGGAGCGCTCATGCCATTCAGCTCGACGAGCGTCCAATTGATGTCTGCTGTCGATCCACGGGCAGTTACACTGGACGAATACAATTTAAAATCTTCTGCATCACTTGGTGTTTCGTGCGCCTGGGGAGGTACCGGCTCTTGTGGGCCGACACATTTGGACAATAACGTTAAGAGTTTGGCTGCCAAGCAGGCGCGGCAGATGGTTTCTGGCGCCTCACGTCTTAGTTCTACCGAGTTTCTTCAAACCCTCCGTCCAAAGAGTAACACCGGAAAATGGAGTAGGGGCCATGATGGGGTGACCAATGCACACCATAAATTGGGAAAAAATGTGGTGGCCTGGCTTTATGAGCACATGACACCGGGGCAGCAGCGAAATTTAAAGGATGCTTTGCATTTGGATTGGAATTGTCGGGCTTTGGCTCTTTGTCGTCTTCCGTCCAATCTCATTTCGTCTCGAACTGAATATCCATCGCGCCATGCGCTTTCAGGAGACCGCATTGACGATCCCATGAACAATAGTCACCGAAGCAAGCGTGGCGAAGAGTTCTTGGATTTAGTCCATCAAGAAGATGGTGCGCTGTCACCGCGGAGTGAAGTGTATGCTGATTTGGCACACACCACCGTTATGGAGATTTATCATCGCTACCAGGGCCATCTACAAACCGTCGGGGTAGGAACCGACTTTGTGTTGAATGCAGATGAGGCGGCGGAGGTCATAGGGGCCGTGAAGCACGCCGAGGTCCTTAATTTGAAAATCGAGGGCAGTCTGGCGCGCCCAACCCACTTCAATGGCGATGTTTGGGAAGAGTCGATAAATGGGCGATTCGGTAAGCGGCAGATAGAACCCATTTGTCGCGAGATTACTGAAGCTGATATTGAGAGATTTGATTTGATGTCTGAAGCAGCTCTCCTGCAAAAACTGAAAAAAAGAAGATTGCGTTTGGCCAATCGTCTCCCCAGTCTCAGGGCTTGGTTGAATATGGAGCAGGATGTAACTGAAGATATTTACGAGATGGATGATCGCTACAGAGTATGGTGCCAGAAACAGCGCGAAAAATAGCGATCCTGGAGATATTAGCGGAGTCTAGTCCTACTCAAGAAACCACCGATATTTCTGGACGTGGGGTTTGTGCCCATCTGAGCAGGGGACGAATTAGGTCGTCTGTTTGTACCTGGTCTAGATTAGGGGAGGGATATGTTTTTTCGCCTTAGCCAACCGTGAAGCTTGGTGTTGATGGCCACAACGGGCAACATTTGGATATTAGGGGGAGGTAAAAGCACTGGCGCATCATGGGTAGATGCGTTTTTCTCGCCTTCGATTTACAGGATTTCCACATCTTTGGTTTGCATATTTCGCACTCAGGGAGCTGGCAACACGGTGCTATCGTAAGGATACCGTCGCCAACGCTTCATCTCCAAATCGAGAGTTTCAGACTTTCCAGGCGTGTAGGTTTTGGGATTCCAGGAAACGTCTGCTGCCACCAATCGGAGGGAGCGGTCATCGTTTTCTTTAATTCGAAACACCGTAAATCTACCTCGGGAATCCGAATTGTAATTCAAGTAATATGGAGACCCAACATTAAACACTGGAATATTGCACCAATTGTACTGGTTTGTCGAATGAGAGTGACCATGAAGATAAGCCATCATATTGTTGGAATACTCGGTGATCACAGAACAGAGACTGTCGATTTGCGGTTGTGTCCATTCGAAGGTTGGCGAAGGTCCATAATGGGACACAAGGATAACCTTCTTTTTCGTGCCCTTTACATTCTCCTCAAGGTACTCACGAAAAAAGTTCAAAGCATTTCGAGGGTCGCGCAGTCCTTTTTTGGCTAAGTTTGGGTCAAGATCCGATGGAGCCAGGTTTAATTGAACAAAATGGATGTTGTCCCAATCCCAAGAATAATGACCATCCATGCCCGGAGCAGTCTTGTTTAAGCCTGCCCTATAAGCATTTCGAACCGCGACAGAGTCAGCGACCGGATGATCTCCGGGAAGATATGCAATGTTGTTCCATTCATAAAAATCATGATTACCGTATCCTTCATACATGTGGTACTTAACCAATTTGTTTCCACAAAGACCATATCGGCTTGTAAAATCACCGTACTCGTCGTTTCCAAATCCCCGACCATCACGGCCGTTTTGAGTGATATCTCCCGCCATAATAATCCCACGCACATCGTCTATGGTGCCAAGCTCAGGATAACCCGCATCGCCCCAAGTAAGAGCCTTGGTAAAGTGATTCAGGGCCTCTACCTGAATATCATTTTGCCGAAGGGTCGGCTCCCAAAGTTGGGAATCTCCGAAAGCAATAAAGGTAACATCTGTTTTTCCTCCGCCTGGTTTGTAATTGGCAATGGGCATTCCTTGATTCGCCGAACATTCATCGGTCCCATAAGAGGTTTTGTTGCAGCCCGTGAGCAATGCGCCGAAAAAACCGATCGAGAAAAGGAAAATCAATACAGGATAGGGCTGTTGGTTCTTCATGGTTAGATTATCGTGGTTTTGTGCCCTTCGTCCTCAAAATCCTCCATCGCAGTGGGGAAATTGCCCTAAAACCTCCTCTTTTCGAGCGCCTCACAGACATAAAATTCGCCAGGTCATGCCCAGCGCTCATTGACTGGAGCGCAAAGACACTCTTTGCTTGCAAAAAATAGATTATGGTCTTTCTCGTGCCAAATCAGGATCGTATGGGATCGTCGGATTGGGGATAATGCGTGACGAAAAACTGTTTGTGGAAACAAAAAATGAACTTCGGTGTCACGGTTTAGACGATTTTAGATGCTGCGCCATCCTTGACGGATTTGACAAGTCAGGAGACCAAGCTCTCCCGGGTTGTACAGAGAGCTCATTCATGAAGATACGAGCCAAAACCGCGAAGCTCTCGATTTCCGACGCCTTAAATCGTTTTTTAGGTAGGAACACGAGTACGCGTTCTGAGTTGAGCTGTATTGTTTGGTAGGAGTCACCGGTTAGATGAGCAAAACGCGACATATTGGGATCGGCAGCCTTGTTTTCGCCTACCGTTGTCAAATCCGCCCAAGCATCAAATAAATCCCCTATTCCGCTCCCATCTAAATCTTTGAGCTCCTCTTGCTTGCCAGCGCTCCAAAGTAAGGTGAAGTCTTCTGGCTTTTCTACTTCCTGTATTGCTTTATTGGGCATGATCAGCGCTTTGCAATTCAACATGCGGAGTAGCCCCTGGAAACCCCTTGATTTTCGGAATGCCTCTTCTGGGATTTTGATATCGGAACTTAGCCTAGCCTCTTTCAACTTAGGAAGCCAATGACCCTCGAGCACATGGGAGGTGTTGCAACTGACGAGAAACTCACTTATCGTTGCCTGTTTCCAAGCCCTAGCTGCATAATTCAAAGCGGTGTGGATTTCGAAATACCCCATTGGCTTGGTATAATAGATGAAGCTATTGCCCAGCTTCTCGTAGAATGCATCAAGAGGGTGTTCCATTAGAGAAGAACAAAATATTATCTGGGACCTGCTCTTACCCGCTCTCACCTCGGTAGCTAACTCAAGGCCACTTATCCCAGGAAGCTTAACATCACAAAAGAGTATGGCTGGGTTATAACCTTCAGTAAGGTTCTGGAGGAGGGCTTCGGCGGAACTAAAGCCGGTCGCAAGAAACTTAAATTGCCGACTATTAGAGACCGAACCTTGTATGGTTGCGACCATCATGGCCATGAACGCGGGATTGTCTTCGATAACGGCGACGTCTAACACATGGGAGGAACTCATGTCTGGATTTTATGGCAGAGGTCTGGGTGAGGGCAATAAAATTTCGTAAAAAGAGTGGGGAGCGGTAAGAGGTGGTTTGGGCGGAAATTCACTTTTGTGGTTGAGTATCAAGGATCGAGTAAGCTAAATTGCACCTTAGATCGGCCCAACAGGCCAGTGCAGTGGCCTCGGTTCGAACTGTGGGGGTCGTCGGATATCTGACTTGGCCGCCCACCTGAGAGAGCCCGTTTTTGCTCGGGTTTCCTTCCCATGCGCCAAGATGGGGGCGCTGTTGTTTCCTGTGTCTGGATTACTGGTGATGAAAAGTCAGTGAAATGTGTTCAAATTGAATATTTTCCTGGTTTTCGCTGGAATCTTTTAGGATGCTCGAAGTGGGTGGGCCTTTTCACTGAGCGCCAACGGGTGGAGGAAATGTTGGAGATCACGTATCGTTTCAAACTGAGCAATGAGCAGGTGAGGGAATATAAAGTTTTTCTCGATGATGCAGGGAATTATATTGAGCCGGCGGCCGAATGTGACTATCCCGATTGGGTTAGGCTTGAGGTGGACCAGTGCCGGGAATGTCCTCTAAAACCGAAAGACCATTACTTTTGCCCCGCAGCAAAAGGGCTTTATCGGTTGATGACTGAGTTTGCGGAGGTTGTGTCGTTTGTCCCGATTTCAGTCGTGATTATGACAGCCAATCGTACTATTTCTGCTGAAGTGCCTGCCCAAAGTGCACTTACATCAGTGATGGGACTTGTTATGGCCAGCTCTGGGTGTCCTGTTGTTGGAAAGCTTCGGCCGATGGCTCGTTTTCATCTTCCATTTGCAGATAAGACAGAAACTCTTTATCGGGCAATGGGCATGTATTTGACTTCACAATTCTTGCGGCAGCGCCGAGGATTGACCCCCGACTGGAGCTTGCAAGGCCTTGAAAAGATCTATGGTGAAATTCATGCCGTGAATCGCGACTTTTCGGAGCGATTGAGAAATGGTCCCGGCAAAGAGACGACACTTGGGGGACTGACTCTCTTGGATACGTTCGCGCAATATGGGGGTTCTTTGGCCAAGTTTATGCCGGAGAGACTTGAATCATTGTTTCGAATGTACTTTGACGAGGAAGACGATTGATTCGAGGTCGATGTCTGTCGGTGCGGGAATCAAGATGATAGCTTACCGAGTACACATGTTGGTAAGCAGATATGGGTGTTTCCATTGGTTGATTATTTTTCATCTTCGCCGGAAAGGTGGGTGAATGGCTGGAATGGTTTGGTGCCGAAATAGGGCTTCATCATTTCTTGGCACCTAAAATTATGTGCCAAAGACAGAATAGCGATAGTCTGCACTACGTGAGCAAATCGACAAAGAGCTAAAGCATAGAGTATTTAGCTCATCTCATCATCCATCGGGCTGGCATATCCAATCGAGGTATGGAAATAAACACTTAATCACTTTATGTTGAGTTTGGTTCTCATCGCTTTCAGAACTTGCCGCGTCTTCAATCCCGACAGGAAGTGCTGATGGAAGTAAAACGAAAATTGAACGCAACTGTTGGTTAGCACATTGTACTCGGTCTTGGATTGCATGTCGATCCAGTCGGCAATGTCTAGGGAGGACAGACCAATGTTATTATACGTGCTCAGTTTGAGCATCTCTTCTGGTTTGAACTTGCTGCATTTCTCGATCTTGTTGCTATCCTCTTTGTCGACCTTGAGCTCGGTTAATCGGATCCCCTCTACCACGCGGTCTAAGAGGAAGGTATTGGATGAATCGGCGCTTTTTAATACGACCACGGTGTGAGCAATGCCTCTTAGTGCAATGTGGACTTCCCGTTGGGCGTTGTCCTCTGAATCATCGAAGGACCCAGCTTTACGGACAAAGATCTCTGCGGATTTAAACTGGATTTCCTTTGTCCTAAACACCTCCATGACCGCATTGGTCGCCTTCATGAGCCGCTTTTGTCGCTTTTGCCACACCCTCTGCATAACGCGGCTGTTCTTGTTGTCGATCTTGGTGTTACCCGTCAGCATTCCCAGTCTCTCCTTTGGAAGTGTCGTAGGGGTATTCACCACGCCGCTTGTCCTTGGGGTATTGCTTTCAAGGCTATCCACCGGTGTTTTTGGGGTGGGGTGGTTGGTGTTAGGAAGGCTCGAGTTGGTGCGGTAACGAAGGGTGGAACTCGTCATGGGGGGGCCATGCATGGGGAGTTTCATGAATCGGTTTAAGTATCGCGCGATGGGCATGGTTTCTTCCTTTTATATTTACGCTACGACCCGCCATTTTTCTCACCGGGGTGCAGGAGCTTGTTTTCATCCAGGGCTATTTACGACATGGATATGGGTTGTGTTTTTTATGTT
>JAYZAY010000015.1:0-12487 GCA_036339465.1 Myxococcota bacterium | reverse complement strand
AGGGCTGATTTAGTTCGTATGACGGTCGCTGGCGTAGCGCCTTACCATGTTGAGAATATCTTCGCCGAACCGCTCGATTTTAGCGGGGCCCAAACCTTCGATTTCTTCCAGTTGCCAGTATTCTTCGGGGCAGTCCCGGTCGAGGGCGAGGATAGCCTTGCGCTGGAAGACCATGTAGGGCTTCCAGTTGAGCTCCCGTGACTTTTTGCGGCGATAGTTTTCTAGGGCTTGAACCAAGGGGGTAGTGCGTGGGCGCGTGTTTCTCTTTTTGGGAGGTTCACCGGGGTCACCGGTGGGTCGAGGTGCTCTCACCGCCTTATTGGGGACCCACACAGTGGGATATTTCTGTCCCTTATGTACCAATCGTCCTTCTGTGAGCAATGCTTCGATGGCTTCTACAATAGAACGTTCGCTATGGGATTTAAGCTGGCCGTGTTGGGTGAGGTCCTTTAAACCGGCCCGGTTCATGGCTTTGCTTCGGCTACCGCGAAGGGCTTTGGCGATGGCGGTTTTACCTGCAGGCTTATTGAGCTCGCCCACGGCCTCCACGATGAGGGTGAGGGCCTCTTCATCCAAAGGCCCATCATTTTCTCCGGGCCTGACCCTTTTTTGAGGGCGGGTTTCTTCGTAGGCTTCCCAATGTTGAGCCACGATATCCTCACCTCCACAAATATCGCATCGGTCGCAGGGCGGCTCTTCGCTTTGCGGGTCAAAATGGGCACATAAAACCAGCTGACGACATTGTTGCCCCCGGGCATAATCTTCCATGGCTTGGAGGGCCGAGTTTTGGCCTTTGTTGCCTTTTTTGCTCCCGCTTTGGATAAGGCGCTGGGTCACGAGATCGGCGGTGCCGAAGTAGAGATGGCAGGTGGCAGGGGCTTGGTCACGTCCGGCGCGACCCGCTTCTTGGTAATAGGCTTCGAGGGAACCGGGGGTTTGAAAATGGATGAGGAGGCGTACGTCGGGATAGTCGATTCCCATGCCGAAGGCGTTGGTGGCCACGAGAATATTGGCTTTGCCTGTGTCGTAGGCTTTGTGGGCTCGGCTTCGGGCGAGATCTGTGCGTCCGGCATGATAATAGACGACGGCGAAACCTCGGTCCTTGAGCGTTTTGGCGACTTTTTCCACTTTTTTTCGGGTGGCACAGTATACCATGGCTCGGCCGGGTTGAACTTCAGCCCCTTGGTGATGTTTGGTGCGGCTCTTTTTGCGACGCATATTGAATTCTTCAAGGGAATTTATGAGCTGGTTGAGACGGGCCTGTTCTGTGGCGATGGGGAAGACCGAGAAATGCAAATTGGGACGGGCAAAGCTACCACAGATGAGTTCCATGTTCTGGAGGGCGAGGTGCTTTTGCATGTCGTGAATGATTTGTGGGGTCGCCGTGGCGGTAAGTGCCATGGCTGGGATGTTTAGGGCGCTTCGTAGGGTATCTAGCTTGCGGAATTCGGGGCGAAAGTCGTGTCCCCACTGGCTGACACAGTGGGCTTCGTCGATGACGAAGAGGGCTGGTTGGGCGGTTTGGCATTGGCGCATGAAACCATCGAGGACGGCCCGTTCAGGGGAGACGTAGAGAAAGTCCAGGCCACCGAGGCTAAAGTCTCGGAGGATGTCTCGGTTGACGCTTGTGTCTTGTTGGCTATGGACCGCTTCGGCAGCGATGCCCCGGGCCTTGAGGGCTTCCACCTGGTCTTGCATGAGCGCGATGAGGGGGGAGATGACCACCGTGGGGCCTAGCCCCTTCTCTCTTAGGTAGAGGCCTGGGATCTGGAAGCAGAGGGATTTCCCCCCACCAGTGGGGAGCACCACCACAACGTCTTTGTCGCGGCCTAGGGCGGCGCTCACGGCCTCTACTTGGCCGGGTCGGAAGCTCGCGTAGCCGAAGAATTTGAGTAGGATCTGGCCGCACGCATCGAGGGGGGAGGGGGTTTTGGCCAAGGGTTGCCTTGGGCTTAAAGCATTTTCATGGAGCATGGGTCAGGTCTTAACACGGAAAACTTCATTTGGCTAAATCAGGCGGAGATTCGGGCCTGTGGTGCTGGTCTCACGGCTCTTTGGGCTGAGAATGCAACAATACGGCGCCACCTGTTGAAATGGCTACGGATAGAACCCGCTTTTGTAGCGCGAGAACAATTTTTGGTAGGGCTTTCATGGTTACCTGGGAGATAGTTGGCCAAGACCGTGGCTTGGCTGAGGGGAGTCCACGTGCCGTTTTCGGCCATGTCGTTGATATCATGAAAGTAGGCGCCGCTGGTACCGCTGTTGACGCAGGCATCACTGGTTTGGAATGCCAATCTTCTACCAAGCCACTGGCACAGCAAGGCTGAGTTCCTGTCTGGTATCGCTGGGTACCTATGGCGATAGGGGGGCCGAGTGGTGTTTGTAGGCCAAGCATTGGGTTGAATTGGTGCGTAGGTGAATATTGTGCGTTGGGGATTATGGTTTTATTTTGAATGCTGGTTGAGGTTTTTTGACCATGGTTATCAACAACTCGAGTTCGGCGGGAAGAAGCACGCCAGATTTGATGACGTTGGTGATTCGACTAATGTCGCTTTGTTGTTGTAGGTCTGACTTTGATAGACAGGCTTCGGGTTGGGGGCCTAATTGCTGTTTTCGTTTTAGGTTTTCGCTCAGGAGCGCTTTTATCTTTTGGTCCCGGAGAATTTCATGTTCGGCATTGAAATAGCCGGTTCGTGCTTGGGTGACGAGGCGGTTGTATGGTATGCGCCCCTGCCAGGCGCCATGTCTTTCCGGGGTGAACATATCATCGTGTTCGAGATAAATGACATTGTGTCCCATTAAGCTAGTGGGTTCTAAAGCGCCACTTCGTATGCCTATAAGGGCAGGACATTTCAAGGTGGTGAGTAGACGGTCGAGAAAATACCATTGATTTTCTCTTGTCCTTAGAAGTGGGTGGTGTTCCCAAAATTTGCCAATTTTTTGTCGGTTATGGGGTTGGTATGGATGTCGGTTTTCCGTCCTGTTTTTGACATGGTTTGTGAAACCATCGGCGAGGGAGAAGACCCTGACCCCCTCTTGTGCAAGTTTTTCTCGAATTTGCTCGAACATCGCAGGATTAAAGATGCCCTCTGCTTCCCTGGCATTTGGATTTGGACGATTGGCCACCCAAAGGGCAACGGATCCCGGTTCAATACGGGTTTCACGTAGATAGTGTTTAACGATGGCGTCAATATATTCTTGAGTGTCTTGCGGGATCATGTTGGTGATGTAGTTTCGAATTTTTTGACTATTTTGTTGGAGGGTATCGCCCTTTGAGTAGTTATCGCCCCATGCTTGAGCCATGATGACTGTTGATATGGAGATATGAAAAACGTGGGTGTTCTCATTTTCTGGCATTGATCTAGATAAAGGAGATTCGAACCCCCGAACGTGGCTGAAATGAATTCGGGCCTGGTGAGTGTTGAGTTCTTTACGGGCGTTTTTTAGGTCACCATTGTATTTTACAAGTGAGATACGGTTTTGGAGTGATTCGATGCCATTGCTTGCGAGCGTTTTTTCGAGCCAGTCGTAGACTTCAATTGTTTTTCTTCTTTGGGAGGGATTGTGGTTTTCATAGGCAATAATGATTCGCATTCTGGGTTCTTTGAGCATACTCAAAACGGCCGTATAGCGGTCACCGGTAGCATATCCAGGGAGAAACGTATGAATGGGTGCGTCTTCTTTGAGGTTGTTCCAGGCCTGAAGATCCCGTGGGTGAGGATAGAGTACACCTACTCTATTTTCGATGAATTTGGATTGTGCCTCATAAACTCTTTCCGGCGGAATTATCGAGTTTAAGTGAAGGCTACACTGGTTAGCTTGTCTCAGGAGTTCGCTGGTGATTTCTTTTCGAGCGGCATTTTGGCAAGCAAGCTGCTTGAGGGTATAAATTGTTGATTTTAGTCGGGGGAATGGTTTGGATTGTTGATGCTCTAGAGATGGTTTAACTTTTTTTAAGTGGACCGGGTGACTTTGGGGTAGAGGCTTTGCTGTGGCGTTGACGGTTGACTGAGATTCGAGGGATAGGTGGTCTCCTAAAAACATTGGTATGGCGACAGATCCTGGGGGCTTTGTGGCAAGGGTTGGGTTTTGTGACTCTTCCATACCCGTCGTTGCCGTGACTTGATTGGGGTTGGGTTTTAGAGTTGAAAGGGTCTTGGTCATTTGGCTTTTTGTGGGCTTCCGAAGGCCAAGTTTAGCTTGCGAGCCTGCATATGGAATTATCGCTAATGGCGGTGGTTTGTTGTTTTCTCTCTCCGTAGAATCACAGGGAACGTGGCAAAAACGTACTCTTGGTAACGATTTTTGGGGTATTTCTCTCTATTGGCGCTACACGTGTCAAAGTCATTCCCAAGTCGGATTTAAGAATGAATCGAAAGGATGGGAACCGAAAGGCCTATTCTCCGCTCGCGGGCTGTTTGGGCGTTTAGCCCTTTTTGGGCACTCAAGTGGAGTTCTTTGTTGGTTTTAAGCCAAGGCACTTTTTTGTTTTTAATTTTATCCGAATTTCGATGATGGCTAAAATCTCTAGTTCCTGAATCCAGGGGAGATTTATCTAAATGAACCTTTGTCTCAAGTAGGCTGAAGAAATAATCGACGGGTTGTCAGCACTCGGACAACCCGTTCTCACCACACCCTACTCTTGGAAACTACCATGTTACAAGATACGCTATTTCTGTTCCAAGGGGCCCGTGGGAGTTCCGATATCGTAGCGACGATGAAAAAGACATCAACAACGCTGGTGGCGATGAGGAGGAGGAGAGATTCGAATGTGTCTCGGAATCCCAAAGAGAAAACCTAAGAACAAAGTTGGGCCCGTTATTTCGATGGGGTCTAGAAATTTAACCCGTGCTTTGGGTCGTGTGAAACCCTCGCTTTTTTATTCCATCCTTTTTTCTTTAGACGCTCTTTGAACTCGGGCCACATTATTGCTAAAGCCCGATGCCATGGGTGTGTTGAGGGTCCGTGTTGCTCCCATGGCCGACCCCGGCTTAAGAAAGAGCATCCGTGGGTTTGAAAAAGTAGAAATAACTATTTTGAAAACCGGAGTAAAGGGAATAATCATTTAGAGAATTTAGTCTGGGTTATATGGTATATTGACGCTGAACTTTTGGGTGGGAATGTGGTAAGAATGCGGTCGAGGATATTATCGTGGCCTGCCCTTTTTGGTGTGGCTTTGCTTGTGATTGGATGGATGGTCTTGATGCTCGAAGATGCGTTTATATATTTTCCGACTCGCTACCCTGAAGGGGATTGGAATGCCGCGGGGCGAGGCCCTTGTGTGGCTCAAGATGTTTATTTTGAAGCGGCGGATGGGGTGAAAACTCATGGGTGGTTTTTGCCCGTGGAAAATGCTCAAAAAGTGTTGGTTTATTATCACGGCAACGCGGGAAGTATCGCCGATCGCTACGACTGGGGATGCCAACTTTTGGGAGCAGGTGCCAGTGTGTTGATGGTGGATTACCGGGGATATGGGCGCAGTGAAGGTAGCCCAGGTGAACGCGGTTTTTATCGGGATATTGAGGCGGTTTGGTCGTGGCTTACACACACCAGAGGCTATAAAGCCCACCAAATCCTCGTCTATGGTAAGTCCTTGGGGGGCGGTTTAGCTTCGGAGTGGGCTTTGCGGCATCCACCGGGCGCATTGATATTGCAGTCAACTTTTACCAATATTCCAGACATGGCTGCGAAGGTTTTGCCATTCGTACCAAAATTCTTGATACGCACCCGTTTTGATACGTTGAAAAAATTGGCGGAGATTACTTGTCCGGTGTTGGTGATTCATAGCCGACACGACGAAATCATTCCTTTTGTCATGGGGGAGAAATTGGCCGATCGTGCTAACAATCTCCAGGGTTTTATGGCGTTTTCCGACTATGGTCACAATGATTTGATTTGGGGAGAAGGGTCGGCGATTGTGCAACGCATGGCTTTGTTGGTTGAAGAGGGCTAATTGGCAAGAAATAAGCGACCAGAAATATACTTGGCTCTTTTTACCCACACCCACGGAGTGTAGAATTGTTGAAGTTTGGTAGCGGATGGCCTTTTCGATTGCCAACCTTATTTTGTCCTTTTTATGGAGAATCTCTATTTGGGATGCATTCTAAACAAAAACCGCAACTCTTTGAGCTAGAAGACGATGTGGAATAGGCAGTATGGAAATTTATGAAGCTCATCGATGTCATCAGAGGAATTTTTTTAGGCATCCTGTCGACGTGATTTCTTCGTAAATCGAAATCTCGAATTGTTTTTGGACCATTACAGATAAAATAGAACGGATGCCTTTCTCCTCTTTTTTTCACAAAGGGTCACGAATAATCACGAATAATCACGAAAAATCATGAATAATCACGAAAAATGATGTCAGTCGATTCTGTGGAAAGACAAGAGTCCGCGGGTGAGTAGGTGCCATCCGTGTGTTTCATTGGGCCTTGAATGAGAAGTTTTTCTTTTTCGGAATGTTGTAATTGACCGAATGCCCACGCTTTTTTCTGTTTTCAGAAGTCATAGGGACAGTGCTTGTGGATGTTTTTGGGTTCTATGACCCCGTTTTGTTGGTGTGAGTGATGACGGTTCTCCGGTTGGCACAACAGTTGCTTATGATTCTCCATATTAATTTTGTGTTGGTGTTTTTCCACGCAGTTAGAAACAGGGTTGGAAACGCCGGCACGTCAATATGGAGAACATGTGATGAGACACTTCAAGACAAAAACAGTGATAGTCCTCGCGCTTTCAATATTTTCTGCCACGGCCTCTGCCATGGACAATAATCCAACCCCGGCGGTATTGCGGGTGAACCACTGCGGGACATTTGACCGCCAGTTTTTTCTTGATAACCGCAATCCACAGTGGGGAGATACCATGACCATTCAGCTTTGGAGAGCGGCAAATGCAAAGTGTGAGGAACTTGAGGCCATTGGGACACTGTCTTACAATCACCCCACGACGGCCTATTCGGCTGGTCGAGCGCTGGGTGTCTTTTCCGATGGGATGAATCATAACGATCCGTTTAACAGCGGTAGTTTTGATGGATACGACAATTCAGGAAATCTCCTTTACTCATTAACTGGGGCCAATTTTGCTTGTATCGAGCGGGTGGAAGGTTCGGTAAGCACGGTCGCGCCATCGATTCAGTGCCCACCGTTTTCCGGCGATACGCCAGGAGGCACAGGAAGTACGGGAGGAGGAACGGGCAACGGTGGTGGGGGCTTTACTGGCAATCATTTTAACCTTGCGGAATACGAGCAAGCGGTGAATTTTCTCATTCAAGGTGCTGGTGGAAACACGGGGCCTGTGAAGCCTTCAGGTTATCAAGTGGCAGTGGGGCATATCCTGTTGCAACTTTCGAGTTATTTCAATTTAACGGGCGATCCTGAGTCTGAGGAGCGTTCTTTGCTCGCTTCTGCGTCGCACTTCAATACCGCGATTACTTCCGATCCAGAGAATTTGGAGGCACTTAAGTTCTCAGCGACAGCATTGGTGGCGCTCACCCGTTTTGAGAATGAGGATGTCCGGTATACGCATTTTCAGGAAGCAGAAAAGCGATTACTCTTGGTAGAAGAACGTGTGCGTGGAATGGGGGCTTACAACCTCGCGTGTATTATGGCCCTTCAGGGGAAAACGCGATCCGCACGGCGGTGGTTGGAATATGCTAAACGGCATGGGGGTTTACCCACGGAAGATATTTTGAAACGCGATGGGGATTTAGATAGCCTTCGTTCCTACAGATGGTTTCATCGATTCTCGGCGAGGGTGGCAGATTCATTTGAACGACGGATTCACCGGGAACATTAATCAAGTTTACTGGGGTTTCAAGTTTACTGGGGTTTCAAGTTTCTTGGATAGCCTTAGGTGCGTCGTGCCACTTTGTCTGCCAGAATGGTGATTACCCCACCCAGCATAAGCAGTCCGGTTAAGCCTGTGAGTATGACCCAGTAGGATGCAATATCGGTGATTGGCTGAATACCGATATTGACCTTACAGAAAATGCTCATGCTGTAACACAACATGAGCCAGAGGCTCCAGTCAAAATCGATTTTTTCCGAATTGGAAATATAGAAAGATTCTGGCCCTAGGCTGTAGAGTATCAATCCAAATAACATTGAAAGTAGGAAGGAGAAGATCATCCAACGGACGATGGACCGACCACAATCAGAGGACCCAGACCAGAGCCAAAAGACCCAGCGGCCGGTGGGAATGGGGTTTAGTATTTTCCAACCCCATTTTTTCCGTAGGGGCTTGAATGGATCTTTCTGCTGCTCTCGAAGCTCCTCGATAAAATCCTGATCTCGGGCAATGCGCAGGAAATGCGGACCACCGTAACACCCATCCAAACGGATACCCCGGTATTTTCCCTTTTTATCAAACTGCGTACCACTGAGATTTATCCGGCTTAAATTGGCCCATCGCAAATCACTCCCACGCACATCACTGGAACTTAAATCTGCATCGCAAAGGGAGGCAGCATTGAGGTTGGCGTATCGAAGATCCACCTGGGTCATGATGGCCCGCTGAAAGCTACCATTCACCAAATGGGCATGTTGGAAACTCGCTCCATCTAAGTTGGCGTCATCGAGCACGGTCATCCACATTTCAACGTGATCCAAGTGTGCGCCTTCGAGATTTGCCTCATGGAGGATTGCGCCGTAGAAATTTGCTTTTTGGAGGTGGGCTTCGGATAAGACAACGTGTTCTAGGTTTGCATCCCAGAAACTGCTTTCGATGGCGTTCAATTCCCAAAACTTGGTTTGGCTTAAATCGGCGCTGTCAAAACAGGCTCTATGGGCGACGATTTGCTGAAAATCCGCGCCCTGAATTTGTGAATTGGAGAAATCGGCGTTCGTCATGTCCAATTTTTCAAATTTTGTTTTCCGCAGGTTTGTATTGGCGAGGTTGATGCCTCGCAGATCGACGTTGCCGTTCTCTAGTATGGGTAATTGCTCTAAGGTGTTCTTGGAAAGAACAAGCTCGGAAAGGTCAGGCATGGTATTTGGGGAGGTCTTTCTCCACTCATTCCACGCTTCTACTCCGTGGTTGAGTCTTGTAAGAATTGTTTGTTGTTCGTCCACATTTTTTCCAAGGTGTTACCTTAGAGCCTAGTCGAAACGTTAGATTGGATCTAGCGCTGAGGGAGGGAGGATGATGTTTTTTATTTTTAGCTACATAGGAGAGGAATGGGCAAGTAGGTCTTTTGCCTACCTCCATGGCGGATAGGGAAATTCCGTCCCTGTGTTTGTAGAGAGAGTCCAGCTTTGGCAAGGTGGGTCCAGCGGGTTGTTTGGAGTAGCCAGTTTCGAGAGTCATTTCGTATCGGGAAGAGGGGGGGGGGGAAACAGCCACCGTTCAATCAAGACTCATTCAAGGGTGTTTTCATGTGTAAGCAGTGCTTTCTAATGGAGCTCTAACTCGGGAATGACATTCAACGAGAAAAAAACAGTGATCAATTGCATGCGCCAATATGGGCGCGTGAGATCGGTGTATCCGCACTTCTCCGGTAAACCGGTAGCATAGAAGATGCCTGTGGCCGGATTGTATCCTCTTAGTTGAAGTGTACAAAAAGGCGACGGGTGCGAAGGGGAACTCGGATTTTGTGGCTGGTGATTTTGGGTCTATTTCAAATTCAGAGCGTTCCATGATGGTGAAGTCACGGCTGGTCAGAAGTTTGATTGTTGGATGCGACGGCTACTGCGTCATTGTATAGGTTAATATAATTTCCCATATTGATGGCTGTCATCTCCATATTCTCATTACCGGCATCCAATTGGATGCTCCGAAAGGCGAATTCTCGCAACTCCGTCTAATAGCACACCCCACGTTGATTGGTTGGGGTGGTTTTTTCGTAGTGGGTGATAAAGGGGCGGAAAAATTCATCAATGGTAAAGGCATTATCGTGTCCCACGGATCCATCATTTTTTAGGAGGTCTTTGAGGAGAGCAGAGATCGTTTCGGTTCCCATTTGGTTAATAAAGCTTTGGGGATCGTTGATGTGGTCGAGAATTTCTTGGGGCATGGAATCCCATTGTAGGATAGGGCTTGGTGTTCACAAGGAGGTGTGCTGGTGTTATCAGCACAGGCGGTGGCGATGGCTTCATCTGAAACAAAGGGCGTGGTGGGCCAATTGCTGGGGTTTAAGATGGAACGTTGGTCGCCATCATTGGTTTTAGTGTAGAAGTATCGATAGAAATAGAGGTCGCCCAGGGTTATTTTTTGTTCCAGTGTTTGGCTTGAGAAGTTGGCCGTGTTGAGCATGTCTTGTAAGACTTCAGCCTCTTTAGCTGCTGTGTCGAGGCCGAGGGCGCCGAGGTATTCCAAAACAAAGGTCGTGAGCATGGCGTTATGGTCGCAGCAAGGACCCATTTGTTGGGCTTGCTCGTCGTTGTCAGCGGGGGGCACAATCGGTTTTTTCATTGCCGATGCATTCGGACATGATCTCAAAGTCACGGAGGTATCTATCGAGGCAGGCGTGGGTGGTGTTTACAATTTCGGTCGCAAAACCATCGCTTTTTTCTCGGATGGGATTTGTTTCATCCGACCCATTGGTGGGTGGGGTGATGCTCTTAGTTCCTGCTTGGAAAACGAAATCTTTGAGTGCCTTCAAGGTGAGGATTGGGGTGTTGCTCAGATCCCCAAGGGGCCATGCGCGGGGCGCGAATACGTAGATGGCATTGTCATCGGCGTTCAGGGCGGGGAGGGTGAGTGCGCTTTGGGATACTTCTAGACCGTGAACATCAATGCCTTGGGTTTGATTTGGAAAAGAGCACGAAATGGGTGTTCCCAAAACTTCAGTCCATCGGTCCGTTGGTCTGCCGTCACAGGTGAGGGGGCCGGTTGTTTCGCTGCGCTGGCTTGGGGTTTGGTTTCCGGTGATTTCTACGGATTCAGGGTTGGAGCTGCAATGGCTCCCCGCAAAGCAACAACAAAGGATGGGAATATATTGTTTGAACTCCATTTTTTTTACTCGTTTATGAAATCACTGGTGATATTGGCGAAGTTCATGTCCACCTGGTCTATGGGAACGTTCACATCGGCGCCACTCTTTTTTCGCAAAATTTGTTTTGTTCAAGTTCCGCAGTAATGGCATCCGGCCTTGGTGTGGGCAGCGCTGACCACGCTGAAGTTGTCATCATGATTGAGACCTTTTTCTGGGCTTTCTAAAACGAAGGGTATGCTATCTCCTCTCTTGAACCTTTGTCTTTTAATTTCTGTTTTTTGCCGACTGGATGGTCTTTTTTGGAAGAAGAATGTGGAGGTGGCTAAGGCGATGGGAGGCTCGCACCGCTAGCAACCTGTGATGATTGGAGCGTGGCTAATGCTGAGTTTGTCCACTTGTTTTATTGAAGGCATATTTAGATACGGTCCAGATTTCACCGTGGAACCCACGAGGGAAAGCCATGCAGCGATTTGTCGGTTTGTTAGAACAGGTCCGCAAGAAATGCAGCCGATGGCGGCTGATGGGGCTGTTGCGGTAAATAACGCTATTGTCCTTGTCGAAATGTTCTCAATGACAACAGGCCGAGAAACACGCATCAACTCTGAATTGGTTGGTCTTGAGATGAATCCAAATATGTTGCCGACGGAGAGAGCCCAGGATGGTATTTCTTATAATGATACACCAATATAGGTAATCGCTGTGGGTGTCTTAAAACCCCACCTGAAAATAGCTGCTGCTGGTGGGCAGGATAATGCATGGGCATTTAGTGCAGCGTTTCAGAGTCTCTTGAGTCTCAGGCAGAATTCGAAGTCAGGTCAATGTAAGAAAAAACGCAATTCAAGACCATAAGAGTGAAGCCCAGGTGATGCTTGATTTGCTGCTCACCCTCCTGGGATTTTCCTTGAATCGTCCTGTTGCTTATGCTGGATTTGGGTCGATGGGTGGGGTCTCTTTTTTGGGTGATTCAGCCACCACCCTCTTAGGTGAGAGCGATATCCCGGCATCAACAATGGTGTGACTTGGTCCGAGTCTGCCTTGAATAATCGCGGTATCATCCGGCTTCCCATTTTTCATGATTTTCCGGTAAGACTTCCCGTTTAGAGTTGTTCGAAGCTTGAGGTCTTGTGTTTCTAAGACAAGCTCTATTCCCTTGAAGGGCGCTCCTTCAGGTGGGATGTCGGTGGGCAGATTTTCGAATAATACGGCAATGGTTATTTTGGGTGATTTAGATTCAACCGGGAAGGGGCCCACGGATTTCGGAAGGCTCTTTTCTTGCTTTTTTGTCTTCTTCGCTTTTGGCAGGATGGTGGTTTTCTCGATTGACCCAGGCCCCTCTATTTTTTCAACAAGAACGGTCATCGCTTCCTTCTTGGGTGGTTGATGCCTTGGGATGTCTTTTTACCCCTGGGTTTGGTTGTATGCTTGATTAAGAAACTAGAACAAGAATTTCAAGCACAAAAAAGAGCCGGGAAAAAATTAGTATTCGTGACCGTTTGTTTCTTTCACTATTGAAAGACAAACCCAAAAATCGACATCGGATAAAATGTTGGTCGGCAT
>JAYZAY010000014.1:0-37862 GCA_036339465.1 Myxococcota bacterium | reverse complement strand
ATGCCCAACAATGTGGCAATGGCATTCAAGAAACCATCGAACAATGTGATGATGGCGCCAACAACTCCGATACAGAAGCCAACCGCTGTCGCACCAATTGTACACTTCCCCTCGGAAAGCCGGTGGTCACCCCCCCCGTGGCCACCTCGGCTTGTGGACCCCGCACTGAGCCATTGCTCATCCGCAATGATGGGCAAGGCGATTTCAAGGTCATGGGAGTCGAACTCCCTGAAGGTGCAGAGTTCGCTCAAGCTACCCTCTTTCCCTTCACCGTTGCCC
Organism: Myxococcota bacterium; assembly: GCA_036339465.1. Classification (GTDB taxonomy): domain Bacteria; phylum Myxococcota; class XYA12-FULL-58-9; order XYA12-FULL-58-9; family JABJBS01; genus JAYZAY01. The sequence continues at coordinate 37,583 of JAYZAY010000014.1, read as the reverse complement.
CGAGTGAGTCTCAGAAAATTAACATCAAGTGGCCCATGGGTTCGGTTCAAGCCCAGGTGATCACCGATGTTGTTGATGCTGAAATCATCACCGTCTCCATAGAAACCAAGCGCTATCCCAACCCAACCCTCGAACTGCTCACTCCAGCGCCCAATACCATTATTCCCGAGGCCACCGACTATCTCCTCCAAGCCAGGGTCTATGATGAACGCGGTGACATCACCACCATTGCCGTGACCTGGCTCGATCAAGCAGGGCAACTCATTGGGCAAACCTATCCCAACTCAGATGGCATCGCACAATACCTTTGGCCTGCCACCGCTCGTACAGCCGGATACCAGCGTATTTCCGCTAAGGTTTCCAATTCCTGTGGCTTTAAAACCTCTAGGGAAACCACCATTTGCCAAGAACACCTCGCCAAAAACCTCGGCATTTGGCTGACACCCGACGGCGTCACGGAACTTCTCGATGAACACTATCTCGGAGAAATAACCTCTTATATCGGTGAGGAAAGCAGCGACAATAACTATAACTATTATAGTTCATCTGCACACCCCGAAATAGGGCCAGAACCCATTGGATTCGAAACCAATGTGTTCTTCTATGAAGGAGCCGACGGATTGAGCTTCAACTTTTTCAGCAACCTTGATGCTGGCGGAAGCACCAACTCCAAGGTCAACTGGGATATACAAACCTTTGGCAATGCCAATGCCGACAAAGTGATTCTCAGCGATGACCCTGGTGAACTAAAACGAACCGTTCAAAACAACACGGGACACAAATACCAGGCGCGGTTTCATTATTGGAACAATACAGACGGGGGGATCATTGGCCCTTTTAATGGAACCGACTACCAAATCTGGATCAATGTCTTAGATTCGGGTGACAATACCAACGCGGCCTTTTACTCCGCCCACGGCACAAGTTTTGTGTTAATGAGTGAGACTTTGGGGACTTCTTTCGCCATTGCGTTCAAGAGCAATCGCGCGTGTGAGGAAGTTGACCAGAACCTCCCTTAAATCCTTCTCAGTGCCCACAATTCGATGAAGTGCCTCATTATCTGGGCAAATCGCACCTCCGGACTTTACCGGATGGGACCAAAATGCTTCGGATGACGTTTTAGGTGGCTCAGGTCTAAGTGCAGACCAGACACTCAGCCTAAGCAAGGTCTCTGATTTAGAATCGAACCTTTCAACCGTCGCGCGCGATATATACAGCAACTACGATGATTTGGATTTTGATTGGGTGGATAGACGTACCCCCAGTTATCTCACAAGCTACACTGAGACCGACCCAGTCGCTTCGACTGCGGGATACCTTACAAGCTACACCGAGACCGACCCAGTGGCTTCGGCTGCGGGATACGCTTTAGCTGCGGATGTTCAAACCAATGCCACTGATATAGCTGCTAATACTGCTGATATCGCCGCTAATACCGACGACCTGCTTGATATAGGCAACAACACAGCGTTCGCTACCTGGGATAAGAGTACGAGTGATGATTTAAGTGCGGCTGATTTAGCAGACTATGCTACCGAGAACTGGGTAACGACTCAGGACTACGCGAGCGCGTCCGACGTGACCGATAATGCGAATGCGATAGCGGCAATTAGTGGCGCGGCGGTTGATTTTACACCCTTTGCATGTGCTGCTGGCTACGCCGGCCCGGGATGTATTTATTCTGATGCAGTGGAATGCACAGGGAATGGGACTGTCGACGGTAATGGAGTTTGCACCTGCGAGTTGGGATGGGGGGGGGATTCTTGTCTTTTTCCTATGCCCTCTGGAATGGTCGCGGTCCCTGCGGGGGACTTCAGATTTGGAGAGCCTTCTAGTGATATTGATGAGAATTGGACCGGCGTCGAAAGCTTAGACCTATTTGCTATCGACAAATACCCGGTAACCGCGGCGCAGTACAAGGAATGTGTTGATGCTGGAACATGTGTTTACGATTTTGACTGTATCGCCGCAGGCGACCTCCGGGACTCGTGTAACTACGCTATAAGTTCCAGAGACGACCATCCCATGACTTGGACTACTTGGAGTGAGGCAGAGACTTATTGCGCCTGGAAAGGCAAGCGCTTGCCCACGGAACACGAGTGGGAAAAAGCGGCGCGGGGAACCGACGGCAGAAAGTATCCGTGGGGAGATGAGAGCCCTGATGCACCTCGGGCTAATTATCTTCTCGCCGATTCTGAAGACCAATCCACTTGGTGGGGGCACACCACACCGGTTGGGTTTTATGATGGTATAAACACATTAGCGGATGGAACACCGACGGTGGACAGCCCAAGCCCCTATGGCGCTTATGATATGGCAGGGAATACGTATGAGTGGACAGCTTCTTGGTGGGATGCCAACGAGACATCATCAACCGACGACCGTGTGCTGCGGGGCGGGGATGGCCAAGAGAATTGGTTCCTGGTGGCGGCACAGAGCAGTGAGCGCCAACAGGGGGCCCACGCACACGCCCCCTACAACGGTTTTCGTTGCGCCCAGTCCAACTGTCCTCCTGGCTTTGCGGGGTTAGGATGGGGGTTAGGATGTGAGTATTCCGATGCAGTGACATGCTCAGGGAATGGGACTGTGGATGATAATGGCGTTTGCACCTGCAAGGTAACATGGACGGGGAGTTCTTGTGCCGATGCTGCCCCGCCTCCCTCTGGAATGGTTTTGGTCTCTGCGGGGGACTTCAAATATGGACCACCTGCGAATGGCGACAATTGGACCGGCGTCAAAAACTTAGACCAATTTGCTATCGACAAATACGAGGTAACCGCCGGGGAGTACAAGGAGTGTGTTGATGCTGGAATATGTGGCTACATCGAGGCTCATACCATCGTTAATAACCTAGACGACCATCCGATGAATGACGTTAATTACTTTGAGGCAAGGACTTATTGCGTCTGGAAAGGCAAGCGCTTGCCCACGGAATACGAGTGGGAAAAAGCGGCGCGAGGAACCGACGGCAGAACCTATCCGTGGTGGGAGGATGACCCTGATGGAACTCGGAGTAATCATTCTGTAAGCCAATTCGGGGGGTTCACGCCGGTTGATTTTTTTGATGGTGTAAACACATTAGCGGATGGAAGACAGACGGTGGATAGCGCAAGCCCCTATGGCGCTTATGGTATGGCCGGAAATGTGACTGAGTGGACAGATTCTTGGTTAAATTCGAGCAATACCTCGCGTGTGCAACGGGGCGGGTCCATGATGTTTGGTTCGGGTGATTACCTAAAACCCTTTTATCGCACAGGTAATAAACCCAATAGCGGGTGGACCCCCTACGGTTTTCGTTGCGCCCAGTAGACATGCTTCTAATTTCTGCCTTCTAATTTTTTCCCCTCCCTTGGGAGGGGGTAGGGGAGGAGGCGGAGAATCGCATCCGACCGAGCCCTTGGCGAGTGGAGGAATGACATCAGAGAACGGCGAGACGGCCTTGGCTGGCCGGTTACGTATTTCCACTCACCGTGAACTTTGATCTAAGTCTCATCGAAGCGCCAACGAACACCAACGCGTCGTTTGTCATTGTGGGCCGTCGTTACCCAGAGAGGCGCATATTTCACAACCCACCGATTAATCGGTGAATGGTCGACATCGATACCACGTTCGGCAATAAGCCCTTCAATATCGTGATAACTTCGCTTGTCTCTTTGATACCGCCGAATAGTTGTAAGGATGACATCTTTCGGGAAATGACGGCCTGAAGATTGCCTGCAGAAATTTAGCCGTTGTCATTGGTCCTACCGAGTTTGCGATAGAACCCAATAGCCTGGCTTGTTTTCTGCTCTATCTATTGATTCAATAGCGGTGGGACACCCCCGGAAGAAATTGACTGCTGGGTTTATACCGGTCAAGAAATTCACGGCCCAAGACAGGCCCGCCCGGGATCCTTGCGAGGGAGATTTAGATGAGTTCATTTAAGAAACGGGTTTATGAAATTGTTGCTGAGCCGCCGCCCGGCGACAAAGTGGGTGAGACCGTCAATCTTGCGATTCTTGTCTTGATTGGCGTTAATGTTTTCGTCGGAATATTTGAGACGGTTCCTGAGCTTGAGCGCCAATACAGTGCATTATGGGACTTGGCTTGCGTAAGTCCAAAATGAAATGCAGTTTTCGGGTTGTGGGAATGAGGATAGTCGTGATGGGCACCCTCTACCAAGTTTAATCATTATCGAAAAGGCCTCTGCGTTCATCCTATCTAAGCCCGTTAAACTGTCAAGCCAACCTCGTCCTATCCAAAAATACAAACGACCTTAAAATCCCGTTAAATTGGTCTCCTCGATATTGGTCTCCTTAAAACACCTCAAAACACCTCAAATCACAGGGGAGGATGATATTTGGGTAGCATCAACGCCATAACTCAAATCCAGGCAGCTGTTCTTAATAGCCTTGGCCGGCTGGCTGAATCGAGATTAGCAATAAATTATCCAATACCTCCTGGCCGACAATAGCATCCTCAAGGAGCACCCAAAACCGAAAAACAATCCGTTACACAGACAAGCAGCGCCGAGACCTTGTTGCTAAGGCTAAGCTTCTTGGACGCACCCTATTAGGGCAATCATGTGGCAAAGTGAACCCACGCCGAATCGAACCCATACCGAATCGAATCCATGCCAAAAACAGTTTCACCTGCCACCACATGACCATCATCATCTTTTTTTTGGGCATTTTTCTGAAACCGATGATTGGTTTTGTTGGAGAATGCCACTGTTGTCACAAAATCATCAATTTTGTGTCTTTGAGGGAACACCCGAGAATACGGGACTACTTTGCAAGAAGGGTCGATTATAGCGCAACTCGTGGTTGGTTATTGCGATAATCGGAGCATCCAAGTCCATAGAGCATATAGCGGATTAACAAGACCAACACCACGAATAGAAAAAGGTTCTTATGATGAGATGTAAATGCAAGGCAGACTTATTTAGCAAAGAGTACCCCAATGGATTCTCCGGGCGGAGTATCTTTAATGGTTTTCGCAAAAGCACCGATATCAAAACGGATTATACCTGTGTTGCTCGCGATGGAAAAACAGAGATTGTTACCGGTACGCATCATGTGGACTATTTCACAGAAAACGACAACACCTTGTTGGCATGGGGCGCCGAGGTTTACACACGCAGGACGCCAACCCTAAGAGTGGAAAAGACAGTGAAGGCCCATTGGTTTGATCCCGCAAGGTCCAAGGTTCCGGAGCTGAAGGAATGGGCCAAAAAGAATTCTTGCAGAATGTTCCCATCACGATGATATTTTACAATGCGATGGTTTTTCCATCCGACGACTACATCGAACCAGTATCAACCAAGTTTATCTCATTTCGTCGTGCGCAATAAGTTCAGACCATGAGGGGTCACGCCTCACCAAAATGTCTGAGTCTGTAGAATTTAGAGTCTAGAATCCTCCGCCTCTGGCTAGATAAAATCAAGCCCCTCCTCCCCGCGCTGCGCCTATTGCTCTCTTTAATAGGTGCCGATTAAGTATCAGTCAGAATAGACACAAGTTTTTCGGTCCTGGAGAAGCGGATAAAGTTAACGATTCAAGACAGACCCGAGATGATTAATGTATTAACGATGGTGCTCGAGGTGCAGGGTGTCGATATCCCAAATCGGAGCGGATACCAACTCAGAAGATGAGGAGGAAACTTTGAGTTTGCCGCGATGAAAACAGCATAACTCCAGACCGACGACAGGCGGGCGAAACAATAGGCCGTCAGAAGCTCGAGGCATCTGTTTTTGAATTTGTAAAGATTGGCATTTTGCTACAACTCAATAAAGTTGGTCCATATGAGCCTACAGAATCTCGAAATGTTCGTTTTGACTCAATCCAGCGATGGACGTTTGAAAGTCTACCAAGTCAACGCCATTTGAGGATGGTTCCTGGGCGGTTTTTTTGGGGGGAGTTGGTAAGGTGTACTCTCACGCCTCAAGCTTCGATGCTGAGTAATTCTCTGTTTGGAAACGCACGTCATCAACGTTGGCGGAAGGGTTGTCTTAATCCATTTCGAAGATGGAAATGACCGAGTAGAGTCCCTCTCTTGTTTGGGTGGTGTGGCTGGCTTATAGGAAGAGGGCACTCTTAACGGTTAGCCTAACGGCCCGGTGTATTTTTTTCGGCCTTGTTGTCTGCTAGGGCTACCGCAACTTCAGTGCACCGGTTTAGATACTCCTATGGGTTGAGGTTAGAATGGATGGTTGTTCCCTTCGGGACCTTTGGCCGACAAAGGCACGTGAGGGCAAGCTATCGAGTATGAAATCGGTTGAGACTTTCGTGGTGCTAGAGTGTCGCATTGTGAGAGGGCTACTGGTCTTAGTAATGCCACCATTATTTGGCGTATTTGTATAGAAGGGCTTGCGTCACACGTGGGCGAGAAAATCGCCGCGGCGATAACCCACGGATTCGGTGATATGGTGTGCCGAACATGTGGGGAGCGGTAGGTTGGGCAGGTGGATTAGATCCCCCCTATGCTTGTGGTCAATTTAGGGTTTAGGTGTTGTAGGTCGTTGTTGTTGTGCCTTTGAAGTTGCGGATTTTGCGTGTTGCATTCCTCATCCATCTACGAGAGATTGCAATCAGCGCAAACAAGGGACCTTGGTTGGAAACCTCTGCAAAATCCCAGGAATCATTACATCGTGTCATTGGTCTCTTTGGGGCAGTTGGCCTTGGGCTTGGCTCGATTTTGGGTACCGGGGTGTTTGTCAGCCTCGCTATGGTTACTGATGTGGCGGGAGCCTGGGCTCCAGTTGCGGTTGCACTTGCGGGTATTCTGGCGGCGTGCAATGGGCTCTCAAGTGCCCAGCTTGCTGCTGCCCACCCAGTGAGTGGGGGCACCTACGAATATGGGCATAAATACCTGCACCCCGTTGCCGGTTGCGTTGCCGGTTGGATGTTTCTAATGGCGAAGGGTGCCTCTGCTGCCACCGCAGCCCAGGGACTCGCCGCCTATCTTATTCACGGATTTGGCATGAAGGGCGCATTGTCTTCGCCTCGGAGCATCGCTCTTGTGGTGGTCGTGGGCATGACGGTTCTGGCCGCGGGTGGCCTGCGTCGTTCAAGTGCTGTTAATGTTATCATTGTTGCCATGACGCTCGGAGCCCTCGGCATTTTTGTGGTGGCGGGTATCCACGCTCTTAACTTCCAGGACGTAAGCTCCTATTTAACGTTTCAGGTTTTGAAGGACAACCCAGTGGGGCCTTCTTCGATAATGCATGCAACGGCCCTGGCATTTGTGGCTTATGCTGGTTACGGCCGCATCGCGACTCTGGGTGAAGAGGTGAGCGAGCCCAAAAAAACAATTCCCCGAGCCATTGTGGTGACGCTCTTTGTGTCGATGGCGATCTATATTTCGGTGGTAACTGTTTCCGTCGCCTCAGTTGGACCAGCCAACTTTGCAGATGCCGGACAAAGTGGGCACGCACCTCTCGAGCAAGTGGCCCGTTCTCTAGGCCAGGGCGGAGTTGCGCTGATCGTTGCGGCGGGCGCTATCGCAGCCATGGCGGGCGTTTTTCTAAATCTTGTCCTCGGGCTCTCACGCGTTTTGTTGGCGATGGCACGAAGGGGAGAAATGCCTCGCTCTCTTTCCAGAATTACACCCTCAGGTGAGAGCCCAAAGCGAGCCGTACTGACAGTGGGCTTTTTCATTGCAGCATTGGTAAGCTTAGGTGATATCAAAATGACCTGGTCATTGAGTGCATTCTGCGTGCTCATTTATTATGGTATCACCAATCTTGCCGCCTTAAGAATGCCAGTCGAAGCGCGACTCTATCCACGGTGGGTGGCATGGGTGGGGTTTTCGGGATGTTTTTTTCTGTCCTTCTTCATCGATGTCCAAACCGTCGTATTGGGCAGTGTGGCGGTGCTATTTTCTATCGTCTTTCGAAGCTTGAAGATTCGGAAGTATTGATGGTTCTTCCATCGATATGAGAGATAGCAGCCATCTGTGGAGTCGCAACGACCCCATCCAGCGACTTGTCGAATTGAGATTGCAGGTTCAGGCCCGTGTCTGAGATGGGTTGTTTTATAGAATGAGCCTGCCGACTCTTCGTCGTTGTGGCGTTACAGTCGCGATGAGTTTTTGTGTATTCCCGTTTTCGGAACACGGTCGATGGTTTTGGCTGTCTTGCTGGTAGTCATTCCGATACATACTTATTTGGGGAGGGGTTTTGGTGGTTTACGTGACGGCCTTCTGGAAGTGAAAGAAGAGAAAACTAGGCTTAAAACACACTGTGATAATATTGTTTGCACATATGTTGCCCACTGCGAACGGTGGATTTAACAATGAATTTGGGCCGGTCTGCGCTTTGATTTCTGCCATTATTGGAGTGTGTTTGTGGAAGAACCTTCGTTTACATGTGGCTGGTTGATTTGATTAAGCCACTTAGGCTACAAGGGTAGGTCGCAAGAACTCCAAGGGATGGGGTATCCGTTGTGGATTGGTTGCGCGGGGTTACGTCATCTCAATGGGTGTGGTTCATCTTTTGTTTTAGGGAGGGGGCAGTGGGTAGGGGCACCAAACTATTCCATTTTTTACTGGCGTGGCTATTTCTCAATGCCTGTGGCGATCAAGAGAAATACTCCATCATCACTGCGAAACGCGCAAAAACGACGGCGATTGTGGGTGGAAATGAGGCGGAAATTGGGGCCTGGCCCTTTATGGTGGGGCTTAAGGACGAGATGGGTGTTTTCTGTGGTGGAACATTGATAGCACCAAGCTGGGTTGTGACGGCGGCACATTGCCTGGGACGGATGGCTCCGGAAGACGTGACGGTGTTGATCGGTGTTTATGACCTCAACCATCTGTCAAATGAAAACTACGTGGGATTAGAGCCGGCAGAGGAGCGGGAGGCGACTCAATTTATTCGGCACCCAGATTACAATCGTCGATTCGACCTTCACGACATCGCGCTTATTCACTTGAAGGAACCATCCACCAAACAAGTGTTGCTTATGGATGAATTTGCACAAGTTGCTGTGGAAGGGGTCCGTGGGATTGTGTTGGGATGGGGGGCCTTGTCTGCGGGTTATATGTCAGAGTATTCCTCGGTGCTTCAACAAGCCGAGTTGCCCCTGCTCAGTGATGCTGGTTGTGAGTTGGAGGGTGCGGACATCTTTTCGGACTGGATGCTTTGTGCTGCCTATGAGCAGGGGGGAATTGACAGTTGCGTGGGTGACAGCGGGGGGCCTCTTATCTGGAGGCGCGGCGAGGAAGTACACCTCATTGGAATTACAAGTTTTGGCACCGGAGAGTGTGCTGAGGCAGGGGAAGTGGGCGTTTATACGCGAGTGCATGGCTACCGTCGGTGGATCGAAGAAGTTTGGAGCCAAGAGTCTCTTGAGGAAAGTGGTAGAGAAGATTGCGGGCAAGGGGGTGTCTACAACGAAAGCCGTGGGGATTGTGTTAATGTAAATGAGTGTGCTGCCAATGAAGCGGGCTGTGTTCCAGAGCCTGAATCTTCGGGTGATGGTGTTAATTGCACACTCCAAGGAGCTTGTAATATCGCAGCCCTCAACCAAGGAACTTCAATGAACCAAGCCATACCCGGTGCAAGTGAGGGGGGGGGCAATGGGTGCAGCACGCAACGAACGGCGGGTGTGGAGCTGCTCGTGTTGGGAGGATTTGTTTGCTTTTGGATAAGGCAAACAAGACGGTTTCCAAGAGGCGCTTTTAGGAGGTTGTTTCTATCCAAGGATACTTGAAATGTGAGCCATTCGTTTCGTTGGAAGTTGGGATGGTCCATTGTTTGGTGCCTTACGGTGTTGTGGCATTTGTCGATAACGAAGGGCAGTGCCTTTGAGGGATGACTGTCTGCGGGTTATTGAATTTATTGGCTGACGGCCGCAATGATTGGACGCGAAAATAGGTGATATATTGTTCGAACGGGGGCTTAACCCTATCCTTGAATGGGACAGCATGGTTATTGGTGAAGAATTGATTGTATTTGAACCCTCGAAAGAGGGTAGCCTATAGGAATGGCAGTGTCGTTATTTGGGGGGGATAATCCGCCAGTGTTCTATGTTATGTTGTGCATTCTGGGATTACGCTAGCGGTTTTCAGGCCGCATCATTGGGCAGGCAAGGGGCTTTGTAAGGGTAGGGCGAAATAGGTTGGGTGCCTGCGATTGCCCGGCCTATAACTTGTGGATTTAGAAACTTCGCGTTTTGAGAATGAATAGGGGTTTGCATTTGGGCCGGGTTTCCCATGCTTAATGAAATGTTCGAGAATCGCTGTAGCATCCCTCTATGAAACGGTCGAAAAAATTAGCGAGTTCGGGATGCTCGATGGGTTGGCCACTGGTGTCTGGCGCAAGATGACGCTCTGCCACATAGGTTTGGTGGATTGAGGCATGCACCAACACGTGGTACCAGGGTTCATCCTTTGGGGGGCGAGAGCGGGCTACTTCCTCATACCACTCGTTTGATCCCAGAAACATCTCGTCCACACCGATCACCACGCCACGGTAGGTAAATTTTTGATGATAAACGGTTTGGCCGATGGTAAAGTTGCTCATTGAAGGCTCTCTATTGGGCTTAAGTCCGAAAATCAATCAACGAGCCGACGTGGCCCCCAGAAACGGGTTTCAACAGCGTGAGATAGAGGGTTTGGCATCCCATGTTTGATGGGGTGTTGAGTGCCCTAGATAAAAAGAGTATCGGGATTAAGAAAGCTTTTTCCCGTGGCTCTGTTCTCTTAACCTAGACAGGATTTATAAGAAGGAAGAAAAAGATGCTCCAACCAGGAAATCCCGCACCCTATTTCAGTGTTCAAGACCATCATGGCAATGTTGTAACTCTCAGTGACTTTTTAGGAAAATCGGTTGTTTTGTGGTTCTATCCCAAAGCGGATACTTCAGGCTGAATCGCTGAAGGTTGCGGGTTCCGCGATCTGAAAGACGAGTTTGCCAAGAAAAAGGCGGTCATTTTTGGCGTGAGTTTTGACACGGTTGAAGAGAACAAGGCTTTTGCCGAGAAGTTCTCGTTCGATTTTCCACTCTTATGTGACACGGCCCGCTCAATGGGCGTGGCCTATGGTGCATGTGATGACTCGAGTGCTGCCAACGCTAGGCGGATTGGGGTTGTGATTGGACCGGATGGAAATATTCGAGACTACGATTCCAAGGTGAATCCCAGAACCTACCCCACCGACGTTTGGGAGAAGCTCTAAAGAGCCTCGACTATAACCGCGTTTCCCTCAAGGCAGAAATTCTATTTGTGACCGAAAACTAGGGGGGGACAGCCTTTCTTCCATTGTGGATATTTCTCCATCACCCTTTGAAAAAGTAAACTATCGAGATGAAATTGAAGCCAGGTTCTTAGGTGCTCGTAGGGAGAGTTCAAAAACCAGTCCATGTCGACGTTTGCGAATTGTCTCACAAATGGAAAAATAGCGATGTCTGTGAGTCGGAGGTGTTCTCCGTGTAAAAAGGGATGAATCTGGAGTCGGGACTCAAGTCGCTTTAGAAAGACCTCAGCTAGGTTGCGAGAAACCTCCGGTGGACTCTCAAGATCACGCGCACCGTACTTGTATCGATCCAGGTGCGTTTTGAAGAAACCGTCATTTTGTTCAATAAGGTCACCGCTCTCACCGCCGGAATCGGGAGAGTCTAGCCAACTATCTGGATCGTGATGGCTTAGTGCCCACGAGATGATGTCTAAGCTCTCGTCTTTGATGGTTCCGTCGCCTAAGATCAAAACCGGTACGGTTCCTTTCGGGGAATACTGCAGCATGCATAAGGGCTTGTCCTTCAGAACAACTTCCCGAACTTCAAAGGGGATACCCGCGTAGGCAAGGGTCATTCGGGCACGGATGGCGTAAGGACAGCGTCGAAAGCTGTAAAGGATGGCATCGTTTATCAATGGAACTCCTGGTGTTTTAATCTTCTTAGAACAATTCCGAAATCCTTTCCACTTCCTTCTCGGCAGCTTTTTACTCCAAGTGCCTATGCGCGGTGGTATGGCTTTTCTTAAGGCCTTGGTTTGGGCTATTCGTTATTAAAATCCTCTTGTTATTCTACCCTGCTTCGGTGGCTTTGTCGGTGGCTTTGTCGGTGGGTAGAATACGGTTATCCACCGAATAGCAGGAACAAGGCGTGGGATGAACGTTCAAAGTGAATCTTTTTGTCGTGTGGCTTCATCGTCTTTTGATGTTTTTAGTTGATGTTTGGAGAGAGGTGGAGATGATTTTCGTAGAGGCAGGGGAAGGTGATTGGGCCTTTGCGTTTCTTGGGGTGGAACTTGCGGTTTAAAGCGACTAAGTGTGGGAGTCGGTGCAATAGGTGTTGGGCGTTTAACGAGAGGGGAATCTGTTTAAAACCCATAACCATGGCCAAGGATGCGATCTGCTACTCGCTACGATCGTCATGCAGTGTAAGTCCTATTAGATCGGAAGAGGGGTGTGTGGTTTTCTCGTTTGGAGCGGGCGGTCTAATGGGTATGTGCAGCGACTGCGAAGAGCGCCGAATCATTGCTGGATAAGGAATCGCAATTGGAGATGCGCGAGGGTGAAAGGAACAACCATCCGCCTGGTTCTCTGGAGGTGATGATGTACAAGTCTGCTCATTGGTGTAAACGATGTCCACACCCGAATGAACTCTAAAACGCTGCAAACAACAGTCCAGGGTAGAGGAAGCGATCTCAGCTCCCGAAATGAGCGGAAGGATGAGCTCACCCGAGGAAACCGAAAAACCAAGATTCAGCGCTTCGTCGACTTCTGCGGAGTCCCCCACCTCAAGCATCCTAACTACCCCATTGAGGTCGAGTTCTGAGAGCTTCTCGTAGATCGAAGGAGAACCCATGAAGTTCGTCTTATGGATTAATAGCACCTCCATCTCGCGGTAGCTCTGCGCGAGCAGGCTATCGAGGGTCGCTTGCAATGCCATCGACGAATCGGGGCAATAAATCAAAACAGTGATGGTGGGTTGGGTGGTATCACACAGTGTAGGTTGCCAGTTGCGTGGCGCAGCAGTTAATAACGGCATTTTGTCGGTTCCTCCGCAATTGATACCCAGCAAAAAACAGGCCATTTGGAGGGTGGAATTTACCAAGGGGGAGGTTGTTTTCTTTTCTTAATATTTCCGGGCCCTTACAGGGTGTTGCGGCGTGACGGCTTTAGCATCATTGCCCGGACGCCTTCGCCAGTGACGAATCAATGGCGGCTGGAAGTCAATCTCCCGACAGCCAGCGTGAGGTCTTGAGTCGCTTTGAGATATTGGCGAAGTAGCAGGTGGTGTTTCAAGCCGGAATTGGTAATCACCTATCCTAAGAATCGGCTTCCTGTTTGGCCTGTTGTACGCCGAAGGAACAATAAATCAGAGCTCAGCGAATTTCCCATGAGGCCGCGGCCCAAACTCCCCCGAGTAGGCGAGTGCCCCGACAAGCGGCCATCCACTGGGTAATTCTGGGCGAGCCAGCGAAGGGTTGAGTGACAAATTCCCTCTTATTTAAGCTGCGCGTTTTTCCTGATATGGACTGTAACAAATGGCGACATCCTATTCTTTTCGGCTCATTTAATTCGGGTTGTCTTGATGTCTGCCATTGTGGGATATCCATTTACTCGAAGTGGATTCAACACCTCATCTCAAAGTATAGGAAGTAACATTCAATCTCACTTGGGGAAATAACATAGAGTACATAGCTTCCGATTCGTTTTCTAGGGTCGTCTATTGGCTTCAGTCACACCGGAACTCACTCCGGTGTCTTGATTTGATATAAAACACTCGGTTGGTTCGTGTGCTTTTTGGGATCGTTGTGGATCTTTCATCTGGGGAAAGATAAGACAGAAAATGGGTGTCGATTGGGTGGGTGGGATGATGAAAATGCTAAATTTTGTCCCAGTTTCCACCGGGTATGCGTTGATGACGCCGACCACCTCGACTGCCACAACCAATCCAGCTCGAGGTGGGGTTTTCTCTCAGCATGAGCCGGCCTTCTAGAATTCTCCGCTTAATCTCTTTTCTGTATGCGCTCCGTTAGGTTACACTCGAATTTCAGTTGGGAGGGTAGATGGCTAAAGAAGAAGGTGACCTCAGTGTTTGGGAAATATTTGGGTTGGTTTCGCCAGAGTCGATTAAGCAGGGTTTGCGCGGCCTTCGAGGAGACTCGTCAACACCAAAACATTTATGGGATTTGTCCACCTTCACGATTTTACAACCGTTGACTTCCATTAAAACCTGGCTAAAAATTAAGCGGCCAGACAAGCGTATTCCCATTTACAATTTTTTCAATCGAACTCCTATTTCTTCCCAGGAGGGTTATTCCGTTCGGGTCACCCAGGTTTGCGATTTTCAAGGTGGAAAACACACTTACGATAGTCATCAGGGAACGGATTTTATCATACCAGTTGGTACGGTTGTTGTGGCACCCGCGCCGGGGGTCGTTATTCGTGTGGAGCGAGAATTCGACAGGGGTGGGCTTTGCGTGATGATGCTTCATGACCATGGCTTGATTACAACGTGCAATCATTTAGGGCGGTCCTTGGTTGATGTTGGACAACGGATTGGACGCGGTTTCCCGATCGCTTTAGCAGGGGCCTCGGGACTTGATTTTTTGACCTCGTTTTTATTAAGTCCACCTCATGTGCATTTTAACACATGGCTTGACGGCACCGCCATCGATCCTTTTGCTATGCCAGGCGAAAGCTCGTTGTGGCTGAACGTAAACGACCCGAAACCCCACGCCTTACCTCCGTTGGCTCACAGTAATTTAGAGATAGCGGCCCTTTTTTGCGAAGAGGCGGTAGCAGAGTCCATTGAGGGGTGTTTGGACCCCTGGCTGCAAAGGCAACTTCGAGCGATTGCATGGTTGCCAGAACGGGCGGCAAGTGTGATCTATCAGCGAAATTATCGACCTTCTAAGTTTACGAGCTTCAAGAGACTTTATTGCGAAGGTCACACGCGCAGGCCGCATCTCGACCTCCCATTTCGGCCTGAGGACGTAAGTGGGATCCATTTCAATTGAGTTGGATTTCCTTCTTGGCTTTTCTGAGGTCTTGACTCCTCTTTGAGTGTTTGGTGACCGAGAGCGGTCTGGGTATTTACAAAGAAGCCTAAGAGAAACTTTTTCCAGTATTTAGTGAGGTGGGTGAATCGACCACTCAGCATTTGGAGGGCGCGCGTTCGGGGTTGTCGAAGAGAGAATTCCTTCGTTACTTCTCAGTGCTAAAAGCGGCGAGGATACCAATCGCATTGACACGGAAAACCAGGCTGATTCATTTCTTGGTCAACGTGTCTACACCCAAGCGCTTAACAGCATTCCAAAGAACCTGCTCATCCTCAAGATCTTTGAGTGGAGGAAGAAAAAACCAATCATTAACCAATGGACGTCGTCGTAAAACGAGACCGCAGTATGACAGATATTATCAGACATGATGGTGGGTGGCTTTTTGCGACGCATCGCAAACTAAAACATATTCCTAATATCTGCCAATGGTCAGCTTCTAAATGGCATTATTGGTCGCTAATGTAAGCAGGGAATTTAATGGCGAGCGCTCTTTTTTCCCTCTTGGTACCATAATTCTAGCTTCAACTGGCCCTCCTCGTCGTACAACCGACGAAACCCGTGCATGAGACCCTGCTTATATTGAATTTTAGATTTCAAGGTGCCATCACGGCGCCAAGCTTTCCAAGTGCCATCTTTGCCGTTGTTTCGGTATCTTCCTTGACGCACCTTAACACCATTGGAATACCAGCTTCTAAATAACCCATGTTTCTTGTTTTTTGCGTATTCTCCGTCGGACTCTAGTTGACCATTCGGCCACCAAAATCTCCATGGTCCGTGTTTTGAGACCCCTCCCACGACCGTAGAGTTTTTGTAACCACAGTATTTTCTATTTCCAAGGGGCGGCGCGCCTCCAAATTCTGTTGCTCCGTCCGGGCACTTCAGATTTGCCTCTTTTGAGACGCATCCTGTTGGCATAATCAAAACAATTCCTATATTGACCCAGGCATAACGCATCCAAGTCATTGCTATCCTCCACAACTTCATGAGCCCATCATAACCGGATTTACACCAACGCACCATAAATAAACGATGAAGGTGTCAAGCTAACTAAGCATGTGGTGGGAAGAAGGGATTTCTCATGCCACCATGCGCTCAAGTGAAGGCTATTGATGTCCCATGGAACTGTTTTAATAGTCTATTTTCTCCCTAACCTTGCTCGAATGGATGGGCTCTCTTTTTCGATTGTTTTTCGATGCCGTGGTAATCGGATTGTGATATATCAGAAAAGAGACCAGCCGATTAAATCACCACGCTTTTTCCACATCAATTCCGCGGGACTCCGGGAACCCGAGACAGAAAATCCTTACGAGCCTCTGTCGGTTTCTCTTAAGACCCTACTTTGTCTCGATCGTCGGTCTGTTTTGGGAACGGAAAGCTGCAATCGGTATTCGTTGAAAGCCAGGCCGAGTCGTCGATTTTTAAGGGGCTTCTCAAAGCGGGACGGAGCCTGATAACTTGAGGAGAACACCTCGAAGTTTTTGAATGCTCGATAAGTCGACGGATTTCAGAATTACTCATTGTTTGTGTTCACGGAATTGGGCACGGCCAAAGGGATTGCACACATTTATGTGGTGGCTGGTAAAAGCAATTCGAATTGATTGTGTAAGAGCTTTGTGGCTTTTTTGTGTGTTTGGTTTCGGGTTGTTGAAAGTTTTTGAGTCGACTGTGAGGCGTCTTTGAGTCAGCGATCGATGAGGTGATTTTCGTAAATGGCGTGAGTTTTGGATTTGAATTGGCTTCAAGCTACCGCACCGCTATTTTGGTGCGTAGGTTTTCATCGCCGGTGACCTAACCCGAACCAGGATTGATGACGCTCGACAAGGTTTAGGAGTAATGAATAATGAGGGTTGCTGTGCCCACGGTGGAAACAAGGATGAAGGCAGATCCTTTGGAAGGTAGCGATTGACCATACTTGGGTGTACCCAATTTCCCGCTCACTCCTTGTTCATGAAGGGCGCGGAGAGAATTACTCGCGATGATACTTAGAAATTCACCCAAGACATCATGGAGTGTTGGGGGATCATCTTCGAGGGCCAGTTGGCCACCTAAGAGCCCATCCATAATTTTGGTCGCAAATTCGGTATCAGCCGTAAGTATCAGATTGAGGTCTGCGTTACCGGTAATCATGACGCTGGCGGTATGTTCTTTCATGTGCCGTTCTAGCGCAGGGCAGCCATCCACAATTTTGAGCCGAACACCGGTAAGGCGAAAAGATATTTTTGGGAGAAACTTTATAAGGAACTCAACGAGTGAATTCTTTTCTAGGGCAGGAGGTAAGATGGAGCTTAGCCTCAATTTTCTTTGCTCTCTCTCAAACTCATTGTGGTAAGTTTCAATTTTGTCGGCACTGAGAAAGCCCAATTTAACCACGGCCTCCCCAATTAGGAGTCTCCTTTTTCCTTGCTCCGCCAAAAGGGTTTTCACCTGCGTGTCGGACAAAAGACATTGTTTTATCGCCAATTCGCCGAAAAACGCATCTTCGAATTTTTGATTGCCATGGATATCTTGGGTCTGGAATTTTGTGAGATAGCCAAATTCTTCAGCCAGCTCACCCAGCTTGAGATTTGTTTGGTCCATCAATGCTAGGACTTCTCCATACTGGTACGAGGAGATACAATTTTCTTCGAGCAGGAATTGGCCAAAAAATTTGAGCTGCATCGAGGGTTTCTCTGTTCCTAATCAAAAGGGCAAGCCTCACTCTTAATGCTACAATAGCTGTAATGAAAGTCTACTCTTGGTTTCGGCAATGAGTGGCCTTATGTAAAAGTTTTTTACGTTTTGGGTGTTTCAGATCTTGAAGGTTATTTGTTTCAAACCTATCGGGAAGTAGGTAGGTGTTGAATATTGATGCGAAGTCAAGAATATGCTCACTTTGCCCAACCCCTCCATGGCTTCATCCTGCCATTTCCGCGGTGTGACTCCTATCTCTCTGAGCAGTTCATTTGTACGGAAATTGCTCGAACCAAGAGACCTCCAGTCCTGTGGCGAGTAGAAGAAGCAATACAGTCGCGCCAAGGCCAAGGAGGACCCACTTGGTGTTGGCGATAAAAAGTTGAGTGAAAAAACCGTACCAAAGTAGATATTTAGACAAGCAAAGGCCGCAAAGACCGATGATAACATAGGCGAGGGTTTCGAGAATGAAGTGGGGGCCGAATCCGAGTAAGCCAACCTCCAAAGCCTCAAAGAATCCTGGAGCCTCGTGGTGAAGGTTGGGATTGAGTAGGGCCGCCAGAATAATCGCCCACACATATGCGCAGGAAGCTATTGTTAGTAAGACTGCATAGGTGCGAAACACAAAACTTAGGCAAAAGAGGAAACAGGCGGTAGTGATATTTTGGAGGAAAATCTCACCAAAGTTGGCGTTACCACTTTCCCAAAGAAAGATTCCGTCATGAACACCAGCCTCCAGTGCTGGTAGTCTGAATGCAGATTCAAACATCGATGGCTCGACGAGGAGTCCTGCGGTTAGATAGGTGAAAAACACACCCACAAAAACCAGAAAGAAATCAATAACGATGGTCTTCCTTTTCGAATCCGGATTGATGGGTTCGAAGGTTGCAGACAGTGCAGTAGCCATAAAGAAGAGAGAAAAGAGTCCGCTCTCTCGCACATTGGCCAAGAGCATGACTACCAAGGCGACCGAAGTGCAGAAAAGGGTTTCTGCGAAAAGCCGTACATGGTGACTCGACCAAGAGGAACGAATTCGCTCGGCAAAGCCGTGTGCGAAAAGCGTGGTTTCGTTGGCACTGAGAAGGACTGAGCATGTCGCGAGCTGCGCAAGACTTATCATTTGCAGATTTACGAGTACTTTACCTAAGCGCTCGCCGGTTTGTTTGTGTACCTCTACTGCGACTTCTAGCTGCTCATCGGTAATGCCGTAGAGCATCTTGACCATGTCTCCCAGTCGACAACCAACAAATTGCTCTGTGCTATGAAATTCTCTCGTATGCATAATTCCCCCAGGGACTCTTGGAGTCTATCAAAGTAGAACCAATCCCCAAAGAAAATATTGAAGAAACCATTGTTGTGGTGACCACGGCGGTAAATTGGCATCCATTGCAATGTAAGCCTTGAGAAATGCTGCTTGTTTTATAGCTTTTGAGTGGCTCATGGTGGGTTAACCATGGAGAAATAGTGGCTGAATCTCCGACACGAATTTGGATTCTAGCTATAGGATTCAATCCACCTATTTGTTCCCGAGCCTCCCTTTTGAAATAAGTGAAATATTTACAATTACCGCTTCTTGAGAGTCTTTTATCTTTAAGGTAGCAGGGACTGAGATGGTCCGATAAGTCTTAGGCGGATGTGCCCCTTTAGCTTAAGAGATCGGGCGTAGAACGTGATTGCGCTTCGGGCATTGCCAGCTTTAGGAGCGCGGGCAAAACCAAGACATCACAGGTAAATGCCGCACTCATTATCACCGCTCCGGTCATCCCCATTGCCACCATGGGGGTGAAGCTACTGAGCAGGTTGATGCCCAATCCAAAGGTTATAATCACCGAGGTGATGGTTACCGCGCGCCCACTCTGGCGAATGCTCTCCAAAATGGCTTCATCGCGGGTCTTTCCTGAAGCCAATTCCTCTCGAAATCGGACCAAAATATGAATGGTGTCGTCAACGGCGATACCTAAGCCCACGGTAAAGACCAGGCCTGAGTTTGGGTCGAGGTTGTAACCAAAAAAACCCATTGCACCGTATCCCACCAGAAGTGGAAGGCCGTTGGGAACCAATGCCAAAAGCGTCAAGAGGGCATCGCGAAACACAAATCCGATGACCAAAGTAACCACAAGAAAAGCAAAGATTAGGCTGTCACGCAGATCCAAGGTTACATTGTTGATGCCCCGATAGGCTACTACCCCGGTGCCTGTGAGATGAACCTCTACCCCTGTGTTCCCGAAATACTTGGGGATGGCCGCACGCATCTGCTCCTCAATGGTAGCAAAGTAGTTGGCCCCATGGTCTTGGCCGCGAACCACCATGCGCCCTCGGTCGTAGTTCATGTCGACCATCTTGTGCAACTCTTCGTGGCTCTCCATTAAGAGAAGGAGCTGTGCCACTGCAGGGCCGCTTTCGGGCACTTTTTGCTGGCCTCTCATGAGCGCGTGGGCTCGGCCCACGTAGGTCGCCGGGCTGGTCACGTCCCGAATCGAAGGGAGCGTCTTAACCCACGTCCCATACTGCTCCAAAGCCCGTAGTACATCTGGGCGTTTTAAATCGCCGGGTTTACCAAGAATATCGAATTCGTAGTTCAAGATACCAGCAAGGTCATCGTCGACCAACTGGTTGGCAATGGAGGTTCGATGATTTTTGGCGAGCAGCTGGGTTAAATTGTTGTCGACCACAACAAAACTCCCGAGCCAACCAAACCCTAGGGCGACCGCAGCCGCCCCACACACCATAAGCCACGGGCGGCGCAGAGCGAGCTGACCGGCGGCCTCAAGAGTGCGATCCAGGAGGTGAGGTTTGGTGCCCCCTGGCCCTTTGGGTACCACCCCACGGGTCATGGAGAGCAAAAGAGGCATCAGCACCAAGACCGAGCCATAAGAAAAAACTATCCCCAGTGCGGCATCCAGGCCAAACTGGCGCAAAATGGGCATTTTGGCCATGGCAAGAGAGCCAAAACCAATTCCGGTGGTAAGGGATGTGAGAAAACACGCCGGACCCAGCTTTAAGAGCGCAGCCCGAATGGAGGTTTGGCGCTGTAGCTTTGTCAATCGCATGCCCGGTGCAGCCAGCTTTCGGGCCTCTTCGTGAAATCGGCTCAAGAGGTGGATAGCATCGGCCACTGCAATGGATGGCAATACCGTGGCGAGTGTTTGGTTTACCATATCGATGTGGCCACCCCGGTAGCCCATCACGCCAAAAACCATCACCACGGGCACCACCGAGGCCATTCCAGGGATCAAAATCCCATGGGTGCTGCGAAACACCCAAAAGAGAGAGAGGGCCATGAGTATCATGGCGACCGGAATGAAAATTAGCTGGTCGGCCATCACCTGCCCAAAAAAATCGGCCCGTACTGCCGGGATGCCTGCTTCTACAAACTGGATCCCCTCCTGGCCGTCTAGCGCTTGGGTTACTTTGCGAATGGCAGCCACCATGGGCACCACCTCTTGCAAGTCGGCGCTGGATTTTGTGAACCTAACCACCACCGCGGTGGTGGTGGCGTCTTGGGCCAAAAGTGCCGGAACCAAGAGCGCATCGTTTAAAATTTCTTTGCGCCATCTAGCGACAGTGTTTTCGGAACTTCCCGGCTGAGGGTAGGTGTCAACGACTGACTGGAGGCGTAGGGTATCGTCTCCACCGGACTGCATCCGGGTTATGGTAGAAAGGGTGGTGACTTGCTCCACTATCTCAATCGTTTCGAGCTTGTCGCGTAGGGTGACTAAGACCTCAAGGCGCTCCCTACTGAGGATGTCCCCATCTTTAACGGTGGCTACCACAATAATGATGTCGTCATCGGGGCCCCAGAAGGCTTTGTACCGGTTGAGAACATCCCAGGAGGGGTCATTGTTGCCGAAGAAATTTTCCAGCGCAAAGTCCGGTCTCAGGGTAACCCCACCCACCCCTAAACCCAAGACCACCGCCACTACGGCAAAGCCCCAGAGGGCATGGGCACGGGCGATAGAATCAGCCAAACCACCAAACATCCTAGACCTCACCGACAATGAATCCACCTCCTCTTATCGGGAAGAAGCCTTCATTGCCATGGGTACCCACCATCAGGCTGCCCGGCCAACCATAAAACCTCTGTTTTTTTGAAGGTCAACGGGTTGGTGCATCTACATCCACCGTGCTGAAGGGCCAACTCATCTCAAAAGCAGTCAAGTCCATGGATATTCTCCATAGGGTGGGTTTCGAAATATTGGGAGCGAACTCTCAGGCATCTGACCGAGGAATTTCTTTGAACGCTTCGTGACTTTGGTGATCTTCGATCCTAGTGGGTGTAAGGGGGCTTGTTACACTTCAGGTCGATGGGCAAATGACTCACCACCGAGAATGATACTCCCGTGGTAGCCTGGGGCCTGTGGTTCAAAAAAAATGATTTATGGGATGTTTCGAATTCAAGATCTTTTGCCTATAAGTGCTCAATCACAATTAAAGACCAATCTTTGATGCCGACTTGCGATCTCAAGCGAGTCCGTGCCATACACAGGCCCAAAAAAGGTGAACATCCTATGCGCAAAGTCCTTGTTCTCGATTTTGATGGAACCATGACCGACGCCGAAAAAGAAGGCGGCCCCTATCGTACTGGATATTTGGAAGACGTTAGCGCCCTTTCCGGTCTTCCCCTCGACGAAGTGAAGACCCTGGCGACGCAATTTGACACGGAAGTAGCCCAAAATCCACACGAATATGGTTGGGAGTTCAATGGTCAAATCGTGGCCCCCGCGGTGGTGGACCCCTATTTGCGCATGATGCCCGTGGCCCGCAAAATCTTCGATTATAGCCAAACTTTCTTAAACACCGACGACCGCACCCGGATTCTCGATGGTATTTTATACAAATACAATTATCCCAAGACCTTGAATTGTTTTCGTGAGGGCGCCCGCGCGGTGCTGGAGTCTTTTGAGGGCAGCGCCACCTATGTGGTGACCAATTCCCACACCGATCCCGTGCGCAGCAAGCTCAAGAGCCTGGGAACCAACGATGACCAGAGCTGTAGTTTGGAGTGGTTGGTGGAGAGGGTGCATGGCAGCGCCAAGAAATACGTCATCGACAATGCATTTACCGAAGTGGACGAAAGCATGGAACTCAAGGATTTGCCGCGTCCTATTTTACTTCGACGCGCCAACTACTATCGGGTGCTTGCCAAAATTCTCGCCGATGAAAAAGCCAGCTTTGAAGACTTGGTGGTGGTGGGTGATATCTTCGAACTCGATTTATCCCTCCCTTTCGCCCTCGGTGCGCGTGTAGGTATCTTAGCCAACGACTTTACCCCTGAATATGAAAAGAATTTTCTCGATGGCCATCCCCGGGGCGCGGTATTGAGTCGCGTCCAAGAAATACCGGCATTTGCATTTGGGGATGCAATCTAGAATTACATCTTCACGTATCGGCCTGGAAAGCGGTGGTTCAAAAACCTTCTTGGGGATTCCCGTTTTGAATCTTTTCTTATGGAATCAAGGAGGAGGTGTCCCTCCGCCTCCCGCGCTTTGACAACCACCGGGCGCTTGTTCTCCCTCGGCCATCTCTCGGCAATAACAGCCGTTCTGTTCTTCGGTATTGCAGTTATCCTGGTTAGCTTTGCACATCTTTGCGTCCACATCGAAACACCGGTCGGAATCAGTCCGGGTGGAATACTTAATGTAATACTCAATGGATTTGTAGGTATAACTCAGTGCACGGGTTTCCGTACCGTCGGCATTTGCGATGGTGTTGTAGCCTAGGTTGGTGACGCTGATGGGTGTTCCCCCTTCCCGAAAGGGGCTCACGCGGGGCAAACCTTGCACATTCACTTCGCCCAGTAAGCATTTTACAATATAGGGATGGGATACCGTAGCATGATAACGATAACCAAAGGTTTCATCCTCGATTTCGTTGCATGGCCCAAGGTCGCTTTGGTTATCCTGATAATCATAGATGGGATAGCCATCATAGGCCCATACTATAATGGGATTTGAATCTCTATTGTCCATGGCATCGACCATGCAATCGGGGCGTTTATGGTAATGGTCATCGTCCCATTTTCCGGAATGGCCTCCGCAACTATCGAGTTGCCCTAATACCACCGTATCCAGCCGTGCGTCGTACGTTGAGTTTCCGCTTGCGTCCATTTGAATTTCGCCACCTGCCGTATAGTCGTATATAGGCACACCATTTACCGCTAAGCCCAAAGCGGAGTCCATGGTCGTTACCGCCGAGGCGACCACGGGAGTAGGACCGGCCCTTCAAACCCAGATGCCGGCACGGGGATCTGTTCATTGGTGCCGACAATACCATTCATTAAATCGTGATCGGGATAGAGGTCACTTCCCAAGTACGCAAATTCCTCAGCACAACGAACACTGACCTTGCCTCCAAAACCAGCTTCCTCAATAGAATTTTGAATCATCGTACACCTTTCGTTGGCGTTGGCGTTGGCGTTGGCGTTGGCGTTGGCGTTGGCGTTGGAATTGGCGTTGGAGTTGGAGGTGGAAGTACTTTCCGGCGTAGCGTCTTGTCCCCCGCCACAACCAACTCCCCAAGAAATCACCAGCACAGACCAGAGCCCTTGTATTCGCATGTTTGCCCCTTTCGAAGTTTTCCGGTGGAATACCAGTCCCTGGAAAGAATACTAGAACACGAACAAAAGAAACAGATTTATCATCAAACCCAATGGGTTTTAATGGGAATGGAAGTTAAAGTAGAAACTCATCCAAACACCAATACGGGTCGGCCCCTCTCACAACTCATCCAAACACCAATACGGGTCGGTCCCTCTCACTTCCCAACGTGCACATAAGGATTCTCTAGAATGCGCAATTCAAGGTGAGTTCTTTGCCCAACAGACCGACCAGACAGGGTCTCAGTCGCTGAAAGGTGAACCCGATTTCTACATCTGTCTTCGGGCATGGAAGAGCATCCATCTCAAGTTGGCGTTGAATCCGTTTTTTGCGTCCATTTGCCAACATTCTAGGCTTTATATTGGGTGAGTTGGCTTCCATTAAGGTGTGTAATATGGTGGTGGTATGCAATTGACCGCGCCCGTAGAGCAGGGGTTGGTAGAGCTTGTGAAAGTTCGCACTTGAATTCGGTAGCACCTCATAAACCACGCCAAACTCAATATCGGAATATGGGCACATCTCCACTCTTCCAAAGTATCCTAAGGCCAACCAGGAATACGATTCCACAAAGCGGATCATGGTTTGAGCCGGCTTAGACGCGGCATAGAAGATTTCGGCGATGGTTTTGGTGGCTCGGGCGAGTTGCGACCCAATCTTCTCGGGTGTGGGGTGCACGAAACGAGTTTCGAACTGATTTTTTGAAGTTGGGGTGCTGGGGGGGCTTGCGGGTGAAAGAGTTTAGCGTAAGCGTAGGTTTGTAGACCTTTTTGTTCCGAAGACTTTTCTTCAGACACAGGAGGGGATCCCCGTCTAAGGACACAGGAGAATGCTTGGGTTACACTTGTGCCAATCGGAGCATTCGCAAGGGCGGGTGATGGCGAAAGCAGTGAAGAGACGACGCCACCTGTTTTTGGGTTACATAGATTTGTCCGAGAATGTGGGTGGACCTATCGATTTACAGCAACCCTGATTTATCGGGTTGGAAAAGGGATGTAGCCCGAATGGAAACTTTCAATAGCTTACCTTCTAAACCTCTTCATAGTGATAGGCCCCCTCTTTTTCACCGAAGTACCTGAGCTCCGTACCAGGAAGACCCAATACTTCTTTCTCAAAGTAGGATAGATTGGAGGATTGGTTGTCATGGTCATCTGCAAAGGCAGAAATATCGAAGAAAGAATGCTTTGGTGTAATCGAGATTAGAAATTTTGAACTAAATGCGGCCTCCAAAGTTGCGGCCGTGGAGACAAAGGCATCCGCGGTATAGACCTGACTCACTTTCGCTTTCTTTACGCCTCCCGGTAGACAACCAGCACCTCTGTAGACGGTGTTTTTATAGGGAGGGAGTTTTGCTATACCGCTACAGATTGTCATGGCATAGTTGAGGTTTTCGAGACTCAATTCACTCTGGCCACGCAATGCAGCATTTACCGATCTATAACCATTTGGCTTTTTGTATCCTGCAATCGAGATCTCCTCTTGACTCGTCAGTGGCTGTTGTTTGAGGGATAAGTGTGCCATGAAGTCTCGAAATGCTTCTCGATTCACTCGGCTCTCTTTAGCTTCAATCCCCTCTAGACGCCGAATCGCTGTGTCTAACTTCTTGCCCAAGTTTCTTAGGGGTGCATAGTATTTCTTCTTCGTTTCGTTAGAAAGAACATCTAGGCGAACCCTAATATCCTTTGCGTGCTCCAGAGTGAGATGGGGGTGGGTCTTTAAATCGTTGAGAATAGGTGCTATGGGACTCTTGCGCTTATTGTATCTGCCATCGCCTACTTGCCAGGCTGCCCAGGCATAACGCGCCGCGGTTTTTAGATTTTGGTCAAAAGTATCAGTATCAAGGCAGAACTTTACGGTGGGGCCAGAATCATTCCAAAGAAACCCGGGCGCCAAAGTCTTCTCGACGCTTGGGCTAAAAAAGTAATTATAAATTCGACTAACAACCATGTAAGTTTCGACCAACGCTGCTCTTTAGGGACTATCGCTCTTTAAGGAGTATCGCTCTTTAATCCCAAGAGTTGCTTATGGGGTATTGGGTGGGGAGTAAATAAATGTAATAGCAAGTGCTTACGGAGCGTGTTCTTGAAGAAAAATTTGATTCCGTGAGGTTTTTCACCAATCTATTGTCATTTCAGCCAGTAGCAACTACCGAAGCGAACCTCTCCATCTAGGGCCATATCAATATCAACCGAAATGCCCATTTATGACCCAGGCCATGCCGGTGATGCACTCATTTTTCCCGACTTTTCCTATCACCCCCCTCGATTTGTGGAATCTCGAAGCAAAGCCGACACAAGCCAATCAATCAAGGCTCGGTCTCTATGCGTTTATGGACAAGAACATCGGTGATGACCAAGGTCTTTGGTGTTCCGAGCTGTATTCTAAAAAGCGATGAAGGGAGCTCGGAGGTGTAACAAAACAGAGTAAATCGTTGAAATTTCAAATATACAGTTCCCAGGAGAAAGCCCATTAATCGGTCCATAGGTAACTTTGGCCTGGGGAATGCAGAAGGTTATGGGCCAGCTAATAACTGCAATCGTTATTGGCTGTTGTACGCAAATCCAATGGCCCCTTGGCCAAGCAGTATCCGGGGAGCTTGGTGGTGTGGTAAAAATGGCAAATGGATAGCTCCGTTGCTATTGTAGGTGTTGCCTAGAAATAGGGTTGATAGGGCCGTTCCGAGGAAGGTTCTTGTCTCTTCGGGAATACGATTGCAGTTAGCATATGGCTTCCCTTTTGACGTTTCATCCTTGTCTTTGTGTCCGTAAACGGTGTGTCTCTTTCTGCATTTCCAAGCGACGTCCAGGCCCGAGAGTCTTTTTGAAAGAGAGTGAAACAACATGCCCGCACTCTCCTCACCTGTGCCGGTTAAATCATTTTACCACGAATCTCGTTTCGGAGGATGAAAACGACTCACAGATTCTGTGGATGCAACTGCCTTAGTGGGATAGATGAACAGCGGCCGCAGTTTGAAAACTTACGAGATTTATAGGTTAAGGCTCTGGCTTGAAGCCAAAGCACGGTTGCCATAACCGTGTTGCGAACACGGTCTTTTAGATGACATAACTTTAAGCTATTGGTTGCCTGGATCTTTGCGGTGGTCGCGCATAACTTTAAGTTGGGTAGCGGTGCCAGTTGAAAATGATGGTTTCCGCTAGGGGGTTCCACTCTTCGACCTTATTCTCGAATTCAACACCAGAGGCTCTTCGACCTTTGTGGAGTAGCCAATAACCGTAACGGCCATGAGAATGGCTCCAAATATCCCTGTGGGGTGACGGTGGCTTTATTCGCGATTGTGGGGTCATTGGTGAAGGTATATCCTTGTGTGTTCACGTTTTTAGGTTTCGGCATTGGTCGGTGTTGGGCCATAGCCACCCATCCACGTCTCCCAAATGCATTGGGGGGGAGAGCCTTGGCGGCTAGGAATTTGTGGGAATAATAGAAGGAAACTCGAGCGGCTATTTCTTGGCAACTGCCTGAGCAAATGCAGAGGGTTTTACCATCTCAGGATTGTCGGACCGTGTTGGGGCCTTCAATCGACCTTGCTCGATTTTGCGGATCAAGACGGGCTCCAATAGATTTCGATGGTCTTTCCAGGATTCACCCATTTCGGTGATGAATCGATAGAACCCATCCACCACAGCTTGTTCGCGGTCTGAGGTAAATGTGAAGAGACAGCCTGAGCTTTCATCCCAATCGCATTTTTCAAAGACTGGATTTTCATAGTTTAGAACACCCTCGGCGTTCTTAAGCATGTCGATGCGTTTAAGCATCAATCGAGCCAATTGGTTAAAATGGGCAATGCTTCGTTCGGGGCCGGGGGCCCGGAATTCCACGGTTCGAGCGTGTTCTGGAGTTTCACGGGTGGCATGGGCGAGGCTTGCCTGTTGGTATTTTTCGCCAGGTGATGATTGTGGGTCTAAGGAACGGAAGAAAACTTGGCGATTTAGTATTTCGGCGAGTTTCTCCATACACATCTCTTGCTGAGGTGCATCAAAATTGTCGACAATCTTTGCAAATGTGTTGCGCTGTCTATGGGTTTGAGCGGCGAGTGGTGCGGCGTTTCTGGGATAGTTTCCTAAGGCACCGGTTCCCAAAAACGGATTGTTTTGCTGATCGATTTCGAAGTTTAAGAGGTGGGTTGAGTCTTCAAAGGTTGAATGAAGTCCGAAGTGAATATGGCCTCCTCCCATCCGAAATGGGATTCGGTTTCGATAACCTCGTTCGGAGTCGGGTTTCAAACCTAAACTCGCTGCACCATCAAAGAGTAGCCTTTGAATTTCGTCGGCATGCTGCTCATATTCACTTAGGTTCATGGGCTTCATTTGTGTTTCAACACACGATGGGTCAGTGTCGATGTTAATCCAAAATCCATCGGGGTGAGTGATGTTATAGGAAGGGACACCGTATTTGTTGATTTCGGTTTCAATTGTGCATGGTTCACATTCGGCCATGATTGTTTGCGCCAATTGTATTTGTGCTTCTTCGGTGGCAGGGTTTCGAATGATATTACCCGGCAAGTCGTAGTGTCGGTTTTGAAGACCCTCTTTGAAGAACGTGAATTCACTTCCTAGGGTGGCTTGTTCAATCAACGGATTTATTGAGACGCTTGGGGCGCCTGATGCTGCGTGTGGAAGATCCAATCCCGTGCCAAATGAAGGCTCGATGTATGTCGCAGTATAGGACATAGGGTCTGTGCCAAATGGTTGAAAGACGTCATTGGTATAGGCAGAAGTGGGAAACGGGTCGAGGGTCATTTGCTCCATGTTTGGGTCTGTGTGGGCTTGAACTTGAGCCATTTGCCCACCAATTAGAAGAAACCATAAAAAGACGGCGGTCATGCTGTTAAGGTTCAGCTGTCGCCGGGCATAGCCCATAAACTCTGAGCGAGTGGCTTGAGGATTGTTCTGAATCCAAAACTGAGCTTGTGTTTTTGATCCGTATTCGACAGTCCTTCGCTGGTTTTCGTCTTGGATGCTTGTGCTGTGAAAGTTTTTTGGAATTCTTTTTGGCATGGTGTTCCTCAAATTGTCTTTTCGTTTGATTTAAGGCCCCCAAAATTGCCTCTTATCTGGTGAAACAAGGTTTCTATTCGGACTATCGGTGGTACAGGTGGGAGGTTGCGTCTAATTCAAGCGGGAATATTGCCCGAAGATGAAATCCGGTTTTTGTTGTATCTTTTCTTCGTCGATCCTAGGTCGTTTCCCGACAACCAACCCTGGGGGAACTTGATTTCAGGGGGCGTAACTTTGGGCCTGTAGTTACTTGATGTTGTTTCTGAAACGCTTATTTTGGGGCACGTCAATAGCCAGCCTTATTGCGATTTTCGAGACCCTTGGTCAAAGTGGAGTCGCAACCACGGGTGCATGGGTAATTGCTTCCATGGCCTGTAGGGAGGCAGGCTCGATGGTTTTTTTTCGGTGTTTATCTCTCAGCACCACGCGAAAAAGAGAACTTTGCAATTGTGGGCGCGTAGCATCCAGCATAGGATAAACCAGCTCAATTCCTATCGGTTTTCAATCACACATTGGTCGTGTCTCACGCGAGGTTTAATCCTTCGACCGGCGGTGCTTTTCACCGTAGGGTGCCATTAGCGCCACGGGCAAATCGCACGTGCCAACCAGTCGCCTCTCCAAATCAGCACGAGCAACGTAGCCACTGTTGCCACCGAAAAAAACTACGCAACCATCCTCTTTGCAATCAAGCAGATGGCTGAGACCAACCGAAGTATTTAAGGGTCGACAGAGAGGTACGAGTCTCACTGGCATAGATGAAATCATAGAGAGAGCAAGCACGCGGTTTTGACTTCGCCTAGACTTGTTCAAGGCTATGCTGATTCAGCCAGCGGTAGTGACGAGTTAAACGTTTTCCGTTTTTTCACCGAGCCTTGGTTCTATCATCAAATCAAAGCCTTTAAAAACGATGACAACGAGGTTGTTCTTCAGTTTTCCAACGGCTAAGTTATCGGAAAGCTGTTTGCATAATGAACCAGACGTAAGTTCTTTTTGATTGGCTCATCCTGTAAAAGGAAGCGGCGGCGGACGGACCACGCAGCCACCCAAAATGTCTCCATTCCACCGAGCGGCCATGGCATCTTTTGCATTTCGCAGTTCAAACACATGGGATATGTAGGGGCTTATTTTACCGGCCTCGGCCCATTCTTTGAGTTTAGCAACCCGTGGGGGACGGATAGCGGGATTGTTTTGAGTTGAAATGACCATGGGGCAACCTAGAACCTTAAGACCTTTCATCATAATGAGATTCGTTGGAAGCAAATTCGCATTGGGAGATCCGCGGCCACCTTTTCCCTTGGCCACCAACGGCGTTGAGGCCCAACCGACGATCAGGAATCGCGCACCAAAGCTTACGCAACGAAGACTCTCCAGAGAAATATCCCCTCCCACGGAATCGTACACAACGTTCACGCCTTTGCCTGCTGTAAGTGCTTTAACTTCTTCGCGAAATCGTTTGATACCTGGTTCAGCGTCATCTCGCGCCAAGCTTATGATATGGTCTGCACCATGTTCTTGTACCTGTTTGAGCTTTTTCAACGAGCGACCCGTCGCGATAACTGTGGCACCGAGGGTTTTAGCGATCTGTACCGCCGCTAGGCCAGTTGCCCCAGATGCTCCGTGTATCAAGATGGTCTCGCCGGGCTGAAGGTGGCCGCAATCCACCAGGCAGTGGTAAGCCGTTTCAAAGTTGCCTGCGAAATTGCAGGCTTGGTCGTAGGTGAAGTTCTCCGGCATAGCACTCACTGCATCAACAGGAGCCACCGCATAGGAGGCAAATCCACCATAACTCTGATAGTTTCCAGAGGAGCGAGGCCCGGTAGTAAAGCATGCAACGTAAACTTTATCCCCAAGCCGAAAACGTGTATCGGGAATGTTGGGCCCCTTCCAAGCAACGGTGCCTGCGTACTCAAGGCCTGGTGTATAGGGCAAGGTGGGAATGTGTTGATACTGGCCACTGGTCATCAAAACATCCACCCAGGAAACCGCAGAGGCACGAATCGCAACTAGAATATCATCGGGTTGTAAAGTAGAAACATCGGGTATGGGCTGCGTTTCGACTGCGAGATTTTGTTCAATGCCTTGCCCGGGGTCTTCAGCCAAATCTCGAACGACGGCACGAATGCCAGGTGGAAGCTGTGCAGGTTCATTCATAGAAGCACTTCCCATGGGATGAGTTTATAGCAAACAGGGGGACCATAGCACACCGGAGTGGAAAGGGAAGCGATAACTAGCCTAGGCAAATCGTCTGAATCCAAGGATCATAGCACGCCATCTTATTTTTTTGAATCATGGTGTCGCATTGCGCTACAATAAAGAATGGCCGTGGTGCATTATGAACACTTATTGTCGTCTTTGGATGTAACTGTGGAAGGATTTTGTGGCACCCACTCATTAAGAGACACGCAAGCCCGCACGCCTGGCATGGAGGCTGAACCGTCTACTAAACCAATTTTCCGGGCTTTTCCGCCGGTGGCCCGACACTCCAGTCCCCAGGTTAAAGGTTTGCTGCGTATGCTCTTTGGGGAAATTGCGCCCGGGTGTTTGTGGTGTTTGCGGGGTCGGTCGTTTCTGCGGGGGGTTGGTCAGAAGACGTCGAGTCTTGCTTTGCGCAACTCCCGCATCCCGCGAGTGTCAATACTAGCGCAACAAAAACATTCCCGCCCTATGTTCACTGCCGCCCAGGCAGCTTAGAAAGTAACCGTCCCACTATCATCTTGAATGTAACCACCAAGGCGTGGGGAACAAAGTGCTGAAGGGAAGGGCGGCTGCTAATTGTGATGGCGATGTTGTCTGCCATCAGCGCCTAGGTGGCATGCTGAAGTATTGCTCGCGCGAAGCGACTTGAGAGCTAAATCCTTAACTAGGGATGATTACTATTATCCCTGGCACTTGTGCGCCTACTTGACTCTTAGCACGGCCGTCTGCCGCCTTGTTGAGACATTGCTCATGGAATTCGATGAATATCTCGTTCGTAAATTGGGAGGTAAATCTAATCCCGAACCGCCAGAGAGTAGGGATTTAGGTCGTTTGTATCTTTGGCTAGGACGAGCCTTGAAAAAAAGACTTAATCCATTTAGCGGCGCCATCGTTCTTATACTTGATGAAACCGAACTCTAGGTCACCTATCTCAAAAGCCACGCCAAAAGTCTGCTGCATCCCCCACGAACTGCTGTCTTCGATGAGCTCCAATTGGGCGAGGCTCCAGGTACCGGCACCCGATATCGAATAGCCAATCCTGCCGTTGCTCGCACCCCGAGTCATTGGGTCCCACTTCACATTTACGGAGGCATCTCGGTGTGGAAGATAGAATTTGATGCCATTCGCGTGATGATATGACAAAACCGTTCGCGTGGCAGGAATAGAACCCGGCAATGCAAAATGGCCCAACTCCACTCTCTCACCGTTATTTCTCCACACGCCCATCGAGAACCCAGGGGAGTTACACTCCCTATAAAAGTCTCTCGCTTTACTAAGGCCCGTTCGATGCTCCCTGTAGTAGGCTTTCCATCCTCCCGATGGCGCAACCTTCGGCGCATTCGAATAGTCACGGTGCACCAACTTCTTCCAAAGGAGTGGCTCCTCTGCCACACGGCTCAAAGGATGACTTATTTCCCCCACGCGTCGCACGTCATCGGCATGAAGAAATTCGAGAGTGGATCGACTGACGTCATCGGGCAGGTCTCCTCCCCGACCCCAATCCTCACCGCTGCCCAAAATCCTCGGAACGAAGTTCGGCTTCCCTGCGCTATTAATCTTAGATTTAATGGTCATTCCTTACACTATCGGGGGTTTCTAAAAGGATTATCGCCATCGCCAGTTCCTCTGTTGCTCTAAAAAAGAAAGCAGAAGATTAAGCAGGGTCGTTAGCGAACTCAGCCCCATAAAGCTTTCGAAGTGGCTAGGGAATTCAAGCTGCAAAAAACTCCTAGCTTAGCTCTATAAATCAGCACCAAGACCGAGTTCAAGGGAGGCGTTTTGGTGGATTTTGAGGAGAAATAGGGTCTAAAACGTGATTCTGAAGCAACATAATGATTGCAGGCGCTTAAGGATGGCCAAAACCCCGCAGCTTTGCACACCGGCAAGCAAAACGAGCCGAAATAGGCTACCTTCTAAGCTGCTTGCGAATTGGGATCTTCCTAAAATTCGAAAGCAAGATGGGGTATAGGCAACGAGGAGGGTGGGGCAGTGGAGTCAGCCGGTATCCCCATCGAGCCAAGGATTGCTTTAATGACGTCGCGCTCCATAATGCACGCAATAAATCGCATCGGACCTGCGCAGTGAGGACACGCCAGCACATCAATCTCGATTGCACGCTTCATTAGCTCTGCCCAGCAATAATCCTTGGCAATAATTCTTGGCTGGCGGTTTTGGGTTCTCGTTACCGGACTTCCTGTCGCAAAAGAAGAAGTTCTTTCTTCTTTAAGCCTTCTTTGCTTTTTTTGATGAAGTCAAGAGCCGTGCCACTAAGCTTCCTGCTCAATTCTTCCTTTCCTTGGGTTGATAACGAAACCCAATCTGGTCATTGGGCGGGGGCGGTTTGGATAGATGAATAAATGCCCTCGAGAACCTCTGACCAGTTGTTAACAATATAGGTGGGTTCAAGATTCAGCGATGCCACGTGTTCAATCAGAGAAGGACCGATGTAATCAATTTCGGCGTTTAATCCAGTATGCGCTGCAAAGTTTTGTTGAAATGCGACACCATAGACGTTGTTTGAGGATACGACCAATGGAAGCAGCTTGGAGCGCTCCACTTCACTAAGAACTCGCATTTGTTTGTACAAGGCATGGCCCGCATCGTGTTTAGCTTTCAACATGGACGCAACATGAAGTTGAAGTTCAATGAGGTAAGGCTTGTCGCCGGTAAAACGCAAATTGGGTCCACGACAGCCTAGGATAACCTGGTAGTCCTTGTAAATGACTTCTGCCTCGTGGGCGGGGTTTAATCTCTCGTCGACGATAATGCCAGTTGGGGGCGTGGCAAACCTATCTTTGATTCGGTAGATGGGGCCGAATGTATAATCCTCAAACGCTACACCGCTTGATGAGCCGATGACACCAACTTTTTGCACCAGTTTTTCTGCACCGGCGTAAAGCTTGCCAATGTTTTCAAATTCAATGCTGATACGAAAAACATCCTTGAGATTTTGCCATGCTCCGGCGTTGCATTTCCAGGATTTCGGGCGACATATTTTGTAGCAGCCTCGGCTCATGAGCTTGACGTTAGAACCTTTGCTGTCAACGACCACGAGTCCGCTAAAGAGGTCTGCGCAAAATTTGTCATAAGCCTTACTGCTTTGGACTTTTTTGGCTGCCCCTTCAATGGCCCTGAATATTGGCATGGCGTTGTGTTCGTGTTCGCACCAGAGGTCGCGGTCTTTTTCTTCACGGGTTGGATTAAACGGTTTTCCGCAGAGCCCTGCCGATGCCGGATTGCTGCCATCAAAGTCACAAACAATGCTAGCTGTGGCCCCTGAGAACAAATCAGGCGGTTGTTTGGCTGGAAACTTTGCCTGGTTTTGGGCGATAGCGACAAGCGCATTGATTAAGTGCGGATTGTAAGTCATCGTTTCCTCACTACTTATGAAAGCATCCCTGGCTAGACATTAGGGGTGAGTTTAGAACAGGTGGTGGGTTGAGGACAGTGATTTTCCAATAATGTCATGGCCATTTTTCTTTTCACGGTCATGGAAAGAAAATGATTGCCTTGCCCCACAACATCGCTCAGCCGAAGATTCGGCATCCTTTGCACTCTTCGCATAACCGCCTCTCTCTCAGCTGCGGATGGCTCTGGTTCGTCGTCGGGTGACTCCAGCTCCTGGGATTGAACAACCTTCGCCTCGGCTTGCTTACGACGACTCCGAACTCCCAACGACGGGGGCGCCATCGGCCCATCCTCGAGGGCTTTCCCTAAGCTTCCTGCTCAATTCTTCTTTTTTTTAATTCGGGCTAGGTACCGGCACCGGCGACCGAGGGCGAGCGGTCTTACGGATAAGTGGGCGGTGAGCCCTTGGCCTATGGCCTTAACGGTCCCAGGATGGTAAGCCCGCCTCATGATGTCCGAATCTACACAACCGCTACGCGCCGTACTCGTCGGGATACAAACCGCGGGTATCACCGAGGACCAAGTCACCAGCTCCCTCACAGAACTGAGCCGTCTGGCCAAAACCCTAGGGGTGCGGGTGATCGAGCAAGTCCGCCAAAAGCGCGACCGCATCGATGCGGGGGTGTTGGGTCAGGGAAAACGCATCGAACTCGCGCGGCTGACCGGCGGTAGCGGAATCGTCGCACGTGGTCCGCAAGCCCAACGCAACAAGGTCGATGCCGAAGCCGATGAGGTGATGGCGGACTATCTCGACGAGCGCGGTGAACCCGAAGAACTCGCCAATTTGGTGATCGTGGATGCGGAGCTGACGCCCACCCAGATTCGTGATCTGACCACCGCGGTAGGTGTCGAGGTCACGGATCGCACCGGTATGATCCTCGATATTTTCCATCGCCACGCTTCGACCCGCGAGGCTCGCCTCCAGGTGGAGATGGCCCGCCTCAAATATCTCGCTCCGCGTATGCGCGCCGCCGGCGGCCCCAGCGAGCGCCAGGCCGGTAAGGGCGCGGGCGAATCGAGTCTGGAACTCGACCGCCGCAAGATTCGTGATCGCATCGCCGAGTTGGGGAAGGAACTGAAGGCCATCGAGAGCGAAGCGAACGTACGCGCTGCCCGGCGTCAAGACACACTGCGCGTGGCCTTGGTGGGTTACACAAACGCAGGAAAGTCGTCGTGGATGCGGGCACTCACCACTTCAACAGTTTTGGTGGAAGACAAACTCTTCGCGACGCTCGACACGACGGTGCGCGCATTGTTCCCGGCCGTTACGCCGCAGATCCTGATTTCGGACACCGTCGGTTTTATTCAGCGGTTGCCTCACGATCTGGTTGCCTCTTTTCGCTCGACGTTGGCGGAGGCCAAGGAGGCGAGCCTCTTGCTGCATGTGGTTGACGCCAGTGACCCGGCCTTCGAAGCGCAGCTCCAGTTGACCCTAGAGGTCTTGGACGAGATCGGCGTCCAGGATGGGAACAACCTACTGGTGCTGAACAAGATCGATTGTTGCGACGCTGAGCGTTGCAGCGAGCTCGCGGCGCGCTATCCGGATGCGTTACTCGTCTCGGCCAAGCGGCCCCAAGACGTCGAGGAACTCCACCGCGTTATCGTTGGTGAGTTTGAACGGCTGCTGGATGACTTGTCGTTAATGGTCCCGTACACTCAGACCTCGATGATTGGTGAGGTACATAAGCGCGCGCGCGTTGTGAGTGAGACGTTCGAGGACGATGGCGTGCACTACCAGCTCATGGTCACGTCGACCGAAGGGACACGACTACGGCGCATGCTTAGTAGCGCATGAAAAATCGCAGCAGCACTGGCATCCAATAGCTTCTCGCTCCCGCTGCACTCATAAGCGGCGCGTCCGAGCCGGTTGAAGAATAGATTCAGTAGGAATTTGTATAAGCCGACTCTAACCCCCAAATTTACTTAGCCCCCAAGACATTTTCCCCACACCTTAGTGCTCTTTGAGGGTATACAGTTATTGGGTGGGGTGGTTATGAGGATGGGTGTGAGTTTAGGCAGCAAAAGCGGATTTAAACTCTATGAAATTTGTAGAATATGATGTTGTAAAACTTAAAGTAGATGATGCCTCCAATAATTTGAAAGCTGGTACTACAGGAACAATTGTCCTTATTCACAAGTCAGTAGAGTCGCATTATGACGTTGAGTTGTGTGATGATGCTGGAAACACATTGGCGCTTGTTGCATCTCCTAAACCCAGAACCAACCGAGTGGGGGCATCTGCTTTTCGCAATCCAGATGTGCCCTCAAATATACCCCCAACTTAGTTTGGATGTAGATAGACCTTGCTGGACATCTTTGGACAATCAATTGCCCTCAAATTGAGACAAGAAGCTTATCTGGCGGGATTTGCTGGATTTCCATGGACCATACTGGATGTTCTTGGACAATTCCATTGGTGGAGGCGGCGGGTCCGCGCGTGTTGGTGTTGAAACGAACACGCCGATAGGTGTGCTCGGCTTCTACAGCAACTAGCTAAGTGGGCGGGAATCGAATTGGCTTGTTAAGTGTACGCAATCATTAGGTATAGCTTGCTTCCCGAAACCCAGATGCCCCCACTTATGACCCCCATTGTGCTTGGATGTAGATGGACGTTGTTGGATAGGGCGGGGTGAGGGTTTGGGTTTTACGATTCGCTTTCGCATACGCTGCTGCAGCG
The DNA here is from genome assembly GCA_036339465.1 of Myxococcota bacterium. Taxonomy (GTDB): domain Bacteria; phylum Myxococcota; class XYA12-FULL-58-9; order XYA12-FULL-58-9; family JABJBS01; genus JAYZAY01. The sequence continues at coordinate 34 of JAYZAY010000014.1, read as the reverse complement.
CCTAGTCGAAATGCCACTCGTTTGTCGAGGGTAC